>NZ_LQGY01000040.1 GCF_001620055.1 Agromyces sp. NDB4Y10 | reverse complement strand
CTCACCTGAGCGGAGCGCCGCGAGTGCGCGGAGGCGCGACGAGCGCGCGCCCCAACGGCCGCGCACTGGTCGCGCGAACGCGCGCTCGCGTCCGCGGTCAGAGCGAGACGGATGCCTCGGCGTCGGCGCCGCGCGCGACCGTGAACGTCGCGGCCGCGGCATCCGTCGCCCGGGCCGGGCGCACCGCGTAGTCGCCGGCGAAGCCGCGGACGGCGACCCGCCCCGCGGCATCCGTTCGCGTCGTCGTCGGCGGCATCCACCACTCGCCCTTCACGAGGTCGCGGAGCGCGTCGAACGAGGGCTTGGGCGTGCCGTCGGCCCGCAGCAGCCCGATGGGGGCGTTGAGCCACGCACCCCGGTCGGTGATGCCCCAGTAGGTGATCGACTCGACGGCCGGGTGGCCGACGAGGGCACGGTAGTGGCGTTCGAGCTCGTCGGCCTGGCGGGCCTCGCCCTCGGGCGTCGACGGCCACTCGTCGACCTGCCAGTCGTTGAGGTCGACGATGTGCCGGGGCATGAGGTCGCCCGAGACGAGCGAGGTCTCGGTGAAGTGCAGCGGCAGGCCGTACCGGGCGAAGCGGTCGGCGATCTTCACGAGCGCCTCCTCGCCGCGGAAGCCCTGGTGCATGTGCGTCTGCAGGCCGATCGCGTCGAGGCGGATGCCGGCCTCGAGCACGCCCTCGATGAGGCACTCGTACGCGCTCGACAGGTCGAAGTCGTTGAGCAGCAGGGTCGCCTTCGGGTTCGCGGCGCGGGCCTCCTCGAACGCGAGGCGGATCATGTGGATGCGTCCGCGCTCGCGCGCGAGGGGCGTGATCGCGTTCTCCTCGGCCTCGAACACGGGCATGATCACGACCTCGTTGATCGCGTCCCACGTGTCGATGAGGTCTGCGAACCCGCCGGCGTCGCGGCGGATGCGTTCGCGGAGCGTGTCCTCGACCTCGTCGAGCGGTCGGTCGAGGAGCCACTGCGGCGCGAGCGTGTGCCAGGCGAGCGGATGCCCCTTCACCGCGACGCCGCGGTCGCGAAACCACTCGGCGGCTCGACGCAGTTCGTCGGTGCGCGGCCGGCCGGGCTCGGGCTCGAAGTCGCGCCAGTAGAAGGGCAGCGTCGCCGCGTTGAACACCTCGACGTAGCGCTCGCCGAGCTCCTCGTCGCCGGCCTCGCCGCGGCCGTTCGCGAGGCCGACCAGGTCGAAGCCGATGTTGCCGAACGTGAACGCGTGGCGGGTCTGCTCGACGACGACCTCGGTGTCGGCGAGCGGGGCGCCCCCGGCATCCGTCACCTGGAGCGTCGTCGTGCCGAGGCGATGCTCGGAGCCGGCGCCGGCAGCGGCGACTCGGGCGGTGGTGGTCATGCGGCGGCCTCCTCGGCGGCGCGCGCGGCGGCGACCGCGTACTGCGATCGGATCGTCGGCCGGGTGTCGGGTGCGAGTTCGTCCGCGATCTCGACGGGCCACGCGGGCCGCTCGCCGCGGAGCACCCACGCGGCCTGTCGGGCGGCGCCGTCGGCGACGTACTCGCCCGGCGCGGGGACGACGACGGGCGCGTCGAACACCTGCGCGGCGATGCGCCGCACCGCCGGGTTCTGCGCGGCGCCGCCGATGAGCAGCACCCGTCGCGCCTCGACGCCCTGCGAGCGCACGGCGTCGAGCCCGTCGGCGAGCCCGCAGAGGAGCCCCTCGACGGCGGCGCGCGCGATCGACGGGCGCGTCGTGTTCGCGAGCGTGAGTCCGGTGAACGATGCGGTGGCGTGGGGCAGGTTCGGCGTGCGCTCGCCCTCGAAGTACGGCACGAGCACGGCACCGGATGCCCCGGGCTCGGCCTCGAGCGCGAGGCGACCGAGTTCCGCGTGGTCGACGCCGAGCAGCGTCGCGGTGGCGTCGAGCACGCGGGCGGCGTTGAGCGTGGCGATGAGCGGCAGGAACCGCCCAGTGGCATCCGCGAACCCGGCGACCGTTCCCGAGACGTCGGCGACGGCGGCATCCGTCACGGCGAAGACCGTGCCGCTCGTGCCGATCGAGACGACCACGTCGCCGGATGCCGCGTCGAGCCCGAGTGCGGCCGCCGCGTTGTCGCCCGCGCCGGGCCCGACGAGGATGCCGTCGGGCGACCGACCGGCGGCCTCGCCGGGGCCGAGCACGCGCGGGAGGACCGCGTCGTGGCCGAGCGCCCGGACGAACAGCTCGCGGTCGTATCCGTCGGCGCCCCAGTAGGCGGTGCCGCTCGCGTCGGACCGGTCGGTCGTGAGCTCCTCGAGCACGGGACCGAGCGGCGACTCGCCCTCCGGACCGTAGCCGCGTAGGCGCCAGGTCAGCCAGTCGTGGGGGAGTGCGACCGCGGCGACGCGGGCCGCGTTCTCGGGTTCGGCGTCGCGGAGCCACCGCAGCTTCGTCGCGGTGAACGACGCGACCGGCACGACGCCGGTGCGGCGCGCGTACTCGTCGGCGCCGACCTCGTCGATCAGGTCGCGCGCGGCCTGCGCCGAGCGGGTGTCGTTCCAGAGCAGGGCGTCGCGGATGACGCGTCCCTCGGCGTCGAGCGCGACCATGCCGTGCTGCTGTCCGCCGATCGAGACGGCCTCGACGCCGTCGAACCCGCCGGCGTCGGCGAACGCGCTGAGCAGCGCGCCCCACCACGCGGCGGGGTCGACCTCGGTGCCGTCCGGATGCGGTGCCCGGCCGGAGCGCACGAGCGCCCCGGTCGCGGCATCACGGATCACGACCTTGCACGACTGCGTCGACGAGTCGACGCCGGCGACGAGGGCCACGGTGTCCTCCTTCGGACGTTTCCGCGGTCGAGTAGCGCGAAGCGCGTATCGAGACCGGGTGAGAGGTCTCGGTACGCTCCGTCGTCGCTACTCGACCACCGGATGGGTGGGGTGAGCGATCGAGCGGCGAGCGCGACGCGTCAGCCGCGCGCGCCGAGCAGGTGCTCGGTCGCGAGCTGCTGCAGGCGCACGAAGTTGAAGCCCTTGCCGCCGAGGTACGCCGACGCGTCGAAGTCCTCGAACGCCGAGCGGTCGGCGAGCAGGTCGTCGTACGACTCGCCGTCGCCGAGGGTGGGCTGCGCGAGCTCGAGCACCTTCGCGGCCTCGAGCGCCTCCTGGACCTCGGGGTCGGCGCGGAACGCCGCGGCCCGCTCCTTGAGCAGCAGATAGGTGCGCATGTTCGCGGCGGCCGACTCCCAGACGCCGTTCTCGTCCTCGGTGCGGCTCGGCTTGTAGTCGAAGTGGCGCGGGCCCTCGTAGGCCGGGCCGCCGTTGGGCCCGCCGAACTCGAGCAGGTCGACGAGCGCGAACGCGTTGTGCAGGTCGCCGTGGCCGAACACGAGGTCCTGGTCGTACTTGATGCCGCGCTGGCCGTTGAGGTCGATGTGGAAGAGCTTGCCGTGGTACAGCGCCTGGGCGATGCCGGCGGCGAAGTTGAGGCCCGCCATCTGCTCGTGGCCGACCTCGGGGTTGAGGCCGACGAGCTCGGGGCGCTCGAGCGAGTCGATGAACGCGAGCGCGTGCCCGACGGTCGGCAGCAGGATGTCGCCGCGGGGCTCGTTCGGCTTCGGCTCGATCGCGAAGCGCAGGTCGTAGCCCTTGTCGGTGACGTAGTCGCCGAGCAGGTTGACGGCCTCGCGGTAGCGCTCGAGCGCCGAGCGGATGTCCTTGGCGGCGTCGTACTCGGCGCCCTCGCGGCCGCCCCACATGACGAAGGTCTTCGCGCCGAGCTCGGCGGCGAGGTCGATGTTGCGCAGCACCTTGCGGAGCGCGAAGCGGCGGACCTGGCGGTCGTTGGAGGTGAAGCCGCCGTCCTTGAAGACGGGCGCCGAGAAGAGGTTCGTGGTCACCATGGGGACGATGACGCCCGTGTCGGCGAGCACCTGCTTGAGACGGTCGATCTGCGTCTGGCGCTCGGCGTCCGAGGAGCCGAAGGCGAACAGGTCGTCGTCGTGGAACGTCAGTCCGTAGGCGCCGAGCTCGGAGAGCTTCTCGACCACGTGCACCACGTCGAGCGCGTTGCGGGTCGGACCGCCGAAGGGGTCGGTGCCGTTGTAGCCCACGGTCCACAGGCCGAAGGAGAACTGGTCGTCGCGGGTGGGCGTCACTGCCATGTGCGGGCCTTTCGGGCATCGTCGTCGATTTGTTGGCACGCCCAACATAACTGATGCTCCGGTCGCGGTGCAAGGCGCGGCGGGACATCCGTTCGCAATTTTCGTGGCTAGACTTCGAAACATGTCAACGGATGCCGCGACGGAGCGCGTCACGCTCGCCGAGATCGCCGACGAGGCCGGAGTCTCCCTCTCCACGATCTCGAAGGTCCTGAACGGGCGAGCGGATGTCGCCGCCGCCACCCGCGCCCGCGTCGAGCAGGTCATGGCCGAGCGGGGGTACCGCCGTCGCGGGGCCGCGCGGTCCGAGGCGCGCGCGGAGCTCATCGAGCTGGTCTTCCACGAGCTCGACCGCATCTGGTCGATGGAGCTCATCGACGGCGTCGAGTCGGTCGCCAAGGAGCACGGACTGTCGGTCGTGCTCACCGTGAGCGGCAGCCGCCACTCGCCCGACCCCGACTGGGTCGAGGGCGTCATGCGCCGCCGGCCCGTCGGCGTGGTGCTCGTGTTCAGCGACCTCGCGCCGGAGCACCGCGAGCAGCTCCACGCGCGGGCCATCCCGTTCGTGATCGTCGACCCGGCGGGCGACCCGTCCGCCGACGCCCCGTCGGTGGGCTCGGCGAACTGGTCGGGCGGCCTCGCCGCGACCCGGCACCTCATCGAGCTCGGCCACCGCCGCATCGCCGCGATCACCGGCCCCGAGGACATGATGTGCTCGCTCGCGCGCATCGACGGATACCGTTCCGCGATGAACTCGGCCGGCCTGCCGATCGACGAGTCGTGGATCCGGTTCGGCGACTTCCACGTCTCCGGCGGACGCGACCGCGCTCGCGCCCTGCTCGACGCGCCCGAGCGGCCCACGGCGATCTTCGCCGGCAGCGACATGCAGGCGCTCGGCGTGCTCGAGGCGGCGCGTGAGCGCGGCATCCGCGTGCCCGAGGACCTGTCCGTGGTCGGCTACGACGACATCCCGATCGCGGCGTGGCTCACGCCCAAGCTCACGACCGTGCACCAGCCCCTGCGCCGCATGGGGGAGGAGGCGGCACGCCTCGCCATCCGCCTGGCGGAGTCGCCGCTCGACGCCGGTGCGCCGACCCCGCGCATGGACCTCGCCACGAGCCTCGTGGTGCGCGAGAGCACGGCCCCACCGGCCGGCTGAGCGCTGCGCCGCGCGGCGGACACGGGATAATGAGGCATGACCTCCTCCGTCGAACGCCGCTCCAATCCGACTGCCTGGGCCGCGTTCTGGGTCGCGCTCGCCGGCCTCGTGCTCATGCCCATCCCGCTGTTCATCGGGCTGATCCTCGGCGGCGGCCTCTCGATCGTCGCCGCGATCCTCGCCGTGATCGCCCTGCTCAAGGGGCTCGCGCGCGACGGCAAGGGCATCGCCCCCGTCGTCTTCGCCGCGATCTTCATCGCGTTGACCTGGGGCGGCATCTCGGTCGGCGGCGGCACCATCTGGTAGGTCGCCCCGGAGGTCAGCTGTCGGGGTCGTACCCGAACGCGCGGACCTCCTGCGCGCATCGGCACGCGGCGGCGAGCTTCGCCGCCCACGCGTGAGCGGCTTCCGCCGAGGGCAGGTCGAGCACGGCGTAGCCGCCGTCGAGGCGCGACGTCTGCGGGTACGTGCCCGGGGTGACGGTGCCGTCGGCGGCGACCATGACCGGCGGCACGCGCTCGTCGATGCCGCCCCCGAACACCCACACGCCGGCGTCCTTGGCCTCCTGCACGACGGCGTGCGAGGCGTCGGAGACGGCGGGCAGCTCGTCCGGCGAGACCTCCATGGCCGAACTCGGGAACGAGATCAGGTACTTCGTCATCGTGACTGCTCCTCTCCCTCGGGTCGGTCGGGCGCGCCCCCTGTTCCCGGGACCGCCGCGACCGCATCGATCTCGACGAGGGCGCCGGACTTCGCGGGGGCGACGACGAGCACCGTCACGGCCGTGCGGTGGGATCCCCACACGGCGGCGCTCGCCGCGAACGCGTCGGACGGGTCGATGCCGGGCGCGAGGTGGATGTTCAGCTTCACCACGTGCTCGGGGCCGCTGCCGGCCTCGGCCAGGACCGCGAGCACGTTGCGGAGCGCCTGCTCCGTCTGCGCGCGGAGCCCGCGGAGCAGCGCGCCCGTGGCATCCGTGCCGTTCTGGCCGCCGACGAAGAGCAGCGGGCCCGCCGGCGCGATCATGCCCTGCGCGAAGGCGGGACTGCGGGGCAGCGGACTCGGGTCGACCGGGATCACGTCGGGCATGAGGCATCCTCTCGGCTCACCCGCGAGTCTGCACTCCCGCACCGACATCCGCCACCGGTCCGCCACCCGTTCCGTCGCCGGCGCACCGCTCGGTGGCGGTCGCGCCCGACGAGGCGGTCGACCGCTCCACCCGGTCGACCGCCTCGCGGTTCGTGTGCTCGGCGTCAGGGCGTGGGACGCCCCGCGGCCGCCGGGACGGCGACCGTCGCCGAGGCGACGCCGGGCTCGAGCCCACCGGACGTCGCCGTGACGACCACCGTCAGCTCGGAACCCCGGTCGCGTCCGGTCACCCGGTACGACGCGCTCGTCGCGCCCGGGATGTCGACGCCGTCGCGCTGCCAGCGGTAGGCGAGCGCGACGTCCCCGGGGCTCCACTCCCCGGGGTTCGCGACGACGACCCGACCGGCGAGGGCGGGACCCTCGACCGACGGCGCCACCACGTTCTCCACGGTCGTCGGCGCAGCCGGTCCCGTGAAGCCTCCGACGCCCCAGCGGGCGGTGGACTGGTAGCCGGCGCCCGTCGGGTCCGCCCAGTTGCGGATCGACGTGCGCTGGCCGGCGGCCGCGTCGTTGACCTGGAAGTCCAGGCCGTGGAACGTGCCCTCGCCCGCGGCGTCGCCGAGGTCGACGGACAGCTCGACGACGTAGCCGCCGTCGACGAGCGCCGTCGCGCTCTCCACGCGCGCCCGCTGGAAGGCCTCGTCGCCCGTGCCGAACGACACCGCGTTCGCCGCGCTCACGCGGATCTGCGTGTCGTCGTAGCGGTACGAGCCGTTCTTCGCGTTGCCCGGGTCGACGTAGACCTCGACCGAGTCCTGGATCCAGGGGTCGGAGCCGCTCACGTCGACGACCGGGTCGGCGACCTCGGCGAGCACGTAGAGCGTGTCGCCCGACCACAGGGTGCGCACGTCGGCCGTGGCACCCGTCTCGCCGACGACCGCCTTCTCGGTGCGGACGGTGGTCGCGTCGGCCCATGCCGCGTCGACCACGCCGTCCACCGCGGGCGCCTCGCCGGCCTCGCCGACCTCGACGTACGAGAGCGGCTCGACGAGGGTCAGCGTGCCGAGCACGCCCGGCGTGTTCCATCCGGTCGTCTCGCCCGAGGCGCCCGCGACCCTGAGGTCGAAGGCGATCGAGTCGCCCTCGCCGGCGCCCGACAGGGGCAGGTGCGCGACGAGGTCGTACCCGCCGTCGCGCTCCTCGACGACCGCCTCGACGTCGCCCGACCCGTCGCGGCCCACGGTCGACACGGTGTCGCCCACCTGGAGCTCGACGCCGTCGCCGGCGTCCGCCGTGGCGTCGTCGACGCTCGCGAAGACGGTCAGGTGGTCGGCTGCCCAGCGGAGCTGGAACGACGCGACGTCCTCCACGGCGTGCAGCGGCAGGCGCTCCCACTCGGGGGAGGCGGTGGCCGCGTCGTCGAGCGCGACGTCGCCGGCGAACACGTTCGCCGTGCGCTGGCGTGCCGGCAGTTCGCCGTCGACCGCGCCGAAGTACGCCGGCTTCGCCCGGTACTGGTCGTCGAACAGCAGCGGAGCCCCGGAGCCGGCGCGCCAACTGCGTCCGTCGGTGAGGCCCCACACCGTGACCGAGTACAGCGAGTCGGCGTGCTCCCGGAACACCCGGAACGCGTCGCGGTAGTAGTAGCCCTGGTCGACGAGCTTCGCCTGCGTGACCGGCGTGCCGGTGGTGACGTCGAGCTCGGTGACCGCCTGCGTGACGGGCAGGTCCTCGAAGGCGACGATGGCCTGCTCGAGTGCCGAGACCGGCATCGCGAGGCTCACGTGGAACTGGTGCCCGACGCCGTCGACCGGCGCACCGCGCTCGAGCAGCCGCTCGACGAGTGCGCGGTAGCGCTCCTGCTTGCCGCCCTGCTCGGTGTTGTAGTCGTTGATGAACAGGGCGATCGGCCGGTCGGCGCCGTCCGCCGCGTGCACCTCGTTGAAGGCCTCGTCGGCGTAGGCGAACGAGAGGTCGATGAACTCCTCGCCGAGGATGCGGTACCACTCGCTGCGGCGCAGGCCGTCGGCGAACTCGCTGCCGTCGGAGACGACCTCGTTCACGACGTCGAACGCCCGCAGCGGATTGGTCTCCGAACCGAACGGCCCGTACTTCCCGGCGAGATACTCGGCGACATCGAAGATGTGCGTCCGAAGCCGGTCGCGCAGCACCGCCCTGCCGGCCTCGTCGGCCGCGAGCGGTGCGCCCGCGTCATCCTGGAAGAACCGCGCCGGCGTCTGGCCGTGCCACACGAGCACGTGGCCGTACACGCCGAGGTCGTGCTCCTGCGCGAAGTCCATGAGCGCGTCGGCCTCGGCGTTCGCGGTGACGAAGTCGCCGTTCGCGTCGTACCAGGCCTCGGGCTTCATGAAGTTCTCGGCCGTGACCTGGTCGAAGTGCCGCAGCAGCAGCTCGGATGCCGCCCCCGACGTCTCCCGGCTGTCGATCGCGACGCCCACCGGGAAGTCGACGGTCTCGCCGATGCCCGTGAGGTCCTCGATGACGGGCGGCTCGGGCACGCGGAGCACGACGTCGTCGACGTGGAGGTCGCTGACGTTGCCCGTCGCGCCGTTGTCCCAGCGCGTCTCGAAGTAGAGCAGCGACGCGTCGGCCGCCGACCCCTGGAAGGTCGCGGTCACCTCGGTCCAGCCGCTGTTCGTGACGCCGTCGAACTGCGCGAGCGTCGCGAAGGCCGTCGTGCCGCCGGTCGTGTTCGCGCGGCTCAGCCACACGTCGTCGACGGGCTGACCCTCGCCGAACCGCACCCACGCGGTCAGCTCGTAGGTCACCGCGGGGTCGAGCAGCCCGGTCACGTCGTGGCCGATGCCGTCGCCCTGCGTCTGCCGCCCGGTCACGACCGCGGACTGCGCGCCGCCGTGCGCGTGCGCGGTCGACAGCTCGACCGTCGCCGTGGTCGTCCCGCTGCCGCCGCGCAGCGTCCACCCGTCCAGGCCGTCCTCGAAGTCGCTGTCGATCACCATCTCGCCGACCGACGGCGGCACCGTGCCGCCGTCCTCGGTGGTGATCCGGAGGTCGTCGACGAGGAACGACGGATGCCGGTCGCCGATCGGCGCCGCCTCGATGTAGAGGTTCGCGCTCGCGAGCCCGGCGGGGAAGGCGTAGCTGCCGCCGATCTCGACCCAGCCGTCGGCGGTCGCCTCGACGGCCCCGCCGATCCAGGTGTACGTGTTCGAGCCGCCGCCCGCGGGTGTCTGCTCGGCGGTGAAGTGGATGCCGCTCGCGCCGGTCCCGCCCGCGGGCAGCTTGACCCACGCCGAGAACTCGTACGTCGCGCCGGCCTGCAGGCCCACGGCGGCGGCGGTCGCCGACACGCCCTGCCAGTCGGCCGTGCGCCCGGTGACGGCGAGGCTCTTCGTGCCGCCGTGCGCCTCTGCGTCGGTGACGGCGAGCGTCACGCCGCCGCGCGGACCCCACGGGCCGGCGGTGCCGTCCTCGAAGTCGGCGGCGCTCACGGTGACGGGTTCGGCGCTCGCCGAGGTGGCGAGGCCGAGCGTCGCCAGCACGGCGGTGGCCGTGGCGAGTGCGAGGGTTCCCAGTGTCCTTCGTCGGTGCATGTGCTGCGCTCCTTTGCGCGGTCGGTGGTGCGGTGACGTGGTGCGGGGGGTGCGGGGTTCGGGGGCGCGCGGGCACGGCCGGCCGACGGATGACGCGGGCGGCGCCATCCGTCGGCCGTCGGGGCCGCTCAGCCGGACGCGGCGGTCACGCGGTGGTGGCCTCCTCGGCGGGCGAGAGGTCGACGTCGACGAGCGGGTGCAGGTGCCGGGTGTGGTCGACGACGCGGACCGGACCCTCGAGCCGCACGGTGTGCGCGTGCACGAGGTCGCCGCTCGAGCGTCCCACGCCCAGGACGAGCTCGCCGGGCTCGACGATGCGCTCGCCTGTGCGCGACGTGAACGACGCGAGGTCGGCGGGCACGGTGAACCACACGTCGGCGGCCGCACCGGGGTCGAGGTCGACGCGCGCGAAGCCGATCAGCCGCTGCACGGGCCGCACGACCGAGGCGACCGGGTCGTGCAGGTACAGCTGCACGACCTCCGTCCCGGACCGCGTGCCCGTGTTGCGCACGCGCACGCGCACGCTCGCGGCGCCGTCGGTCGCGATCGCGTCCTCCTCGGCCTCGAACGCCGGCCAGTCGAAGCTCGCGTAGCCGAGCCCGTGACCGAACGGGTACGCCGGAGTCGGGTCGAGGTTCGACACGTCGCTCGCGCGTGCGAGCGGCGGCGCCAGGTAGGTCGTGGGCTGGGAGCCCGGCGACGAGGGGATCGACACCGGCAGCCGGCCCGACGGGTTGACCCGGCCGCTCAGCACGCCCGCGATCGCGCCCGCGCCCTCCTCGCCGGTGAAGAACGCCTGGACGATCCCGGCCGACTCCGCGACCGCGCGCCCGAGGGCGTAGGGCCGTCCGGCGAGCAGCGCGAGCACCGTGGGCGTGCCCGTGTCGAGCACGGCGTCGACGAGCTGTTGCTGCGCACCCGGCAGGGCGAGCGACTCGGCGTCGCAGCCCTCGCCGCTCGTGCCGCGGCCGAAGAGGCCGGCCCGGTCGCCGAGCGCGAGCACGACGACGTCGGCCGAGGCGGCCAGCGCCGCGGCATCCGCGAGGCCGTCGGTCTCGCCACCGTCGACGGTCGTGCCGAGGGCGTGACGGATGTCGCTGCCCGGGAACTCGGCGCGGATCGCGTCGAGCAGCGTCGGGATGCGGATGCCCATCTCCACGCCCGGGTGCTGCGTGACCACGTGGGTGGGGAACGAGTAGCAGCCGAGCATGGCGTACGGGTCGTCGGCGTTGGGGCCGATCACGGCGATGACGGATGGCGCGGCCGGACCGCCCGCGTCGTCGCCGCCGCCGCCGAGCGGCAGCGTGCCGTCGTTGCGCACGAGCACCACCGCGCGCTCGGCGAGCTCGCGCGCGACCTCGCGGTTGCCGGGCGGGTCGAGGTCGATCGTGCCGCGGACCGCCGCGGCATCCGTCGCCCCCACGCCCTGGAGCGCGGAGGGGACCGGCGACCAGTCCGCGTCGAGCAGGCCGAGCTCGACCTTCTGCCGCAGCACGCGCTCGAGCGCCGTGTCGACGAGCGACATCGGCACCGCGCCAGCTGAGACCGCGGCCCGCAGCGGTTCGCCGAAGGCCTTGACGGTGGGCAGCTCGACGTCGATGCCGGCCTCGAGCGCGCCGGCCGCGGCATCCGCCCACGTGTCGGCCACGCCGTGCAGGAGCTTCAGGAACGCGACCGCGAAGTAGTCCGCGACGACGGTGCCGTCGAAGCCCCACGTCTCGCGCAGCAACTCGGTGAGCAGCCAGCGGTCGCCGGCGGACGGCACGCCGTCGAGGTCGGAGTACGAGTTCATGACGCTGCGGGCGCCGCCCTCGCGCACGGCCATCTCGAACGGCGGCAGCAGCACGTCGGCGAGCTCGCGCGCGCCGACCGACACGGGTGCGAGGTTGCGTCCGGCCTTCGACGCCGAGTACCCGACGAAGTGCTTGAGGGTCGACACGATGCCGGATGACTCGAGCCCGCGAACGTACGCGGTGCCCACCGTCGCGACGAGGTACGGGTCCTCTCCGATGGTCTCCTCGACACGGCCCCAACGCGCGTCGCGCACGACGTCGAGCACGGGCGCGAGGCCCTGGTGCACGCCCACCGAGCGCATGTCGGCGCCGATGCGCCCCGCCATCCGCTCGACGAGGGCCGGGTCGAACGTCGCACCCCACGACAGCGGCACCGGGTAGGCGGTCGCGCCCCACGCGGCGAACCCGGCGAGGCACTCGTCGTGCGCGATCGCAGGGATGCCGAAGCGGTTGGCCGCCACGATCCGCTCCTGCATGCGCACGAGCGAGAGCGCGCCCACCGCGGCGTCGACCGGGGCCGTGCCGAACGGACGGGTGATCTGGCCGAGCCCCGACGGCAGCAGCGCGTCGAGGTCGACGTCGTCGTTCAGGTCGTGCTGGTGCGGGGCGACGTCGGCGTGGCCGTCGTCGGAGGCGCCCACCCACACGCCGTAGAGCTGGGCGAGCTTCTCGTCGAGGGTCATCTCGGCGATGAGGGCCTGCACCCGCTCGTCGACCGGGCGGGCGGCGTCGCGCCACGCGGCATCCGTCGTCGCGGTCGTCGCGGTCACGTCGTGCTGCGTCATCCCTTCACCGCCCCCTGGAGGCCGCCGACGATGCGTCGCTCGGCGGCGAGGAAGAACACGAGCGCCGGGATCATGGCCAGCGACGTGTAGGCGAGCACGGCGGCCGTGTCCTGCGAGTACTGCGTCGAGAACTGGGTCACCCCGAGCGGCAGCGGCCACAGGTCCTGGGGCAGCGTGCCGGTGCTGATCACGAGCAGCGGGAGAAGGTAGCCGTTCCAGCTGCCCACGAACGCGAGCACGCCCACGGTCACGAGGCCCGGCATCGACAGCGGCAGCAGGATGCGCCAGAAGAAGCCGAGGCGCGACGCGCCGTCGATCTGCGCGGCCTCCTCGAGCTCGTCGGGGATCGCCCGCAGGAACGGCACGAGGATGATGATCGTGGTCGGCAGCGCGAAGGCGATCGACGGGATGATCACGCCCAGGTACGTGCCGTGCAGGCCGAGCGTCCGCAGCAGCAGCGTGAGCGGCAGCGCGGCGACGGTCAGCGGGAACATGAGCCCCGCGGTGAACAGCGTGTAGAGGCCCTGACGGCCGCGGAAATCGTATCGGGCGATCACGAACGCGGCCATGATGCCCGCGATCACGACGCCGAGCGTCGTGCCGCCGGCGAGCACGATGCTCGCGAACACGTTGCCCCAGAAGCGCGGCGCCCCGAGGACGGTCGCCCAGTTCTGCAGGGTCCACGGGTCGGGCAGGCCCGCGGGGTCGGCGTTCAGGTCGGCGGTCGTGCGGAATCCGCCGAGGAAGACGTAGACGACGGGGCCGATCGCGACCGCGGCCACCACGAGGGCGACGAGGTAGACGAAGGGCTGTCCGAGGTCGAACCGTCGCCCGGCGGGGCGGCGCTCGGGCAGGTCGCCGGGCGGCCGGCCCGTGGTGATGGCGGTGGTGGCGGTCATGTCAGCGCACTCCTCGGGTGATGGCGCCGGCGAGGTCGCGGCGGAGGGCGAAGCGCTGGTACACGAGCGCCACGATCAGCGAGATGAAGAAGAGGATGACGGCGATGGCGCTGCCGTAGCCCGGCTGGCCGGCGAACTGACCCTGCTGCACCATGTAGGTCGCCATGGTCTCGGTGGACATGCTGCGCACGGTCGGTGCGACCGTGACCCACACCATGTCGAATAGCTGCAGCGCGCCGATCATCGACAGGAACGCCCAGATGCGGATGGTCGGGCCGAGCAGCGGGATGGTGATGTGCCGCTGGATCTGCCACCAGCTGGCGCCGTCGATCGCGGCGGCCTCGGCGAGTTCCTCGGGCACGCCCTGCAGGCCGGCGAGCATCAGGATGATCGCGAAGCCGAGGTACTTCCAGGTCAGGATGAAGAAGAGCGTCCACAGCGCGATGTCGGGGTCGGCGAGCCAGTTCTGCCGCCACTCGCCGAGGCCGATCGCCTCGAGCGCGGCGTTCACGCCGCCCTGCGGCTGCAGCAGCAGCTTCCACGACAGGCCCGCGATGACCTCGGCGAGCACGTACGGGACGAAGATCAGGAGTCGCAGCACCGACCGGCCCCGCATGGGGCGGTTCAGCAGCAGTGCGATGCCGATCGCGAGCGGGCCCTGCACGAGCAGCGACGCGATCAGGATGAAGAAGTTGTTGCCGATGGCGCGGACGAACTCGGGGGTGCCGAAGGCGCGCTCGTAGTTGGCGAGGCCGACGAAGCGCTCGGGGTCGGCCAGGTGCTCCCAGCGGAACGCCGGAGGCAGGTTGTAGAGGCTGTAGACCGCGGCAAGGACGACCGGCAGGATCACGAAGCCGAGGAAGAGGACGAGTGCCGGGGTCATCAGCACGGCGATCTCGATGCGCTGGCGCACGGATCCGGAGCGCCGGTGCGAACGGCCCGGGGCGGGGGCCGGGCCCGCGGAAGTCGCGGGCCCGGCCGGGTTCAGGACGGTGGTCATGGTGCTACTGCGTCGCCGCGGCGTCCTGCATCTTGGTCACGATGTCCTCGGGCGAGCCGGAGCCGCCGAAGAGGTTCGTGATGCCCTCGTTCATGGCGTTGCCGACGGTCGTGCCGAAGGCGGTGTCGAACCAGAGCTGGACGAAGGAGGCCTCCGCGAGGCCGTCGGCGACGGCCTTGAGGTTCTCGTCCTCGAGCGACTCGGTCGCGGCCGGCACGGTCGGGATGCCGGAGCCGCTCGCGGCGAACTTCGCCTGGACCTCTTCGCTCATGATGTACTCGAGCAGCTCGGCGCACTCCGGCGGGGCCTCCGACGAGCAGCCGTAGCCGTCACCGCCGCCGAGTGCGGCGGTCGGGTCGCCCGCGGCGCCCTCGATGCCCGGGAACGGGAACCAGCCGAGGAACTCGGGCACCTGCTGGTCGGCGGTGAGGCCGCCGATGACGCCGGCGTTCCAGTGGCCCATGAGCTCCATCGCGGCCTGGCCGTTGGCGATGAGGCCCGCGGAGCTGCCCGCGCCCTGCTGGGCGGGGGTGCCGAGGAAGCCCTCCTGGAACGGCTCGATGGCGAGGAACTCCTCGAGCTGCTCACCGGCCTCGACCCAGCAGTCGTCGCTGAAGTCGCTCTCGGCCTCGGCGGCCTCGAGCGCCTCGGGCGAGCAGGACTTGAGCGCGAACTGGTACCACCAGTGCGCGGCCGGCCACTTGTCGCCGGCGCCCACCGCGATGGGGGTGATGCCGGCGTCCTTCAGCTGCTCGACGACGTCGAGGAGCTCGTCGAACGTCTCCGGCGGCGCGTCGATGCCCGCCTGCTCGAACAGGTCGGTGTTGTACCAGAAGCCCTCGATGCCGAAGGTGAACGGGATGGCGTAGGTCTCGCCGTCGACCTGCCAGGGGTTCACGGCGGCGCCGACGCTCTCGATGGTGTCCGGGATCTCGTCGTCGAGCGGCATCAGGTAGCCGTTCTCGACCTGGTCGCGCAGCTCGCCGCCCGGCCAGACCTGGAAGAGGTCCGGCGGGTCGCCGGCGGCCAGCGCGTTCGGGATGAGCGTGCGCTGCAGCTCCTCGTTCTGGTAGCCCGTCTGCTCGACGTTGACGCCCGGGTGGTCGGCCTCGAACTCCTGCGCGACCTCCTCCCACACCTGGGGGAGCGGGCCGGTGGTGCCATTGTGCCACCAGGTGATGGTGACCTCGCCGTCACCGCCGCCCTCGCCGCCGCCGCCGTCACCGCTGCTGCAGGCGGTGAGCGAGGCGAGTGCGAGACCCGTCGCGGCGGTGAGCGTGACGAGCCTCATGGTGCTGCGTCTGTTCATCATTGAACCTCTCGAAAGTTTCGACCACAACGTCGAAAGTGATCTGGACGTCTCGAATATACGCTGGCGACCATTTGGGGTCAAGCGCAACAAATATCGCGCGTCCTCTGCCCCAGCGACGGTCGCGTCCCTAGAGTGGATGCCGTGTCAGACCGGAACGGAAGTTTCGACGGCGTGCATCGCCGCAATC
Source organism: Agromyces sp. NDB4Y10 (assembly GCF_001620055.1). Classification (GTDB taxonomy): domain Bacteria; phylum Actinomycetota; class Actinomycetes; order Actinomycetales; family Microbacteriaceae; genus Agromyces; species Agromyces indicus. The sequence goes on along the minus strand of NZ_LQGY01000040.1, from coordinate 122,008 downwards.
TCGCGCGCGTGCTCGGCCTCGTGCACCTCGAGGGGCCGCTCTCCCGCGCGCGCCTCACCGCGCTGACCGGACTCAACCGGTCGACGATCGCCGCCCTCGCCGGCGAGCTCGTCGACTTCGGCCTCGTCGAGGAGCGCGCACCCGACCCCACGAACCGGGTGGGTCGGCCGTCGCCCGTCGTCGCCCCGCACCCGGCGCTCGTCGCCGTCGCCGTGAATCCCGAGGTCGACGCGGTCACGCTCGCGGCCGTGGGCCTCGGCGGCCGCATCGCCGCCCGCCGCCGCATCGACGTCGACGGGCTCGTCTCGCCCGAGGAGGTGGCGCGCCTCACGGCCGACGCGATCGACGGATGGCGCAGCCGCGAGCTGCCCGACGCGCGGTTCGCCGGCGTGGGCCTCGCCGTGCCCGGTCTCGTGCGCGCCGCCGACGGGCTCGTCCGGTTCGCGCCGCACCTCGAATGGCGGGACGCGCCGGTGCGCGCCTTCGTCGAGGAGGCCACGGGACTGCCGGCCGCGGTCGGCAACGACGCGAGCCTCGGCGCGATCGCCGAGCACCTGTTCGGCGCCGGGCGCGGCGTCGACGACCTCGTGTACCTCAACGGCGGCGCGAGCGGCATCGGCGGCGGGCTCATCGTGCACGGCCGGCCCGTGGGTGGCACGAGCGGGTACGCGGGGGAGTTCGGGCAGAACCGGCCCGGCATCGCGGCATCCGTCGACCGTCGTGCCGAGGGCGGCGTGCTCGAGGACGAGGTGAGCCGGACGCGCCTGCTCGAAGCCGTCGGGCTGCGCAGTGCCGACGAGCCGACGCTCGCCGCGGCGATCCGCGACGCGCTCGCGGCCGACGGCGAGCGCGGGGCGGCCATCACCGACGAGCTCGACCGGCAGCGTCGCATCCTCGCCACGGCGCTCGCGAACGCGGTCAACGTGCTGAACCCGTCGCTGGTCATCCTCGGCGGGTTCCTCGCAACGCTCGCCGACCAGGAACCGGAGGCGCTCCGTGCCGCGGTCGCGGCCCAGGCGATGCCGGCCGCCGCCGAGGACGTCGACCTCGTCGTCGCGGCCCTCGGCGAGGACCGGCTCATGATCGGCGCGGCGGAGGCGGCGTTCGCGTCGCTCCTCGCCGACCCGCTCGCCGCCGCCCACCCGGCGACGGTCGACTAGGACCCGTTACGAGCGGCGGGCGGAAAAGTTCCCGCTTGCGCGAAACCCCGGGGGCGCGGTTAGACTGTTCCGAGTCGAATCGATTCGAGCCGGGCTTCGAGCCGGCCGCGATTCCCGAGAACGGCGCCCGCGGGCGCCGTTTCCGTTCGCTGGCGCCCGACGGCGCGCGCCGCGCAGCCCACCCGACCGCACCGCACGACCGCCATCCAGCACGCACGGGAACCGCCTATGTCCACCGCTTCCATCCCCATCGTCCGCCCCGACGACCATGCCGCGAGCCCCGGCCGCCACCCCGGCGACCTCCTGAGCCGCCGCCAGCGGCTCGTCTACGTGATCGTGCTCGGCGCGCTCACCGCGCTCGGGCCGTTCACCATCGACCTGTACCTGCCCGCGTTCCCCGCGCTCGAGGCCGAGCTCGGCGTCAACGCCGCCGCCATCCAGGTGACCCTCACCGGCACGATGATCGGCTTCGGCCTCGGCCAGCTCGTCGTCGGCCCGTGGAGCGACAAGGTCGGTCGCCGCCTGCCGCTCATCCTCTCGACGATCGTGCACATCGCGGCATCCGTCGCCGCCGCCCTCGCGCCGGACATCGCCTGGCTCACCGCGTTCCGCCTGCTGCAGGGCTTCGGCGCCGCAGCGGGCGGCGTGGTCGCGATGGCCATGGTGCGCGACCTCTTCGGCGGCAAGCCGCTCGTGCGCATGCTGTCGCGGCTCGCGCTCGTGGTCGGCCTCGCGCCCGTCGTCGCACCGGTCGTCGGCTCGCAGCTCATGCAGGTCATGGACTGGCGCGGCCTGTTCTGGGTGCTCGGCGCCTACGGCCTCGTCGTCGTGCTCGCCGTGATGTTCCTCATCGTCGAGACGCTGCCCGAGTCGCGTCGGCACGTCGCCGGGCACTCGTCGATGCGCGAGCGGTACCGCGCGCTGTTCCGCGACCGGGTCTACCTGGGTGCGGCGCTCGTCGGTGGCATGACGTTCACCGGCCTGTTCGCGTACCTCTCGACCTCGTCGTTCCTGTTCCAGCAGGTGTACGACTTCTCACCGCAGGAGTACGGCATCCTCTTCGCCGTGAACTCGATCGGCGTCGTCATCGGCGTGCAGGTGTCGTCGCGGCTCATCCGCGGGCCGATCCCGCCGCAGTACATCATCGCCGGCACGACGGTCATCCACCTGGCGATGGCGGCCGCGATCATCGTGCTCGACAGCTCCGGCGCGGGCTTCTGGGGCACGGCCGTCCCGCTCTGGATCTACATCGCCGCGTGCGGGTTCACCTTCCCCGCCGTGCAGGTGCTCGCCCTCGCCAACCACGGCGCCGAGGCCGGCACGGCCGCGTCGCTGCTGGGTGCGCTGAACTTCGGCCTCGCCGGCGCGCTCTCGCCGCTCGCGGGCCTGATGGGCGTGGGCACCGCCGTGCCGATGGCCGTCGTGATGGCCGGCGCCGCGGTGATCGCGGTCGCGTCGGTGTGGCTGCTCGTGCGGCCGTCGACGGTCCCCGCCCTGTCCGACTGACGCGGGAGCGCGCTACGCTCGCTGCCGAGGGGAGCGGGGCGGCGCAGTGGGTTCATCGGCACGATGCGAGGTCCGGGCGGCGACGGCGGCGGACGCGGCGGTCGTCGGCGGCCTGCTGTTCGACTTCAACACCGAGTTCGAATCGCCGACGCCGTCGGCCGAGGCGTTCGCGGCGCGCTTCGCGACGCTCCTCGAGCGCGACGACGTGATGGTCCTCCTCGCCGAGGACCCGGAGCCGGTCGGGTTCGCGTACCTGACGCTGCGTCCCACGCCGTACGGCGACGGACCGCTCGCCCAGCTCGAGGAGCTCTACGTGCGGCCCCAGCTGCGCGACCGCGGCATCGGCACCCGGCTGCTCACCCGCGCGCTCGCCGACGTGCGCGGCCGCGGCGCGATCGAGATGCACATCAACGTCGACGAGGTCGATGTCGACACCCGCCGGTTCTACGAGCGGCACGGCTTCGCGAACATCGAGCCGGGCACCGACTACCGCATGCTGTTCTACGTGCGCGAGCTCTGACCGACGGCCACGGCGACGGATGCCGCGGGCCCCTCGGCCCGGCGACGTGGCACGCGGCATCCGTTCTCAGGTCGTACCCGGGTCGCCGACTAGCGTTGGAGGATGAGCGCACCGGACCGCACCGCGGAGCACCCGACCGATTCGCCCGACCCGGGTGACGCCCCGAACCCCCACCGGCGGCCCGGCTGGCGCGCCCAGGGCGCGGCGGTCACCGAGGGGCGGGCGGCGGCGCGCGCCGACGAACTGAACCCCCGCGCTCGCGAGGCGCGCACCGAGTACGTGGGCCGCTTCGCCCCGCTCGCGGTCGGCATCGCCTCCGTGGTCATCGCGGCGCTGCTCGGCCTGATCCTCGCGCTCCGCGCCGACTCGCTGTTCGAGATCGACGAGGAGTGGGCGGAGGACATCTTCGCCCTGCGCGGCGGGATCGCGAATATCTTCGCGTTCGGCATGGATGCGCTCGGCGGCGGCATCGTGGGCGTGTTCGTCGTGCCGATCGTCACGGCGGTGATCCTCCTCATCGCCCGGCGGCCGTGGGGTGCGCTGTTCTTCATCGTCGCGTCGGTCGCGAGCGCGGGCGTGGTGCAGCTCCTGAAGAACCTCTTCGGCCGGGCACGTCCGGAGGACATGCTCGTGGCATCCGACTTCGGCTCATTCCCGTCGGGGCATGTGGCGAACGCGGCGACGATCGCCGTCGCGATCGGCATCATCGTGCCGAAGCTCTGGGTGTGGATCGTCGGCGCGCTCTACACGATCCTCATGGCCATCAGCCGCACCTACCTCGGGGTGCACTGGTTCACCGACACGGTCGGCGGTGCGCTCATCGGCGCGGGCGTGGCGCTGCTGGTCTGGACCCTGTTCGCCCGTCGCCTCGAGCGCGAACGGCTCGACCGGGCGGCGAGGATCGCCGAACGCAACCGGCTGCGCGCCGAGGCGCACGTCACTCCGCCCGCGCGCCCTCGCGCGACGGCGTCGACGCCCGCGTCCTGACCGCCGCCCCCTCGACGAGCTGCAGCACCCGTGCGGCGACGCTCACCGCGATCGCCGCGGGTTCCTTCGAGCGGATGCCGTCGATGCCGATGGGCGTCGTGATGCGCTCGAGCGCGGCGTCGTCGTGTCCCGCCTCGCGCAGTCGCGTCCGGAACCGCGCCCACTTCGATCGCGAGCCGATGAGCCCGATCGAGCCGAGCCCGGGCGTGCGCAGCGCCATGTCGCAGATCGCGAGATCCTCCGCGTGGTCGTGCGTCATGACGAGCACGTGCGCGCCGCCGGGCAGGTCGGCGAGCGCCGACTCGGGCACCGGCAGGTGGTGCCGCCGCAGGTCGGCGACGGCGTCGGCGAAGGGTCCGGTCCGACCCGGCACGCCGATCCGGTCGGGCGAGAGCATCTCGGCGCGCGAGTCGACCAGGTCGAGTCGCAGCGGATGCCGCGCGAGCACCCGCGCGAGCTCCAGCCCCACGTGGCCGAGGCCGAAGATCGCGACGACCGGCACCACCGGCACCGGTTCGAGCAGCAGGGTCACCTCGCCCCCGCAGCACTGCACGCCGTAGTCGACGACGGCCCGGTCGCTCAGCGTGAGCGTCAGCAGCTCGGGCTCCACCGCGCCGGCGTCGAGCATCTCGCGGGCGCGCCGGACGGCGGTCTCCTCGAGGTTGCCGCCGCCCACGCTGCCGAACGCGTCGCTGGAGGCGACCACCATCTTCGCGCCGCCGTTGCGGGGCGCGTGTCCGCGCACGGTCGCGAGCGTGATGAGCACCGCGGGCGTGCGGGTCTCCCGCAGCCGCTGCAGTGCGTCGAGCCAGTCCATGGTCGCTCCGGTCAGGTCCCCGCGGTGACGGATGCCGCGGCATCCGTCGTCTCGGACGTCGGTTCGTCGGCCGGGGTGCCCGGGGCGCCCGCCGCGCGCGCCCCCTCGATCGCCCAGAAGGTCGCCTCGGGCGTCGCGGGCGAGGCGAGTTCGACGCTGCGGCCGGTCGGGCCGAACGCGGCCACCGCGTCGCGGATCGCCTCGCGGACGCTGAACGCGAGCATGAACGGCGGTTCGCCGACGGCCTTCGACCCGTACACCGCGCCGTCCTCACGCGCCCGCTCGAGGAAGTGCACGTTGAGCTCGTCCGGCAGTTCCGAGAAGCTCGGCAGCTTGTACGTGCTCGCCGACTGCGTGAGCAGGCGCCCACGGCCGGGGCCGTCGGTCTCGTCCCAGCGGAGCTCCTCGAGCATGAGCCATCCGGCCCCCTGCATGAAGGCGCCCTCGACCTGGCCGAGGTCGACGAGCGGCGAGAGCGAGTCGCCCACGTCGTGCACGATGTCGACGCGGCGCAGGCGCGTGGCGCCCGTGAACCCGTCGACCTCGACCTCGGCCGCGGCGGCGCCGTACGCGAAGTACTTGAACGGCGTGCCCTGCATGGTCGCCGGGTCCCAGCCGAGGCCCTCGGTGCGGTAGAAGCCCGCCGCGAAGAGCTGCACGCGCTCGTGGTACGCCGTCTCGACGAGCTCGGCGAACGCCATCGCCCGCTCGGTGGCGGAGGACACGACGACCCCGTCGGCGAAGCGGATGTCGCCGGCGTCGCCGCCGAGGTGCGCCGCCGCGACCTCCGCGAGGCGGTCGCGGATCTGGTCGCACGCGTGCTTGACCGCACCGCCGTTGAGGTCGGCGCCGGACGAGGCGGCCGTCGCCGAGGTGTTCGGCACCTTGTCGGTCCGCGTCGGCGCGAGCCGGACGGCCGCGAACGGCACCCCGAGCGCGGTCGCGGCCACCTGCAGCATCTTCGTGTGGAGGCCCTGCCCGAGCTCGGTGCCGCCGTGGTTCACGAGCACCGAGCCGTCCTTGTAGACGTGCACGAGCGCGCCGGCCTGGTTGTAGGCGGTGAACGTGAACGAGATGCCGAACTTGACCGGGGTCATCGCGAGGCCGCGCTTCACGTCGGCGCTGCCGGCGTTGAACCGGGCGATCTCGGCGCGGCGCTCGTCGAAGGCGCTCTCGGTGCGGAGCCGCTGCCAGATCTCGTGCAGCCGCTCCGCGTGGCGCACCTCCTGGCCGTACGGCGTCGTCTGGCCGGGCCGGTACAGGTTGCGCTCGCGGATCGTCGCGGCGTCGAGGCCCAGCTGCGGCGCGACCCGGCCGAGGATGTCCTCGATCACGAACATGCCCTGTGGTCCGCCGAACCCGCGGAACGCGGTCTGCGAGGTCTTGTTCGTCTTCGCGATGCGGCCGTGCACCGCGACATCCGGGATCCAGTAGGCGTTGTCGACGTGGCAGAGCGCCCGGCCGAGCACGGGCTCGGAGAGGTCGAGGCACCAGCCGCCGTCGGCCGTGAGGGTCGCCTCGAGCGCGAGGAGGCGACCGTCGTCGTCGAAGCCCGCGCGCCAGGTCGCGTGATACGGGTGGCGCTTCCCGGTCATCGTGAGGTCCTGCGTGCGTGTGAGCCGCAACCGGACGGGTCGGCCGGTGCGCACGGCGCCCAGCGCGGCGACCGCAGCGAGCCCGTGCGGCTGCATCTCCTTGCCGCCGAACCCGCCGCCGAGGCGCAGCACCTGCACGGTGACGCGGTGCGAGGGCACCCCGAGCACGTGCGCGACGATCTCCTGCGTCTCCGACGGGTGCTGCGAGCTCGAGTCGAGGAACACCTGCCCCTCGGAGTCGACGTGCGCGAGCGACGCGTGGGTCTCGAGGTAGAAGTGCTCCTGCCCGCCGACGACGCTCTCGCCCTCGAAGACGTGCGGCGCGGTCGCGAGGGCGGATGCCGCGTCGCCGCGCTGCACGGTCGGCGCGAAGCCCTGGAACGACCCGGCCTCGATCGCCTCGCCGATCGTGACGATCGACGGCAGCGGCTCGTACTCGACGCGGACCGCGGCGGCGCCGCGCCGGGCGGCCTCGGCCGACTCGCCGAGCACCCACGCGAGCGCGTGCCCGTGGTACCGGGCCTCGTCGGGGAAGAGCGGCTCGTCGTGCTTGGTCCCCGCGTCGTTCACGCCCGGTACGTCGTCGGCCGTCAGCACGTGCACGACGCCGGGCACCTCGAGTGCGGGCGCCACGTCGAGCCGGATCCGGGCGTGCGCGTGCTCGGACTGCACAGGCCAGGCGGTGAGCACCCCCGCGCGGCGGGCGGCGAGGTCGTCGGTGTAGGTCGCGACGCCGGTCGCGTGCTGCACGGCGCTCTCGTGCGTCATCCGCTGACCGACGACGGCGCCGGCGGGGCGTGCGGCGAGCTCGCTCATGCCCGCACCTCCTCACGTGCCGTGCTGCGGTACAGCTTGAGCAGCGCCCGGTTCAGCATGAGCGCGCGGTACTCGGCGCTCGCACGGTGGTCGGACATCGGCGTGCCCTCGCCACCCATGACGGATGCCGCGTCGCGGACGGTGTCGAGGTCCCACGGCCGTCCGGTCAGGGCCGCCTCGGTCGCCCGGGCGCGGATGGGCGTCGCCGCGACGCCGCCCAGTCCGATGCGCGCGGCGACCACCGTGCCGTCATCGCCCACGTCGATCGCGAAGCCGACCGCGACGCTCGAGATGTCGTCGTAGCGGCGCTTGGCCACCTTGTGGAACGCGGCGAGGTCCGCGAGCGGCAGCGGGATGCGGACGGAACGGATGAGCTCGTCGGGCCGGCGCACCGTCTGCCGGTAGCCCGTGAAGTACTCGGCGAGGTCGACCTCGCGCTCGCCGTCGGCCGACGCGAGCCGCAGCCGCGCCTCGAGCGCGAGCAGCGCGGGCGCCGCGTCGCCGATGGGGGAGGCGGTGCCGAGGTTGCCGCCGAGCGTCGCCCGATTGCGGATGAGCGGGGACGCGAACTGCGGGAACAGCGCCTCGAGCAGCGGCACCCGTCCGCCCAGCCGGCGCTGGACCTCGGCGAGGCTCAGCGCGGCGCCGATCTCGATCGCGGACTCGTCGACGTGCACCTCGCGCAGCTCCGGCAGGTGCTCGATCGCGACGGTGAGCGGCGTGCGCCGGCCGCGCAGGTTGACCTCGACGCCCCAGTCGGTGGAGCCGGCGACGACGGTCGCATCGGGCTCGTCGCGCAGAAGTCCGAGCGTCTCGGTGAGATCGGCCGGGCGGACGAACCGCTCGCCGTCGTGTTCGACGCGAGTGGGGCGCGGAGCGGGCGGCGGGCTCGCGCGGCGAGCGGCGATCGGATCGTCGGCGTCCGGCTGCCCGAGTGCGAAGGCCGCGTCGCGGATCGGGCGGTATCCGGTGCAGCGGCACAGGTTCCCGGAGAGGGCGTGCAGGTCGAAGCCGTTCGGGGCGTGGTGGGCGTGGTCGGCGCGCCCCGGGCGGTAGAACTGCGCGGCCATGCTGCACGCGAAGCCGGGGGTGCAGTACCCGCACTGGGAGGCGCCGTCGGCCGCGAGCGCCGCCTGGACCGGATGCGGCGCGTCGGGCGTACCGAGGCCCTCGGCCGTCACGACCTCCTGCCCGTCGAGCGCCGCGACGGGAAGCAGGCACGCGTTCACCGCCGTCCACGCGGTGCCGCCGTCGTCGTCGGGGGCGGCGACGAGGACCGAGCAGGCCCCGCACTCGCCCTCGGCGCAGCCCTCCTTGGCGCCGGTGAGTCCCCTCGCGCGGAGCCAGTCGAGCGTCGTCGTGTGGGCGGCCACCTCCCCGTCCGCGAGCTCGACTCCGTTGACGGTCACGACGATGTGCTGCATCCGCACCCCCTTGCCGCGAGTCTACGCCGGGCGGTGGGCCCGCTCGCCGCTCCACGGCCCGTTGTCCATCTGGACAATTGTGGCGGATCCGGCTACCGTACCGACCATGCGAATCCTCCTCATCGGCGCGGGGGGCGTGGGCGACGCCATCGCCAAGATCGCCGCCCGCCGCGACTTCTTCGAGCTGATCGTCGTGAGCGACTACGACGAGTTCCGTGCCCGCCGCACCGTCGACTGGATCGCCGCGAAGCACGGCGACGCCGTGGCGGCCCGGTTCGCCACGGCGCAGGTCGACGCGAGCGACCCGGAGGTCGTGGCATCCGTCGCCCGCGAGCACCGCGCGACCCACGTGATGAACGCCGTCGAGCCGAAGTTCGTGCCGTCGATCTTCCGCGGCGCGCTCGCCGCGGGTGCCGACTACCTCGACATGGCCATGAGCCTGTCGGAGCCGCACCCCACCGACCCGTACGCCGAGACCGGCGTGAAGCTCGGCGACGACCAGTTCGCGCAGGCCGACGACTGGGAGACGGCCGGCCGGCTCGCGCTCGTCGGCATGGGCGTCGAGCCCGGGCTCTCCGACGTGTTCGCCCGGTACGCCGCCGACCACCTCTTCAGTGAGATCGACGAGCTCGGCACGCGCGACGGCGCCAACCTCGTCGTTCGCGACGACGCCGGTAACGAGATCTTCGCCCCCTCGTTCTCGATCTGGACGACGATCGAGGAGTGCCTGAACCCGCCGGTCGTGTGGGAGAAGGACCGCGGCTGGTACACGACCCCGCCGTTCAGCGAGCCCGAGGTGTTCGAGTTCCCCGAGGGCATCGGCCCGGTCGAGTGCGTGAACGTCGAGCACGAGGAGGTGCTCCTCATGCCGCGCTGGGTCGACGCCAAGCGCGTGACGTTCAAGTACGGCCTCGGCGACGAGTTCATCGGCGTGCTGAAGACGCTGCACCTGCTGGGGCTCGACTCGACGACGCCGATCCGCGTGCGGAGCGCGAACGGCCCGGTCGAGGTCGCGCCGCGTGACGTGGTCGCCGCCGCACTGCCCGATCCGGCGTCGATCGGCCCGCGCATGACCGGCAAGACGTGCGCCGGGCTGTGGGTCACCGGCACGGGTACGGATGGCGCGCCCCGCGAGGTGTACCTGTACCACGTGAGCGACAACGAGTGGACGATGCGCGAGTACGAGGCGCAGTGCGTCGTCTGGCAGACCGCGCTGAACCCCGTGATCGCGCTCGAGCTGCTCGCGACCGGTGCCTGGCAGGGCGTCGGCGTGCTCGGCCCCGAGGCGTTCGACGCGCAGCCGTTCCTCGAGCTCATGGCGCGCGCGGAGGCCGACGGCGGGTACGGCCAGCCGTGGGGCATGGAGGACCGGCTCGCCCGCTGAGCCGCCGGCGACGCCGCGCCGTGGGACTCCACCGGGGCGGGCGGCGTCTGCGACCGCGCGATAGGGTCCGATGCCATGACGGATGCCGCGACCCTCGCCCGTGCGCACGCGCTCGCCGACGAGGCCGACCGGCGCGGCGGCATCCGCACCCGCGAGGCGCAGCCCGACGAGCTGGCCGGCGCCCTCGCCCGGTTCGACGCGACCTGGGGCGAGGGTCGCACGGTCGACCTCGCATCGCTCACGGCGATCGCGCACGCCGGCAACACGGTCCTCGTGGCGGTGCCCGAACCCGGGCGAGCGGATGCCGCGGCCGAGCTCGCGGCACCCGGCGACCCGCCGATCGGGGCGGCCCTCGGGTTCCTCGGCTGGGCGGACGGCCTCCACGTGCACTCGCACATGAACGCCGTCGACCCGCGGGCGCGGGGGCGCGGGGTCGGCGTCGCGCTGAAGCTGCGTCAACGCGCCCTCTGCCTCGAGCACGGCATCGACGAGGTGCGATGGACCTACGACCCGCTCATCCGCCGCAACGCGCGCATGAACCTGGTGCGGCTCGGCGCCGAGGTGATCGCGTACCACCCCGACTTCTACGGCGAACTGCGCGACGCGATCTCCGGCGGCGACCGCAGCGACCGGTTCGAGGTGCGCTGGCGGCTGACGTCGCCGAGGGTCGAGCGCGCGCTCGAGCGGATGCCGCAGCCGGACTGGCGCCGCGAGGGCGGCCTGCCGCTCGTCGCCGACTTCGAGGCGGTGCGCGCGGCCGACCCGCGGGCGGCCGCGGCGCTGCGCGACGCGTCGCGCGAGGCGTTCGCCGCGCTCGCCGACGGACGCCTGCGTCCCGAGCTCGACGGCGCCGGCGACTACGTCTTCACCGTCGACGATCCCGACCGGGCCGCGTGACCGCCTCCGACCGGAACCAGGTCCCGGCCCCGGAACCGCATCCCATCCCGGTTCGACGGCGAGAACCTGGTTCCACCCCGTGGTCCGTGCCGGCCTGCGCCAGACTGGGAGTGCCGACGACGCCCGGGGAGCCACGATGAACGAGTCCACGCCCACCATCGAGGCGATCGAGCTGCACCGGCTCGAGGTGCCGCTCGTGCGCCCGTTCGAGACCTCGTTCGGCCGCGAGACGGCCCGCGAGGTGCTCCTCGTGCGCGTGCGAACCGACCGCGGCGACGGCTGGGGCGAGTGCGTGGCCGGCCGCGACCCGTTCTACTCGGCCGAGTACGTCGACGGGGCGGCATCCGTCATCGAGCGGTACCTGGCGCCGGCGCTGCTTCGCGCGCCGCGACCCCGCGTCGTCGACGACGGGCGCGTGTCCGGCGTGCTCATCGAGGATCCGGCGCACTCGGCGGGCATCTGGGTCGACGACCGCGAGCAGCACGTCGACGACCCGGCAGCGGATGCCACGGCGGGGCGCGCGGCGGCGGCGATCGCGAGCGTGCCGCTCGCGGCATCCGTCGCCCCCGCCCTCGCGTTCGTCGCAGGCCACCGCATGGCCAAGGGCGCGCTCGAGGCGGCCGTGCTCGACGCCGAGCTGCGCGCGCAGGGGCGATCGATGGGGGAGTGCTTCGGCGCCGTGCGCGAGTGGGTCGACTGCGGCGTCTCGGTGGGCATCGCCCCGACGATCGAGGAACTGCTCGACGAGGTGACCGGCTACCTCGAGGAGGGCTACCGGCGCATCAAGCTGAAGATCAAGCCGGGCTGGGACCTCGTGCCGGTCGCGGCGGTGCGCGAACTCATCGGCCGGGACGCGATGCTGCAGGTCGACGCGAACACGGCGTACACCGCCGACGACATCCCGCTGCTCGCGAGCCTCGACCCGTTCGAGCTGCTGCTCGTCGAGCAGCCGTTCGCCGAGGAGGACCTCGCCACGCACGTGCGCCTCGCCCAGGCGAGCGCGACGCCCGTCTGCCTCGACGAGTCGATCCTCGACGCGACCACCGCCGTCGACGCGATCGAGCGCGGCGCGACGAGCATCGTGAACATCAAGCCCGGCCGCATGGGCGGCTACCTCGAGGCGCTCCGCGTGCACGACGCGTGCCTGGCGCGCGAGGTGCCGGTGTGGTGCGGCGGCATGCTCGAGACCGGCGTCGGACGAGCGGCGAACGTCGCGCTCGCCGCGCTGCCCGGGTTCGTGCTCCCCGGCGACACATCGGCATCGGGCCGGTACTTCGCCGAGGACCTCACCGAGCCGTTCGTGCTCGGCGACGGCGAGCACCGCGGCCGGCTGCGGGTCCCGGATGCCGCGGGCACGGGCGTGGACGTGCGCGAGGAGCTCGTGCGCGACTGGGCGGCGCGGCCGCCGGTGACGGTCAGCCGCGATTGAGGTCGCGCCCGGAGCGGGAGCCGGCCCCGGCGCCGGGCTCCGCCGCGGCATCCGTCGCGCGCTCGCCCGGACGGGCCGCGAGCCACGGCATCGCGAGCCCCGCGACGAGCGAGCCGATGCCGCCCCACAGCAGGTCGCCGATCGAGTCGGTGTACCCGACGTAGATCGCGTCGTCGATGAAGTTCTTGCCGAACCACTCGAACATCTCCCAGAACACGCCGAACGTGAAGCCGAGCGCGGTGGTGACGACCGCCGTCGAGAGCCTCGGACGCGGCAGCGTCGCGGCATCCGCCACGATGCGGAAGTGCACGAGCGTGAGGTAGCCGATCGCGGCGACGAGCCCGTTGAGCACGGCGTGCACCGGGAGGTCCCACCACTTCACCGTCACGTAGAGGTCGGTGACGCTGCTCCACACCGCGATGAGGGTGACGATGCCGAACGCGATGTCGAGGGCGGGTCGTACGCGGAGCGCCCGCGGGATGACCATGCCGCCCGTCGCGAACGCCAGGCTGACGCCGCCGAGCGGCCCCCACCCGATCGCGGCGATCGGGATGCAGATCGCCCCCACGAGTCGGATGAGGTCGGCGGTCACCTCGCCGGGTCCGTGCGCGCGACGGCGAATGCCCTCCCAGAGCTCCCGCATCAGGCCTCCTCGTGCTGGTGGTCGGGTGCCGGCGGTCGGATGACCGTCTGCACCGGTTCGTGGTCGGATGCCGCGCGCCCGTCGAAGCGCGCGGCGTTGATGGCCACGCTCTCGACCTCGACGCTGGGCCCGGCGAAGACGTAGTCGATGCGCGGGCCGCCCCGGCGCAGTCGACGATAGCCGTGATAGGTGCCCCACTGCGGGGTGAGCTGCTCGGCGGCCGCCTCCCACGTGTCGCGGAGCATCCCGTCGGCGGTGAGCGCGCGGTACACCGCGGAGCGCTCGTTGGCGTTGAAGTCGCCCGTCACGACGATCGCCGCGTCCGGGTCGGCGGCGTGCGAGGCCGCGGCGAGTTCGAGGATGAGGCGCGCCGAGTGCAGCCTCGACCGCCACGAGAGGTGGTCGAGGTGCGTGTTGAACGCGACGATGCGCGCGCCCGTCGCCCGGTCGGCGAACGCGGCGGAGACCAGGATGCGTCGCGTCACGTTGCCCCACGATCGCGTGCGCGACCCGAGCAGATCGGGCGTCGCGGAGAGCGCGCGCTGACGCCACGCGGTGAGGTCGAGGCGGTCGGCGTCGTAGAAGATCGGGCAGCGCTCGCCGCGCCCGGAGGGGTCGCGGCCCATTCCCACCCATCGGTACGCGGGGCCGAGGCCCTCGGCGATGACGTGCACCTGGTCGGCGAGGGCCTCCTGCACGCCCACGATGGTCGGTTGCTCCGCCGCGAGCAGGCGCTTCACGAGCGGTCGGCGCGCGGACCAGCGGTCGGGGCCGCCGCGGCGGGCGGACGGGATGCGTCGTCGGATGTTGAACGACATGACGTGCACGTTCGGCGCCGTCACCGGTCCGATCGTGGCGGCATCCGTCATGCGCCCAGCGTACGCGCGGATCAGGGGAGGAGCTGCGGCTGACGCGCCTCGGGGTAGCCGAGCAGGTTCGGTTCGGTCGCCGCGGGTGCACGGGCGAAGAGGTCGGTGGGGCACCATCCGGTGACGGCGCCGATCATGAGGAAGCCCGAGCACACGCCCGCCGGGATCGCGCACCAGGGGTTGTCGAGGTTGTTCAGCGCGAAGGCCGCGAGGAACACGGCGATGACGGCGCGGATGCCGCGTTCGCCGCGGCCCACGGCGCAGGAACGCGCGCCCGCCGAACGACCCGGCAGGCTCACGCCTGCTGGGCCTGGGCGGCCTGCTGCTCGGCGATCTGCCGGCGCACGTCCTCCATGTCGAGGGACTTGGTCGCCTCGATCACCTGCTCGAGCTGCGCACCGTTCAGGGCGCCGGGCTGCGCGAAGACGATGATGCCCTCGCGGAAGACGACGAGCGTCGGGATGGAGGTGATGCGGAATCCGGCGGCGAGGGCCTGCTCGGCCTCGGTGTCGACCTTGCCGAAGACGACGTCGGTGTGCTGCTCCGAGGCGCGCTCGAAGATGGGGCCGAACATGCGGCAGGGGCCGCACCATTCGGCCCAGAAGTCGAGGAGCACGATGTCGTTGTCCTTGATCGTGGACTCGATGGTGTCGTGGGTGATGTTCACGGAAGCCATGCCTCGATTCTAGCAGACGATACCCCTGGGGTATTATCGTCCGCATGTCACGACTCCGCTCCACCCTCGTCGCCCTCGTCGGCGCCACGGCGCTGGCCCTGACCGGGTGCGCCTCCGCCGACCCGATCGAGCTCACCTCCGACACCGTCGTCATCGACGTGCGCACCGCCGGGGAGTACGCCGCCGGCCACCTCGACGGTGCAGTGAACCTCGACCTCACCTCCGGCGAGCTCGCCGCCGAGATCCCCGCGCTCGACGCCGACGATGAGTACGTCGTGTACTGCAAGTCCGGCAACCGGTCGGCCCAGGCGACGCAGCTGATGGAGGAGGCCGGGCTCGACGTCACCGACGCCGGGTCCATGCAGCAGGCGGCGGATGCCACGGGGCTGCCGATCGTGCAGTGAGGCTGGTCGCCATCCGCCACGAGTGAACCGGCGGATCGGTGCCGTCCGTGGAGATCGGTGCGGCACGCGGCTGTGAAGTGCCCAAGGGCCCTTGACAAGCTCTATGCATCCGGATGGAATGTTCACCGTAACTGAACGTAGATGTTCAGCAGCCGGAGGCACACATGACCGTTCGCCATCTCGTCCGTCGATCCGACTCCGCAGAGTACGAGGTCCCCGAGGGACTCGCGCCCGGGTCGGAGGGCCTCACCCGCTGGTGCGCGGTCGGGTACGACGACGGGTCGGCGCACACCGACTTCGGCATCTCCCGTCTCGCCCCGGGCGGGTCGGTGCCCGCGCACGTCCACTCCTTCGAGGAGTCGTTCCACGTGCTCGAGGGCGAGGTGATCCTCGCGACGCCGGAGGCCACCGTCCGGCTGGTCGCGGGCGACTACGGCGTCATCCCCGTCGGCGTGCCGCACGAGTGGCACGCCTCCGGCGATGCGGAGGCCGTCTGGGCCGACATCTTCGCGCCGCCGCCCCGGAAGCGCTACGGTTCCGACACCTACCGCGTCCCCGCACTTCCGGCCCGGGAGCCGATCCCGGTCGACCCGCGCGACCCGCGGACGCGTTCGTTCGGCGCGATCACGACCGAGCAGATGGACCCGGGCAGGCAGTCTCAGGAGCTCCTCGCCCAGTCGGCGAGCATGCGCACGGCGCTGCTCGTCTACAGCGGCATCTCGCTCAAGATGATGGTCGACTCCGACCTCGGCTCCACCCTGTCGACCATGTTCATGGTGCAGTACGAGCCGGACGGGCGAGCGGGGCCGCACGACCATCCGCTGGAAGAGGCCTACCTGATCCTCGAGGGCGAGGTGGACGCGAGCTTCGACGGCGAGACCGTCCGGCTCCGCCCGGGCGACATCGCCTGGGCCGGCGTGGGGTGCATCCACTCGTTCGAGGCCACCGGTGCGCCGGTGCGCTGGCTCGAGACGCAGTCGCCCCAGATGCCGGCACGGCATGCCTACCGGTTCGTGCGCGACTGGGACTACCTCGCCGAGCGACTGGAGGAGGAGTCGTGAGCGAACGCACCGTGGTGGTCGTCGGGGGCACGTCCGGCATCGGCCTCGAGGTCGCGAAGGAGGTGGTGCGTCGGGGTGACCGGGTGGTCCTGACCGGGCGGGACCCCGAGCGCACCCGCGAGGTCGCCGCATCCGTCGGTGAAGGAGCCACCGGCGTCGCCGTCGACATCTCCGAGCCCGAGACCATCGCGGCGAGCCTGGCCGGCATCGGTGCCGTGCACGGCCTGGTGCTCGCCGCGATCGAGCGGGACGCCAACACCGTCCGCGACTACGACATCGCCCGCGCCAAGCGGCTCGTCACCCTCAAGCTCGTCGGCTACACCGAGACGGTGCACACGCTGCTCGGACGCCTCGAGGAATCGAACGACACGGGCATCGTCCTGTTCGGCGGGCGGGCCAAGGACGCGCCGTACCCGGGCTCGACCACCGTGTCGACGATCAACGGCGGCGTCGAGGGCCTGGTGCACAGCCTCGCGCTCGAGCTCGCGCCCATGCGGGTGAACGGACTGCACCCGGGGATCGTGGGCGACAGCCCCTTCTGGGCGGGCAAACCCGAGGGCGTGCTCGCCGGGTACGAGTCGCGCACGCCGGGCGGCGCCCTCGCCACCATGGCCGACATCGTGGGCGCCACGATGTTCCTGCTCGAGAACCGCGGGGTCTCGGGCATCAACCTGTGCGTCGACCGCGGCTGGCGCATCACCTGACCGGCCGGGCCAGGCCGGAACACTCAACGAGGAGGAACCAATGACCGACGCCGCAGCACGGCCACGCCCGGAGGAGTTCGCCTCCGGTCGTCCCGTCGTCTTCCGCAACGCGACGGTGATCACCGTCGACTCCCAGGGCGTGCTCGAGAACGCCGACGTGCTCATCGACGGTGAGACCATCGCCGGCGTCGGACCCCGGCTCGAGGTGCCCGAGGGCACCCTCGAGATCGACGCGACGGGCGGCATCGTCATGCCGGGCATGATCGACACGCACCGTCACATGTGGCAGACCGCGCTCCGCGGGTACGGCGGCGACTGGGGCCTCAGCCAGTACTTCGTCTTCTACTACCTGACGTGGGGCGAGGTGTTCCGGCCCGAGGACATCTACGCGGGGAACCTCCTGAGCGCGCTCGAGTCGATCGACCAGGGCGTGACGACGACCCTCGACTGGTCGCACGCGCTCCGCACGCCCGAATACGGCGAGGCGGCACTGCAGGCGTTCCGCGAGATCCCCGGCCGGTTCGTGCTCGCCTACGGCAACTACCTCGGGGCGCCATGGGAATGGGCGAACAGTCCCGAGTTCCGGAAGTTCGTCACCGACAACTTCAACGCGCCCGACGACATGCTGGGCCTGCAACTGGCGTTCGACGTCCCGGCCAGCGAGGACTTCCCCGAGCAGGCCGCCTTCCAGGCGGCCCGCGACCTCGACCTCCGGGTCACGACGCACGCGGGCGTGTGGGGCGCCACGACCGACCAGAGCATCTCCCACATGTACGACGGCGGGTGGATGACCGACAAGGTCACCTACGTGCACGCGGCATCGCTCGGCCCCGAGAGCTACCAGAAGATCGCGGCCACCGGCGGCACCGTCTCGGTGGCCACCGAGAGCGAGCAGAGCGCGGGCCAGGGCTACCCGTCGACGTGGGCGGTCCGCAAGTACGGGATCCCGACGTCGCTCTCGATGGACACGAGCGTGTGGTGGAGCGCGGACTTCTTCTCGGCGATGCGCGCGACCCTCAGCGCGTTCCGCTCGCGCGACCACCTCGAGATGCAGTCGAAGGGCGAGACGGTCAACGTCAACCGGCTCCGCGCCGAGGACGTGGTCTGGCAGGCCACGATGGGCGGGGCGACCACGCTCGGCATGACCGACAAGCTGGGATCGCTCACCGTGGGCAAGAAGGCCGACGTCGTCCTCATCAAGAACGACGAGTCGCCCGCGATGACGCCGATCCTGAACCCGTACGCCCACGTCGTGTTCCAGGCGGGCACCGCCGACGTGCACACCGTCGTCGTCAACGGCAGGGTGGTGAAGTACGACGGCAGGCGGATCGACCTGCCGCTCGCGCCCGTACGCGACAAGGTCGCGGCATCCGTCGAGTACGTGCGCAGCAGCCTCGGCGAGCAGGCGTGGGACGAGTGGATGCACCCGCAGATCCCCGAGGACGAGCCGATCGCCAACCCGTACCAGTACAAGGAAGACGACTGACCGGCCGGCTCCCGGGCGCGCCGGTTCCCCCGCGCCCGGGAGCCGGGCCTCGTCACTCCTTGGGGTACTGCCAGATCTCGAGCTGGATCCCGTCGGGGTCGCGGAGGTACGCCCACTGCGACCCGGCCAGGTCGCCGTCGGTGATCGTGGTCGGCGGCCCGTTGAAGACGGCGCCGCGCTCGATGAGCTCGTCGTAGGCGCGCTGCATGTCGTCGACCACGAAGCAGATATGGGCCGAACCCACGTCGCCGTTCGCCCGGTCCCAGTCCTTCCCCTCGGGCTGGTGGTACTCGAGGAACTCGATGTTGACGTTGCCCACGCGGATCATCGCGAACGACAGCTCGGCGCCCTCGACCTGGACGCCCCGCTCGAGCTCCGGCCCGGCACCGTGGTTGACGGGTCCCGGCTCGAACCCGAACATCCGCGAGTACCAGTCGAACGATCGCCGCATGTCGCGGACCGTGATTCCGACGTGATGCACGCCGTCGATGGTGAACGTCATCTCCACTCCTTCGTGTCGCTCCGTTCGCAGCCAGCGCTCGGTAGCACTGAACGGTTTCCATTCAGACTCAACACCACGGATGCCGCCCTTGGCAAGGGCCGAGGGGGCCATCAGCCAGCCTGCATCCTCCGGAATTTCGCGCCCGAGCGGCGCCAGCCCGGCGCGATGGGTGGTCGAGGCGAGCGTCCGAATGTGGACGAGCCGTTCACTTGATTCACCGATCGGTCGGCAGTAAGTTCAGTTATAGTGAACAGGCGGCACGGAGGCCGCTCCCGGCGGACCGGGACTCGGAAGCGAAGGAGCATCCACATGACGGGTCGACTGGAGGGTCGCACGATCGTCGTCACCGGCGGGGCATCGGGTATCGGTGCGGCGCTCGCCGGTGGGTTCGCCGACGAAGGGGCGAACGTCGTCATCGCCGACCTCGACCTCGCGGCTGCCGAGCAGCTCGCCGGCCGCATCGAGGACTCGGGCGGGAGCGCGCTCGCCGTGCGCGTCGACGTCGCCGACCGGTCGGCGGTCCGCGCCGGCATCGAGCGCGCCGTCGAGCGCTTCGGTCGGCTCGACGCCTACTTCAACAACGCCGGAATGAACTCGCCCATGAAGTTCCTCGACGTGACCGAGGCGAACTTCGAACTCGTCATGCGCGTGAACGCGCTCGGCGTCCTCATCGGCACGCAGGAGGCCGCCAGGCAGTTCATCGCCCAGGGCGGCGGGGGGAAGGTCGTGAACACCGCCTCGATCGCGGGGCGACAGGGCTTCTCGAGCTTCGCCCCGTACAGCGCCGCGAAGGCCGCCGTCATCTCGCTGACGCAGGCGGGCGCACGCGCGCTCGCCGAGCACGGCATCACCGTGAACGGATTCGCTCCGGGCGTCGTGGCGACGCCGCTCTGGACCAAGCTCGACAAGGAACTCGAGGAGATCGGCGAGGGCCAGAACGGCTTCGACTCGATGTCGAGCAGCATCCTGCTCGGCCGCCCCGCCGACCCGGTCGACATCGTGCCGACCGGCGTGTTCCTCGCGGCGGCCGATTCCGACTACATCACGGGCCAGATCATCCCCATCGAAGGCGGCATGATCCTCGTCTGACGAGGACCGGCCCTACACCGAGAGAGCGATCAACATGAAGAGCACGGGCACCACGGGAACCAACGCGGTCGACTGGGAGGCGCGGGTCGACATGGACCGGTTGCGCGACGACCGGCTGGCACGTCTGAAGGCCGAACTCGAGCGGTCCGACCTCGGCGCGCTGCTCGCCTTCGACTTCTCGAACATCCGGTACATGACGGCCACCCACATCGGCACCTGGGCGATGGACAAGCTGATCCGGTTCAGCCTCCTGACGCGCAACACCGACCCCATCTCGTGGGACTTCGGATCGGCCGCGAAGCACCACAAGCTGTACAACCCGTGGCTCGACGTGACGACCGCCGAGATGGACGCGGACCCGAACGCGCCGCACGAGGGCGCCAAGCGCCCCCGTCTCGAGAGCGGCGCTCGCGCGGGGATCTCCACGCTCCGCGGGGCGTTCCCGCCGGACGCCGAGATCGCCGAGGGCGTCGCAAGGAAGATCAAGCGCGAGCTCGAGAAGTTCGGCCTGGCCGACCAGCCGCTCGGGGTGGACGTCATCGAGCTGCCGATCCTCTTCGCCCTGCAGAAGGAGGGCATCGAGGTCGTCGACGGCCAGCAGGTGTTCATGGAGGCCCGCCGGATCAAGACCGGCGACGAGATCCGGCTGCTCACGCAGGCCGCCTCCATGGTGGATGCCGCCTACGAGGACCTGTACCGCTTCCTCCGGCCGGGCGTCCGCGAGAACGAGGCGGTCGGCCTGGTGGCGAAGACCCTGTACGACCTCGGGTCCGAGTACGTCGAGGGCGTCAACGCCATCTCGGGCGAGCGCTGCTCGCCGCACCCGCACGTGTTCTCCGACCGCCTCATCCGGCCCGGCGACCCGGCGTTCTTCGACATCCTGCACAGCTTCAACGGCTACCGCACCTGCTACTACCGCACGTTCGCGGTCGGCTCCGCGAGCTCCGCCCAGAAGGACGCGTACACACGCGCGCGGGAGTACATGGACCGGGCCATCGCGCTCGTGCGGCCGGGGGCGACGACCGCCGACATCGTGTCGGTGTGGCCGAAGGCCGAGGAGTTCGGGTTCCCGGACGAGGAGGCCGCCTTCGCGCTGCAGTACGGGCACGGCGTCGGCCTCTCGATCTGGGAGAAGCCGATCTTCTCGCGTCTGGTCTCGTTCGACCACCCGGAGGTGATCGAGGAGGGCATGGTGTTCGCGCTCGAGACGTACTGGCCGTCGGCCGACGGCTGGGGGGCCGCGCGCATCGAGGAGGAGGTCGTCGTCACCGCGGACGGCTGCGAGGTCATCACGAAGTTCCCCGCCGAGGAGCTGCTGGTCGCCGGCCAGCGGTACTACGCGGTCGGCGGCCCGCTCGACCTGACGCGTGACTCGCAGTCGCACCTCAACACCGAGTGGGGACGGCCCGGGGCGTGAGGAGCGGCGAGATGACCACGCCGATCGGCACCATGGACGCCGTCGTGTACCACGGCCGCGGCGACGTCCGCGTCGAGCGGCGGCCGATCCCGATCGCCACCGAGGGCCAGGCGCTCGTCAGGGTGCTCCGCAGCGGCATCTGCGGGACGGATGCCACCGAGTGGAAGTCCGGCCCGATCATCTTCCCGATCGACCGCGTGCATCCCAACAGCGGCCACACCGGTCCGCTGGTCATCGGGCACGAGTTCGTCGGCGAGATCGTCGACCTGCCCGGCGGGCCCGTGGACGGGCTCGGCGTGGGCACCCACGTGGCATCCGGCGCCGGTGTCTCGTGCGGCGAGTGCGACCGTTGCCGGGAGGGACGGACCAACCTCTGCGCCCGCTATGTCACCCACGGCCTCAACGCCGACGGGGGACTCGCGGAGTACGTGGCGGTCGAGACGTCGACCCTCGTGCCGATCCCGGAGGGCTGCTCGCTCGACGACGCCGGGGTCGCGCAGCCGCTCGCCGTCGGCCTGCACGCCGCCCGCCGCGCCGGCGCCCGTGACGGCGACCGCGTGATCCTGTTCGGTGCCGGCGCGATCGGAACCTTCATCCTCGCGGGGCTCGTCTCGCTCGTCGACGCGGACATCACGGTCGTCGACTTCGCCGGCGAGCGGCTCGAACGCGCGCAGCGGCTCGGTGCCACCCGGACCGTGCCGGTCGACGACGACCTCGTCGCGACACTGCGATCGGTGGTCGGGCCGGGCGGGGCGGATGTCGTCATCGAGGCGACCGGCGCTCCGGGTCAACTGTCGATGGCGCTCGACCTGGTCCGCCAGGGCGGCACGATCCTCGGCGTCGGCCTGCCGTCGGCGCACCAGGATCTCGACGTGCACCGCCTGGTCATGAACGAGGTGACCATCGTCACGACGGTCGCGCACGTCTGCGACGAGGATCTCGCGCCCGCGCTCGAGATCCTCGCCTCCACCGACCTCGGCGACGAACTCGTCGAGGCCGTGTTCCCGTTGCCCGAGGCGCCGCACCAGATCGAGCGGCTCGCCCGCGGAGAGATCCGCGGCAAGGTCCTGTTCGACCCGACCCGATCCTCCTGACCAGCGCCGCCGGGTCGGTGCCCGGCGTGCGAACCCGAACAGAGAAAGGTGGCCGAGCGCCATGAGAGCAGCCGTCTTCCACGACGCCAAGGACATCCGCGTCGAGGACGTCGCCGAACCGGACGCCGTCGGTCCGCACGAGGTGCGGCTGAAGCCGTTCTGGTGCGGCATCTGCGGCACCGACCTGCACGAGTACGCGGTCGGGCCGATCGTCATCCCCACGTCGCCGCATCCGCTGAACGGCTCGACGGCGCCGCAGATCCTCGGGCACGAGTTCTCCGGCGAGGTGCTCGAGGTGGGCGCCGAGGTGACCTCGGTGCGCGTGGGCGATCGGGTCTCGGTCATGCCGCTGCTGTTCTGCGGTGCGTGCTACTTCTGCCGTCGCGGACTCAACCACCTGTGCACGTCGATGGCGTGCGTCGGCCTCAGCGACGCCTGGGGCGGGATCGCCGAGCAGTGCGTGGTGCCGGAGTCGAAGGTCGCGAAGCTGCCCGACTCGATGAGCGACATCCAGGGCGCGCTCGTGGAACCGACCGCGGTGGCCGCGTACGGCGTCGACCGTGCGAACGTGCGCCCCGGTGACACCGTCCTGGTCACCGGTCTCGGCCCCATCGGCGCGCTCGCGTCGCTGTACGCCGCGTCGCTCGGGGCGACCGTGTACCTCTCCGAGGTCAACCCGAAGCGCCAGGAGCTCGCACGATCGCTCGACGTGGGCGAGCTGTTCGATCCCCGGTCGACGGATGTCGCGGCCGAGCTCAAGGACCGCACGGGCGGCATCGGCGTGGACGCGGTGATCGAGTGCTCGGGCAACGAGATCGCGCTGCAGACGGCGCTCGCGGCCGTGCGCGCATCGGGGAACGTCTCCCAGACCGGCCTGCACACGCGGCCGGCGGCCATCGACCCGATGGTGCTGTCCGAACGCGACATCACCCTGCGGGGCACCTGGTGCTACCCGGTCACCGACTGGCCGCGCATCATCGACCTGATCGGCCGCGGGCGCATGGACGTGGAGAAGGTGGTGAGCGCCCGGATCGACATGGCCGACATCGTCGAGCAGGGCTTCGAGACGCTGCTCTCGCCGACCGGCGACCAGGTCAAGGTGCTGGTCCGGGCCGAGTGAACGAAGGAGATCCGAACATGAAGGCACTGCAGTACACCGCCGTCGGCACGCCGTCGGTCGAGGAGCTGCCGATCCCCGAGATCGCCGACGACGAGGTGCTCGTCGCGGCCCGGTCGGTGGGCGTCTGCCACTCCGACATCGAGCTGCTCGAGGGCCGGTACATCATCCCGTTCGAGTACCCCATCATCCCCGGGCACGAGTGGTCGGGCGAGGTGGTCGCGACCGGGTCGAAGGTGAGCGGACTCGCGAAGGGCGACCGGGTCGTCGGCGAATGCGTCATCGGCGACGACCACTTCGGCTTCTCGATCAGCGGGGCCGCGGCGGAGTTCTTCGTCGCCAAGGAGAGCTGGCTGCACCGGCTGCCCGACGGCGTCTCGTGGACGAACGGCGCGCTCGTGGAACCGTTCAGCGTGGCGTACTACGCGCTCATGCGCGTCGGCAACGTCAACGCCAGCGACACCCTCGTGGTCCTCGGCGCCGGCCCCATCGGACTGTGCGTGACGGCCGCCGCGGCGGCGCTCGGCGCCAGGACGATCGTCGCCGAGCCGAGCCCCTCACGACGCGACCAGGCACTCGCGCTGGGAGCGCACCGCGCGGTCGACCCCGCCGAGCTCGACGACGTGCTCGCCGCCGAGACCGATGGCCGCGGCGCCGACGTGGTGATCGAGGCGAGCGGCCGCCCGGAGGTGATGGCGCGGGCGCTCGAGATCGCCGCGTTCAAGGGGCGCATCGGCTACATCGGCATCGACGTGGGGCGGGAGGCCCCGGCGAAGCTCGGCCTGATCCAGTCCAAGGAGCTCACGATCACCGGGTCCATCGGATCGCCCGGCGTGTGGCCCGAGACGCTGCGCTTCATGGCGCAGGCGGGCATCGACCTCTCGTCGCTCGTGACGCGCCGCTTCAGCGTGGACGAGGCGACCGCAGCGCTCGAAGCCGCCCAGCGGCCCGCGGAGAACATCAAGGCGCACATCGAGTTCACGGCCACGGCCTAGCCGCGCACGCCCGAGCGGACGAAGCGGGGCGGGACCGACGGGTCCCGCCCCCTTCGCGCGCCCACCCGGTCAGGGGATCAGGCCGGCCTCGCGATAGCGCTCGACCTTGTCGAAGAAGCTCTTCGGCGTCGATCGGAAGCCGAGGAAGCCCGCCTCGCGGCTCTTGGTCATGTCGGTGATGCACTCGACCTCCCGGCCGAGGTCGCTGTCGCTGTGCCACCACGAGGCGAGCTTCGCGACATCCGGTTCGACCAGGCCCTCGCGCTCGGCGATCCGGCGCCAGACGTCGGGCGCGAGGTCGGTCATCGATTCGACGAGCGTGCGCGGCGTCTCGCCCGGGCCCTCCCAGTCCACGCCGAAGTGGTCGGCGATCTGCGGCCACAGCCAGCGCCAGCGGAACTGGTCGCCGTTGGCGATGTTGAACGCCTCGTTCTCGCCCTCGGGATTCGTGGACGCCCAGATGAGCTGCTCGCCGAGCAGGTCGGCGTCGGTCACGTCGGTCACGAAGTTCCACTGTGCCACCGACCCGGGGAAGACGAACGGCCGGCCGAGCTCCCTGCAGATGGTCGCGTAGACCGAGAGCGTCAGGACCATGTTCATGGCGTTGTCGACGGCGAAGCCGAAGATGGTGTGGGATCGGTGCACGCTCCAGGTGAAGCCCATGCGCCCGGCCGCGTCGAAGAGCTCGTCCTCCTGCGCGTAGTAGAAGTTGGGACTCGGCAGGCGCGGCTCCGACTCGTGGAACGGCGTCTCGGCCTTGACCCCCGTGGCGTAGTCCTCGAACGGCCCGAGGTAGTGCTTGAGCCCGGTGAGCAGCGCGACGTGCCGCACGCCGCCGTCGGGCTCGAGCGCCGCGAACAGGTTCCGCAGCGTCCGGGTGTTGACCTCGATGTTCTCGGCCTCGGTGTCCTTGCGGATCCAGGCGGTGACGATCACGATCTCCGGACGGAGGCCGGCGAGCGCCGCTCGCGTGGCGTCGGCGTCCAGCAGGTCGGCCTGGATCGGCGTCACGCCCTCCGGCAGGCGTCGTGCGCGCCGGGCGAGCCCGTGCACCTCCCAGCCTGCGTCGACCAGTTGACGGGACACCGTCTGGCCCGCGATGCCGGTGGCACCGACGACGAGCGCCCGGCGCTGCTGCTCCGTGTTCATCAATGAACCTCTCTCGAACGGCGTTGTTCAGTTGGGGTAAACATTAGCGCACGGCAGCGCCCGAGGCGATGGCGAGTGGCCCCGTGGGGCAGCCCGCCTCGGGCAAGCCCCGTGACTTCGGCGTGTTTCCGGGACTTTTGGCCCTGACCGAACGGCCTCTCCGCGGCATGCCCCCGGTCGACGGGACGTGTCGGGGCGCCGCGCGATCTCGGCGGAATCGCGGCGTGGCGCGGAATCGTTACCTACAACGCTTGTGAACACGAGACGAAATCCATAAAGTGTGGCTCAACACTTTGTTCGGCTGAGCCGGACATCGGCATCGCATTCGAAGGGGAGAGCATGACCGACGACTCGACATCACGACGTCTCACGAGCGCCCGGTTCAGTGTCTCCAAGGGCCTCGTGACGATGGCGGTCTCCACCGTCGTTCTGGTGATCCTCGGCTTCGCGATCGCGCCGAGCAGCGTGTCGCAAGGGGCCGTGCTCGGGATGCTGCCGTTCGCCTCCGTGCTCGCCATCGTCGGCCTGGGACAGATGCTCGTCGTCCAGCAGGGCGGGATCGACCTCTCGGTGCCGGGCGCCGTGTCCCTCGCCGTCGTGCTCTCGACCCACATCCCGAACCAGAACGACGCCATGCTCGTTCCCGCGATCCTCGCCGTGTACGCCTGGGCGATCGGCGCCGGTGTCCTGAACGGCTTCATGGTCGGCCGGCTCGGACTCAACCCCATCATCGCCACGCTCGGCACGAACGCGCTCCTGTTCGGTGCGGTGCTCGGCATCTCGGGCGGCATCCCGCGCACCACGACCCGTCTGCTCAGCTCGATCGCGGGCGGCAGGACGATGGGCATCCCGAACGCGCTGCTCATCGCGCTCGTCGTGCTCCTGCTGGTCACGATCCTCGTGAAGCGGACGGTGGCGGGACGCCGGTTCGAGGCCGTCGGCGCGAGCCCGGCGGCGGCGAGGGCGACCGGACTGCGGTACCGGACGCACCGAGGCGCGGCCTACGTGTGGGCGCAGCTGCTCTTCGCGACCGCGGGCATCATGCTCGCCGGAATCACCAACCAGCCGACCGCCTTCCAGGGCAACACCTACCTGCTGACGTCGGTCGCGGTCGTGGTCCTCGGCGGCACGTCCCTGCTGGGCGGTCGCGGCTACCCGGTCGCGACCGTCGTCGCGGCCCTGTTCCTCAGCCAGCTCGACCAGTTCGTGCTCGCCCTCGGCGTGCCCTTCGCCGTGCGCACTCTGGTCCAGGCCGCGGCCCTGGCCATCGGCGTGGCCATCTACACCGTCGACTGGGCGGCACTCCGCCGCCGGCTCGTCGCGAGATCGGATGCCGCGACAGCCACACCATGAGACCCCCGCTCCTTCGGAGCGAGGTGCACCAAGAGAGACGTGCGACATAGCGGTCGCGCGGAGATGGAGGACAAGATGATTCGTCGCAGAATCACCACGGCGATCGCCGTCGCTGGCGTCTCGGCACTGGCCCTCGTGGGCTGTTCCTCGGGCGACGGCGGCGGCGGCGAGGGCGGCGGCGGCGGCGACGGCGGCTCGGTCGAGGGCGCACCGGCCTGGTGCGGCCCCGAGGAGGCCGTGGTCGGCCTGCTCGACGGCTTCGGCGGGAACAGCTGGCGCCTGGTCACGACCGCGGCCGGCCAGGACGAGGTCGAGAAGTGCCCGAGCGTCGTCGAGTACCTGTACGCCGACGGTCAGGGCGACACGCAGAAGGCGATCTCCGACATCCAGGGCATGGTCGCGTCGGGCGCCGACGCCATCGTGGTCTTCCCGGATGCCGGCGAGGCGATGCTGCCCGCGCTTCGGAGCGCGTACGAGGCCGGCGTGGTCACCGTGCCGTACCGGGTCGACCCGGGCGGCGAGGCCGGCGTGGACTACGACGTCTGGGTCGGTGCGGACTTCGTCGCCGACGGCGTCGCGTGGGGCGAGTGGATCCAGGAGAACTTCCCCGACGGGGCGAAGATCCTGTTCCTGAGCGGTCCGGCCGGCAACAGCCAGGGCCTCGACGAGCGCGAGGGCTTCGAGTCGGTGCTCACGGACCCGAAGTACGAGTTCATCGGCGAGCAGCCGTACGAGGTCACGAACTGGGACCCGGCGCTCACGCAGCAGGTCCTCACCGCGGCGATCGCGAAGTACGACCAGATCGACGTGATCGTCTCCGACTTCGGTCCGTCGCTGGTCGGCGCACTGCCCGAGTTCGAGAAGAGCGGCCGGTCGATCCCGGCGCTCGCCACGTCGGACGGCAACGTGCTCGCCTGCTTCTGGCAGGAGAAGTCGCCGGACAACCCCGACTTCAAGCTCACCACGGTCGCGACCGGCAACGACAACGTGCGGCTCGCCGTGCAGCACGCCGTGGCCCGGGCCACGGGCGGCGAGATCCCCGAGGACACGCTCTTCGAGGCACCGCAGTTCGAGGACTCGGTCGACGGCGATCCCAGCGAGGTCCAGTGCCGTGACGACCTCCCGGGCGACATCTACCTGTCGGCCGAGATGGACGCCGACGAGCAGGCCGCGCTGCTCGAGTAGCGCAGCCCGCCCCACGGTCTCCCGGTCCGCGCGCCCGCAGCGGACCGGGAGACCCCCGAACCACCGACCAGACCCCCGAGCCCGGAGTGAGGATCCTCACGTGAACATCCAAGCCGCCGAAGCACCCGCCACCGTCGCCACCCTCGTCATGTCCGGCATCTCGAAGAGCTTCGGCGGCGTCGCCGCGCTGACCGACGTGTCGCTCGAGGTGCGCCCCGGAGAGGTGCACGCGCTGCTCGGTGAGAACGGCGCCGGCAAGTCCACGCTGATGAACGTCGCGACGGGCACCATCCGTCCGGACGCCGGCTCGATGGTGTTCCGGGGCGAGCCCATCGACGGCATCGACCCGCGCGACGCGACGCGCCTCGGCATCGCCTTCGTCCACCAGCACCCCGCCGTGCTGCCGGACATGACGGTGTACGAGAACCTGCTCGTCGCCCTGCCGCCGGCGGTCTTCGCCGAGGCGCCGTCGCGCGAGGAGTTCGCCCGCTCGCTCCTCGCGCGGGTGAACCTCCGCGCCCACCTGTCGGATCGCGTCGAGACCCTCTCGGTCGCGCAGAAGCACCTGCTCGAGATCGCCAAGGCGATCGCGGTGAAGCCGGCGCTCCTCGTGCTCGACGAGCCGACGGCGCCGCTCGGCGAGGACGCCGTGCGCATGCTGTTCCGTCTCGTGCGCGAGTTCGTCGCGGGCGGCACCTCGGTCGTGTACATCACCCACCGCCTGGCCGAGGTCCGCGAGCTGGCCGACCGCGTCACGGTGCTGCGCGACGGTCGACTTCGGGCGACAGCGGTCGTCGACGAGATCAGCGACCGGGAGCTCCTGGCGCTCATCGTGGGCCGCCAGCTCGACTCCACGTTCCCGCCCAAGCACGACGGGCCCGACGAGGCCCCCAACTTCATCATCGAGGGGCTCACGGGTCCCGGCTTCAAGGACGTCTCGCTGACGGCCCGCCGCGGCGAGATCATCGGGATCGCGGGCGTCGTCGGCAACGGCCAGAGCGACCTGCTCCGCGCCCTCGCCGGGCTCTCCCACTTCGAGGGGTCCGTGTCGATCAACGGCACGCAGGTCACCTCCAAGCGACTCCTCGGCGAGGCCGCGTACCTGCCGGCCGACCGCCTGAGCGAGGGCCTGATGATGCGGCTCACCGTCCGGGAGAACGCGGCGATCTCCGCGCTCGAGCGGTTCCGCACCGGGCGGCTGCTCAACCGCAAGCGCGAGCTCGGCATGGTCGGCGACACCCTGGGCTCGCTCTCCGTGAAGGCGGCCTCGCTCGACGCCCCGGTCTCGTCGCTCTCGGGTGGCAACCAGCAGAAGGTCATGGTGGGGCGGGCGCTCCTCTCCGAGCCGGAGCTCGTGCTCGCCGACGAGCCGACGCAGGGCGTCGACGTCGGCGCCCGCGCCGAGATCTACCAGATCCTCCGGGAGGTGTCCGCGTCCGGCATCCCCGTCATCGTCGCCTCCTCGGACGCCAAGGAACTCGAGGGGCTGTGCGACACCGTGATCGTGATGTCGCGCGGCCACGTGGTCGACGTGCTCCGCGGCGACGACCTCACCGAGGAGCGGATGATCCACGCCGCGGTGAGCTCGACCACGTCCACCGTGGGCGTCGAGGACATCACGGACGCGGACGTCGACGAGCGGACCGCCGTCCGGCGGGCGAAGATCCGCCGCTTCGTGCAGGGCGACTACGCCCCGGCGGTGCTGCTCGTCGCGGTCATGGTGCTGCTCGGGGCGTTCATCTTCGCCCAGAACGACCGGTACCTCGGCGCGTTCAACATCTCCGCCATGCTCCTGCTCGTCTCGGCGCTCGGGTTCATCGCCATGGGCCAGACCATCGCCCTGCTGACCGGCGGCATCGACCTGTCGGTCGGGCCGCTCGTGGGGTTCCTCGTCGTCATCGGCTCGTTCTTCATCCTCAACGAGTCGTCGACCGCCTCGATCCTGCTCGGCTTCGCGGCCATGCTCGGAACCTCGATCGTGGTCGGCCTCGTGAACGGCACCCTGATCAGGTACGTGAAGTTCACCGCGATCGCGGCGACCCTGACGGTCTACATCGCCCTCCAGGGCATGAGCTTCATCCTCCGCCCGACCGCGGGCGGCTACATCAACGCCGACATCTCGCGGGCGATCACGACGAAGATCGGACCGATCCCGGTCGCGTTCATCGTCCTCGTCCTCGTCGTCGTCGCGCTCGAGTACGCGCTCCGCCGCACGCCGTGGGGGTGGCGGCTCCGCGCGGCGGGGTCCGACGAGGAGTCCGCGCGCCGCGTCGGCGTCGAGATCAACCGCACCGTCGTGCTCGCCTACGTCGCGACCTCCGTGCTCACCTTCTTCGGCGCGATCATGCTCATGACGCAGATCGGCGTGGGCGACCCCGCGCAGGGCGTCGCGTACACGCTCTCCAGCATCACCGCGGTGGTGCTCGGCGGCACGAGCCTCCTCGGCGGACGAGGCACCTTCGTCGGCACGCTCTTCGGCGCGATGCTGCTCGTCCAGGTGCTCAACGCGACCGTGTTCCTCCGGCTCGACCAGATGTGGCAGTACATCCTGCAGGGCATCCTGATCCTCGCAGCCGCGATCCTCTACGCGGTCGCCCGGTCGAAGCGTCGTCGGCGCGCCGCGCGGAAGGTCTGACCGGGTGGCGGGCGCACCGCGCATCGCCGTGCTCGGCGCGGGGGCGAACGGCGCCGGCGTGGGAGCGGACCTCGTCCGTGCGGGCCACGACGTGACCTTCATCGAGCAGTGGCCCGCACACGTCGCGGCGATGCGCGAACGCGGCATCCGTGTCGAGATGCCGGATGGCGTGGAGCTCACGCCCGTGCGGGTGCACCATCTCTGCGAGGTCGCCGAGCTGCGGGAACCGTTCGACCTGGTGTTCCTCGTCGTCAA
Organism: Agromyces sp. NDB4Y10; assembly: GCF_001620055.1. Lineage (GTDB taxonomy): Bacteria > Actinomycetota > Actinomycetes > Actinomycetales > Microbacteriaceae > Agromyces > Agromyces indicus. Next base: position 90,839 of record NZ_LQGY01000040.1, on the reverse strand, counting down.
GGCGTACGACACCCGGTGGGCGTGCGAGCTGATCCGGCCGCTGCTGGCCGAGGAGGGCCTCGTGGTGGGCCTGCAGAACGGCATGACGGTCGACGACGTCGCGGAGATCGTCGGCGCGCATCGGACGCTGGGTGCGGTCATCGAGATCGCCGCGAACCTGTTCGTGCCGGGCGTGGTCGAGCGGCAGAACACGCGCGAGGAGACCTGGTTCGCCGTCGGCGGCATCCATCCGGGGGCCGACGCTCGCGCGGAGGAGGTCGTCGCCGTGCTGCGAGCAGCTGGTCGGGCGGAGGTGTCGGCCGACATCCGCTCGTCGAAGTGGATGAAGCTCGTCGTGAACGCGGCCGAGCTCGTGCCGTCGGCGATCCTCGACCTTCCGCTCGACGAGGCAGTGCGCGTACCGGGCATGCGGGACTTCATGGTTCGAACCGGTCGGGAGGCGGTGCGGACGTCGCTGGCCGCCGGGGGCCGCCTCATGCCGATCTTCGGCATGACCGACGCGGACCTCGCGGGCCCGGACGGCTACGCCGACCGGCTGCTCGAGATCGTGCTCGACGTGTACACGCTGCCGAGCACGCTCACGACGGTCCTGCAGGACTGGCGCAAGGGCCGGCGCGCCGAGGTCGAGGAGCTGAACGGCCACGTCGTCCGCGAGGCGGAGCGCACCGGCGTCGCCGCGCCGTGCAACGACCGGGTGGTCGCCCTCGCCCGCGACATCGAGGCCGGGCGCCGGACCCCCGGGATGCACAACCTGGCCGAACTGCTCGAGTCGGCGGTGGTCGCATGACCGGCGATGCGACGGCTGCCGCGCCCCTCGCCGGGCTGCGCATCGCGGTGCTCGGTACCGGCGCCAACGGCTCGGGCATCGGCGCCGACCTCGCACGGGCCGGTCTCGACGTGACCTTCGTCGACCAGTGGCCGGCGAACGTCGAGGCGATCCGCGAACGGGGCGTCCGCGTCGAACTGCCGACGGACGTCGAGGTCACTGAGGTCCCGGTCCTGCACCTGTGCCAGGCCGCCGAGCTGCGCACCCGTTTCGACGTCGTGCTGCTGCTCGTCAAGGCGTACGACACGCGGTGGGCGTGTGAGCTGATCAAGCCGTACGTCGCCGACGACGGCGTCGTGGTCGGCGTGCAGAACGGCATGACCGCGGGCGACATCGTCGACATCATGGGGCCGCACCGCGCCGTCGGCGCGGTCATCGAGATCACCGCCGCGATGGAGGAGCCGGGCACCGTCCTGCGGCACTCCGGGCACGACCGCTCGTGGTTCGCCGTGGGTGCGCCAGACCCCGCGAGCGCCCACCACCTCGGGACCGTGGCCGCGATCCTCGGGCACGCGGGCGTCGTCGAGGTCACCGACGACATCGCCTCCGCCAAGTGGATGAAGCTCGTCCTCAACGCGGCGGAGCTCGTGCCGTCCGCCATCCTCGACCTGTCGATCGCCGACTGCGCGCGCCGGGAGGGCATGCGCGAGGTGATGCTCGACGCCGGCGACGAGGCGATCCGCGCCGCGCAGCTCATGGGCCTCACGATCCGGCCGATCTTCGGCATGACGGGCGAGGCGGCGTCGTCGCCGGAGACCTTCGTGGCGACCGTCCTCGACGAGCTCTTGGCCGGTTACGTCCTGCCGCACTCCCGCTCGACGGTGCTGCAGGACTGGTCGAAGGGGCGTCGCGCGGAGGTCCACGAGATCAACGGGGCGGTCGTCGAGGCGCTCGCCCGCTTCGGCGAGCCGGCCCCCGTGAACCGGGCGGTGGTCGAGCTCGCCCAGGACATCGAGGCCGGGCGCCGCGTGCCCGGAACGCACCTGCAGCCTGTGCTCGAGGCTCGCATCGCCGAGCTGCGGCGACCGGCGGCATCCGCCTGATGGCGTCGCCTCGACGACCCGAACCATGCAAAACGAGGAGGACCCCGATGGACCTGACCCGACTCCGCATCGCCGTCGTCGGCACCGGCGCGAACGGGGCGTCGATCGGCGCGGACCTGATCCGCGCCGGGCTGGACGTGACCTTCATCGAGCAGTGGCCGGCCCACGTCGAGGCGATGCGCGCCGACGGGCTGACCGTGCACCTGCCCGACGAGACCCAGGTGACCCCGGTGGAGGCGTACCACCTCTGCCAGGTGGCCGAGCTGCGCACGACCTTCGACCTCGTCTTCACTTCGGTGAAGACGTACGACACGCGCTGGGTGTGCGAGCTGATGAAGCCCGTGATGCGCGACGACTCGGTCATGGTCGGGCTGCAGAACGGCATGACGATCGACGCCGTCGCCGAGATCCTCGGTGCGGAGCGCTCGATCGGCGCGGTCCTCGGCATCGCGGCGAACATGTTCGAGCCGGGTGTCGTCGTGCGGCAGGTCCCGCCGTCCGGTACGTGGTTCACGGTCGGCTCCATGGACGGCCGCCGCACCGAGCGGCTGGAGCAGGTCGCTGCCGCCCTCGCCCACGCCGGCGTGACCGAGGTCAGCGACGACATCCGCGCGTCGAAGTGGATGAAGCTCATCGCCAACATCCCGGAGATGCTGCCGTCGGCCATCCTCGGCGTCCCGCTGCTCACCGCTGTGGGGCTCGAGGGCGTGCGTCCGGTCATGGATGCGGCCTCACGCGAGGCCTACGCCCTGGCCCGTGACCTCGGGATCCGCATGCTGCCCGTGCTCGGCAAGACGGCGGAGCAGATCCCGGATTCCGACCGGTACGCGCTCGACCTGCTCGATGTCGTCCTCGAGCGCTTCTCCCTGCCCGACACGCGCGTCGCCGTCCTGCAGGACTGGGACAAGGGACGGCGGGCCGAACTCGACGCGTTCAGCGGCTACATCGTCGCCAAGCGCGCCGAGATCGGCGGGCGGGCGCCGGTCAACGAGGCGATCCTGCAGCTCGCCGAGCGGGTGGAGGCCGGCGAGCTGTCGCCCTCGCCCGAGAACGCCGCACGGCTCGTCGAGGCGGCGGCGTCGGCCGAGTCGGACGTCGCCGCTCAGGTCACCTCGTAGTCGACGACCGCCCGCTCGGCCACGACCGCATCGATCGCCTCGACGGCGCGCCGGTGCTCGGGGTGGGCCTGGTAGGCGGCGAGGTCCTCCCACGACGCGTGCTCGGTCTCGAGCGCGGCGTCCCAGTGCGTGGCGATCGAGGTCGTGTCGGCCGACACGCGAAGCCCGAGCACGCCCGGCACGGATGCCGCGAGCGGCTGGAGCGCGCTGCGGAGCGTCTCGACCTGCTCCGCCGCGGCGCGTGGCGACCGGTCGGCGAACTTGAACAGGACGATGTGGCGGATCATGCGGACCCCCTGCGATCGGAGCGGCGACGGGTGACCTCGGCGACAGCCGACCAGTCCAGGTCGCGCAGCTCGGGGTCCGCGAGGGCCGCCTCGAACAGTTCCCTGAGCACCGGCGCGATCGGCAGCGCGGCGCCGAGCGCGTCAGCGGCGTCCTCGGCCAGCGAGAGGTCCTTCAGCCCGAGCGCCATCGAGAAGCCGACCGGCTCGTAGCGGCGGCCGGCGATGAGCGGGCCGTAGCCGCGGTGCACGGAGCCGCTGAACGCCGTGTGGGTGAGGATCTCCGTGAACTGCTCGCCATCGATGCCCGCGGACTCGACGAGGACCACGGACTCCGCGATGGACTGGAGCGCGTTCACGATCGAGTAGTTCACCGCGATCTTCACGATGCTCGCCATGCGCGGGTCGGCGCCGAGGTTCCAGACCCGCTGGCCGAGCCGCTCCAGCGTCGGCATCGCCGCCTCGGCGGCCGACGGCTCGCCCGACACGACGACGAGCAGCGCGCCGGTCGATGCGATCGTCGAGCGTCCGAGCACGGGCGCCTGGACGTATCCGACGCCGTGCCGCGCATGCCGCTCGGCGAGCTCGGCCGCGGCGGACGGGCTGATGGTGGCATGGTTCACGTGGACACGACCGGGGGGCACGGTGGCGAGCAGCTCGTCGTCGAAGACGGTGAGCACGGCCTCGTCGTCGGCGAGCATCGAGTGCACCACGGATGCCGCGCCGAAGACCGCGGCGGGCGAGTCGGCCGCCGTCGTGCCGAGGCGCTCGGCCAGCTCGGTCGCCGGTCCCGGGCTCCGATTCCACGCGATCACGCCGACGCCCTCATCGGCGAGACGCTCCACCATCCCGCGCCCCATGGCCCCGAGGCCGAGGAACCCTGCGTCCGAACCCATGGCGACCTCCCCGTCACGGGATGCTCGGCCGCATCCCATCTGTACAGTAACGATGAACACGAGGACACGCAATCGCCTGCGCGCATCGGATTCCTGCGAAGTGCAGCTATCATGGGCCCACCAGAACATGTTCAGCGGCGCTGAAACGCAGCGCCGCGATTCACAGGCGGAGGGTCGGCCATGCAGCTCGATGTGGGTTCGGAGCTCCGCCGCGTGCGGGAATCGCGGAAGCTGAGCCTTCGCAACGTCGCGTCGGCCGTCGGGGTGTCGGCCAGCCTCCTCTCGCAGGTCGAGACGGGCAAGACGCAGCCGTCCGTCAGCACGCTGTACGCGCTCGTGAACTACCTCGGCATCTCGCTCGACGGGCTCATGGGTACGAGCCGGGCCGGCGTGCCGCCCCTCGGGACCGCCAACGCGACTTCGGACGGGGGGCCCGCAGGGTCGCGCCTCAGCGACGGGGTCGTGCAGCGTCGCGAGGACAACCCCGTCATCGAGATGGAGAACGGCGTCACCTGGGAGCGCCTGGCGGTCGGCGAGAGCACCGTCGCCGACCCGCTGATCGTCACGTACGAGCCATCCGCCTCCAGCTCCATGGAGGGCAAGATGATGCGCCACGCCGGCTTGGAGTACGGGGTGCTCCTCGAGGGGCGCCTCACGCTCCGCATCGACTTCGACACGTACGACCTGGAGCCGGGGGATTCCTTCTGCTTCGACTCCGGCCGTCCACACCTCTACGTCAACCAGTCCGACCAGCCGGCCCGCGGCATCTGGTTCGTGATCGGCCGACGCGACATGTCGTACCAGTCGCTCGCCGACCTCGGCCACGAGCAGCCCTCGGAGGCTCGGCCGATCGCGTCGGCGGTCGACGTCCTGCACGCGATGAAGTCCATGCGCACCGCGCAGTCGGGGCCGGAGGCCGCCGAGGTCTGAGCCCGCGCGGTAGCGGCGGGCCGGGGTGCGCTCACTCCGCCGAGAACACCTCCGGATGCCGCGACAGCAGTCGCCGCGTGCGCCTGATGTGGCCCTCGATCGTTCGCTCGGCGCCCTCGACGTCGCCCTCGCGGAGCGCGACGACCATGAGGTGGTGCTCGTCGTGCATGATGCGGCGGGTGTCGGCGTCGGCGAGCATCGTATAGGCGCGACGGTACGGCTGGGTGGTGTTCCAGAGGCGCTCGACGAGGTCGCCGAGCATGAGGGTGTCGGCGCGCGAATAGCTCAGCATGTGGAACTCGCGGTCGAGGCGCAGGAACTCGCCGACGTCGTCGGTCGCGGCCATCGCGGTGGCGAGCGCCTCGAGCCGGTCGAGGTCCTCGGGCAGCAGGTGCGGGGCCGAGTGGCGGAGCAGCAGCGGTTCCAGTCGCTCGCGCGTCTGGTAGACCTCCTCGCATTCCGCGAGCGTGAGTCGCGACACCCACGCGCCCGCGTTCGCGACGAGGGTGACGAGTCCCTCGGCTTCGAGGGCGCGCAGCGCCTCGCGCACCGGCACCCGGCTGGCTCCGAACCGCTCGGCGATCTCCTCCTGGCGCAGGCGCGAGCCCGGCGGGTACTCGCCGTGCGCGATCGCGTCGCGGATTCCCGCAGCCACCCTCGAGCTCGCGTTGCCGTCGCGGGCCACCGGCGCCGTCACGTCCGTCGCGCTCATGCGGCGGGGTCCCGGGGGTCCCACAGCTTCACCGCGGCATCCGCCTCGTAGGCCTTGCCGTTCGGGAAGCTGACGAGTTCGAGTTGCATGCCCCATGGGCTGAGGAAGTAGACCCAGCGCTGTCCCTCGCTCGCGTTGCGGCTCGCGGTGGGTTCGCCGAGCACGCGGACGCCCTGTTCGTGCAGGTAGGCGACGGCGGCGTCGAGGTCGTCGACGTAGAACGCGAGGTGGTGGCCGCCGAGGTCGCTGTTGCGCGGCTGGTCCGACTGGCCGTCGGCGGGTTCCCACTGGAAGATCTCGAAGTTGGGTCCGTGCTTGCAGCGGAAGAACCGCAGTTCGCGCATGACGGATCGCGGGTGCACGTTGAGGTGCTCCGCCATCCAGTCGTCATCGCGCTGGAACGGGCCGAGCGTGTAGACGTACTCGCACCCGATCACGTCGACGAAGAAGCGGTGCGCCTCGTCGAGGTCGGGCACCGTGAAGCCGATGTGCTCGGTTCCCCTGAGGCCCGGCAGTGCCATGTCGCATCCTCCCGTCGTCGGTGACTGGATGCAATCGTAACTCGGATGATGCGATTCTCCGAGACCGAACGGCCAGCGGCCCTTGGATTGGATCCAATCCTGTCGTACGATGGCCGCATCGCCCGCCGCACCGACGCGCGCCGGGCCGCCGACGGAGGACCACCGCCATGCCGAGACGACGACGCCTCGAGCCCACCCCCGAGTGGGTCGAGCTCACGACCACCGCAGCCGACTGGAAGGCCGCCGATCCGGCCCTGCTGGAGACGATGCTCGGCCAGCTCCACCTCATCCGCGCATTCGAGGAGCGCGTGCTCGACCTCGCCGCCGACGGTCTCGTGCACGGTCCGGCGCACTCGTCGATCGGCCAGGAGGGCGGCGCGGTCGGCTCGATCGTCGGGCTCCGGTCGACGGATGCCGTGAACGGATCGCACCGCGGCCACCACCAGTTCCTGGCGAAGGCCATCACGCACGTGTCGGGCGGCCGGCTCGACCTCGGCGAGCTCGTCACGCCCGAGGTGCAGGAGGTGCTGCAACGCACCCTCGCCGAGATCCTCGGCCTCGCGCAGGGCTACTGCCGGGGTCGGGGCGGCTCGATGCACCTGCAGTGGTTCGAGGCCGGCGCGCTCGGCACCAACGCGATCGTCGGCGGCGGCGCCCCGATGGCCACCGGCAACGCGTGGGCGCAGAAGCACGCCGGCACGACCGACCTCACCATCAACTACTTCGGCGACGGCGCCGCGCAGATCGGCTCGGTGCTGGAGTCGATGAACCTCGCCGCAGCCTGGAAGCTGCCCGTCTGCTTCTTCATCGAGAACAACCTCTACGCCGTCTCGACGCGCATCGAGGAGGCCGTCGCCGACACCCGGCTCTCGGTCCGTGGCCAGGGCTTCGGCATCCCGTCGTGGCGGGTCGACGGCATGGACCCGCTCGCCGTGCACCTCGCCATGCAGGAGGCCGCCGAGGTCATGCGCTCCGGCGGCGGACCGGTCATCGTCGAGGCCGAGGTCTACCGCTACTTCCACCAGAACGGCCCGTACCCCGGCAGCGCGTTCGGCTACCGCACCAAGCAGGAGGAGGAGGAGTGGCGCGCACGCGACCCGCTCGAGCGCGTGGCGTCCGAACTGGTGCAGCTGGGGCGGCTCAGCCGCGAGCAGGTCGAGTCGGTCCGCGCGCAGGCGGTCGCCGCGATGGATGCCGCGACGGGCGAGCTGCTCGAGGCCGACCCCGAGCACCAGGGGCGGCGACGCATCCGCCCCGAGCTCTGGCCCGATCCCGCATTCGTCGACGTCGGCGTGCGCGGCGACGGCACCGAGCTGGAGTCGCTGCGCGCGCTCGAGCCCACGGATGACGACCGCGAGCGCGAGGGCATGAAGTTCGTCGACGCGGTCGCCGGGGTCATGGAACGGCGCATGGGCGAGGACGAGCGCATCATCGTGCTCGGCGAGGACGTGCACCGCCTGAAGGGCGGCACGAACGGCGCCACGAAGGGGCTGTCGACGGCCTACCCCGACCGGGTGCTCGGCACTCCCATCAGCGAGAACGCGTTCGCCGGTCTCGGCGGCGGGCTCGCGCTCGACGGGCGCTTCCGCCCGGTCGTGGAGTTCATGTACCCGGACTTCATGTGGGTGGCCGCCGACCAGGTCTTCAACCAGATCGGGAAGGCCCGGCACATGTTCGGCGGCGACAACCCGGTGCCGCTCGTCCTGCGCACCAAGGTCGCCATGGGCTCCGGCTACGGTTCCCAGCACCTCATGGACCCGGCGGGCGTCTTCGCCACCAGCCCCGGATGGCGCATCGTCGCCCCGTCGACCGCCGAGGACTACGTCGGGCTCATGAACGCGGCGCTCGCGCTGCAGGATCCGGTGCTCGTCATCGAGCACGTCGACCTGTACAACGAGAAGGACACGGTCATCGCCGGCGACCTGGACTACGTGATCCCGCCCGGCACCGCCGCCATCCGTCGCGAGGGCAGCGAGGTCACCGTCATCAGCTACCTCTCGATGGTGCGGCACAGCCTCGAGGCCATCGAGCAGACCGGCGTCGACGCCGAGCTGATCGACCTGCGCTGGCTCGACCGCGCGTCGATCGACTGGGCGACCATCGAGGCGAGCGTGAAGAAGACGAACGCCGTGCTCATCGTCGAGCAGGGCGCGCGCGGCACGTCGTACGGCGGCTGGCTCGCCGACGAGATCCAGCGGCGGCTGTTCGATTGGCTCGACCAACCCGTGCAGCGGGTGACCGGCTCCGAGACGTCGCCCTCGATCTCGCGCGTGCTCGAGCGCGCGGCGATCGCCCGCACCGAGGAGGTCGTCGCGGCCCTCGAGACGGTCCGCGCGAACGCGGGAGGTGCGTGATGGCCACCACGGTCCGCATGCCCGAGGTGCTCGCGAACACGACGGAGGCCGCGATCCAGTCGTGGTCGGTGGCGGTCGGCGACGAGGTCGCCGTCGGCCAGCCGCTCGCCGAGATCGAGACCGACAAGGCGGTCGTCGAGTACGCGGCCGAGGTGTCGGGCACGGTGCTCGAACTGCTCGTCGCCGAGGGCGACCTGGTCGACGTGGGCGCGCCGATCGCGGTCGTCGGCGAGCCCGGCGAGGCGACGACGTCGACGGATGCCGCGCCCGCACCGGCCCGCCGGCGACGCACCCGCCGACCCCGAGTCCGCGGCACCGGTCGCCGACGCCGAGCCGGCGTTCGACGAGTCGACCGCCTCGCAGGAGGACGTCGCATCGCCCGACGGCGGCGGCGAGACCGGGCCGGCGCCCGACGCGGGTCGTCGGTTCATGAGCCCGCTCGTGCGGCGCCTGGTCCGCGAGCACGGCATCGACCTCGCCGGCGTGACCGGGTCGGGACCCGAGGGGCGCATCGTCCGGCGCGACGTCGAGCCGCTCATCGCGGCGAAGGGCACGGCGCCGGCCGAGTCAGCGGCTCCGGGAGCCGAGGCGGCGCCCGCGCAGGAGGCGGCGCCCGCGGCATCCGCCGCCTCGACGCCGCCGGCACCGCCCGCCCCTGCGACGGCGCCCGGCGCCGACGCCGAGCTGATCCCGCACACCCGGATGCGGCGCACCATCGCGCGACGGCTCGTGGAGTCGAAGACGCAGGTGCCGCACTTCTACCTCACCGCGGAGTGCCGCGTCGACCGGCTGCTCGAGCTGCGTCGCGAGCTCAACGCGGCCGGCACCGTGAAGGTGTCGGTCAACGACCTCGTCGTGAAGGCCGTCGCGGGCGCGCTCGCCGACGTGCCCGAGGCGAACCGCACGTGGAGCGACGACGGCGTGCTCCAGCACCGGGCGGCCGACATCGCGATCGCGGTCGCCCTCGACGACGGGCTCGTGACGCCGGTCGTCCGCGGCGTCGAGGCGCTCAGCGTCTCGGAGCTCGGCCGGCGCATCGCGGACGTCGCCGAACGGGCCCGCAGCGGGGGCCTGCGCCAGCACGAGATCGAGGGCGGCAGCTTCTCGGTGTCGAACCTCGGCATGTACGGCACGCGCGAGTTCACGGCGATCATCAACCCGCCGCACGCCGGGATCCTCGCGGTCGGCGCCGCCCGGCGGGCCCCCGTCGTGGTCGACGGCGTCCTCGAGGTGGGCACGGTCATGAGCGTGACCCTCTCCGCCGACCATCGCGTGCTCGACGGCGCGGTCGCCGCGCGCTGGCTCGCGGCGTTCCAGGCGCGGATCGAGCATCCGCTCACCATCCTCGCCTGACGCCGGGCGCCACCGGGCGGCGACGACGACGGCCGGGCCCGATCGGGGCCCGGCCGTCGCCGTTGCGCGAGGTCCGCGCGTCCTCCGCTCAGTCGGCGGGGGAGATGGTGATCGCCAGCCCCTCGAAGCCGCCGTCCCACCACGAGGTGCCGTCGGTGCGCTCGAGCACCGTCCGGTACTGCGGGTCGGTCTCGAAGGTCGTGCCCTCGGCACGGTCGGCGACGGAGGCGACCAGCGCCACGCCGAGGTCGACGAGCGAGTACACGCCCGCGTCGGGGTTGTCGATCGAGTCCCACACGTCCGCGACCGGCGCCGGCGCGGCATCCGTGCCCGCCCCCGTGCGCCGCTCGGAGGCCGGCGTGATCGCCCCCGTGCCGAAATCGACCCGGTCGCCGGCGACGAGGTACGACCACCGCGTGCCGGTGCCGACCGCGCCCTCGATGACCGTCTCGGAGGTGTCGAGCAGCGACACGCCGTTGCGGCCGATGACCTCGCCCTGTCGCGTGGCGCGGTCGTAGACGAGCGCGGTGGTCTCGTCGACGCCGACGACGAGGTCGTGGCCGGTCTGGTCGGCGAGCTTGATCATGCGCGCCTGGCGGCCCCACGTACCGAAGTGGCTGTCGAGCTGGCCCTCGGGGAAGAACCCGAACCCGCCGTAGGGCAGGTGCGCGAGCGCCGACGCGTCGTCGAGGTAGCCCGGCGTGGTGCCGTCGCGCCACGCCTGGTACGGCTCGCCGCCGGTGACCATGTCGGCGCCCTGCTGGATCGTGGTGCCCGCGCTCACGCCGGAGACCACGCCGCCCCGGTCGAGCACGCCGCGGACGGCGCTCATGACCTTGGTGTCGGTGCACGACGTGAACGCCTCGCTCGCAGCGTTCTTGCAGTCGAACAGGGTGCGGACGTATCGCATCTGGTCGCCACCGCCGAAGAACACCCCGGTCGCCTTCGCGACCTCGCGGGCGACCTTCGGGTCGTTCGCGTTCGACGGCTTGTACCGATCACCCGCGAAGTTCACGGCCGTGTCGATCGGCACGGCGTACGTCTCGGCGCCGAACCGCTCGAACAGCGCCGAGTAGTACAGGCCGTTCGCCGACGCGTTGTTGAGCGTGTCGTCGGCGGCCTCCGCGGCGGTCTTCGCAGCGGATGACGCGGCCGTGACGATCGCGATGCGCGCCTTCGCGGGCCCGTCGCCGTCGGGATCGGCGAGGTCGACGATGCGCTGGAGGATCGTCGCGTTCTCCTTCAGGTTGCCGCCGATGAGCACGAGGCTGCCGGCGGGCGCCGACGTCGTGCCGTGCTTCGGCGCGGCGACGGCGGGGCTCGCGCCGACGAGGCAGGCGACGGCGACGGTGGCCGCGATGGTCGCGGCGGCGGTGGTGCGGGGGGTCATGGGTTCCTCTCGATCGGGATGCGGGTCTGCGGGGTGCGGTGCGTCTACTCGGGGATGAAGGACACCTCCAGTCCCTCGAACCCGCCGGTCGACCACCAGCGGGTGCCGCTCACGCGGTCGAGGTAGGTGCGGTAGGTGGGCCGGCGCTCCCAGGTCGTGCCCTGCGCGACCGATGCGGAGCTCTTCACGAGCGCCTTGGCCTGGTTCACCATCGACGAGGTGCCCCCGGAACCGGATGGCGAGTCCCAGATGTCGCGCTTCACGGCCGGACCGGAACCCGTGCCGGCACCCGTGCGCTTCGTCGCGCCGGCGGTGACGGCGAGGGTCCCGAAGTCGATGCGGTCGCCGTTGACGAGGTAGTGCCAGCGCACGCCCTCGGCGCGACTGCCCACGATGTCGGCGCCGTACAGGTCGAGCACCGAGACGCCGTTCGCGCCGATCACCGCGCCCTGGCGGGTGGCCCGGTCGTAGACGAGCGCGGTGGTCTCGTCGACGCCGACGACGAGGTCGCGGCCCACGTGGTCGGCGAGCGCGATCATGCGCGCCTGGCGGCCCCACGTTCCGAAGTGGCTGTCGAGCAGTCCCTCGGTGAAGAACCCGAAGCCGCCGAAGGGGGAGTACGTGAGGTCCTTCGACCCGACGCCCGTGCCGGCGTACGCGCCGTACCGCCAAGCCTCGTACGACTCGCCGCCGGTGACCATGGCGGCGCCGTTCTGGATGGTGAGTCCGGCGCTCGAGCCGGCGATCACGCCGCCGCCGTTCAGCACCGACCGGATGGCGCCGAGGACCGGCGTATCGCTGCAGCTGGTGTACGCGTTGCCGCTCGCGGGCGCGCACTGCATGAGCGTGGCGACGTAGCGGGACTGGTCGCCGCCGGAGAGGAACACGCCCGTGGAGGCGCGGACCTGGTCGGCGACGGCGGTGCTGAACGCGTTCGACGGCACGTAGGGGTCGCCGCTGTAGTTCGTGGCGACGTCGATCGGCACCCGGTACGTGTCGGCGCCGAACCGCTGGAAGAGGTCGGCGTAGTAGAGCCCGTTCGCAGCGGCGTTGCTGGCGTTCGGGTCGGCCGCCTCGGTGGCGTTCGCGGCGGGGGCGGAGGCGGCGGTGACGATCGCGATCCGCGCCCGTGCGGGGCCGCTGCCGTCGGGGTCGGCATCGGCGACGATCCGCTGCAGGATCTGCGCGTTCTCGTTCAGCGCGCCGCCGATGAGGATGAGGTTGCCGGAGCTTCCCGCCGCGTGCGCGGGGGCGGCGGTGCCCAGGAGGGAGATCAGGATGGTGCTCGCGACGGCGATGATCGCCGCGGCCCGTGGTGTGCGCATTCGCACTCCTCTCGTCATTGAGTGCCCGTCACGTTACAACCTGCATTACATGTGCGCTAGATGTAATACACGTAACAATCGCGTTCCGGTCGTGTTGCATTCGGTCGGGCTAGGATCCGGACATGGCGGATGACGCGGTCCAGCAGGCGCAGCAGGCAGCGGAAGAGGCGGCCCGCGCGGCCGAGGAACTGCAGCGACAGGCTGCCGAAGCCATACGCAGGGCGGAGGAGGCGGCCGGGCTCGCGAAGGCCGCTCTCGAAGCGCAGCAGGGGCCCCCGCCGGCGCCGGACGCACCGGGAGACCCGGCGATCTCCGAGGCCGGCCCGCTCGACGACGCCGCCGTCGAGGCCATCCGCGCCGGCTACGCCTTCGAGGGTCCCGCGCTCGAGATGGGTGCGCTCGTCAACGGGGAGGCTCGGCCCGACGTGCCCGTGCGCATCCCGCTGGCGATGACGAACCGCCACGGGCTCGTCGCCGGCGCGACCGGAACCGGCAAGACCCGCACCCTGCAGGTGCTCGCCGAGCAGCTCTCGGCGAACGGCGTCGCCGTCTTCGCCGCCGACATCAAGGGCGACCTCTCCGGCGTCGCGACCCCCGGCGAGGGCAACGAGAAGCTGCTGAAGCGCACCGCCGGCATCGGGCAGGACTGGACCGCCGCCAGCTTCCCGACCGAGTTCTTCTCGCTCGGCGGCGTCGGCACGGGCGTGCCGATCCGCGCCACCATCTCGGGATTCGGGCCGCTCCTGCTCAGCAAGGTGCTCGGCCTGAACGCGACCCAGGAGTCCAGCCTCGGGCTGGTCTTCCACTACGCCAACAAGAACGGACTCGCGCTCCTCGACCTCGACGACCTGCGCGCCGTGCTCGCCTACCTCGTGAGCGACGAGGGCAAGGCCGAGCTCGAGGGACTCGGCGGCCTGTCGAAGGCGACGGTGGGCGTCATCCTGCGCGAGCTCATCGCGTTCGCCGACCAGGGCGCCGACGTCTTCTTCGGCGAGCCCGAGATCGACACGGCCGAGTTCCTCCGCACGGCACCCGACGGACGCGGCGTCATCAGCATGCTCGAGGTGCCGGGCGTCGCCGACAAGCCCGCCCTCTACTCGACGTTCCTCATGTGGCTGCTCGCCGACCTCTTCCAGGCCCTGCCCGAGGTCGGCGACCTCGACAAGCCCAAGCTCGTGTTCTTCTTCGACGAGGCGCACCTGCTGTTCCGCGACGCGTCGAAGGAGTTCCTCGCCCAGGTCGTCCAGACCGTCCGGCTCATCCGCTCCAAGGGCGTGGGCGTCTTCTTCGTGACCCAGACCCCGAAGGACGTACCCGCCGACGTGCTCGCCCAGCTCGGCTCGCGCGTGCAGCACCAGCTCCGCGCCTTCACGCCCGACGACGCCAAGGCGCTCCGAGCGACCGTGTCGACGTACCCCAGGTCCGGGTACGACCTCGAGGAGACGCTGACGATCCTCGGCACCGGCGAGGCGATCGTCACCGTCATGAACGAGAAGGGCGCGCCGAGCCCGGTGGCCTGGACCCGCCTCCGGGCACCGCAGGCCTCCATGTCGCCGAGTCCGCACGACGCGGTCGAGCGCGCCGTCGCGGCATCCCCGCTCATGGCCCGGTACGGCACTGCGATCGACCGCGAGTCGGCGCACGAGCTCCTCACCAAGCGCATGGCGGATGCCGCGGCCGCCGCCGACGCGGAAGAGGCGGCCCAGGCGCAGGCCAAAGCCGCCGCCGAGTACGAGAAGATGCAGGCCAAGATCCGCGCCGAGGAGGAGAAGGCGCAGAAGAAGGCGCAGGCCGAGTACGACCGGCTGCTCAAGAAGACCTCCGGCACGTCGCGCTCGCGCTCGCCGCAGCGCTCCACACTCGAGCAGGTGCTGGGGTCGAAGTCGACGCAGAAGGTCATCACGCAGGTGCTCACCGGCATCTTCGGCATGGCCAAGCGGCGGTGAGCGGGCCGCCCGTGCCCGGCATCCGTCCGTACCGCTCCGACGACCGGGATGCCGTCGCCGAGATCTGCCTCAGGACGGCGGCGGCCGGCGGCGACGCGAGGGGCGTCTACTCCGACGACGCGCTCATGCCCGAGGTCTACGCGCTGCCGTACGTCGCCTTCGCCCCGGACCTCGCCTTCGTCGCGGTCGACGACGCGGGGCGGGTCGGCGGGTACGTGCTCGGCGTCGCCGACACCGCCGCCTTCATCGACTGGTACGCGCGAGCGTGGGCGCCGGGCTTCCGGGAGCGGCATCCGTCGCCCGGGCCGCCCACCTCGCACCGGCCCGCGTATCGCGAGGCGCAGCTCATCGCCGACGGCGGCGACCCCGAACGGATGCGGATCGCCGAACTCGCGCGGTACCCCGCGCACCTGCACATCGACCTGCTGCCGCACCTGCAGGGCCAGGGCCTCGGACGGCGCCTGATCGACACGTTCCGTGCCGCGCTCGCCGAGCGGGGCGTCCCCGCCCTGCACCTCGGGCTCGACCCGGCGAACGCGGGCGCCCGGGCGTTCTACGAGCGGCTGGGCTTCCACGAGCTGCCGTCGAGCCGGCCCGACGCGCCGCTGCTCGGCATCGCCGCGCGCTGAGCGAGAAGGCCCGACGAGACGGCGGAAACGTCCCCCGAACCGGGGCTCTCGCCGCAGGGGCGCCGGTGGCAGAGTGGCCCTCACGTCGTACCCGAACGACGAGGAGGCCTCATGAACCCGAACGAGACCGCGACCCCACCCGAGGTCGACGGCGGACCCACCCTCTCCCGGCGCACCGTACTGCAGGCCGGCGCGGCGATCGGCGTCGCCGCCCCCATGATCGGCGGTACGACCCTCGGGATCGGCGCATCATCGGCTTCGGCCATCGACGGCATCGATCCCCGCCAGAAGTTCATCCGCCTGATCGGCGGCGGCAACGGCGTCATCTACGCGATCCAGGCCGACGGCCGGCTGCTCTGGTACCGGCACGCGGGCTGGGCGACGGTGAGCTCGTCGTGGGCGAACTCGGGCATCGCGCGTCAGATCGGCACGGGCTGGGCGAGCTTCGTGACGGTCCTCGCCGGTTCGAACGGCACTCTCTTCGGGCTTCGGCCGAACGGCGACCTGATCTGGTACCGGTACGTGGTCAGCGACTGGAACACCGGCGCCGGGTCGTGGGCGGCGAACAGCGGGTCGCGCATCGGCTACGGCTTCACCTCGTTCTCCCGGCTCTTCGGCGGCTACGACGGCGTCATCTGGGGCGTCGCGGGCAACGGCGACCTGCACTACTTCCGCTACAACCGCACCGATGGCACGACCGGCAGCGGTGCCTGGACGAGCCGCGGCAAGGTGGGCAACGGATGGCAGGCGATGAGCGACCTCGTCGGCGACTCCGGCGGCGTGATCTACGCGATGGCGGGAACGCTCAAGTGGTACCGCTACGACGGCACCAAGTGGGCCACGGGCAGCGGCAAGGCGATCGGCAACGGCTGGGCCGAGACGACCCAGAAGACCGCGATCTGCGCGGGATCCGGCGCGCTCTACCGCGTCCAGCTCGACAAGGACGAGGTGCCGAACCTCGACGACAAGCTGCTCGCGTACCGGCTCACGACGTGGACCAACGCCGGAACGCAGGGCGGCGCCTGGTACGCCGGCAGCGGCAAGCAGATCGGCAGCGGCTTCACGGTCGAGGCGACGGCGGCGCTGCAGGGTTACGCGACCACGCTCGACGTCCGGCAGGGCGGCACGGCCTCGGTGGCCGTGTCGACGAGCTTCGCCACGTATCAGGCCTCGGTCGTCCGGGTCGCTCCGGCGGGCGCCTCCCCGGAGACCGTCCGGCAGCCGGTGACGCTGAACGGCGGCATCCGCATCCTGCCCTCGAACTACCGCACCGCCGGCTGCAACTGGCCCGTATCGCTCACGTTCGACGTGCCGGCGGACTGGCCCTCGGGGCTCTACTCGGTGCGACTGCAGGCCGCGGAGGGGCTCACGCGCGACATCCCGTTCACGGTGCGCCCGACGCAGCCGACGGCGCCGATCGCGGTCCTGCTGCCCACGCTGACCTATCGCTCCTACAACCACTGGGGCGGCCACAACCAGTACACCGTCGGGAACGGGTCGAGTCGGCGGACGATGTCCATGCTCACGCCGCACGCGAAGGTCCCCTTCACCCCGCCGGGGATCCGGGACCACCTGTGGTACAGCGACGTGACGCTGCTGCGGTGGATGACGCAGCGCGGCATCTCGTACGACATGTACGAGGACCAGGACCTGCACGAGTCCGCCGATTGGCTGAACGGCTACCAGGCACTCGTCCTGACCACGCACCCGGAGTACTGGACCGAGACCATGCGGTCCAACCTCATCGCCTGGCTCGGAACGGGCGGTCGCCTGCTGTACCTCGGCGGCAACGGCATCTACGAGCGGGTCACGTACGACTCCGCGGCCAAGACCGTCACGTTCCGCCGGGCCGACGGCGCGCGCGACGAGTACCGCCGCATCGGCCTCCCGGAGTCGCAGATCTTCGGCGTCGCCTACGACGGCAACCTCTGGGGCAGCTACGCGCCGTTCAAGGTCACCCGCGATCATCCGCTCTGGGCGGGCACCGGCCTCAAGGTCGGCGACACGTTCGGCTCGAGCGGCCTCAACGGGCCCGCGAGCGGGTGGGAGGTCGACGCCCGCCTCGGGCTGGGCGGCGACGCGACCGCGGCGCAGACCATCGCCGAGGGCCAGCACTCGCGCAAGTCGCACATGGTGTTCATGGAGCGGCCGAACGGCGGGTTCGTGTTCAGCGCCGGCTCGCTCACGTTCGTGCTCGGGCTCGGTTCCGATTCACGGATGTCGCAGCTGCTGAAGAACGTGTTCGATCGTGCGCTCGCCCCGAACGCGAAGCAGCTCGAGTCGCCGCCGGCCGACGCGGTGCCCGAGACGACGACGCCCGCCCCGACCGAGAAGCTGAAGCGCGAGGGCGCGGTCACCGAGGAGACGCCGCCGGCTCCGTGAGTCAGGGGCGATGCAGCCCGAGCCCCTCGAACCAGTACAGGAGGCCCGGGTCGGAGGCCCGCAGCTCGGCGAGGGTGACGGGTTCGTTGCGCAGCGCCTGCTCCACGCCCAGCGCGGGGGCGACGGCGTCCATGGCGTCGTCGTCCCAGAACGTGCCGCGCATGCGGACCAGGCATCGGCCCGCGCGATCGACCACGAAGAGCTGGTGCACGGTCTCGAGCGTGTCGCCGCGGTAGGTGTCGAGCCGCAGCACGCCGGCGACCTCGTCGCGTGCGACGCGCTGGAGCCGGCCGAAGAAGCCGCACTCGACCAGGCCGAGTCGGCTCACCTGGATGCGTGTGCGGCGGTACTGGTGCCACGCGAGCGCCGCGAACCCGGCGAACACGAGCACGCCGGCGATCGCGGCGGCGAGGGCGGCCGGGCCGAGCGGACCCAGCACCCACACGACGGTGACGAACAGCGGCACGGCCATGGCGAGGACGGGCAGTCCGATGCTGCGGGCGAGCGTGGGCCGGGGCCGCAGGATGAGCACCCCGAGGCCCCGGTCCGCGGTCGTCGCGGCACCGGCGGACGAGTCCCCCGCGTCCCCACGCGTCGTGCTCACCGGTGCCGTTGTCATCGTTTCCAATGATCCGACGTTCCCTCATGCGCCGCTATCGGCATTAAGGGGGACCGCTCTCGGAGAGCGCCCTCCGATCGAGTCCCGGGAGCACGTTCGCGCGGCCTCGCTGAACGCGAAACGAGCGCCGCACCCTTCGGGCACGGCGCTCATTTCGTCAGCGGAGGATGGGGGATTCGAACCCCCGAGGGCTTTCACCCAACACGCTTTCCAAGCGTGCGCCATAGGCCACTAGGCGAATCCTCCTGGGACTCCTCACGCACCCGCCAGAGCCCGGTTGCCCTTGCTGCGTTTCCGCCCTGGGGGAGTTGGCCTGGATGGCGCCACGTGAGGAGCCTGAGACAGTCTACCCGAGCCAGCGCCGACCGCGAACCGCGTCGGGCGAGGCCGTGCCGGCCCGGGCCCGTGGCATCCGCTCGCCCGACCTGACTCGCCCGTGATTCCCAGTTCGACGTCTCGGCCGCCCAATAGGCTGGCTCGCGTGGCGCACAGCATCTACATCTGTTCCGCCGAGGGCAACACCGGCAAGTCGACGGTCGCGCTCGGCACGGTCGACACGCTGAGCCGCCGGGCGACGAGGGTCGGCGTGTTCCGGCCGATCGCCCGGTCCACGCAGGAGCGCGACTACGTGCTCGAGCTGCTCCTCGCGCACGACGGCGTGATCGGGCTCGGCTACGACGAGGCCATCGGCGTCACCTACGAGGACGTCCACGCCGACCCCGAGGCGGCGCTCGCCACGATCGTCCGCCGCTTCAAGGCCGTCGAGTCCCGCTGCGACGTCGTGGTCGTGATCGGCTCCGATTACACCGACGTCGGCAGCCCCACCGAGCTGGCCTACAACGCGCGCATCGCCGCGAACCTCGGCGCCCCGGTGCTCCTCGCGGTCGGCGGCCGGGTGCCGCAGGGCCGAGGGGCGAGCGAGCGGCTGGGCTACACCGATTCGCGCACCCCCGAGGAGCTCGCGCAGCTCACCGAGCTGGCGCTCGAGGAGCTCGAGCGGGAGCACGCGACCGTCCTGGGGATCGTCGCGAACCGCGCCGACCCCGACCGGCTCGATGATGTGGTGGCTGCGCTGCGCGCGGCGGTGCGGCGGGCAGCGGAGGCCGCGGCATCCGCCGGTCGTGCGTCGGTCGATGCGGCATCCGTCGCCGTGTGGGCGGTGCCCGAGGACCCGTTCCTCGTCGCGCCGTCGATGCGCAGCATCATGCACGCGCTCCGCGGCGAGCTGTACGCGGGCGACCCGGAGCTGCTCGAGCGCGAGGCGCTCGGCGCCGTGATCGCGGCCATGTCGATGGAGAACGTGCTGACGCGGCTCATCGAGGGCTCGGTCGTGGTCGTCCCGGGCGACCGCAGCGAGGTGCTGCTCGGGGTGCTGACGGCGCACGCGTCGGCGACGTTCCCGTCGATCTCGGGCATCGTGCTGAACGGCGGGTTCCCGATCTCCGAGACGGTGCAGCGGCTGATCGAGGGCCTGAAGTCCGACCTGCCGATCATCCGCACCGAGCTCACGACCTACGACACCGCGCTCGCGATCACCCACACGCGCGGCCGGCTCGCCGCCGAGTCGCAGCGCAAGCGCGACACCGCGCTGGCCCTGTTCGAGAAGCACGTCGACGGGCACGAGCTGCTCGACCGGCTCGACGTGGCCCGCACCGACGTGGTCACGCCGCTCATGTTCGAGTACGGCCTCCTCGCGCGGGCGCGCGAGGCGCGCAAGCACATCGTGCTGCCCGAGGGGTACGACGACCGCGTGCTGCGCGCCGCGGCGACGCTGCTCGCGCGCGACGTCGCCGACCTCACGATCCTCGGCGAGGAGATCGAGATCCGCTCGCGCGCGATCGGCCTGGGCCTCGACATCTCGAAGGCGACCGTGCTGTCGAACCACGACCACGTGCTCGTGTACCGGTTCGCCGACGAGTACCAGCGACGGCGCGCGCACAAGGGCGTCACGCTCGAGCAGGCGCGCGACACCGTGCAGGACGTGTCCTACTTCGGCACGATGATGGTCGAGCTCGGCCTCGCCGACGGCATGGTCTCCGGTGCGATGCACACGACGGCGCACACGATCCGCCCGGCGTTCGAGCTCATCAAGACCCGGCCGGGCGTCGAGGTCGTCTCGAGCGTGTTCCTCATGGCGCTCGCCGACCGCGTGCTGGTGTACGGCGACTGCGCGATCGTGCCCGATCCGACGGCCGAGCAGCTCGCCGACATCGCGATCTCGTCGGCGCAGACGGCGGCCCAGTTCGGCATCGAGCCGCGCGTGGCGATGCTGTCGTACTCGACGGGCGAGTCGGGGTCGGGGGCGGACGTCGACAAGGTGCGGCTCGCGACCGAGCTCGTGCGGCAGCGCGCTCCCGAGCTGCCGGTCGCGGGACCGATCCAGTACGACGCGGCGGCCGATGCGGCGGTGGCGCGCACGAAGATGCCCGAATCGGATGTCGCGGGGCGGGCGACCGTGTTCGTGTTCCCCGACCTCAACACGGGCAACAACACGTACAAGGCGGTGCAGCGCTCGGCCGGCGCGGTGGCGATCGGCCCGGTGCTGCAGGGGCTGCGCAAGCCCGTGAACGACCTGTCGCGGGGCGCGCTCGTGCAGGACATCGTGAACACGGTGGCGATCACGGCGGTCCAGGCGGCCGCGACATGAGCGCCCCCGGTGGTCGAGTAGCCCGCGGAGCGCGCGTACCGAGACCCGGGAGCCCTGCATGAGCATCGTCCTCGTCGTCAACTCCGGCTCATCGTCGCTGAAGTACCAGCTGGTCGACGTCGAGTCGGCCGAGGCGCTCGCGACGGGCCTCGTCGAGCGCATCGGGCGGCCCCCGGGCACCGCCAGGCATACGGATGCCTCGGGCGCGACGTTCCGCGAGGAGCTCGACGTGCCCGACCACGACGCCGCCTTCGCGTGGATGCTGCGGGCGTTCGCCGAACACGGCCCGTCGCTGGAGGAACGTCCCCCCGTGGCCGTCGGCCACCGCGTGGTGCAGGGCGGCGCGCGGTTCTTCGAGCCGACGGTGATCACCGAGCTCGTGAAGATCAACATCGACGAGCTGTCGGTGCTCGCGCCGCTGCACAACCCGGCGAACCTCGCGGGGATCGTCGCCGCCGAGCGTGCCTTCCCGTCGGTGCCGCATGTCGCGGTGTTCGACACGGCGTTCCACCAGACCATGCCGCCCGCGGCGTACACGTACGCGATCGACGCCGAGGTCGCGGCGCGGCACCGGGTCCGGCGGTACGGGTTCCACGGCACGTCCCACCAGTACGTCTCGCGCGCGGCCGCGGCCTTCCTCGGGCGGCCGGTCGAGGACTTGAAGCTCATCGTCCTGCACCTCGGCAACGGGGCGTCGGCGTGCGCGGTCGACGGCGGTCGCTCGGTCGAGACGAGCATGGGGATGACCCCGCTCGAAGGGCTCGTGATGGGCACCCGCTCGGGCGACCTCGACCCGGCGGTGCTCCTGCACCTGCAGCGACGTGCCGGCCTCGACGTCGCCGGCGTCGACGACCTGCTCAACAAGCGCAGCGGCATCCTGGGGCTGGGCGGCCACGGCGACATGCGCGACCTGGTCGCGGCGGCCGAGTCGGGCGACGCGCGCGCCGAGCTCGCGCTCGAGGTGTACTGCCACCGCATCCGCTCGTACGTGGGGGCGTACGCCGCGCAGCTCGGGCGGCTGGACGCGGTCGTCTTCACGGCCGGCGTGGGCGAGAACGCCGCGCCGGTGCGGGCGCGGGCGCTCGCGGGGCTCGAGTGGTTCGGCATCGAGGTCGATGCGGAGCGCAATGCGGCTCGCGGGGGAGCGCGCCGCATCTCGCCGGACGGCGCGCGGGTCGAGGTGCTCGTGGTACCCACCGACGAGGAGCTCGAGATCGCCCGCCAGACCGTCGAGGTCGTCGGCCGCTGACCCGGCCGGCCGGCGGGCGGTCAATTTCACAACAACACTTGTACAAGACTTCTTGTAGATGTAGCCTCGCGGCATGGACGACCGCCGCCCGGACTCGAACCGCATCCAACTGCACGACGCGGGGCCCATGCGCGCGCTCGCGCACCCCGTCCGCCTGCGACTGCTCGGCCTGCTGCGCATCGACGGCCCGGCCACGGTCGGCATGCTCGCGGAGCGCACGGGCGAGGCCGCGGGTTCCATCAGCTACCACGTGTCCACGCTCGCCAAGCACGGCTTCGTCGAGGAGGCGCCCGAGCTCGCGCGCGACCGGCGCGAGCGGTGGTGGCGGTCGGCCCACGAGGTGACGAGCTGGCAGTCGGCGGAGTTCGTCGACGATCCCGACCGCCGCGCGGCATCCGACGCCCTGCGCCGCACCGTGCTCGAGGCCTACCATCGCGAACTGCTGGGCGCGCTCGACGTTGAGGCCGCGCTCGAACCCGAGTGGGTCGCCGCCTCCGACTCGAGCGACGGCGCCGCGCACCTGACGCTCGAGGAGTTCCAGGAGCTCGGGGCCGAGCTCGCCGCGGTGCGCGAGCGCTGGTGGGCGCGCGGTCGCGAGCCGCGCGAGGGAGCGCGTCCGGTGCGCTGGATCACCCACGTCTTCCCGAGGGCCGACGCGTGACCTCCCGAGCGGATGCCGCGCGGCCGGCCACGGCGCCTCGTCGCCGCATCCCGCTGCTCGCGCTCTACGCGGCGCAGCTGTGCTCGCTCGCCGGCAACGCGATCGCCCTCGTCGCCATCCCGATCATCGTGCTGCAGCAGACCGGCTCCCCGCTCGCGGCGGGCGTCGCGGGCATCTTCGCGACCGTGCCGCTCGTGGTCGGCGGCGCGCTCGGCGGCGTGCTCGTCGACCGGTTCGGGTACCGCGCATCGAGCATCGCCGCCGACATCGCGAGCGGCGTGACGGTGCTCGCGATCCCGCTGCTGGATGCCGCGGGGCTGCTCTCGTTCGGCGCGCTGCTCGCGCTCGTCTTCCTCGGCGGGCTGCTCGACGCCCCGGGCGACACGGCGAAGACGGTCCTCATGCCCGATCTCGCCGCCCTGGCCCGGATCCCGCTCGCCCGTGCGGCCGGCGCCCAGTCGGCGGTGCAGCGCACGGCGACCATGGTCGGGGCCGGCGTGGCCGGGGCGCTCGTCGCGCTCGCGGGGCCGATGACCGCGCTGGTGGCGGATGCCGCCGGCTTCGCCGTGTCCGCCCTGCTCGTCGCGCTCCTCGTGCCGCGGCCGGCGGCGCTCCGCGGCGACCGAGTCCTCGAGCCTGACGAGGCGGCCGAGACCGCGGGCTCGAGCGTGCAGGCGTTCATCGCCGGCATCCGCTTCGTCTGGCGCACCCCGCTCGCGCGCGGGGTCGTGCTGCTCGTCACGCTGACCAACGCGATCGACGCGGCCGGGATGACCGTGCTGAAGCCCGTGTACGCGTCGCAGGTGCTCGGCGACCCGGCGGTGCTCGGGTTCATGGTCGGCTGCTTCGCCGCGGGCGCCCTCACCGGCTCGGCGCTGTTCGGCATCATCGGCCACCGCGCGTCGGGACGGACGATGTTCGCGATCTGCTTCGTGCTCGCCGGCGCGCCGCCCTATGCCGCGATGGCGCTCGGGGCACCCGTCGAGGTGCTGTTCCCGGTGCTCACGGCGTCGGGCCTCGCGGCCGGCGCCATCAACCCGATGATCGCGACGGCGCTGTACTCGGTGGTGCCCGACGGCATGCGCGCACGGGTCTTCGGCGCGCTCACGGCGGGCGTGGCGGCGTCGATGCCGGTGGGCGCGCTCCTCGCGGGCGTCACGGTGGAGGCGTTCGGCCTGGGCGGCGTGCTCGCGGGCGCGGCCGTGCTCTACGCGGTGCTCGGGGCGAGCCCGCTGCTGCTGCGATCGTTCGACGGGCTGTCGAGTGCCGGGCGCGCGGCATCCGTCGTCGATCGTGACGACGAGGCTGAGGCCGGGGCGGCAGCGGATGCCCCGCGGTCGGCGGCCGAGGCGGTGCGCTGACCGGTCGCCCCGCGGGGTGCGGCGCGGTTCAGCGGACCTTGCGCGCGCAGTCGATGCAGAGCGTCGCCGTGGGCCGCGCCTCGAGCCGGGCGACCGAGATCTTCTGGCCGCACTTCTCGCAGACGCCGTAGGTGCCGTCGTCGATGCGCGCGAGCGCCCGCTTCACGTCGACGAGCTCGTGCTCGACGTCGTGCAGCACCGCGGTGCGCTGCGACCACTCTTGGCTCATGGTGGGGCCGTCGGGATCGTGCTCGTCGTCGACGGAGCCGTCGGATCTCGCCTCGCGCACCGCCGTGATGCCCTCGCTCTGCTCGGCGAGACGCTCCTCGGCCTCCCGGCGTTCGGCGAGCAGCAGCTCCCGGAAGCGCTCGAGTTGCTCCGCGCTGCGGATCCCCGTCACGTGACCACCTCCGTCGTCGTGCACCGGTCGAGCGGATGTCGGAGCCCGCGCCGATGCGGTCCACCGATCCTATGCCCGCCCGCCGTCACGGGCGCCGATCCACGCCGGACGCGCTGTCGGACGGCGCGACTAGCATTGACGCGTGGTCACCGCCCTCTACCGCCGATACCGGCCCGAGACCTTCGCCGAGATGATCGGCCAGTCGCAGGTCACCGAGCCGCTCATGACGGCGCTGCGCACCGACCGCGTGAACCACGCCTACCTGTTCAGCGGTCCACGCGGCTGCGGCAAGACGACCTCGGCCCGCATCCTCGCGCGCTGCCTGAACTGCGCCGAGGGGCCGACCGACACGCCCTGCGGCACGTGCCCGAGCTGCGTCGAGCTCTCACGTGCGGGCGGCGGTTCGCTCGATGTCGTCGAGATCGACGCGGCGAGCCACAATGGCGTCGACGACGCGCGCGACCTGCGCGAGCGCGCCGTGTTCGCCCCCGCTCGCGACCGCTACAAGATCTTCATCCTCGACGAGGCGCACATGGTGACCCCGCAGGGCTTCAACGCCCTGCTGAAGCTCGTCGAAGAGCCGCCCGAGCACGTCAAGTTCATCTTCGCGACGACCGAGCCCGACAAGGTGCTCGGCACCATCCGCTCGCGCACCCACCACTACCCGTTCCGGCTGGTGCCGCCGGCGCCGATGCTCGACTACGTGCAGCAGCTCTGCGACGACGAGGGCGTCACGGTCGAGCCCGGCGTGCTCTCGCTCGTCGTGCGGGCCGGCGGCGGCTCGCCGCGAGATACGCTCTCGCTGCTCGACCAGCTCATCGCGGGGTCCGAGGGGTCGACGGTCGGGTACGAGCGCGCGGTCGCGCTGCTCGGGTACACGCACGGCGCCCTGCTCGACGAGGTCGTCGACGCGATCGGCTCGGCCGACGCGGCGGGCGCGTTCGCGGCGGCCGACCGGGTCATGCAGACGGGCCAGGACCCCCGGCGATTCGTCGAAGACCTGCTCGAGCGCCTGCGCGACCTCATCGTGGTCGCGGCGACGAGTCCCGAGGCCGCGGCCGCGGTGCTCCGCGGCGTGCCGGCCGACGAGCTCACGCGCATGGCCGCGCAGGCGGCCGCGTTCGGTCCGGCCGAGCTCTCGCGGGTCGCCGACCTGGTCAACCAGACCCTCACCGAGATGACGGGCGCCACCTCGCCGCGCCTGCACCTCGAGCTCATGCTCGCGCGCGTGCTCGTGCCCGCGAGCGACGAGACCGAGCGGGGCGCCCTCGCCCGGGTCGAGCGGCTCGAACGCCGGGTCGGCGTGACGGATGCCGCGGGCGACGCCGCGCCGCCGATGCGCGCCTCGGTCGCGCCGCCGGCTCCGGCGCCCGCCGCCGCGCCGGCCGAGCCGACGCCCGCCGCGCCGGCCGCGCGCGCGCGTGCTCCGCAGGCGAGCTCGCCCCGGGCCGATGCGCCCGCGCCCGTGGCATCCGCGCCGGTGGAGGCGTCGGCGCCGGGCGTGCCGCCGACCCCGGTGCCCCCGGCCGAACCCGCGGCGCCCGTCGAGCCCGCTGCGCGTGCGGTCCCGGTCGGGCCGGTGACGCTCGAGCAGGTGCGCGACGCGTGGCCCGAGATCCTCGGCGTGCTCGAACGCACCAAGCGCACGGCCTGGATGGCCGCGCTGACGGCGAAGGTCATCGACTACCGCTCCGACGACGCCGTGCTCGTCCTCGGATTCCCGAGCCAGAACGACGTGAAGGAGCTTCGCGGCGCCACCGGCCTGCAGAGCCCGGCCGAGCTCCTGCGGGGCGCCATCGCCGAGGTGCTCGGCGTGCAGGTCAAGTTCGTGCCGCGCGTGATGGGCGACCGCACTCCGGCCCCATCGGCATCCGACCGTCCCGAGGGCGGCGCGGCGCCTCGCGGTGGTGCACCTGCGTCCGCGTCGCCGTCGTCGGCACCGGCGACCGAGTCGCGTCCGGCGGGCAGCGACCGGGTGGCTGCGGCCGGCTCCGCGTCCTCCGACCCGACCGGCGGCCCGGCCGCATCCGCTGCTGCTCCTGCTCCTGCGGCTGCGCCGTCCGGACCGGTCGACTCATGGGCGACCGTGGCGATACCGACCTCCGATCCGACCGTCGGCGCCCCGTCGGCCGACGCGGCGCCGGCACGCCGGTCGGCTCCCGAGTGGACGACCCCCGCCGCCGCCGAGGGCGCAACGCCCGATCGTCGTTCGGCGACCGCGGGCGCCGAACGGCCCGGCGTCGATGCCGCACCGATCGACGACGTCCCGCCGCCCGATGACGCCGATGCGCCTCCGGCCGACGACGAGCCGCCGTTCGACGCAGCACCGCCCCCGGCCCCCGAGCCGTCCGCGCCGGCGGCCCGACCGGCGCGCGCCGCGACCCCGCCGCGTGCGTCCTCGGGTGGCGCTCCCATCCAGCGCTACGGCGAGGCGGTGGTGCGCGACCTGCTCGGCGCGACCTTCCTCGAAGAGGTCGAGGCGCCGCCCGCTCGATTCGGCGAGCGGAGCTAGCGCGTGTACGAGGGCATCGTCCAAGAGCTGATCGACGAGCTCGGCCGGCTGCCGGGCATCGGTCCGAAGTCGGCGCAGCGCATCGCGTTCCACATCGTGCAGACCGAGCAGTTCGACGTGTCGCGGCTCGCCGAGATCCTGCTCGAGGTGCGCGACAAGGTGAAGTTCTGCGAGATCTGCGGCAACGTGGCCGAGCAGTCCACGTGCTCCATCTGCCGCGACCCGCGCCGTGATGCGTCGCTCATCTGCGTGGTCGAGGAGGCGAAGGACGTCGTGGCGATCGAGCGCACGCGCGAGTTCCGCGGCCTCTACCACGTGCTCGGCGGCGCGATCAGCCCGATCGACGGCATCGGGCCCGACGAGCTCCGCATCCGACAGCTCATGCAGCGCCTCGCCGACGGCACCGTCACCGAGGTCATCATCGCCACCGACCCCAACCTCGAGGGCGAGGCCACGGCCACGTATCTCAGCCGGCTCCTCACGACCCTCGAGATCCGCGTGACGCGCCTCGCCTCGGGCCTGCCCGTCGGCGGCGACCTCGAGTACGCCGACGAGGTCACCCTGGGCCGAGCGTTCGAGGGTCGGCGCGTCGTCGGCTGACGCCCGCGCCACCCATTGACGACCGGATGCCGCGCCGATAGAACGGACCACATGAGCGCAGGCAGCGACTGGGTCGAAGGCTACGTCCGAGCGTGGGAGACCAACGATCCCGACGACATCGCGGCGATCTTCACGGATGACGCGGTGTACGAGTTCAGTCCCGACGATCCCGATGCCCTGCGGGGTCGCGAGGCGATCATCGCCGGGTGGCTCGACTCCAAGGACGAGCCCGACGACTGGGAGTTCGACTGGGAGGTCCTCACCGAGACCGACGATCTCGTGATCGTCCAAGGCCGCACCGACTACCCGGACTCGAAGCTCTACGACAACCTCTGGGTCATCCGGCTCGCGCCCGACGGTCGGGCGACGCGCTTCACCGAGTGGTACATGGAGCGCGACCGCTGAACCGGCGGCGGCGCGAGCCGCCCCTCGCCACGCACGTCAGCGGAGGACCTCCACGAGCACCACCCACGCCATGAGGATCGACGCGATCACGGCGATCACGGCGCCGAAGCCGATCACGACGAGTCCCGCATCGATCGGCCCCGCCAGCACGAGCACCGCTCCGACGGCGAACGCCGCCACCGCCACCATGCCGATCGCGCCCCGCACGATCCGCTCGCCGACGCTGTCGCGACCGCCGCGACGGATGGCACGGATCGCCGCCACCTGGAAGGCCCCGGCCCCGACGGCGGCCACCAGGACGGCGATTGCGTAGACCGCCGTCGAGCCGCCGGGCATGAGGCCGACGGCGGATGCGACGATCGCGAGGGCCAGCCCTGCGATCGACGCCCCGGCGCGGGCGGTGAGCTCGGGCGACGACATGATCGCGCTGATGTTCACCGACATCGCGACGATGAGCAGGCCCGCGAGCGCCGCGGCCGCACCGACCATCGCGACGTTGAAGTCGGTCCAGCCCTCGAGCGCCTCCGCCATGGCCGCACTCTACTCCCGCCGACGCGCGCGGTCCGGGGCCGGTCGTCACATGGCAGGGCGAGAATGCGGCCCGCCGTATGATGGACGTTCCGGCGCCGGGTGATCATCTCCCCGGCCCAGACACACCCCCGGGAGCGCCCACGTGAGCTTGATCGTGCAGAAATACGGCGGATCGTCCGTCGCCGATGCGGAGAGCATCAAGCGGGTCGCGAAGCGCATCGTCGAGACCCGCAAGGCGGGCAACGATGTCGTCGTCGCGGTCTCCGCGATGGGCGACACGACCGACGAGCTGCTCGACCTGGCCAACGAGGTCACGCCGCTCCCGGCACCCCGCGAGCTCGACATGCTGCTGTCGGCGGGCGAGCGCATCTCGATGGCGCTGCTCGCGATGGCGATCAAGAGCATGGGCCACGAGGCGCGCTCGTTCACGGGCAGCCAGGCGGGCATGATCACGGATGCCACGCACGGCGCCGCCCGCATCGTCGACGTCACCCCGGTCCGCCTGCGCGAGGCGCTCGACGAGGGCGCGGTCGTCATCGTCGCCGGGTTCCAGGGCTTCAACCGCGACACGCGCGACATCACCACCCTCGGCCGTGGCGGCAGCGACACGACCGCGGTGGCGCTGGCGGCGGCGCTCGACGCCGACGTGTGCGAGATCTACACCGACGTCGACGGCGTGTTCACGTCCGACCCTCGCGTGGTGAAGAAGGCACGCAAGCTCGACCGCATCACGAGCGAGGAGATGCTCGAGCTCGCGTCGTCCGGTGCCAAGGTGCTGCACATCAGGGCCGTCGAGTACGCGCGCCGTCACGGGGTGACCCTGCACGTGCGCTCGTCGTTCAACAACAGCGAGGGGACCGTCGTCTACGACCCCGAGCGCCTTCCCGAAGGAGAAGCTGTGGAAGAGTCCGTCATCGCCGGTGTGGCGGTCGACCTGGGCCAGGTCAAGATCACGGTCGTCGGCGTGCCCGACGTGCCGGGGGCCGCGGCGAAGATCTTCAAGATCGTCGCGAACACGAACGCGAACGTCGACATGATCGTGCAGAACGTCTCGGCCGCGGCGACGGGTCGCACCGACATCTCGTTCACCGTCCCGAAGTCCGACGGCGAGCGGTCGCTGAAGGCGCTGTCCGAGGCGCAGGAGTCGCTCGGCTTCGAGTCGCTCCAGTACGACGACCAGATCGGCAAGCTGTCGCTGGTCGGCGCCGCGATGCGCTCGGCGGCGGGCATCTCGGCGAAGCTGTTCGAGGCACTGTACGACGCGGGCATCAACATCGAGATGATCTCGACGTCCGAGATCCGCATCTCGGTCGTCACGCGCGCCGACTCGGTGAACGCGGCCGCGCGCGCGGTGCACACCGCGTTCGAGCTCGACGGCGACGCCGACGCGGTCGTCTACGCGGGCACGGGCCGCTAGTCGCGAACGGATGCCGCGACGCGGCGTCCCGCGCGGCATCCGTCGAACGACTGCCGGATTTGAGGAGAAGGCTGCCAGATCAGGACCGAGCGCCCCGCTCTCGGCGGACGCCCGGACGAACTCCTGAATACTGGATGCCACGAGAGGGAGCACCATGCCACACGGAGTGAACATCGGCGTCGTCGGCGCCACCGGACAGGTCGGCGCGGTCGTGCGCCGGCTCCTCGAGGACCGCGACTTCCCCGTCGCGTCGATCCGCTACTTCGCCTCGGCGCGCTCGGCGGGCACGACGCTGCCGTTCCGCGGCGAGGACGTCGTCGTCGAGGATGCGTCGACGGCCGACCCCACGGGCCTCGACATCGCGATCTTCTCGGCGGGCGCGACCCTGTCGAAGGCGCAGGCGCCGCGGTTCGCCGCCGCGGGCGTCACCGTCATCGACAACTCGAGCGGATGGCGCATGGACCCCGACGTGCCGCTCGTGGTCAGCGAGGTGAACCCGCACGCGATCGCCGAGGCGCGCAAGGGCATCATCGCGAACCCCAACTGCACGACGATGGCCGCGATGCCGGTGCTGAAGGTGCTGCACGACGAGGCCGGCCTCGAGCGACTGATGGTCGCGACCTACCAGGCCGTGTCCGGCGCCGGGCTCGCGGGCGGCGAGGAGCTGCTCGAGCAGGCCAAGGCGGCCGTCGAGCAGGATGCGATCGAGCTCGTGCACGACGGCTCGGCCGTGACGATGCCCGAGCCGAAGAAGTTCCCCCGTCCCATCGCGTTCGACGTGATCCCGCTCGCCGGCTCGATCGTCGACGACGGCGACCTCGAGACCGACGAGGAGAAGAAGCTCCGCAACGAGAGCCGCAAGATCCTCGAGCTCCCGGGCCTCCGCGTCGCGGGCACCTGCGTGCGCGTGCCGGTCTTCACGGGGCACTCGTTGTCGATCCACGCCGAGTTCGCCAACGACATCACCCCCGAGCGCGCGACCGAACTGCTCGCCGAGGCGCCCGGGGTCCAGCTCAGCGACATCCCGACGCCCCTGCAGGCCGCCGGCACCGACCCGAGCTACGTCGGGCGGATCCGCCGCGACCAGTCGGCGCCTGAGGGCCGCGGACTCGTGCTCTTCGTGTCGAACGACAACCTGCGGAAGGGTGCGGCGCTGAACGCCGTGCAGATCGCCGAACTCGTCGCCGCGGAGCTGCCTGCCAAGGTCTGACGACCCGCGAACTCACGCCCCGGGCGAGGCAGACGGATGCCGCGCCCGGGGCGTTCGCGTGCCGTGACCGAATCGTGATCGAGACGCCCGGTCGGACTCCGTTCAGGGCATATCTCTCCGCTTCGCGCGAGCCCTAGGCTGAGCATGACCCTGACGTGGTGATCGGCGGCCTTCCCACCCGCCGTTCGACCCTGCCCACGCGCCCGGTCGACTCCGTAACCGAACACCCACTTCCCCCCAGGAGCCCCCTTCCATGAAGTCACCCCGTGCGTTCGCTGCTGCCCTGATCCTCGCTGCCGGCGCCGTCGCATTCACCGCCGCCCCGGCCTACGCCACCCCCGACGGCACCAACGTCTGCCCCGAATTCGACACCGGCCACCTCTCCGCGAACGGCGAGAAGGAGTGGACCGCGGTCGCCCCCGAGGGGCAGCTGATCGCCCAGATCTGCGTGAAGGCCGGTTCGGCCAAGCAGGGCCTCGGGCCCGAGCTGATCACGCTCGACCCCTACGCCGAGTCGGTCACCTTCCGCCACAGCTCCGGCAAGGACATCAGCCACTACTCGGTCGCGTACGTCGAGGTCACCGAGACCATGCCGCCGGCGACGCCGGGCGACGGCGACCCGGCGGGTGGCGGCGACCCGGTGGGTGGCGGCGACGGTGACGGCGACCCCGTGGGCGGCGGCGACGGCGACGGCGAGCCGGTCGTCGGCGAGCCGATCGACGGGGAGACCGACCCGATCGGCGGCGGTGACGGCGAGACCGACCCGGTCGGCGGCGGCGAGGCCACCGAGACGAAGGCGCAGCTGGCGGCGACCGGCTTCGAGAACGGCTGGCTCCTCTTCGCGGGCTTCGGCGCGATCGTCCTGGGCGGCGGCCTCGCAGCCACGCGCATCGTCGCGGCCAAGCGTCGCTGACCCGACTTCTCACAACGGCCCGTCCCGCTCCGCGGGGCGGGCCGTTTCGCATCCGCGACCGGCAAGCGGCGGTCTGCCTCCCTTTCTGGGGGCTGTCCTCATTTGTGAGGACACCTAGGCTGAGCGCAACCGTCCAATGGTGATCGGCGGACTCCCCAGCCGCCGGTCTCACCCTGCCCACTGGCCGACAAATCCGAGTACCCGTCACCCGCCAGGAGCCCCTCATGAAGTCAACCCGTCTGTTCGCTGCTGCCCTGCTGCTCGCCGGCGGGGCGGTCGCATTCTCCACCGCGCCCGCCTACGCCGCTCAGAACGACCAGGTCTGCGCCGGCCTGGACTCGGGCAAGATCGACACCCAGGGCGACGTCTCGTCGGTGACCATCACGGCCCCCGAGGGATACCTCATCACCGAGTACTGCGTGAAGGCAGGCTCGGCGAACCAGGGTCTCGGGCCCGAGTACGTCACCGTGGACCCGCCCGTGAAGTCCCTCGAGATCACGCACTCGTCGACGAAGGACGTCAGCCACTACTCGTTCGCGTACGAGAAGGAGCAGACCCACACGACCCCGCCGACGACGCCGGTCCACACCGACCCGGCCGGTGGCGGTGACGGTGGCGGCAAGCACTCCGAGGCGCCGAAGGGCGGCGGCGAGCAGCTCGCCGAGACCGGCTTCGACAACGGCTGGCTGCTCTTCGCCGGCCTCGGCGCGATGGCGCTCGGTGGCGCGATCGCCGCGCCGCGCATCGCGGCGGCGAAGCGTCGCTGATCCGTCCGCATCACGGCCGACCGGCCCGTCCCGCATCGCGCGGGGCGGGCCGGTCGGCCGTTGTGCGGCATCCGTTCGTCACGGACGACCACCTGGTCGAAGCACACATCCGCGCCCACTTACACTGGAACCCGTGACTTCCGAGGAGACCGTCGACGTCGTGCTGATCGGCGGGGGCATCATGAGCGCTACGCTCGGCTCCCTGCTCTCGAGGCTGCAGCCCGATTGGAGCATCCGCGTCTACGAGCGGCTGGGTCGCGTGGCGCAGGAGTCGTCGAACCCCTGGAACAACGCGGGCACCGGCCACGCGGCGCTGTGCGAGTTGAACTACATGCCTGAGGCGCCCGACGGCAGCGTGAGCGCCGCGAAGGCCGTGCAGATCAACGAGCAGTTCCAGGTGAGCCGGCAGTACTGGGCCCACCTCGTCGAAGACGGCTCGCTGCCCGAGCCTCGCAGCTTCATCAACTCCACCCCGCACATGACGTTCGTGCGCGGCAAGGCCAACGTCGAATACCTGAAGAAGCGCGTCAAGGCGCTCGAGGGCCAGCCGCTGTTCGCCGGCATGGAGTACACGGAGGACCTCGACACGATCGCCGAGTGGGCGCCGTTGCTCGCCAAGAAGCGCAACCCCAAGGCGAAGGTCGCGGCGACCCGCATCGAGTCCGGAACGGACGTCGACTACGGCGCACTCACCGTGCAGCTCATGCGCGACCTCGAGTCGCGCGGGGCGTCGATCCGCACCGATCACCAGGTGACGTGGCTGAAGCGCCAGGAGGACGGCACGTGGCGGATCCGCGTCCGCAACCTCGTGGGCGGCAACGTGCACACCGTGCGCGCGCGGTTCGTGTTCGTCGGCGCGGGGGGCGGGGCGCTCGCGCTCCTGCAGCACTCGGGCATCCCCGAGATCCGCGGCTACGGCGGCTTCCCGATCTCGGGCCAGTTCCTCCGGACCACCAACCCGAAGCTCGTGGCGCAGCACCAGGCGAAGGTCTACGGCAAGGCCGCCGTCGGCGCCCCGCCGATGTCGGTGCCGCACCTCGACACCCGAGTGGTCGACGGTGAGACGTCGCTGCTGTTCGGGCCCTACGCGGGCTTCACGCCGAAGTTCCTCAAGACGAGCACGTGGTTCGACCTGCCGTTCTCCATCCGCACCCACAACCTCGGGCCGATGCTGCAGGTGGGCCTGCGCAACTTCGACCTCGTGAAGTACCTCATCTCCGAGCTGCTCGCCTCGCGCGAGAAGAAGATGGCGGCGCTGCGCGAGTTCATGCCCACGGCGAAGACCGAGGACTGGGAGCTCATCACGGCCGGCCAGCGCGTGCAGGTCATGAAGAAGGACCCGGAGAAGGGCGGCATCCTGCAGTTCGGCACCGAGGTGATCTCGGGCGCCGACGGCACGATCGCCGGCCTGCTGGGTGCGTCGCCGGGGGCCTCGGTGTCGGTGCCGATCATGCTCGAGGTCATGGGCAAGTGCTTCCCCGACCGCATGGGCGAGTGGGAGCCGAAGCTGCGCGAGATGATCCCGTCGCTCGGCACGAACCTCTCCGACGACCCGGAGGCGGCGGCGGAATCGCTCGCGCGCACCGCGGCCGTGCTGCAGCTCACCCCGAGCACGGCGCTCGTCGCCAAGTAGCGCGCAGCGCCCCGCTGGTCGAGTAGGACGCGAAGCGCCCGCTGGTCGAGTAGGACGCGAAGCGCCCGTATCGAGACCCCCCCAAGCCAAACCTCGACCAACCCGCGCGGGTCTGCTACAGTCGACCCCGCTATGAAGTGAGCACATCCCATCGTCCCGCGCCCGAGGCGCCGTTGACACCGGGGTGCGCTCCTTCCACTGATCGCGACAGTGTTCGCGCGCACCCAGGCGACGGCAGATGCCCGGCGGGATCCATCACCCGCTCCCGGGCCGTCGTCGCCGTCCACGCGTGACGTCGGGCCGTGTCCGACGCGTCGTCCGCGCCCGCTGAAGCGCGCGTTCGCACGC
The DNA here is from genome assembly GCF_001620055.1 of Agromyces sp. NDB4Y10. Taxonomy (GTDB): domain Bacteria; phylum Actinomycetota; class Actinomycetes; order Actinomycetales; family Microbacteriaceae; genus Agromyces; species Agromyces indicus. The sequence continues at coordinate 55,857 of NZ_LQGY01000040.1, read as the reverse complement.
CGACGGCCCGGGAGCCTCCTCGCGAAGGGGCTCCGCCTCATGTCAGTCACCCATTCCCACTCATCCCACCTCCGCGTCGACGGCCTCTCGGTCGCGTTCGGCGATCGTCGTGTGCTGTCCGACCTCGATCTCACCGTCGCCCCGGGCCGTCGCCTGGGGCTCATCGGCGAGAACGGCGCGGGCAAGTCCACCCTGCTGCGCGTCATCGCGGGCGACGTCCTCCCGGGCGCCGTCGTCGGCGGGCGCATCGCCCGGCCGCCGCGCACGGGCCTGCTCTTCCAGGAGCTGCCGTTCGACCCGGCGGACCGCGTCGACGAGGTGCTCGAGGCATCCGTCGCCGACGTGCGGGCGATCGAGGTCGAACTCGACGCCGCGGCTTCGGCGCTGTCGGCGCCCGAGTCCGAGTCGACGGATGCCGCAGCCGCCCGTGCGGCCGACCGGTACGCCGTCGCCCTCGAGGCGGCCGAGCGCGCCGACGTGTGGTCGGTCGAGCGGCGCCGCGACGAGTTGCTCGACGGACTCGGGCTCGCCGGGCTCGGTCGCGACCGGCGCATCGGCGAGCTGTCCGGCGGTCAGCGCAGCCGGTTCGCGCTCGCGGCGCTGCTACTGTCGTCGCCGGATGCGCTCCTGCTCGACGAGCCCACGAACCACCTCGACGACGACGCCGCCGGGTTCCTCGAGGAGCGCCTCCTTGCGTGGCGCGGACCGGTCGTGTTCGCCAGTCACGACCGGGCGTTCCTCGACCGCGTGGCGACGGGCCTGCTCGACCTGGATCCGGGGCGGGCGGGTGCTGCGGCACTCGCGCGAACCGGGGCGGCCCCGGCGGGCGCCGGGTCGCGTGAGGCGGTGCTCGCGGCATCCGTCGGCACGGTGTTCGGCGGGTCGTTCAGCGAGTACCTGGCGGTGCGCGCGGAGGAACGCGCACGCTGGGCGCGGCAGCACGACGAGGAGCAGTCCGAGTTGCGGCGGCTGCGGGTCGTGGTCGCCGAGCGCGCCCGCGACGTCGCGCACGGTCGTGCGGCGCGCGACAACGACAAGTTCCTGAAGCACTTCAAGCGCGAGAACGTCGAGCAGGCGGTCTCGCGGCGGGTGCGGAACGCCGAGCTGCGCCTCGCGGAGCTGGAGCGCACGCAGGTGGCCCGGCCGCCGTCGCCGATGGCGTTCGCGGGCATCCCGTCGGGGTCGCACGCGCTCGAGGGCGACGACGGGCAGCTGCTGCAGGTGTCGGGCGTGGCGGTCGACGGGCGTCTCGAGCTCGATGCGCTGCAGGTCGGACCGCTCACGCGGCTGCTCATCACGGGCGCGAACGGCGCCGGCAAGTCCACCCTGCTCGCCCTGCTCGCGGGGCGTCTCGCGCCGGATCGCGGCACGGTGCGCCGGCGCCGCGGGCTGCGCGTCGGCCTGCTCGAGCAGGACGTGCGGTTCGCCGATCCGGATGCCACGCCGAGGGCGCTGTACGCGCGGGCGCTGGGGGAGCGGCGCGCCGAGCGCGTGCCGCTCGCCGACCTGGGGCTCATCGGCTCGCGCGACCTCGATCGGCCCGTGGGCCGGTTGTCGGTGGGGCAGCAGCGGCGGCTCGCGCTCGCGCTGGTGATCGCCGCGCCGCCGCACGTGTTCCTGCTCGACGAGCCGACGAACCACCTGTCGCTGGCCCTGGCCGGCGAACTGGAGGAGGCGCTCGGCGCGTATCCCGGCGCGGTGCTCGTGGCGAGTCACGACCGGTGGCTTCGTCGCCGGTGGGAGGGGGAGGAGCTCGCGCTCCGCCCGCATCCGGTCGGGGCGCTCGCCGCGACGTAGGACACTCGAGCGGATGCCGTAGCACGGCGCGCCGCGGCATCCGCTTGCCCTCGGTTCGAACGTGTGTTCGAATAGCTGGGTGAGGTGGAACACGCAGGAGCTCGGCGTCGAGCAGCAGGGCACGCTGCCGGGCCTCGCGCGCCTGAACAACCTGGTGAGGTCGGTGCAGACGCCGGAGTTCGCCGGGGTCACGTTCCACGAGGTGCTGGCCAAGTCGGCGCTGAACAAGGTGCCCGGCCAGTCCTACGTGCCGTTCGGCTGGACCATCAACCCCTACCGGGGCTGCCAGCACGCATGCGCCTACTGCCTGGACCCCGACACGTCGATCACCCTCGCCGACGGATCGAACCGACCGCTGCGCGATGTCGAGGTCGGCGACGTCCTGGTGGGAACGACTCGTGTGGGTCGATACCGCAAGTACACCCCATCGACCGTGCTGGCGAAGTGGTCGACGCGCAAGCCCGCCTACCGCATCCGCCTCGCGGACGGGACGACGATCGTGGCGAGCGGCGATCACCGATTCCTCACTGAACGCGGCTGGAAGTACGTGACCGGCGCAATGAACGGGACTGATCGGCGACCGCACCTGACCACCGGGAACTCGCTCATCGGGTTCGGGGTGGGCCCCTCGCCGCAATTCGCGGATCACGTTTCAGACGAGTACCGGCTGGGATACCTGACCGGCATGGTGCGCGGTGACGGAATGATGTTGGAACGCGACTATCCGCGAACCGGCAAGAGCGACAAGACGTACCGGGCATACCGATTCCGCCTCGCGCTCTGCGATGACGAGGCGCTCGAGCGCACCGGGGCGTATCTCAGCCACTTCGGCGTGAGGACCACCGAGTTCGTGTTCTCCACAGGGGCGACGAATCGCCGGCCGATGCGCGCGATCCGAACCAGCAGTCGGCAGCACTACCAGCAGATCAGCGCCCTGATCGCCTGGCCGGCCGATCCCTCAGCCGCGTGGCGCGCCGGCTTTCTGGCCGGCATCTTCGACGCGGAGGGATCCAACTCGCGCGGGATCGTCCAGATCTCGAACAGCAACCAGACGATGCTGGAGGCGACCGTCCTCGCGTTGGCCGAGCTCGGCTTCGATGCCGTCCTGGGGGGGCCCGCGCCGAACGGGGTGTACTCGGTCCGGCTTCGAGGAGGCCTACCGTCACGCCAGCGCTTCTTCGGGATGACGCAGCCTGCCATCTCGCGGAAGCGCGGGATCATCGGATCGACCGTCAAGACCCATGCCGACCTGAGGGTGATGTCCGTCGAACCGCTCGGGGCGGAACTCGACCTGCTCGACATCACGACGAGTACTGGCGACTTCATCGCGAACGGAGTCGTGAGCCATAACTGCTTCGCCCGGCCGACGCACGAGTACCTCGACCTCGACGCGGGCGATGACTTCGATCGCGAGATCATCGTCAAGGTCAACGTCGCCGAGGTGCTGCAGCGCGAGCTCGTGCGGCCGTCGTGGCAGCACGAACCGGTCGCGCTCGGCACCAACACCGACCCCTACCAGCGTGCCGAGGGGCGGTACTCGCTCATGCCGGGCATCATCGACGGGCTCGCATCGAGCGGCACGCCGTTCAGCATCCTCACCAAGGGCACGCTGCTGCGGCGCGACCTGCCGCTGCTGCAGGCGGCGCGCGAGCATGTGCCCATCGACCTGGCGATGTCGATCGCCGTGTACGACGACGAGGTGCAGCGGTCGATCGAGCCGGGCACGCCGACGACTGCGGCACGGCTGGCGACGGTCACGGCGGCGCGTGAGGCGGGCTTCGACTGCTCGGTGTTCCTGATGCCGATCCTGCCGTACCTGACCGACACGCGAGCCCACCTCGATGAGGCGGTCCGCCGGGCGAAGGCGGCCGGCGCCACGAGGCTCGTCTACTCGGCGCTGCACCTGCGGGGGTCGGTCAAGCCGTGGTTCTTCTCGTGGCTCGCGCGCGAGCACCCGGATCTCGTCGACCGCTATCGCGCCATGTACCCGGGGGCGAGCGCCTATGCGCCGAAGGAGTACCGTGCCTGGCTGGCCGAGCGGATGCGGCCGTTGCTCCGCGCGCACCGGCTCGAGCGCGGCCGTGAAGACGTCGTGACGGGCGGGGTGGCATCGACGGCCCCGAGGCGAACCGCCGCCCCCTCCTCCGGCCTTGCGGCGGCATCACCCACCATGCTGTTCTGACAACTGGGATAATCCTTCAAGGCAGGACGCGAACACCCGCCGGCGGATGGGAGCACGATGACCCTGGGCCTTCCCGAGCATCTCGCGGGAGCGTCCTTGGGTCGAGCGCTCACCCGCGCCGGCCACAGCGCCGCCGCGGTGTGCCTGCTCGCCGCGATGGCCATCGCGGCAGCCTCCGTCGTCGACGGTCGGGCGTGGGGCCTGCCCGAGCCGCGTGCCTCGGCCATGCTCGTGCTGCTGCTCCTGGCCGCGCAGGCGGCGGCGCAGGCGGCGCTGATGCGGTGGCCCAATGTCACGCTCACGGTCGTCACGCTCGTGGTGGGCGGCGGGGTGGCGTTCGCGTTGACCGAGCTCATCATGCAGCCGGGCAGCGACTTCGAGAGCACGAACAACGCCATGCTGGCGCTGCCCCGGGTGGCCCTCGTGCTGCTCGGCGGCGCCGGCTTCGGCTCTCGCATCGCCATCACGTGGGCGGCGCTCGGCTGGGGCATCGGCGAGGCGGCCACACTCCTCGCGGTCGCGCTGAACGATGCGGCCGCCGTCGACTGGTCCGGCGCCGGCGTCTGGGTGCCGAACGTGACCGCCGCCGCCGCATTGGTGATCATGACCATCGTGCGCACCTTCGACGGCATCTCCCGACGGAGCGCCGCGAGGCAGGAAGCGGGCCTCTACCGGGCGACGCAGCAGACCCGCGAACTCGCCATCCGGCACGACTACGAGCTCCGCGCCATCGCACGCCTGCACGACACCGCGCTCAGCCACCTCATCGCCGTGGCGACCGCCGGGTCGGGGCCGATCGCGGAACGGCTGCGTTCCGACATCCGTCACGACCTCGCGCTCATCGTCGGGCGGGACTGGGCCATCGACCACGCCGACCACGAGGCGGATGACGAGGTGGGGCAGGGCACCCGCCGTCCCGCATCGAGCGCCCGGGCCGACGCCGCGCGCGGTCGCTCGCCGCTCGCTGCATCGACGCTGACTGCGACGGCCGCCGACGCGGCCGGCACGGTCGACGCCGAGGCCGACACCGGGCCGGCACCGCTGGCCGATGCCATCGACGTCGCGCGGCACGCCGGCCTCGAAGTGCACCTGTCGGGGGATCCGTCGGCGCTGCGCCGGATCGACCCGGCACGCCGGGAGGCGCTCGAGGCGGCCGTGGCGCAGTGCCTGATGAACGTGGTGCGGCACGCGGGCGTCGACGAGGTCGAGGTCGCCGTGGGGCCGGGGGACTCCGAGCTGACCGTCGCCGTCGTCGACGGCGGTGCCGGATTCGACGTCGCGGGGGTGCCGCCGGATCGCATCGGCCTGCGCACCTCGATCCGCGGGCGGATCGAGCAGGAGGGCGGCACCGTCCAGGTGTGGTCGCGTCCCGGCGTGGGCACCACCGTGCTCCTCAGCGTTCCGGTCGAGGGGGTCGGCCGATGAGGGGCACGATCCGGATGACGCAGCAGGAGGTCGACCCCCTGGGCGGCATCGCCGCGGTCCCGCTGGTCGGTGCCGGCGCCATCGGCACGACCACGATGGCGATCGCCCTGACCTGGTGGCACCGTGAGGAGATCAACTCGCCGGCCGCCGCCATCCTCGCCATCGCGCTGGTGGCCGTGGCGGGACTCGTGGCGTGGGTGTCGGCACTGCCCGCTCGCGCGCCCTTCACGCTGGAACGGCTCGGACTCGTGGTCCTGCTCGCGTTGGGCGGTGCGGTCGCCGAGTACGTGAGCACGATCGGACGTGACCGGTACCTGTACGACGACTTCGGTCCGCTCTCGGTGGGGTTGCTGCTGCTCGCGCTGGCCCCGTTCTGCTCGTGGGTGGCGCTGCTGGTCGCCGGCACGCTCGGCGCCGTCGTCGTGGCGATCCTCGGCCTCGGCTCGGCCGGTCCGGCGGTCACGGCTGCGCCCGCGCTGTCGTTCGCACTGCTCAACGCGGTGGCGGTCTTCGCGCCGGCGGCGGCGGCGGCGGCCTACTCCGCGTCGGTGGTCTCCGAGACGCTCGCGTGGCAGCGGCGCACCAACGCGGTGGCGCTCGAGAACGAGGCCGCGCTCCGCACGGGCATCGCCCGGTCGGTGCAGCAGGGCCGCGTCTCGGTCCTGAGCCGCGAGGTGCTCCCGTTCCTCGCCCAGGTCATGACCGCCGACCGGATCTCCGTGGCGGATGCCGACCGCGCGCGCGAGCTCGCCGACGCCCTCCGCCGCGCGCTCCGGGCGGGCATCGAATCCACCTGGCTCGACGAGCTCGCCTCGTCGACCACGGCCATGCGCGGCGTGCCCGTCACGGTCCATGACGAGGCGGCCGCGGCGGCCCGACTGCGCGTCGAGCAGCGCGCGGCCATCACCGCCCTCATCGTGTGGTTGGCCGACGAGCGCCGGGCCGCGGCGATCACGATCGCGTTCGCCACGCCGACCAAGGGGGAGTCGCGGATCACGGTGACGGCACGCCCCGGGGCGGGCGCGCTCGGGCGTCGCGACATCGACCGGTTCGTGGCCGTGGCACGCGCCGTCGGGCTGCGCGGCGAGGTGTCCTCCACGGGGGAGAATATCCGTGTGGAGTTCCGACATGACGCCTGATGATGATGTCCGGCGCGAACCGGGCGACGAGCGCGAGGCTCGCCCGCTCGTTCGGGTGGGCATCCTCGACGACCATGCCGTCATCGTCGACGGCATCGCGTTCTGGATCGCCGAGAACGCCCCCGATGTCGAGGTGGCGATCCGTGCGACCCGCTGGATCGACCTGATCCGCGACGAGGCGTTCCCGGTCGACATCGTCCTGATGGACCTCCAGCTGCCCGAGTCGGTGTCGATCGAGTCCCGCATCCGCGCGTGCCGCGCCGCGGGCTGCGAGGTCGTCGTCGTGACCGCGCTCGACGACGCCGAGTCGCGCGAGCGCTCCCTCGCCGCCGGTGCGGTGGCGTTCGTGCCGAAGACGCTCCCGGTGCGCGAGGTCATCGACGTGGTGCGTCGGGTGGCGCGCGGTGAGCGCGTGCCGAAGCGGCCGCGGGTTCGCGACGAGCAGTCGGCTGCGGCATCCGCGCCCCCCACCGGTGCCGAGGTCGCCGACGCTGCGCTGAGCGCCGCCGAGCAGCGCGCCGTGACGTTGTACGTGCAGGGCCTGTCGACCAACGAGGTGGCCCGTCGCATGGAGATCGGGTACGAGACCGCGAAGACCTACCTGCGCCGCGCGCGCGACAAGTACGCGAAGGTCGGCCGTCCGGCCGGTCGACGCTCCGAACTCATCCGTCGCGCGGCGGAGGACGGGATCCTCGAATAGATGGCGAAGCTGTACTTCCGGTACGGGGCGATGAACTCCGGCAAGTCGACCGCGCTGCTGCAGGCCGCCTTCAACTACGAGGAGCGCGGGCACCGGGTGCTGCTGGCGAAGCCGGCGGTCGACACGAAGGGCGACCGCGACATCGTGTCGCGGCTCGGCGTCGTGCGCGAGGTCGACTTCACGATCGGGCCCGACGACCAGGTGCTCGAGGTGTTCCAGCGGTATCGCACGCCCGTCATCGAGGCGCACGGCCGTGACGTGAGCTGCTTGCTCGTCGACGAGGCGCAGTTCCTCACCGGCGACCAGGTCGACGACCTGCTGCGCATCGCCCTGCTCGACGACATCCCGGTCCTCGCGTACGGCATCCGCACCGACTTCCAGACGGCCGCCTTCCGGGGGAGCCGGCGGCTGCTCGAGGTCGCGCACAGCCTCGAGGAGTTGAAGACGATCTGCCGGTGCGGCCGCAAGGCGATCTTCAACGGGCGGCGGGTCGACGGGCGGTACATCTTCGACGGCGACCAGGTCGCGATCGACGGCGTCGAGGTGACGTACGAGTCGCTGTGCGGCGTCTGCTACCTGCAGGAGAGCGGCGGGGTGCTGAACGGCCGTCACTGACGAGGCGCGTAGGTCGGTTCGGAGGCATCCACGGCGCGCAGGTCGGTTCGGAGGCATTCACGGCTCGAGGGACGACCGCCGGCCGATACCGAGTCAACACGGTGCGTCTGTGATGACTGCACGATCGAGCTACCGCCCGCAGGCGCTGGGCAATCTCACCGCCATGGAGAGCGATCGCAGAGGTGTCTGCTTGGTGCTCGGCATCAGCGATTGACAGACGGCGGCCCTTTAACCGCGGTCGACCGGATGGGTGGGAGCGTGATACCCGTCTCCTACGACCGCTTTGCCGTTCGCGGAGGCAGGCACTTGCGCAGAGATCGCCCTCCCACGGGAAGCGCCGCGGTCGGTGCGGCTCACACCCGGCTCTGCGTACGATTCGGAGGAGCGGGCTCGTGTGTGGCCGAGGCTCCTCGCGTCGGCCGTAGCAGGAATCTGTCGAGCACCCACCACACGACGAAGACCTGGAATGCAAGCCATACCTGGGCCATCGAGTTGCCGCGCGTGAAGAGGATCGTCCAACCGGCGGCGAGCAGCAGGGCGCCGAGACGGGTGCCGGTCGCCGTGATCAGGCTTCCCTCGAACCGGGCCGACCAGATACCCAAGAGGACCATCCCTCCAATGACCCCTGCCCACGCGAAGTCCGAATATAGAACCCCGATGATGCTCGGGACAGGGCATGCCTGCTGGTAGTCGCAGACCGTGCCGAACATCTGAAGAAGCAGGACGTCATTCCATCGCTCGAAAGGGCTGAGCGCAGCGGGGATAGGGAGGGCCAAGACCTCGCCGACCGTGCCTCTGCCGAAGCCGAACTCGATTCTGGTTCCCATTGACTGCGACAGGTACGAGACATAGTTGAACATCTCGGTGTCGTAGGACAGGAAGAATCCATCGAGGATGCCGCCGACCCCTTGTTCTCCGAAATACGCACGCATCGCGCCCAGGAGGTCGGTGCCTGGGGCCCGGCTGCCTGACGAACGGATGAATGGGACGATCGCGAGGGCGAAGAAACCGACTACGCCGCCGATCACCCAGCTCGGCTTGATGCGGCTGTGCCATGAGTTGGCGAGCGCCCCGAGGACCGCCATTAGGAGGGAGGGGATCAAGAATCGTCGTGTGCCGATCGCTGACGGGGGAACGACGGAAAGCGCTGCGATCAACCAGTAGCTGAAGTTCTGGACGCTCGAGTACCTCAGGTAGCGCTCGTGTCTGAATCGCACCACGGCGATGGTCAAGCAGCCGATCACAGGCAGCGCTGAAACCACGGCGGGGACACCCGCTAGGTTCGCCATCACCTCGGGGGATCGCCCGCCGAAGATCTCAGCAAGGAACCCAACGCCGCCTCCGATCACGATCATCATGAGGAACCAGCCGCCAAACAAACCCCAAGCAATCCGCATCGATCGGCCTGGCGCCCACTCGGGTGGAATCTCCCAGGGGGAGGCCAGCTCGATCATTCCTGCCGCACGTCGTCTGGAGAGGGTCAATCGCCGAAACGCGTATCCCATCACGAACGAGAGAGTCCCAACGAATCCCATCAGCGCGGCGGCTTCGAAGCCCGCGGTCGTGTTGTACCCGTAGAAATTGAAGGACTCGGGTTGGGCAGGCATGAGGAGCGGGCGAATACCGAAGATCGATAGGAGGGTGAGCAGCACCAGAACAAATGGGCTGAGCATCGAACCTCGGCGGAACCCTGTTCCCGCGGCAACCGCGACGACGACCACAAAGATGGTCATCGCGGGCCAGAAGGCATAGCCGCTACTCACAGTTCCCCCATGAGCGACCACCCTACAATGGGGGCGCAGCGCAAGGTCTCTTCAGCTCCAGCTCGCCATGACGAGCTCGGCGATCACACAGACCATCTGCCCGTGCTCAAGGCCTGTGCCGTACGTTCGAAACGCATCGCAGCCTTGTTCTCGCTGGATGGTCCACGCGCGCGAACGCTCCGGAACGAGTCCCTGCGGTCATCGGCGCGAAACACTTCACGCTTCGTCGAACCCGACTGCGACAATCTTGCGCCATACCTCACTGGCTGGGACGCTCTAGCTTCGCGCTCCCGCAGTCACATCAGCAGCAGCACGAGGGTCAGGTTGAACACGGCGTGCGCGACGATCGCACCCCCGAGACGACCGGTGGTCGCGACGAGCGCGCCGACCGCGCAGCCGAGGACGAAGGTGCTGAGCCCCACGGTCCAGGCACCCGACGGGGTGGCGGCGTCGAGCGTGTGCAGGAGCGCGAACACGGCGGCGGCGACCACCACGCCGGTGGCCGCGGCGGCGCGGGGTCGGCTGCCGGCCGCGCGGGCGGCGTCGGTGACGGCGGGTTGGGTGAGTCCGCGGAAGAACAGCTCCTCGACGAGCGGCGCGAGCAGCACCGGTGCGATGAGCAGGCCCACCCACCAGGTGACCGGGTCGAGTTCGAGGCGGATGCCGCCTCCCGGCATGACGCCCGTGAGGCCGGCCTGGATCAGGGTCGCCGTGGCGCGGGCGAGCAGGCCGATGCCGATGCCGAGGAGCACGTCGAGCGGCGTGATACGGAGCAGGCGGCGCCACCGCACCGGGTTCCGCCGCGCTGACACGGCGACGGCCGCGCCGAGCGGCACCCATACCGCGAGGTACGCGCCCGAGACCTGCACCCACGTCGGCATGATGACGCGGCGCGTGAGGTCGGCGAACGCGAGGGTCAGCACCAGTGCCGCCACCACGGCGATGGCGGCGATCGCCAGCTCGGTCGACCGTGTCGCGCGCGGTGGCGAAATGGGGGACATGTCGCCACTGTAGCGAGGTGGCTCCGGGGCGGGGGACACGCCGCCGCGCCGATGCATGCCGCCGTCGTTATCGAACCGTTACTCGCCCCTCGTTCGGGGGCCAATTCGCGGCGATATCAGGCGAAATTGTCCCCGGAAGGGGGGACAAGAGTCCCACGAAATGCGGACATGCGTCTCCTCTCGGAGTGTGCAAGCGTGGGCCGCGGGCAGGTCGGCGAGTTCTCCCGGCGTCAGTTCAGGTTTTGCCCGTATGGCACCATTGGGGGACGTCGGCGGCGCAAGGGGGGAGCGCCGACCGACGTTTTTCGTTGTCTGCGGACATGAGGGGTGGCACACATGGAGCTGCGGGACTATCTGCGCATCCTTCGCGGATCGTGGGTGCTCATCTCGGTGCTCGCGCTCCTCGGAATCGGCGCCGGCGCGGCCTACTCCATCGTCACCACGCCGAAGTTCAGCTCGTCGGCCAAGGTCTTCGTGTCGACGTCGAACGGCACCACGGTCACCGAGCTGCAGCAGGGCAACACCTTCACCCAGCAGCGCGTGAAGACCTACGCCGACCTCGTCACCACCCCGATCGTGCTGCTGCCGGTGATCGACCAGCTGAGCCTCGACCTCACCGGTGAGCAGCTCGCCGAGCAGGTGACGGCCACCGCTCCGCTCGACACGACCCTCATCGAGATCACCGTCACGGATGTCGACCCCGCGCTCGCCGCCGAGATCGCGACGGCCGTGAGCGAGAGCCTCACCGAGGTGGTCGAGTCCATCGAGGCGTCGCAGACCCCCGAGGGCGAGCCGACCAGTCCCGTGCGCTTGACGCTCGTGCAGCACGCCGCCGTGCCCCAGACACCGGTGAGCCCCAACGTGCCGCTCAACGTCGCGCTCGGCGGGCTGGTCGGCCTCGCTCTGGGCATCGGCCTCGCGGTCCTCCGCGAGACCCTGGACACCCGCATCCGCAACGAGCGCGACGTGGAGCTCGTCACGGAGACGCCCATCATCGGCGGCATCGTCTTCGACCCGAAGGCCAACGAACGCCCGCTCATCGTGCACGCCGACCCGCAGTCGCCGCGCGCCGAGTCGTTCCGCACCCTGCGCACGAACCTCTACTTCCTCGACGCCGACCGCACCAACCGCGCGTTCGTGGTCACGAGCTCGGTCGAGTCCGAGGGCAAGTCCACGACGACCGCGAATCTCGCGATCGCCCTGGCGGATGCCGGTGCTCGGGTGCTGCTCGTCGACGCCGACCTGCGCCGTCCCAAGCAGGCCGACTACCTCGGTCTCGAGGGTGCCGTGGGACTCTCCGACGTGCTGATCGGCCGCGCCGACCTGCAGGACGTCGTGCAGCGCTGGGGTCGCAACAGCATGTTCGTGCTGCCCGCCGGCGCCATCCCGCCGAACCCGAGCGAGCTGCTCGGCTCGACCGCCATGGTCGAGCTGATCGCCGAGGCGAACCGGTCGTTCGATGTCGTGCTCTTCGACTGCCCGCCGCTGCTCCCGGTGACGGATGCCGCGATCCTCGCGCGCAACGTCGGCGGCACGATCGTCGTGGTGGCCGCCGGCCGGACGCACCGGGGTCAGCTGAAGGGCGCCATGGCGGCCCTCGCGAACGTCGACGCGCCGGTGTCCGGCGTGGTGATCACGATGCTGCCGACCAAGGGTCCGGACGCCTACGGGTACGGCCGCTACGGGTACGGCTACGGCTACGGGTACGCCTCCGAGGCGCCGGCGGTGACGGCTCCATGACGTTCCATGTCCTCTCCGTCTGCACGGGCAACGTCTGCCGGTCGCCGTTCGCGGCCCAGCTGCTCGCGGCGCGACTCGCGGAGGCGGGCATCGACGCCGAGGTGACGAGCGCGGGGACGCACGCGTTGGTGGACAGCCCGATGACCCCGGAGGCGGCCGCGATGTCGCGGCGTGCCGGTGTCGATCCGGACGCGCACGCGGGTCGCCAGCTCACCGCGGACCTCGTGCAGGCGTCCGACCTGATCCTCGTCGCCGCCCGCGAACACCGTGCCCGGGTGCTGCAGCTCGTGCCGCGCGCGTCGCGGCGCACCTTCACGCTCCGCGAGTTCGCGCGCATCGCCGACTTCGTCGCGCGGGCGCGCACCGTCGATCCGTCGTTCACGTTCGCCTCCGACGACCCGGCGGCTCGCGTCGAGGAGATCGCACTGTCGCGCGGCCTCGCCGAACCCCCCGCGACTCCGCAGGACGACGACGTCGTCGATCCCTATCGCCGCTCACCCGAGGTGTATGCCGAGGCGGAGCGCCTGATCACCGTCGCCGTCGACGGTGTGGCCCGGGCGCTCGCCGCGACTGCTTCGGGAGGTCGCGGTGCCGCGTAGGTCGTCTCGTCCTTCCATCCGCCAGGGCACCGGTTGGTGGCCGATCATCGGCCTCGTGCTGCTCCTCGCGGCGGATGCTGCGCTCATCTGGTACGCGATGGACGCGTCGCGACCGTCGGTGGTTCCGGCATCCGCGGCCGGGTCGCCCGCCCAACTGCCGGTGCTGCCCGAGAGCACGCCCACGGAGGTCGCGCCGACGCCGGTTCCCACCCCCACCGCCGTGGCGGCCGTCGCGCCGGTCTCGGTGGTCCTCGCGGCGTTCGACGATCGGGTCGCGTACCGTGCGGCGATGGGCGCGTGCCCGACCGCGCGCGGCGTCGTCGAGGTGACGACCGACGGCGGGGCCACCTGGGCGCCGGCCCAGCTCGCCGACGCGAGTGCGCCGGCGGCCATCACGGTCATCTCCGAGGTGGAGGCGTCGGTACTCGCCGCGACCGTCGACGACTGCGATGCGGTGGCGTTCCGCACGTTCGTGCAGGGCGCCGACTGGGCCCCGGGCCCGAGCTTCGACTCCGCGTGGCGACTCGACGGGGCCGAGGTGGTCGCGCCATCCGGCACCCGGTCGGCACCGTGCGCCGCACCGGCGCAGGTGAGTGCAGCGGATGCCGCGTCGGCGGCCGTGCTCTGCGGGGACTCGACCGTCGCGACGACCGCGGACGGCGGTGCGACGTGGGCGGCGACCGCTCCGGTGCCCGGTGCGATCGCGCTGGCGATGAGTGCCGGCGACGCGGGCAGCGGCATCCGTCTGCTCGTCGCGGGGCAGGGCGACTGCGTCGACGGCGTGCAGGCGGGTGTGCTCGCGTCGGGAGCCACGAGCCCGGGCGCGCTCGGCGAGTGCGTGACGACGGATGCCGCGCCGGGTGCGTCGACGATCGCGGTCGACTCGGGCGGCGGCCTCTGGCTGTGGACCGGCGCTCAGGTGCTGCGCTCATCGGACGGGGGAGCGACATGGTGAGCGCGATCGCGTCGACGTACCTGATGACCAGGGTGCCGACGAGCCAGTGGTCGATCCGACTCGCGCGTCGCGTCGCGATCACGGACCTGCTGGTGCTCTCGTGGGTGGTCTTCGGCGTGCAGATCGCGTGGCTCGGGCTCGACAGCTCGGCCATGGGCTTCAGCGGGTCGCGCGGCGACATCGCCGTCAGCTACACGCTCGTGTCGGTGGTCATCATCCTCGGGTGGATGGTCGCCCTCGAGCTCTTCGACACCCGTGAGCACCGCAACCTCGGGGTGGGCACGCAGGAGTACCGAGGTGTGGCGGATGCCACGATCCGCTGGTTCGGGATCGTCGCGATCGTCGCGTTCCTGTTCAAGGTCGACCTCGCTCGCGGGTACATCCTCATCGCGTTCCCGCTGGGGCTCATGGTGCTCGTGTTCTCGCGCTGGATGTGGCGGCAGTGGCTGGGCGTGCAGCGTCGCGCGGGTCGGTTCGTGTCTCGGGTGCTGCTCGTCGGCTCGACGTCGTCGGCGATCACGATCGCCCGCGAACTGAAGCGCAACCCCGAAGCGGGCTACCGCGTCATGGGCGCGTGCGTGCCGACCGGGGTCACCGGCGGCCGGCTTCCTGACCTCGAGGTGCCGGCGTGGTCGGGGACGACGAATGCGCTCGCGGTGATGCGCGACCTCGGCGCCGACACGGTCGTCATCACCAGCGCCGACGAGCTCGGCCCGGACCAGGTGAAGCAGCTGTCCTGGGGGCTGAACCCCGGCGCCGAGCACCTCGTCGTCGCACCGAGCCTCATCGACATCGGCGGCCCGCGGATCCACACGCGCCCGGTCGCCGGCCTGCCGCTGATCCACGTCGAGACGCCGAAGTTCGAAGGGCGCAAGCTCGTCGCGAAGCGCGCCTTCGACCTGTTGGTCGCCGGGGGACTGGTGCTGCTGCTCTCGCCGCTGCTCGTCGCCATCGCGGCGATCGTCAAGTTCTCGTCGCCGGGCCCGGTGCTCTTCCGGCAGCGTCGGGTCGGCATCAACGGCCGCCCGTTCGAAATGCTCAAGTTCCGCTCGATGGTGATCGACGCCGAAGCTCGCCTCGCCGAACTGCAGGCGGCGCAGCGCGACGCCGGCAACGCGGTGATGTTCAAGATGAAGGACGACCCGCGGGTCACCCCGATCGGCCGATTCATCCGCCGGTTCAGCCTCGACGAGCTGCCCCAGTTGTTCAACGTGCTCGGCGGCTCGATGTCGCTCGTGGGCCCGCGGCCGCCGCTGCCTCGCGAGACCGACGTGTACGACTCCCACGTGCACCGCCGCTTCCTCGTGAAGCCCGGCATCACCGGCCTCTGGCAGGTCAGCGGCCGCTCGAACCTGTCGTGGGAGGACACCGTGCGCCTCGACCTCTACTACGTCGAGAACTGGTCCATGACGGGAGACCTCGTGATCCTCTGGCGGACGGCGAAGGCCGTGCTCGGAAGCGATGGAGCGTACTGATGGGCGAGACAGTGTGCTTGGGAGCTGTCCCCGAATCGCGCGGTCCGCTGCGGTCGAGGGGTGCGAGCTAGCGTGTCGAATCGTCGGGTGTTCGGACAATTCGCCTGGGTGAGCGGCGGCCGGGTGGTTGCTGCCCTCCTCCAAGCCGTGTCGCTGATCCTGCTGGCGCGTCTCGTGAGTCCATTTGAATTCGGGATCTTCTCCGTTGCCCTCGGCGTCTTGATGGTGGCGCAGGCTGCCGCTGACCTGGGCATTTCCACATTCGCGATCCGGGAGCGCAGCGCTCACCCGAGCAGTGGACTCGTGGCAGCAGCGCTCCGCCTGAACAACCGGCTTTCTGCTGGACTAGCAGGCGCATCGGCGCTTGCGCTTGCCTTGCTCGCCCTCATCGAGGCCGAGTATCTCCTCATCCTCCCGTTGGCTGTCTGGGCTGCCGCCGAGCGAAACGCCGACGCATGGATGGGGATCGCGGTTGCCGATCGTCGTGCAGACGTTTCCTCCCTTGCTCTCGTCGTGCGCCGGGTGGCAACCGTCTTGTTGTTCGTCGGGCTCAGTATCGCTGGGACTGAACCGCTGTTGGGATACAGCGTGGCACTCGCCGTGGCGGCGGTTCTCTCATCCGCCTTCGCACGCCGCTGGGTGCATGCTCGTCTCACTGAGCCTGACGCGCGGATTCCAGCATCGGAGGTACTGCGGAGTACTTGGCCGTATTGGCTGAACACATTGGGCACCCAGGTCCGGAACATCGACGTCGTGATCGTCTCCGCAGTCGCCGGGGGCGCGCAGGCTGGCTTCTATGCCGTTGCGAGCAGGCTGACGGTCCCGCTTCGATTGATCCCCACCTCGCTCGCCTCCGCGATTCTCCCGGAGGCGTCGACCAGGTCCGGCCGGAACGTCGTTCCTTTGCTGTCGGCTGCAGGTGGTCTGGTGGCCGCCATGTCGATCCTGTACGTCGGAGTTGCACTGGCAGTACCGTGGGCCGTCCCCCTCCTGCTCGGGAATCAGTACGTCCCCTCTGTTCCTGTGATCCAGGTCGTCGTTGTGGGACTAGTCTTCGCGGCCCTCGCGTCGGTGGCGGCGGCAATCCTTCAGGGGATCGGGCAGACCCGGTATGTCGCCGGCGCTGCGGTGACGATGAGTCTTGCATGCATCGTCCTCGTCGCAGTCGGGTCGGTCGCAGGGGGCGCCCTTGGCGCGGCATGGGGCCTGATTCTCTCCTTTGCGATTCAGGCAATCGCGTTGACGATCCGTCTCGCCGTCCACGTGGTCAGGAGCGCCCGCTATGAGCATTAAGCGAAGACTGACCGTGTCTGCGCGAACGGTCTATTGCAGCATCGCGGCCCAGGCGGACAACTTGGGCGACATCGAGATTCGACGGGCGCTACTCACCCGACTCACGGACGCGGGTTTTCGACTCGTCGTATTCACGGGAACCATGCCGGCGTCGTATGTGGAGGCCTATCGCCTTCCGACAACCACTCGACTGACATCCAATTCGCTAGAGTTCCAAGCTCGATTCCTGCGGGACGCACTCCTCGGACGCGCGTCTCTCGTATTCTCGCCCGGGCCCTACATCGCTACGGGCGGTGCGGGCGCGATGGCGAAGGCACTGGTCAATCACGCGAACGTACGGGTTGCTCGGGCGACGGGCGGAAAGGTCGTTGCCGCCGGCCGCGCATATCGCGTCGACTCGAAGAGCGTCGGCCGACTTGAGCGCTCCAGCCTCAGGCGGTTCGACCTAGTGGCCGTGCGGGATGACGTGTCGTCTGCGGAGATCGGTTTGCCGCTCCGGCGGGAGCCCGACCTCGCGATGCTCCACCCCTTCGAGAGACCCGTAGAAGACGCTGGCCGGTATCTGGCTGTCTCGCTCCGTTCGGACCGTCCTGTGAGCTTGGCCCTGCTTGAAGAGCTCCGTGACTCGGCGTCCGAACAGAACCTCCAGATGGTATTCGTCACTCAGGTGAAGCGCGATGCGGAAGGTCATCGTGCTCTCGCAACGGCGCTAGGAGTCGGGCTCGTGGATTGGCTGGACGAGCCGCACGCGCATCAGGAGTCGCGGGTGCTCGAGGTCTATAGGGAAAGCGCCGTTGTGGTGAGTAACCGGCTGCACTCCATCCTGCTTGCTTCACGATCAGGCGCCGTGCCGATCACGTTCGCCGGGGATGGAACGCACAAGATCGCCTCGACGCTGGGAACCGAGTTCCCCCTCCGACTCATCCACGTGAACACGGATGGCGTACTGGCAAAAGGCATCGATGGGTCGACGCTCCTTCGTCGAGAGGACCGGGACATCGACGCCCTCGAGCGCGCCTTCACCGAAGCTCGTGCCCGGCTCAATCGACTCGGCGACGATCTCGAGGGGTGCCTCCGTGGATAACCGGGATGTCGTGTCGATATCAGGGCGCGCCTTGACAGCCAGCGCGGCGAGCCCAGGGATCAGGCGAGTCAGCGATACGTCGTCGAGGGGATGGGATGATGAGCGAGCAGAGTCAGCTGGCTGAGTGCGCCGTCATTGTGGCGGTGCTCCCGGAGTATCGGGAGCACTTCCTGCACGGCGTGCGGCGTCGGATAGGGGAACCCGGCGTAGATTTCTTCGCTGGTTCCGAGCACCTCGTGACGACGGTCACGAGCGGATCGAGCAGCGAACTGGGAATCGGGCTCCTACGGAACCGCGCGATCGCCGGGAGACGTCTGCTATGGCAGCACGGCGCGCTCGCTGCGGCTCGCGGTCGCCGAACCGTCGTCACGGATCTGAATCCGAGATCACTCAGCGCCTGGGCACTTCTCGTACTTGGCCGCATTCGGGGTCAGCGTGTCCTCGTCTGGGGGCACATTCTTCCCCGAAAAGGCGCGGCTGCTCGCACAGTTCCGCTGCGTCGTTTCATGCGCCGCCTTGCCGCAGGCGTCATCTCGTACACGTGGCGGGACAGCGCCATTGTGCGCAAGGAGGATCCCGACGTGCCCGTCTGGGTAGCGGCCAACGGTATCTATCCGTCGGATTGGCTGGGCTCTGAAGGCGACGAGTCGGCGCGAGATCGGCTTCTCTATGTCGGCCGACTTGTTCGCGAGAAGAAGCCCGAGTTGCTTCTCATCGCCTATTCACAGTTCTTGTCGGAGTGGGAGGGGCAGGGACAGCCGCCTCGGCTCACCATCGTCGGCGACGGCCCGGAGCGCCCGTATCTGGAGCGACGCGCGCGCGACCTGCGCATCGACTCGCGTGTGGACTTCCTTGGCCACGTCGGGGACTATGACGCTCTGCGAGGGCTCTACTCCAGAACCGTCGCTTCCGTCTCGCCTGGTTACGCCGGCTTGAGCCTCACTCAGTCATTGGGGTTCGGTGTTCCGATGATCGTTGCCGACGACGAACCGCATGCGCCCGAAATCGAGCTCCTCTCCGAAGTGACCGGAGTCACTTTCCATGCCGACTCGCCTTCTGCGCTGGCGGCCGCCATCGACTCCGTCAATAGCCAGCGCGAGTCGTGGGCGAAGCGTCGAAATCAGTTGGTGGAGACGGTTCGGAGAAGTTACTCCGCGGATGCCATGGCGGACGGCTTCACGGCGGCGATCCAGTCATCCCGGTCCGCGGTGCAGGGGGCAGCTCATGTCTGATCGAGGGAGATTCCAAGGTCTGCCGGGTCGAGCTGCGCTGCGAGCACTGTGGCAGCGTTGGCAGCGCCTGTCGTCAGTGCACGGAAACGTCGTGCTGGAGGATGGCGTTCACGTGGGGCGCGGCGCGATGGTGCGCTCGCTCCATCGCTTGCGCGTCGGCGCCGGAACCCATATCGGACGAAACTGCACGATCGAAGTCAGCGGGGAGATCGGCCGACATGTGCTCATGGCGGCCTCGGTTGCGATCGTCGGCCGCGATGACCATGCGATCGACGAGGTGGGGGTCCCGATCACCAAATCGACCTGGATCGGCGAACGCCCGTCGACATTGCGCGATGAGGTGACGATCGGTGACGACGTCTGGATCGGCTATGGAGCAATCGTTCTCTCCGGTGTTCGGATCGGAGACGGCGCCATCATCGCCGCGGGTTCCGTAGTGACACGAGACGTGCCGGACTTCGCGATTGTCGCGGGGAATCCGGCGCGCCGCGTGGGAGACCGATTGACCGACCATGACGCTGTCCGACACATTGCGAAGATCCGAGAGGCTGCGGTATGACGCGAGAAGTGGGCTTACTGACCAGCGAAACCCCATGGCAACCGGTGCGCCAGTCGGGCCCTCGGGTCCTCGTGCTCGGCTTGAACTATGCTCCGGAGCCCACGGGCATCGCCCCCTACACCGCGGGGCTGTGCCGAGGGCTCGTGCGCCGGGGGTTCAGGGTTCGAGGGATCGTTGCGGTACCGCACTACCCGGCATGGCGCGTCGCTGACGGGTACGGTCGGTGGGCCGTCGATGAGGTTGATGCCGGCGTGGGCCTGCGTAGAGTGCGGCACTACATTCCGAGCTCGCCGAAGCCACTTCGACGACTCCTGTCGGAGGTGACGTTCGGCGCCCGTCTGTTGAGTAGCAGATGGCGGCGCTTCGACGTGCTGGTTCTCGTCTCGCCTGCACTGTTCTCATCGGCGATCGCGATGCTGCGCGCGACCCTTCGACGTCGCCCGGTGGTCGTGTGGGTTCAGGACTTCTACTCACTCGGCTTGGCCGAAACCGGGCAAGGCGGCTCCCTGGTGGAAAAGGTCGTCCGACGCATCGAGTCTTGGCTCCTTCGCCGCGCGGACCGGGTGGTCGTCATCCATGAGCGATTCCGTGCGCAGGCGATCGAATCCTTGGGAGTAGAACCGGAACGTGCGCATGTCGTCCGGAACTGGACGCATGTGCCCCCCGCCAACGGCGACACTCGGGCGAGCACCCGTCGCAGATTCGGGTGGAGTGACGACGAGTTCGTCGTCGTTCATGCAGGCAATATCGGCGTGAAGCAGGCCCTCGGAAACGTGGTGGAAGCAGCGAGGCTCGCCGACGCCAGGGAGCCCCGGTTGCGATTCGTAGTTCTCGGCGACGGCAGCGAGGCGGAGGCGATCAAGGCACAAGCCAACGGAGTTGGACGTATCCAGTTCATTTCGCCGTTGCCGACCGAGGAGTTCGGAGCAGTCCTCCGTGCCGCTGATGCTCTCCTAGTGAATGAGAAGCCGGGCGTTCGCGAGATGGCGGTCCCGAGCAAGCTGACGAGTTACTTCAGCACAGGAGTACCGGTGATTGCGGCAACCGACAGCGAGAGCATCACCGCCTTCGAGATCGCGGCGTCAGGGGCGGGAATCCAAGTGCCAGCAGGCGACCCCGCCAGCCTGATCGAGGGTTCGCGTCGGCTACGGGATCGACCGGATCTGTGCGCGCAACTGGGGAAGAACGGGTTGGCCTATCAAGAGTCGGTCCTCACCGAGTCGACGGCGATCGAGGGATTCGCCTCGCTGATCGAGCGCCTGGCCGACCCGGACGGGCCCGGACGACCGAAGAGAAGTCAAGAAACTCACCACGCCATGACCCGAGGAGAATTTTGAAGAAGGCACTGATAACCGGGATCACCGGGCAGGACGGTTCGTATCTCGCAGAGCTCCTGCTCGCCAAGGGCTACGAAGTCCACGGCCTGATCCGTCGTGCATCCACGTTCAACACATCGCGCATCGATCACCTATACGTCGATCCTCACGATCCGAGTGCGAGGCTCTTCCTTCACTACGGAGATCTGAGCGACGGGGCGCGCCTCGTTACCTTGCTCAACGAGATCAACCCGGACGAGGTGTACAACCTTGCCGCCCAGTCGCACGTGCGTGTCTCGTTCGATGAGCCGGAGCACACCGCTGATACGACGGGCACAGGAACGATTCGGCTCCTGGAGGCCGTACGCCTTGCAGGGATCCGCCCCCGCTTCTATCAAGCATCTTCAAGCGAGCTCTTCGGGGCGACGCCGCCGCCTCAGGATGAGCAGACGCCGTTCTACCCGCGGTCGCCGTATGCGGCTGCCAAGCTCTACAGCTACTGGATCACGAAGAACTATCGCGAGGCGTACGACATGTTCGCCGTCAATGGCATCCTCTTCAATCACGAGTCTCCCCGCCGCGGCGAGACATTTGTTACTCGGAAAATCACCCGGGCCGTCGCCGCGATCGCGGCAGGGCGCCAGGAATTCGTCTATATGGGCAACCTCGAGGCGATCCGGGACTGGGGGTACGCGGCTGAGTACGTCGAGGGGATGTGGCGAATGCTGCAAGTCGACGAACCGGAGGACTTCGTTCTGGCAACCGGGGTCGGGTACACCGTTCAAGACTTCCTCGAGACCTCGTTCGGCCATGTTGGACTCAAGTGGAGGGACCACGTCCGGTTCGACGAAAGATACCTTCGTCCGACTGAAGTCGACGCCCTGATCGGCGACGCGACGAAGGCAAGGGAGAAGCTCGGCTGGGTGCCCACCATCGATGGTCTCCAACTCGCAAAGCTCATGGTTGAAGCCGACGTCGAGGCGCTCGATCACGCGGGCCGCCCGTGGATCGACACAGTGAAGCTTTCATCATGGAAGAGTGCAGCATGAGTGGGGACTCGTACACCCCGCAGCCGCTTGACCGCGATGCGAGGTTCTACGTTGCAGGACACCGTGGTCTCGTCGGCTCCGCCGTCGCGAGGAAGCTCCGGTCCGAAGGATTCACCGACGTGGTCGGGCGGACCTCGTCCGAACTCGATCTGACCGACCGTGGTGCCGTGTTCGCGTTCTTTCGTGAGACTCGACCCAGATACGCGGTCCTTGCGGCAGCGAAGGTGGGCGGAATCCTCGCCAACAGCACCTACCCGCATGACTTCCTGAGCATCAATCTCCAGATCCAGCTCAATGTCATGGACGCCGCACTCGAGGTCGGCGTGGAGCGGCTCCTCTTCTTGGGCTCCTCCTGCATCTATCCGAAGTTCGCCCCGCAGCCGATTACCGAGGACAGTCTGCTCACGGGGCACCTGGAGCCGACAAACGACGCATACGCCATCGCGAAGATCGCGGGCATCCTTCAAGTGCAGTCGATCCGCCGTCAGCACGGCTTGCCGTGGATCTCTGCGATGCCGACCAATCTCTACGGCCCCGGCGACAACTTCTCACCCACCGGGTCGCACGTGCTTCCGGCTCTGATCCGGCGATACGACGAGGCGGCGGCTTCGGGGGCTGACACCGTTACGAATTGGGGCACTGGAACCCCGCGCCGCGAGTTCCTCCACGT
This sequence comes from Agromyces sp. NDB4Y10, assembly GCF_001620055.1. GTDB lineage: Bacteria > Actinomycetota > Actinomycetes > Actinomycetales > Microbacteriaceae > Agromyces > Agromyces indicus. The sequence goes on along the minus strand of NZ_LQGY01000040.1, from coordinate 33,263 downwards.
CGATGACATGGCCGACGCGTGCCTTCATCTACTGGAGCATTACGACGGTGCGCAGCATGTCAACGTGGGGACTGGTCAGGATGTCACCATCCGCGAGATCGCTGAGACTGTCGCCGCGGTGATCGGCTTCGAGGGTCTGACTGAGTGGGATACGAGCAAACCCGACGGCACCCCCCAGAAACTGCTCGATGTCACCAAGCTGACCGACTCCGGGTGGACGGCTGGGATCAGTCTCGAAGACGGGCTTCGTTCAACGGTCGACTGGTATCGAGAGCACGCGGGCGCACTGCGCGGGTAGGGGCAACAAGCAGTGAGCGATCTCGAGAAACTCATGCGGAGCGCACCGGCTGCACCGGCTCGCCGGCGACGGCCCAAGCGATCACGCCCGCGCCGGGCCAAGTTCATCGTGCTCGGCGTCTTCCTCGTCGCGCTCGCGGCGGTGGTGGCATGCGTGTGGGTCGTCGTTCGCGGGCTCCAGGCGTCGGGCGAGCTGGTGCGCGCTGTCCCGCTGGCGGAGTCGGCGAAGGCCGCGCTGGTCGCACAGGACTTCGAGACCGCGCAGCGCGACGCGGAGGCACTCGCGGAGCACGCGGCATCCGCTGCCGAGTTGACGAGCGACCCGGTCTGGCGGGTCGCCGAGTTCGTTCCGTCTCTGGGCGCGAACCTGACGGTGATGCGTGAAGCTGCGGCATCCGTCGACCGTGTGGCGTCGGGTGCGGTCGTGCCACTGGCCGAGCAGGCTGCGGGGCTCGACCCGTCGATGTTCTCCCCGGCCGGCGGACGCATCGAGCTGCAGCCGCTCATCGACGTACAGCCGGTCGTCGCGGGTGCGGCGGAGGAGGTGGCCGCCGCTCGTGAGGCGATGACGCAGCCCGGCGTCGCCGACGCCGACGTGATCGGCCCGCTGGCCGACGCGCGGGCCGAGCTCACGGGGCTGCTCACCGAGACGGACCAGTCGCTCGACGCCCTGTCGCGTGCGCTAACCCTGGGGCCGGCGCTCCTCGGCGCAGAGGGCCAGCGCGACATCCTGCTGCTGTTCCAGAACAACGCCGAGCTGCGCTCGCTGGGTGGCATCCCCGGCGCGCTCGCCGTCGTCCGCACCGAGGGCGGCGGCTTCGACCTCGTCGCGCAGCGCTCCTCGCAGGACTTCCCGCGCTACGATCCGCCCGTCGTCGAACTGCCGACCGACACCCGTGCCCTCTGGGGCGACAACACCGCCCGGTACATCCAGAACGTGACGTTCACCCCCGACTTCCCCATGGCGGCGACCATCGCCTCCGAGATGTGGAAGCGCGAGACCGGGCAGACGCCGTCGGCCGTGGTCGCACTCGACCCCGTGACGCTGAGCTACCTGCTGCGCGCGACCGGACCGATCACGCTGCCGACCGGCGACGTGCTCGACGCCGACAACGCGGTGCGCCTCCTGCTCTCCGACGTGTACGCGCGGTACCCCGACCCCGCGGAACAGGACCTGTTCTTCGCCGCCGCCACCGTCTCGGTGATGGATGCCGTCAAGCAGGGCGCCGATCCCGGGGCGCTCATCACCGCGCTCGCCCGGGCCGGGTCCGAGCGTCGCGTGCTCATCTGGTCGGCGGTGCCCGACGAGCAGGCGGTGCTCGAGCAGACCACGCTCGCCGGGCTGCGCCCGACGTCGACCGACGACCGGATGACGCTCGGCGTCTACCTCAACGACATGACCGGCTCGAAGATGGACGCGCACCTCGACGTGCAGCTCGCCGCGGGGAGCGTCACCTGTCGGCAGGACGGCCGTCGCAACGCCGCCGTGGAGGTCACGCTGACCAACACGGCCCCGCCGGATGCGGCCACCGCGCTTCCCGCGTACGTGACGGGAGGCGGTGCGTTCGGTGTCGCACCAGGCAACATCCGCACGTCGGTGCACGTCTACGGTCCGCCGGGATCGTACAACTTGGGCGTCTCCTCAAGCGGAGAGCGTATTCCGTATCATCCCACCGTCGATTCGGGGTACACGCTGAGTGGCGTCGATGTCGAACTTTCCCCGGGGGAGAGCCGAACCTTCAGGTTCGGCTTCCTCGCCGAGGTCCCCGGAAAGGGGGACACCGTTATCGAATCGACACCTACGATTCACGTCATCGAAACGGGGGAACTAGCGCTTTCCTGTGAGGACGCCCTATGGTGAGTAGGTGCCGTCATCGGGGAGGGAGGCGGCACGTTCGTTTGCCGCTGGTAAACAGGCAAATCGCCGAATCGCAAATCAGAGGGGGACCCTACACATGATTCGCAAGGCCATCGCCACCGCGGCCCTCGCGGTGCTCGCCGCCATCGCCGTGCCCGCTGCCGCTCAGGCAGGCGAGGCCGGCTACACCGGTCAGGGGCCGTCCGTGACGGCCGCTCCGGGTGAGGCCGTGAGCCTCACGTTCACCGGTCTGCCGGCCAACACGCCGTCGACCGCCACGGCGCCCGACGCCGTCACGCTCGCCGTCCTCAAGGCCGCCACGGCCTCGAAGCCGACCGACGCGTCGGGTTCGGTGACCTACCAGGCCTCGGCCACGCAGCCGGGCACCTACACCATCACGGTCACCGCCGGGCAGTCCGTCGCCACCGCGACGCTGACGATCGCCCCGGCCGACACCGCCGGCGGCGGCTCCGGTTCGGGCGACGACCTCGCCAGCACCGGATTCGACCTGCCGGTGCTCGCGCTCTGGATCGGCGGTGGCGCGCTCGCCCTGGGCGCTGCGCTGATCGCCGTGATGACCACGGTTCGCCGCGGTCGTTCGAACGCCTGATCACGGGCACCGCGAACCGCGTGTGACCCGACGAAGGGCCCGCATCCGAGAGGATGCGGGCCCTTCGAAGGTCTGCGCGCGCATGACCGGTCGATCCGGCGTGCAGTCAAGACGATCCGCAGCGGACGACCCGCTGCACCACCCGGGGGAATCACCGAACACATGAGCGTCATCACCAAGGCCGTCATCCCGGCCGCCGGCCTCGGCACCCGTTTCCTGCCCGCCACCAAGGCGATGCCCAAGGAGATGCTGCCCGTCGTCGACAAGCCGGCCATCCAGTACGTGGTCGAGGAGGCCGTCGAGGCGGGACTCGACGACGTCCTCGTCATCATCGGCCGCAACAAGAACGCGCTCGCCAACCACTTCGACCGCGTCACCGAACTCGAGCACACCCTCGAGCAGAAGGGCGACGCCGCCAAGCTCGAGCGCGTCATGCACTCGTCCAGCCTCGCCGACATCCACTTCGTGCGGCAGGGCGACCCCAAGGGACTCGGCCATGCCGTGCTCCGCGCCCGCAAGCACATCGGCGACGAACCGTTCGCCGTGCTCCTCGGCGACGACCTCATCGACGCGCGCGACGACCTGCTGACCCCGATGCTCGACGAGTGCGTCGGCCACGGCCTCACCGTCATCGCCCTCATGCAGGTCGACCCCTCGCAGATCCACCTCTACGGCTGCGCCGCCGTCGAGCCCACCGGCACCCCCGACGTCGTGAAGGTGACCCAGCTCGTCGAGAAGCCCGCGGCGGCCGACGCCCCCTCGAACCTCGCCATCATCGGGCGCTACGTGCTGCAGCCCGAGATCTTCGACATCCTCGAGGAGACGCCGCCCGGCAAGGGCGGCGAGATCCAGCTCACCGACGCGCTGCAGGTGCTCGCCCAGGAGGGCAAGGTGCTCGGCGTCGTGTTCCGCGGCCGCCGCTACGACACCGGCGACCGGCTCGACTACATCAAGTCCACCATCCAGCTGGCGCTCGACCGCGACGATCTCGGCGCGGAGCTGCGGCCGTGGATCAAGCAGCTCGCCGCGGGGATCGACGCGTGACCGTCGCCGTGCTCCGGAACCAGCTCGACCCCAACCCGGAAGGACGCGTCGCATGAGGATCTCCGTCATCGGATGCGGCTACCTCGGGGCCGTGCACGCCTCCGCGATGGCCGAACTCGGCCACGACGTCGTCGGCATCGACGTCGACGAGCGCAAGATCGCCGACCTGTCCGCGGCACGGCCCCCGTTCTTCGAACCGGGCCTGCCCGAGATCCTCCGGTCCGCGACCGACAGCGGCCGCCTGCGGTTCAGCACCGACATCGCGGATGCCGCGGACGCCGAGGTGCACTTCATCGCCGTCGGCACGCCGCAGGCGCACGGTCGCGACGCCGCCGACCTCACGTTCGTCGACGCGGCGTTCGAGGCGCTCATCCCGCACCTCCGGGAGGGCTCGCTCGTCGTCGGCAAGTCCACCGTGCCGGTCGGCACCGCGGCCCGTCTCGCCGATCGCCTCGTCGAGGCGGCCCCGCACGCGAGCCTCGCCTGGAACCCCGAGTTCCTCCGCGAGGGCTACGCCGTGAAGGACACCATCGAGCCCGACCGGCTCGTGTACGGCGTGGCCGACGAGCGCGCGGCATCCGTGCTCGACGACGTCTACCGCACGGCCATCACCGCCGGCACGCCCCGCGTGGTCACCGACTACGCCACGTCCGAGCTCGTGAAGGTCGCCGCCAACGCGTTCCTCGCCACGAAGATCAGCTTCATCAACGCCATGGCCGAGATCGCCGAGGTCACCGGCGCGGATGTCACGCAGCTGGCCGACGCGCTCGGCCACGACGCCCGCATCGGCCGACGGTTCCTCAACGCCGGCGTCGGCTTCGGCGGCGGATGCCTCCCCAAGGACATCCGCGCGTTCACCGCACGCGCCGAAGAGCTCGGCCTCGCCGAATCCGTCGCATTCCTCCGCGAGGTCGACGCGATCAACCTGCGGCGTCGTCAGCGGGTCGTCGACCTCGCCCACGAGCTGCTCGGCGGCACCGTCAACCAGCGGCGCATCGCCGTGCTCGGCGTCACGTTCAAGCCCGAGTCCGACGACGTGCGCGACTCACCGGCGCTCGACGTGGCCGTGCAGCTCAAGGGCCTCGGTGCGCACGTCGTGGCGACCGACCCCGAGGGCATCGAGAACGCCCGGCTGCGGCATCCGCAGCTCGACTACGTCGACGACACCACCGAGGCGCTGCGCGGCGCCGAGCTCGTCGTGCTCGTCACCGAATGGCGCGAGTACCGCAACCTCGACCCGGCGGCCACCGCCGAGCTCGTCGACGCCCCGGTGCTCATCGACGGGCGCAACGTGCTCGACGCGGCAGCCTGGCGAGCGGCCGGATGGCGCTACCACGGGCTCGGGCGCCCCTGACCGGGCTGCTCCGGCACCGGCCGGTCGGGGCTCGCCCCGAACCGGCCGGTCCGCGCGCCGGCCGCCCGCAGCGCCAGCACCACGTACCCCAGTGCCGCGCCCACGGCGGCGCCGAGCGTATTCGCAACCACGTCCCACGGCGTCGGGAAGCGTTCGGGAAGCAGCATCCACTGCGCGGCCTCGATCACCACGCTCGTCGCCACGCCGCCCGCCACCGCCAGCCACCAGCGGCGACGCCCCACGACCATCACCCCGAGCACGCCGAGCGGCACGAACAGCGCCACGTTCGCCGAGAACTCGACCCAGTCGTACGAGAACCACGGCGCACCCGCCGCCTGCACCGAGCGCACGAACCAGCCGATGAACGGACTCGCACCTCGATCGACCGGGGTCGGAAACCCGCCGATCACCGCGAGGGCCACGAGGTGCATCGCGAGCAGGATCGAGGCGGGCCTGCGCAGACTCGCCTCGGACGTCATCGGCTCAGCCTAGGCGGCATCCGTTTCGGGAGGATGACGCCGCCGTCAGCGGGCGTCGAGCCGTTCGACGCGCTCGGCCCGCGGGCGCCGCACCCCGCGGAAGACGACGTAGTGGTACAGCAGGAACCGCACCACGACCACCACGACGATGCTGCCGAGGTTCACGAGGTTGACGGCGAACGGGCCCGCCTCGCGGCCGAGCAGCTCGGAGGCGACGATCACACCGCCCCACACGATGAGCGCGCCGAGCGCCGTGCACACCGCGTTCACCACCACGAACAGGACGATCTCGACCGTGCGGGTGTGGCCGCCGCGGTCGCGGAAGGTCCACTCGCGGTTGCCGAGGTACGCGTTCACGAGGGCGACCAGCGACGCGACGACCTTCGACGTCACCACGTCGACCCCAGCCACCAGGTACAGCAGGTTGAACACGACGATCTCGATGAGGGTGCTCACCGCGCCGACCGTCAGGAAGCGTGCGCCGAGACCGGCGAGACGACGCCATCGAGCATGCTGGGACACCTCGACTACGCTACTCCACGAGCCTGCGCCCCTTCCGCGCAGCCCAGCCGCAGGGGAGGCCGCGTGGACCTGGACCATCTCGCCGTCGTGATGCCCGCCTACAACGAGGCGGAGGGTCTGCCGGAGTTCCTGCGTGAACTCCATGCGGCCCTGTCACCGTTGGCGGGCCGACTCGACCTCGTCGTGGTCGACGACCGGTCGACGGATGCCACGGTGCCGGTGCTGCGCGAACTCGCCGCCGACCTCCCGGGCCTCACCGTGATCGAGGCCGAGGCGAACCGCGGACACGGTCCCACCGCCCTCGCCGCCTACCGCGCCGGACTCGCGCTCCACCCCGACCTGATCGTGCACGTCGACGGCGACGGGCAGTTCCACGGGATCGACCTGGCCCGCGCCGTGCGCGCCGCGGTCGCCACGCGCGCCGACGTCGTCCACGGCGTCCGCCGCGGCCGCGAGGACCCGTGGTTCCGCCGCGTGCTCACCGGCATCGTCGGCGTGGTCGTCGGCTTCGCCGCCGGCCGCCGCGTGCCCGACGTGAACACGCCCCTCCGCGTCTACCGCCCGGGGCCGCTCGCCGAGCTGCTCGAGCTCGTGCCCGACGATGCGCTCGTGCCGCACGTGCACTTCTCGCTCGCCGAGGCTCGCCGCGGGTTCCGGGTGCGCTACCTCGAGGTCGCGAGCCTGCCGCGCCGCGGCTCCAACCCGACGGGGACGATGTGGGGCGTCGACCGGCCGCCGCTGCTGCCGCCGAAGCGGCTGCGCCGGTTCGCCCGCGACGCCGCCGCCGAGCTGTGGCGGGTCTCCCTGCGTCCCCGGGCGGCCGGATGACGGCGGCGCCCGCCGGGACCGACGTCGGCCGCGGCGGCCGCGGCGGGCGCGTCGCCGGCGGACGCCGCCTCGCCGTCGACATCGCCTTCTGGCTCGCCGTGGGCCTCCTCGCCGCGGCGAACGTCGTCGTGCTCGCGAACGGCATCGGGACCGTACGGCTCTGGGAGGACGAGGCCTTCAACCTCACCGTGCCCATCAACCTCGTGCAGGGACTCGGGTACACCAGCGACGGCACCCTCTCGGGCAGCGAACTCGCCCCGTTCGACGTGCGCATCTCCACCGGGCCCGTCATGCTCCTGCCCATCGCCGGGCTCGTCGCGCTCGGTGTCGACCCGGTCCTCGCGGGCCGCGCCGTCGCCACCCTCGGCTACGCCGGGCTCCTCGCCGTGCTCGCGCTCGTCGGGCACCGCCTCGGCGGTCGCTGGGCGGCGCTCGTCGCGGTCGCCGTGCCGCTCGCGTTCGAGACCGGGGCGATGCCCTCGCCCATCCAGACACCTGCCGACATCCTCGGCGAGGTCACCGCGGCCGCGTTCCTCGCCGCCGCCCTGCTGTTCGTGCACCGCCGCCCCTGGTTGGCCGGGCTCCTCCTGGGCCTCGCGATCCAGGTGAAGTTCATCGCCCTGCTCGCCGCGCCCGCGTTCGCGCTCGCCGTGCTGCTCGACGCGCCCGGGCCGTGGGGGGCGCGCCTGCGCCGCACCATTCCGCGGGTGCTCGCCGCCGCCGGCGCGGCCGTCGTCCCCACCGTGCTGTTCGAGCTCGGCAAGCTGGTCGCGCTCGGCCCGGCCGCGTACTGGCAACTGCTGCGCGAGTTCAGCTGGTTCCTCCGATCCGGCGGCCAGCAGGGGTACGCCACGTCGCCGCTCGACAAGCTCGCGACCCTCGCCGGCTCCTGGAACCTGCCCGCCCTGCTCGTCGCCTTCCTGGGCGTCGTCGCGGTCGTCGCCGGCGCCGTGGTCATCGTGCGCGCCCGCAGGCGGATGCCGCAGCCCGCCGCCGAGTACACCACGATCGTGCTCGCCGCGGGGCTCGCGCTCGCGACGTTCCTCGCCTGGTGGCTCGTCTCCCGGCACACCCCCGCCTGGGTGCGGCATCCGGCCCCCGCGGTCCTGGCGTTCCTCCCGGTGCTCGCGGCCGCCGTCGTGCCCGCGGTCCGGGTGCTGCTCGGCACGCGCGACCGTTCGGCCCCCGACGAGGCCGCCCCACGGCGGGTCCGCCCCGCGCGGATCGCCGCCGCCGCGGCATCCGTCATCGCCGTCGTGGTGCTCGCGTGGTCGATCGGCGGCCGCGTCGCCGGCGTCGGCACGCAGTCGCGACCGACAGGGGAGACCCTCGCCGACCAGCGCGCCGCCGCGAGTAACATCGCCGAACTCGGCTACGACCGCGTCGCGACCGTGTGGGGTCCGGCCGTGAGCGTCGGCGTGCTCGCCGGCGCCCGAGTGGGGCTCACCGACGCCGTCGACGTCACCGCCGACCTGCCCCGCATCTGGTTCGGCGAGCCGCCGCCCCGGTGCGACATCCGGCTGCAGAGCGGCCTCTACACCGTCTGCCTCCCCGAATGAGCCGGCCCACTCCGCCCACGACGCCGCCGCCCGGGCCCCCCGCCCGCGGAGGCACCCGCACGGCGGGACGCGCCGGTCTGCCCGACCGGGTCGATGGTGTCGACGCGGCCCGCGGCATCGCCCTCATCGGCATGTTCGTCGCGCACCTCGCCCCCGCGGACGTCCCCGTCGACGCCGCGGAACTCATCGCGCTCGCCGACGAGCGCCCCCGACTGCTGTTCGCGCTCACCGCCGGCATCGGCCTCGGCCTGCTCACCGGCGCCACCCGGCCGGTCGTGGAGCGCGCCGCCCGGTGGGCGCTGCGCCGGCAGATCGCCATCCGCGCGCTGCTGCTCATCGCGCTGGGACTCATCGTCGTCGCGGTGTTCGCCCCGCTCGTGTTCGTCATCCTCGACGTGTACGGCGTCGCGTTCCTCCTCATGCTGCCCCTGCTGTTCCTCCCCGGACGCGTCGCCGTCGGGCTCGGCGCCGCCCTGCTCACGATGACGCCCGCCATCGCGACGATCGCCGAACGGGACCCCGAGACCGTCGCGCTCGCCGACCAGCCGCTCGGCCTCCTCGTCGAGTGGTTCCTCGTCGGCGCGTACCCGGTCATCATCTGGGTACCCGTCATGCTGATCGGGCTCGGCCTCGCCCGGCTCGACGTCGCCGCACCCCGCGTCGTCGCCGCGTCCGCGCTCGTCGGCACGCTGGTCGCATCCGTCGCCCTGCCGCTCTCGCACGCGCTGCCCGACCCGCGGAACCCCGCGCTCGACCCGTCGACGGCCGCGTGGGCCGCTCCCGTGCGGGTCACGCTCGAGACCCTCGGCAACACCGCCGTCGGCCTCGTGATCGTCGCCGCCGCCGTCACCCTGACGACCCTCGCCCGGCCCCGGGTGCGACGCGTCGCCGGCGTGCTGCTCTCGCCGATCGTCGCCATGGGCGCCATGCCCCTCACCGTCTACACGGCGCACCTCGTCATCATCTCGCTCGGCAAGTACCGCCGACCCGACGGGCTCATCAGCGACGACTCGTGGCCGCTGCTCATCGGGCTGACGATCGGATCGATGGTGTTCGCGTGGCTGTGGCGTCGCTACGTCGGTCGCGGCCCGCTCGAACAGCTGCTGCGCTGGGCGAGCGGACGCGGACGCCGTCACCGCCGCGCGACCGCCGAAACCCCGACGGACGCCGCAGCCGCGCGCATCGACGGCACGCCCTGACACGACGAAGGCCCCCTCGCATGGAGGGGGCCTCTCGGCCGATGCTCTCGCATCGACCACCCGGTCGGGGTGACAGGATTTGAACCTGCGACCTCTTCGTCCCGAACGAAGCGCGCTACCAAGCTGCGCCACACCCCGGGGGCCCGAAGGCCTCAACAAGCATAGCCGAGAAAACGGATGCTCCTGACCACCCGACGGTGCGGACGGCTCGGGCGGCGCGGGCGGCTCGGGCGCCTCAGGCGGCGGGGACGAGTGTGAGCAGCGTGGCCTCGGGTGGGCACGCGAAGCGCACCGGCGCATAGATCGACGTGCCGAGGCCCGCCGACACGTTCAGGTACGCAGAGCGGAGCCCGTGGCGCCACACGCTGAGACCGCTCACCTGCTCGCGGGGGATGTCGCAGTTCGTGACGAGCGCGCCGACGCCGGGCACGCACACCTGGCCGCCGTGCGTGTGACCGGCGAGCAGCAGCTGGGCGCCGTGGTTCACGAACGAGTTGAGCACGCGCCGGTACGGGGCGTGGGCGACGCCGATCGTGACCGCCGGACGGCGCTCGACGCCGCCCTCCCGGTCGGGCCACTCGTCATCGGCGAACGGGTCGCCGGCGCGGAGGTCGTCGATCGCCGCCGCGACCCGGTCGAGCCGGTCGTACCCGCGATGCGGGTCGTCCACGCCGAAGAACTCCAGGTGCGTGCCACGCACCTCGAGGGCGGCCGCCGTGTTGTCGAGGTCGGTCCAGCCGAGCTCGCCGAAGAAGTCGTGCAGTTCGCCGATGTCGAGCCGCTCGGCCTTCGACGCCGGCCCGGACGGACCGCCGAAGTACGTGAACGGGTTCTTGATCACCGGACCGAAGTAGTCGTTCGACCCGTTCACGAAGACGCCCGGCACGCCCCGGAACGGTGCAAGCGCGTGCCTGACGCCCTCGATGCCGCGCCGGTGTCCCAGGTTGTCGCCCGTGTCGACGACGAGATCGGGACGCAGGTTCGCGAGCGAGCGCACCCACTCCTGCTTGTCGCGCTGCCACGGCGCCATGTGCAGGTCGGAGATGTGGAGCACTCGGATGGGCTCGGCGCCCTCCGGGAGCACCGGAACCTGCACCTGGCGGAGGGTGAACCGCCGACGCTCGACGAGCGATCCCCACGCGAACGCGGCGGCGCCCGCCGCGCCGATCGCCAGTGCGATGCGGGCGACGGGCGCCAGGGAACGACCCATCAGTCGTTGTTGCCGTTGCCGGGAAGCTCGACGTTCCCGCCGCCCTGCAGTCGACCGATCACGATCTGCACCTTGTCGCCGGGCTTCGCGTTGCCGCTCGGGTCCTGCGACAGGACGATGCCGTCCTGTGCCTGGTCGGTGACATCCTGCTGCTTGCGTTCGACGCGGAAGCCCGCACCGGACAGCGTGGCCTCGGCCTCGTCGGCGGACATGCCCACCACGTTCGGGACACCCGCCACGTTGCCGCGGCTGACCTGCAGCGAGATGATCGCGCCACGACCCGCCGTGCCCGACGGCGACTGGGCGCCGATGGTGCCGGCCGGCTGGCTCGAGTCGACCTCGCCGTCCATGCGCCAGCCGAATCCGGCGGACTCGAGCGCCTGCTGCGCCGCCTCGGGGGAGAGGCCGATCACGTCGGGAACCGACACCTGCGGGGCGTTCAGCAGCGAGCCCTTCGGCTCGGGGAAGGGGTCGCCGCCGTACTTGGCGTTCGCGTACGACATGACCCGGGGCCAGATCTGGTGGCGCAACTGCGCCGCCTGGCCGGAGTCGAAGTAGGTGTCGCGCAGGTTCACGTGACCCGTGACGTTGAAGACGCCGACGACGGTGGAGACCTTCGACGATGCGCCGCTCATCCACGTCGCCTCGGCGTTGTCGGTCGTACCGGTCTTGCCGATCATCGGGACCCACGGCTCGGTGCGGTAGGCCGAGCTCTGACCGGTGCCCTCGCTCATCACCCGCTGCATGGCGTACGCCGTGCCGGCGGCCACATCGGGCGTGAGCGCCTGGGTGCACTCCGACTTCGGCGGCTGGACCTCCTCGCCCTTCGCGTCGGTGATCTTGTCGATCGCGATGGGCGTGCAGGCGACGCCGTTGCCGGCGATGCCCGCGAAGGCCGTGGCCATCGAGAGCGGTGCGACCTCGTTCGTGCCGAGCACGGCCGACGGGAACTGCGACAGCGGCTGGTAGTCGGCACGGTGCACGCCGAGCGACTCGGCGGTCTTCGCGATGCCGCACAGGTCGAGCTCCTTGGCCATCGCCACGAAGCCGGTGTTGTACGAGTTCACGGTGTTCTGCACGGCCGACCAGTAGCCGCCGCCCTCGCCGCCGTCGTTACGGGGGTTCCAGCCGTCGCCGGACATGTTGCCCTCGCACGAGTTCGTGAACTGGCCCCAGTTGTCGCGACGGCGCGAGTCCACGGCCTCGTTGAGGGCGTGACCCTCCTTCAGCCACTCGGCGAGCGTGAACACCTTGTACGTCGATCCAGGCTGGAAGCCGCTCGAACCGCCGTAGTCGATGTCGGAGTTGTAGTTCACGGCCGTGTAGTTGCGGCCGGACTCGAGGACCGCCGGGTCGTTCGAGTAGTCCTTGTTCTGCGCCATCGCGAGGATGCGGCCCGTACCGACCTCGACGCTCACGACGGTGCCGCCGATGTCGACACCCTCGGCCACCTTCGGCACGTTGTCGTTCAGCGCGTTGATCGCCTCGTTCTGCAGACCGAGGTCGAGCGTCGTGTAGATGTCGAGGCCGCCCTTCTGCAGCATCTCGCGGCCCTCGTTGACATCCGGCGTGGACTCGTCGTCGAACTTGTTCTTGATCTCCCACGCGACGTAGTCGCAGAAGAAGGCGTGGCCCTTGGCCGACACGCAGCCGGTGCTCGGCTCGGTGATGGCCGGCGTGACCGGCTCGGCGATCGCCGCGTCGTGCTCCTCCTGCGTGATCTTCTTCTCCTTCAGCATCTCGCCGAGGATGTAGTCGCGCCGGTCCTTGTTGGCGGCGTACGGCACCGGGTTGCCCGCGGCGTCGACCGACGCGGCCCCGTTGGCCTCGCTGTTCGGGTAGTCGAGGCGGAACTTCTCGGGGTGGTTGACGATGGCGATGAGGCTCGCGGCCTGTGCGAGCGTCAGGTCGCGCGCGTTCGTGCCGAAGTAGTACTGTGCGGCGGCCTGCACGCCGTACACGCGGCCACCGAAGTGGGCGATGTTGAGGTAGCCGAGGAGGATCTCGTCCTTCGAGTACTTCTTCTCGAGGGTGATCGCGTAGCGGATCTCCTTGAGCTTGCGCTCGGCGCTGACCTCGGTCGCGGCCTCGTACGCGGCCTGCTTCTCCTCCTCGGTCGTCGCCTCGGAGACGCCGTTGTTGATGAGCACGTTCTTGACGTACTGCTGCGTGATCGACGATCCGCCCTGCGTGTCGCCGCCGATCACGGTCTTCAGCGCACCGCGCACGGTGCCCTGGATGTCGACGCCGCCGTGGTCGTAGAAGCGCGGGTCCTCACCCGCGATCGCCGCGTCCTTGAGGTACTGCGAGATGTAGTCCCACGCCACCTCCTCGCGGTTCTCGTCGAAGAAGCTCGCCATGGCCGAGGGACGGCCGTCGACCATCGCGTAGATCGTGGACTTCTCGGCGAGCTCGTCGATCTCGAGGTACCCCGGCAGGTTCTCGAACATCGTGATGCTGTTGTTGGCGGCCATGCCCGTGACGGCGAGCGCCGGGGTGACGGCGGCCGTGACCAGCACGCCCGCCAGCGCGCTCATGCCGACGAAGCCGAGGATTCCCCCGGCGGCATCGCTCATCGTTCGTTTTTGGGCAGACATAGAGTGGAGCCTAACTGAGGAAGGCTGGCAAAATCCGGCATGCCGAACGGCCGCTGCGCCGTCGGCTCGAACCTCAGAATAGCCGCTCGATCCGATACCGAGGAGACGCCATGCCCGCATGGGAGTACATCACCACCCCGTTGCTGATCCACAACACCGCTGCGATCCTCAACAACTGGGGCGCCGAGGGCTGGGAGCTCGTGCAGGTCGTGCAGGGGCCCGAGGGCGGCCTCGTGGCCTACCTCAAGCGCCCGGTCGGCGGCGAGTCGTCCTCCGCGGCATCGGCCGGCCAGGCCGCCGCCGCCCAGGCCGCCAAGCAGTTCGAGGGCGACGCCTGATGGCCGCGGCATCCGCTGAGGCCCGCCTCTCCGAGCTCGGCATCGAGCTGCCCGGCGTGGCCGCCCCCGTCGCCGCGTACGTGCCGGCCGTCGTCACGGGCTCGTACGTGTACACGTCCGGCCAGCTGCCGTTCGTCGACGGCGCGCTGCCCGCGTCGGGCAAGGTCGGCGAGGGCGAGGGGCTCGTCGCCGCGGCCGACGCGAAGGAGTACGCACGCCTCTGCGCGCTCAACGCGCTCGCGGCCGTGCGCGCCGAGCTCGGCTCGCTCGACCGCATCACCCGGGTCGTCAAGCTCGTCGGCTTCGTGGCATCCGCCCCCGACTTCACCGGGCAGCCGGGCGTCGTGAACGGTGCGTCCGAACTGCTGGGCGAGGTGTTCGGCGAGGCCGGGCGCCACGCCCGCTCGGCCGTCGGCGTCGCGGTCCTCCCGCTCGACGCGCCGGTCGAGGTGGAGCTCGTCGTCGAGTTCGCCTAGCCGCCCCGCCTCCGGCCTCCTCGTCTCCTGACGAGGGAAAGAAGGACGAAGCCCGCAATGCAGGACGACGCCGCACGGCGATCGTCCGACATTGCGGGCTTCGTCCTGTTTCTGCGCGCGCGGCACGTGTCCTCATTCGTGCGAGGCCGGGCGCAGGCGCAGCAGAGCGGATGCCGCGGCGGTGCGTCCCGGCCGCGGCATCCGCTCTGCTCGTGCGCTAGCGCACCTGGGCGCTGATGACCTGCATGATCGAGGTGTCGGCGAGCGTGGTGGTGTCGCCGACCTCGCGCCCCTCGGCCAGGTCGCGGAGGAGGCGGCGCATGATCTTGCCCGAGCGCGTCTTCGGCAGCTCGTTCACGATGAACACCTGCCGCGGGCGGGCGATCGCGCCGATCTGCGAGGCGACGTGCTTGCGGAGCACCTCGCTGACGTCCTCGAGGGTCGAGGCCGCCTCGGCCTGGCTCTGCTTGAGGATGACGAACGCCACGACCGCCTGACCCGTCGTCTCGTCGGCCGCGCCGACCACGGCGGCCTCGGCCGTCCACGGGTGGGCGACGAGCGACGACTCGATCTCGGCGGTGGAGAGGCGGTGGCCCGAGACGTTCATGACGTCGTCGACCCGGCCGAGCAGCCAGAAGTCGCCGTCCTCGTCGCGGCGGGCGCCGTCGCCGGCGAAGTACTTGTCGCCGAACTTCTCCCAGTACGTCTCCTTGAACCGCTCCGGGTCGCCCCAGATGCCGCGCAGCATCGACGGCCACGGCTCGGTGATGACCAGCAGGCCGCCGCCCTCGCCGTGCACGGGCGTGCCGTCGTCGTCGAGGATCGCGACCTCGATGCCCGGGACCGGCACCTGCGCCGCGCCGGGCTTCAGGTCGGTGATGCCCGGCAGGGCAGAGATCATGATCGCGCCGGTCTCGGTCTGCCACCACGTGTCGACCACGGGGATCGAGCCGCCGCCGATGACGTGGCGGTACCAGATCCACGCCTCGGGGTTGATCGGCTCGCCCACCGAGCCGAGCAGGCGCAGCGTGCGGAGGTTGAACTCGTGCGGGATCTGCCGGCCGAGCTTCATGAACGAGCGGATGGCGGTCGGCGCCGTGTAGAGGATGGTGACGCCGTACTTCTCGACGATCTCCCACCAGCGGCCGGGGTGCGGCGTGTCGGGCGTGCCCTCGTAGATGACCTGCGTCGCGCCGTTGGCGAGCGGACCGTAGACGACGTACGAGTGGCCGGTGATCCAGCCGACATCGGCCGTGCACCAGTAGACGTCGCGCTCCGGGTGCAGGTCGAACACGTTCTTGTGCGTGAACGCGGCCTGGGTGAGGTAGCCGCCCGAGGTGTGCAGGATGCCCTTGGGCTTCCCGGTCGTGCCCGACGTGTAGAGGATGAACAGCGGGTGCTCGGCGCCGAACGCCTGCGCCTCGTGCTCGTTCGAGGCGGTCGCGACCGTCTCGTGCCACCACAGGTCGCGGTCGGCGTTCCAGTCGACCTCGTTCTCGCCGCGCTTGACGACGAGCACGTTGCGCACCGTGCCGCCCTCGGCCTTGCCGAGCGCCTCGTCGACCACCGGCTTGAGGGGGAACACCCGCCCCTTGCGGTAGCCGCCGTCGGCGGTGATGACGACGGATGCCTCGGCGTCGTCGATGCGCGAGGCGAGGCTGTCGGCGCTGAACCCGCCGAAGACGACCGAGTGGATGGCGCCGAGCCGGGCCACGGCCAGCATCGACACGACCGCCTCGGGGATCATCGGCAGGTAGATGGCCACACGGTCGCCCTCGCGTACGCCGAGGTCGGCCAGGGCGTTGGCGGCGCGCTTCACCTCGTCGGTGAGCTGGGCGTAGGTGATGATCCGGGAATCGCCGGGTTCGCCCTCCCAGTAGAAGGCGACCCGGTCGCCGAGGCCGGCCTCGACGTGACGGTCGAGGCAGTTGACGGCGACGTTCAGCTCGCCGTCGTCGAACCACTTCGCGAAGGGCGGGTTCGACCAGTCGAGCGTGCGGGTGAAGGGCTTCTCCCACTGGAGAAGCGTGCGGGCCTGGTCGGCCCAGAATCCGAGCCGGTCGGCGCGGGCGGATTCGTAGAGGCTCTCGTCGGCGACGGCCTGGGCGGCGAACTCGGGGCTCGGGCGGAAGCGCCGGATCTCCTCGAGCGCGTGATCGATCTGCGCGTTCATAGTGGTGCGATCGCTCCTTCGCGAATGGATCTTCAAGGTGGGTCGCCTGCCCCACACAGCACCATACCGCTCGCACGGCGGGTGTCGTGTCGCCGTGACGCCGTCTGACGGCGTACGCTATGACGGGTCGTGCGGGGCGCACGGCCATGCTCGGATCCGCGACGGCTGCGGAATCAGTGCAGTTCTCGGTGCTCCACGTTCGATTTCATGGGTTTCCAACGACGTCGGTGGAGGAACACGCAGAGATTTCTGTGTGTCCGCACAAATGAGGACAAAAAGTACTTGCGCATGAACCGCCAACCCATACACTGGGTACCGCCCGAACGTCGTTTCGTGGCCTGCGGCACTGCGATTCCCCCCAATCGTCGTGCTGCCGAGGCGGCACCTGTTCCCCCCAATGGGTGCCGCCCCCTTCGTTAACGGGTGTCTGCTGATGCCCCTGGTCGAGCCCTCCTCCACAACGACGTGGCGGAGGGCTCGATTCGTCTCCGGGGGTCTCGACGGTCGGCGGCCCTACCTCGCCGCCTAGCGTCGGCGGCATGCCAACACCGTTCGTCGCCGTCCCGTCGTGGGAGCTCGAGGCCGGCGCGGCCTCCCAGGTCGTGCAGCAGCCCGATCCCGTGCCCCCGCGCCCGGCGAGCAACGTCGTCGAACCGGAACCCGACGCGGCACCCGATGCCTCGGGGGCGTCGTCGGGCCCGGCCGCTGGCGGACGGCTCCGCCCCGCCGCGGGGGTCGCCGCGCACGAGCTCGACGCCCTCGGCCCGCTCGCCGAGTTCGCGACCGACGGGCCCGTCACGGACCTCTTCGTGAACGGCGAGGCCGGCCTGTGGGTCGACCGGGGCGGCGGTGCGGAACGCGATCCGCGCTGGACGGCCACCGAGGCCGAGGTCCGCGCGCTCGCCGTGCGGCTCATCGCGCGGGGTGGTCGTCACGTCGACGAGGCGACGCCGGCGGTCGACGTGCGCCTGGCCCGCGGCATCCGCGTGCACGCCGTGCTGCCGCCCCTGTCGTCGAGCGGCACGCTCCTGTCGATCCGGATCCCGCGGGTGGCCGGCTTCTCGCTCGCCGCACTGGCGAGGGCGGGCATGCTCGACGCGGAACGCGAGCAGGCGCTGCGTCGCGCCGTGCTCGAGCGGAAGAACCTGCTCGTCTCGGGAGCGGGTGGCACCGGCAAGACGACGCTCCTCGGTGCCCTCCTCGCCGAGGCCCCGCATCGTGAGCGGATCGTGCTCCTCGAGGACGTGGCCGAGCTTCGCCTCGACCATCCGCACGTCGTCGCGCTCGAGGCCAGGCAGCCGAACCTCGAAGGCAGCGGCCGCATCGCGCTCGACGTGCTCCTGCGCGAGGCGCTGCGCATGCGCCCCGATCGGCTCGTCGTGGGGGAGTGCCGCGGCCCCGAACTGCGCGAGCTGCTGGCGGCGCTGAACACGGGGCACGACGGCGGGGCCGGCACGCTCCACGCCAACTCGCTCGACGACGTGCCCTCACGACTCGAGGCGCTCGGGTCGACGGCGGGCATGACGCCCGAGGCGGTCGCCCGCCAGGCGGTGAGCGCGTTCGACCTCGTCGTGCACCTCGAGCGGGTCGACGGGCGTCGTCGCGTGGCGCAGGTGGGTCGGTTCGTTCTCGACGGCGGCCGGCTGGCGGTCGAACCGTGCTGAGGGCTGCCGCGCGTCTGGCGGAGTCGCTCACCCGGCGCAGCGATCCGGCCGCGGCCATCGATCGCATCGCCGCCGTCGCCGAACGTCTCGCCTCCCTGCTCGGCGCCGGCCTCGCGCCCGCGGCGGCGTGGGGCAACGTCCGCCTCGATGATCCGGAGACGACGGGACGCCGTCTCCGATGGGCCGATCGGACCGTGTCGGCCGGCGATCGTGCGGTGCTCGCCGCCGCGGCCGAGGCGGCGGCCGATGGGGCGGACGTGGCCGCGGCCGTCGAGCAGGCGATGCGCGACCAGCCGAGTGCCAGCCCGGCGTGGTCGGTCCTGGCCGCGGCCTGGGCGGTCGCCGAGGCGGCCGGATCTCCGCTCGCGCTGTGCCTCACAGTCCTCGCCGGGGCGCTCCGCGACGAGGCACAGCTGCGACGCGAGGCTCGGGCCGCCCTCGCGGGCCCGGCCGCGAGCAGCCGGCTCGTCGCCGCGCTCCCGCTCATCGCGCTCGGCTTCGGGGCCATGCTCGGCTTCGGCACGGCGGGCGTCCTGTTCGGCAACCCGGTCGGCATCGCGTGCCTCCTGGCGGGGTCGGCGCTGCTCTGGGCCGGCGCGCGATGGAACGCCGCGCTCATCGCGCGCGCCGCGGTCGCCCGTCCGGCACCGGGACTCGAGCTCGAACTCCTCGCCGTCGCGATGTCGAGCGGTGCCTCCCTCGACCGGGCGCAGCAGATCGTCGGCGCCGCCCTGCGCCGGCACCTCCCGGAGATCGACGGCACCCGCGCTGCCGCGCCCGTGCTCGCCCTCGCCGAACGCGCCGGAGCGCCCGTGGCCGACCTGCTTCGCGCCGAGGCGGCCCGGCTGCGCGGCACGGCGCGGGCCGAGGGCGCGATGCGTGCCGCAGCGCTCGGCGTGCGCCTCATGATCCCGCTCGGCTGCTGCGTCCTGCCGGCGTTCGTGCTCCTCGGCGTCGCGCCGCTCCTGATCTCCGTCGTCACAGGCACCCTCGGCGGTGCCGCGTGACGGCGCGTCGACTCGTGCCATCACGCCGCGACCGCGGCCAGA
The DNA here is from genome assembly GCF_001620055.1 of Agromyces sp. NDB4Y10. Classification (GTDB taxonomy): domain Bacteria; phylum Actinomycetota; class Actinomycetes; order Actinomycetales; family Microbacteriaceae; genus Agromyces; species Agromyces indicus. The sequence continues at coordinate 14,006 of NZ_LQGY01000040.1, read as the reverse complement.
AGAGAGGAACCACATGCACCCCGACCCGACCCACGCCGACCGCGCGAACCGATCCGGCGGCGAGCCCTCGCCGCGTCCGACGATGCCCACGGGGCTGCGCCGGCTCGCACGCCGCCTCGCGGGCGAGCGTGGCGCCGCGACCGCCGAGTACGCCGTCGCGACGATGGCCGCCGTCGGATTCGCCGGCCTCCTCGTCGTCATCCTGCGGGGCGACGAGGTGCGCGGCATCCTCACCGATCTCGTGCGGAATGCGCTCTCGGTGGGCTGACGCGGAGCGCGGCAGCGTGACGGCGGAATTCGCCGTCGCGCTGCCCGCGATCGCACTGGTGCTCGCACTCGCCATGGCGTCGGTGCACGTCGCCGCGGTGCAGGTGCGGTTGACGGATGCCGCGGCCGATGCCGCTCGCGCACTCGGCCGTGGCGAGTCCGCGGGCGACGCCGCCGCGATCGCCGCGCGGAACGCCGCCGGTGCCCGCCTGTCCACGAGTGCGGACGACCGGTTCGTCTGCGCGACGCTCACGGGCAGCGCGGGCGGCCTGCTCGCCGCCCTCGAGCTCCGCGCATCGTCGTGCGCGCTTCGGGGTGGCCTGTGACCGCGGTGCGGCAACCGGGCGTCGCGCCCGGCCGGGCGAGGGTCCGGATGCCCGGGCCGCTCGGTTCCGAACGCGGCGCGGCGTCGGTGCTCGCGCTCGCCATCGTCGGCGCGGTCGTGGCGCTCGCCGCCGCGTCCATCGCCGTCCTCGGCGGATTCGTCGCCTCGCAGGTCGCGGCGAACGCCGCCGATGCGGCAGCGCTCGCCGCAGCCGATGCGCTGTCCGGCGTCGTGCCGGCCGATCCGTGCGGCATCGCGAGGACCGCCGCGGAGCGGAACGGCGCGCGGCTCGTCCACTGCAAACTGGCGGGGCCAGCGGCATCCGTCGCCGTCGCGGTCGCAGCCCCGTTCGCCGAGGTCACGGCGGAGGCTCGCGCCGGTCCTCCCGGGTGGGAGGGATGAGCGAGCACGGATGAACGGTTGTATACACGCCGTGTGGTCTTGCCGCGGCGGGTTGCGGACGCGTTGCCGCCACGACGGCCGTCGTGTATACATAAGGCGGCGAACGGGCGAGAGGGGGTCGGATGCGAGCCAGTGATCGGGCGTACCGGACCCTGCGGTCGGAGATCCTCGACGGAACCGTCCCGCCGGGAAGCCTGCTGCAGGAGGTCGAGCAGTCGACACGGCTCGGCGTCAGCCGGACGCCGGTGCGCGAGGCGCTGCGACAGCTCGCCGCCGACGGCCTCGTGGTGGCATCCGGTCGCGGGACCGTGGTCACTGCCGTGTCGCGGGAGGACATCGCCGCCCTCTACGAACTCCGTGAGGCGCTCGAATCGCGCGCGGCCGGCCTCGCGGCGAAGCGCGCCGAGGAGGCTCCGTTCCGGGCCATTCGGGACCGACTGCTCGACGCGCCGCGACTCCTGTCCGAGGGGGAGTCGGGACTGGCGGAGTACTTCGCGATCGTCGATGACCTCGATGCGGCGATCGAGCAGGCGGCCGCCAACCGCTTTCTCGGGGCGGCCCTGCGCAGCGTGCAGCTGCACTCGGCGCGCATCCGAAGGCTCTCGCGGCACAATCCCGACCGCCTCCTCGAGGCGGCCCGCGAGCACCTCCTCATCGTCGACGCGATCCTCGCGCGCGACGCCGAGCTCGCAGCCCACGCCACCCACGTCCACCTCCACCGCAGCCTCGCGAACGCGCTCGCCACGGCTCCGGAGGCCGAGGCGGACGCGAGTGATGTCGCCTGACCCGACCGCCCCCTCCCCATCCCCGACCAGAAAGGCCCACCGTGCAGCTCCATCACGTGCGTGTCCACCGCAGCGACGAGAACCTCGCCCGAGCGGACCAGCTCGCCTGGAAGATCGCCGAGGTGGCGGCCGATCCCGTCGAGGTGACCGACGACGTGGCCGAGATGGTCGTGAACCGGGTGATCGACAACGCCGCCGTCGCCGCGGCATCCCTCACGCGTCGCCCGGTCGTGGCGGCGCGCAGCCAGGCGCTCGCGCACCCCGTGTCGATCGGCGGCGATGGCGCCACCGTGTTCGGAATGGACCCCGCGCGTCGCACCAGCCCGGAGTGGGCCGCCTGGGCCAACGGCGTCGCCGTGCGCGAACTCGACTTCCACGACACCTTCCTCGCCGCCGACTACTCCCACCCGGGCGACAACATCCCGCCGATCGTCGCCGTCGCCCAGCACCTCGCGGCGTCCCGAGGGCTCACCGGACGCGACCTCGTTCGCGGGCTGGCAACGGGCTACGAGATCCAGGTGGACCTGGTGAAGGCCATCTCGCTGCACAAGCACAAGATCGACCACGTCGCCCACCTCGGTCCGGCGGCCGCGGCCGGCATCGGCACGCTGCTCGGGCTCGACGTCCCGACGATCTTCCAGGCGATCGGCCAGGCGCTCCACACGACGACCGCCACCCGCCAGTCGCGCAAGGGCGAGATCTCGAGCTGGAAGGCGCACGCGCCGGCCTTCGCCGGCAAGATGGCGGTCGAAGCGGTGGACCGGGCACTGCGCGGAGAGACCAGCCCCACGCCGATCTACGAGGGCGAGGACGGCGTCATCGCGTGGCTGCTCGACGGGCCCGACGCCGCCTACGAGGTGCCCCTCCCGGAGCGCGGCGAGGCGAAGCGCGCCATCCTCGACACCTACACCAAGGAGCACTCGGCGGAGTACCAGGCGCAGGCGTGGATCGATCTCGCACGGAAGCTGCACCACGCGCACCCCGACCTGGTCGCCGACCCGTCGCGCATCACGAGCGTCGTCATCCACACCTCGCACCACACGCACTACGTCATCGGCTCGGGTGCGAACGACCCGCAGAAGTACGACCCCACCGCCTCCCGCGAGACGCTCGACCACTCGATCCCGTACATCTTCACGGTTGCGCTGCAGGACGGCGCCTGGCACCACGCGGACTCCTACGCCCCCGACCGCGCCGGTCGCCCCGATACCGTCGAGCTGTGGCGCAAGGTCACCACGGTCGAGGACCCGGAGTGGACCCGGCGCTACCACTCGCTCGACACCGCCGAGAAGGCGTTCGGCGGTCGCGTCGTCATCACGCTCGACGACGGCGAGACGATCACCGACGAGATCGCGGTGGCCGACGCCCACCCGCTCGGCGCCCGGCCGTTCGAGCGCGAGCAGTACGTGCAGAAGTTCCGCACCCTCGCCGCCGACGTGCTCGAGCCGACCGAGATCGACCGCTTCCTCGACCTCGCCCAGCGACTGCCCGAACTCGGACCGGACGAGCTCGGCCGACTGACCATCGTCGCCGCGCCCGGCGTGCTCGCGCACGTCGAGAGCCCGCGCGGCCTCTTCTAGGAGGACCCATGCTGTACGCCCAGACCACGCCCGCCGACAAGCGCGCCGCCTTCCGCGAGCGCCTCGCCGGCGGCGAACTGCTCCGCTTCCCCGGCGCGTTCAACCCGCTCTCCGCCCGGCTCATCGAGCGGAAGGGCTTCGAGGGGGTCTACATCTCGGGAGCGGTCCTGTCGGCCGACCTCGGGCTGCCCGACATCGGGCTGACGACGCTGACCGAGGTCGCCGGCCGCGCGAAGCAGATCGCGCGGATGACGGAACTTCCGGCCATCGTCGACGCCGACACGGGCTTCGGCGAGCCGATGAACGTCGCCCGCACCGTCCAGGAGATGGAGGACGCGGGACTCGCCGGCCTCCACATCGAGGACCAGGTCAACCCCAAGCGCTGCGGCCACCTCGACGGCAAGCAGGTCGTCGACGAGCACACCGCGCTGCAGCGGATCCGCGCCGCCGTCGACGCGCGGCGCGACCCGAACTTCCTCATCATGGCGCGCACCGACATCCGCGCGGTCGACGGCCTCGACGCCGCCGTCGATCGCGCCAGGCGACTCGTCGACGCGGGCGCCGACGCCATCTTCCCCGAGGCGATGGCCTCGCTGGAGGAGTTCGCCGCCATCCGCGCGGCCGTCGACGTGCCGCTGCTGGCGAACATGACCGAGTTCGGCAAGAGCGACCTGTTCACCGTGCAGCAGCTCGCCGACGTCGGCATGAACCTTGTCATCTGGCCGGTCTCGATGCTGCGCATCGCGATGGGCGCAACGGGCCGTGCGCTCGACGAGTTGACGGATGCCGGTGCCCTCACCCGCCTGCTGCCGGAGATGCAGCACCGGGCCGACCTGTACGACCTCATCGACTACGAGGGCTACAACCGGTTCGACACGTCGATCTTCAACTTCACGGTCGCCCGCTGACGACCGGGAGCCGGGGCGGCTGGTGACGAGCGCGCCGCCCCGGCCCGCGGGATCAATCGAAGACGGTCTCGATGAAGCGGTACTCCACGGCCGTGGGGCGATCGTCGTCCGGAGCGTCGAACTCCAGACCCGCACCGCGGGAGTAGATGTACCGCTTGCCGCCGTCCCCGGGCAGTTCGAGCCGCGGCCGTGGATCGCCCGAGTCGAGGAAGCCGGTGGAGACCGTCTTCCCCTCGAGGGGCCCGTCGATCAGCTTCGCGGTGTAGGTGCCGGATGACGTGTCCATGCCGCCATTGTCCTCCTGTCCTGCACAGGCGCAAGGCCCTACGGCCCGTGCGTCGCGGCCCCGGCGGTGGGTGCGCTCACGGTCGGAATGTGTATGGTGTGGCTGTCGGCGGCATCCGCCGATCCAGTGCACACCGCTCGGGGGCGCGGCGACATTGTGCGTTTTCTCGTTCTCGAATTTCAAGCAAGAGGAGTCCGGTGGCAGGCACGAAGAAGCTCGTGATCGTGGAGTCGCCGACGAAGATGAAGTCGATCGCCCAATACCTGGGCGAGGGCTACGAGGTGCTGTCCTCCGTCGGTCACATCCGCGACCTCGTCGAGCCGAAGAACCTCCCGCCGGAGCTCAAGAAGGGCTCGCTCGGCAAGTTCTCGGTCGACGTCGAGAACGGCTTCGAGCCGTACTACGTCGTCTCGGACTCGAAGAAGAAGACGGTCGCCGAGCTCAAGCGCGCGCTCAAGGACGCCGACGAACTCCTGCTCGCCACTGATGAGGACCGCGAGGGCGAGGCCATCGCGTGGCACCTCCTGCAGGAGCTCAAGCCGAAGGTGCCCGTACGCCGCATGGTGTTCCACGAGATCACGAAGGACGCCATCCAGAAGGCCAAGGACCACACGCGCGAGCTCGACACGTCGCTCGTCGACGCGCAGGAGACCCGCCGCATCCTCGACCGGCTCTACGGCTACGAGGTCTCGCCCGTGCTGTGGCGGAAGGTCGGTCCCGGACTCTCCGCGGGTCGCGTGCAGTCCGCGGCCACCCGCCTCGTCGTCGACCGCGAGCGCGAGCGGCTCGCCTTCGTCGCCGCGGGTTACTGGGACCTCATCGGTCGGTTCACGAGCGACGACGCCGGATTCGAGGCGAAGCTCGTGCGCGTCGGCGGCGAGCGCGTGGCCACGGGCCGCGACTTCGACGACCTCGGCCGGCTCAAGGGCTCCGCGGTCGTGCTCGACGAGCCGACGGCGCACGCGCTCGCCGACGCGCTGCGTGACGACACGGTCGCGCGTCGCGTCGCCAAGGTCGAGTCGAAGCCCTATTCGCGCCGCCCGGCCGCGCCGTTCACGACCTCGACGCTGCAGCAGGAATCGGCGCGCAAGCTCCGGCTCTCGGCCCGCGACACCATGCGGGTGGCGCAGTCGCTGTACGAGAACGGGTACATCACCTATATGCGCACCGACTCGGTGTCGCTCTCGCAGCAGGCCGTCCAGGCGGCGCGAACCCAGGCGACCAAGCTCTACGGCGCCGACAGCATCCCCGACAAGCCCCGTGTCTACGCGGGTAAGTCGAAGAACGCGCAGGAGGCGCACGAGGCCATCCGCCCGTCGGGCGAGGTCTTCCGCACGCCGTCCGAGCTGCAGGGGGTCCTGCGCGGCAGCGAATTCAAGCTGTACGACCTGATCTGGAAGCGCACCGTCGCATCGCAGATGGCCGACGCCAAGGGGCAGACCGCGACGGTGACCATCGAGGTGGGGCCGACCCACGCGGATGCCGCGGCGCCGGCCGAGGCGACGACGCGCATCGGCGGCACGACCGCCGAGTTCACCGCGAGCGGCACGGTCATCACCTTCCGCGGGTTCCTCGCCGCGTACGAGGAGAGCCGCGACGAGGAGCGCAACGCCGACGAGACGCCCGGCGAGGCCAAGCTGCCCCCGCTGAGGGAGGGCCAGTCGGTGGGCCTCGCCGAGCTCGAGGCGAAGGGCCACGAGACCAGCCCGCCGCCCCGCTACACGGAGGCGAGCCTCGTGAAGCGGCTCGAGGAGCTCGGCATCGGCCGCCCGTCGACCTTCGCGTCGATCATCTCGACGATCCTCGACCGCGGGTACGTCACCCAGCGCGGCCAGGCCCTCGTGCCGAGCTGGGTCGCGTTCTCGGTCGTCCGCCTGCTGGAGGAGCACTTCGGCGATCTCGTCGAGTACGACTTCACCGCCGAGATGGAGGACGACCTCGACCGCATCGCGTCGGGCGAGGCCGACCGGGTCGACTGGCTGAACGAGTTCTACTTCGGCAGCGACCGGCACCGCGGGCTCCGCCAGGTCGTCGACAACCTCGGCGAGATCGACGCGCGCGAGATCAACTCCGTGGAGATCGCGCCCGGCGTGACGCTCCGCATCGGCAAGTACGGGCCCTACCTCGAGACCGTCGACGCCGACGCTGGCCCCGACGCGCCGCCGCGCCGCGTCAACCTCCCGGAGGACCTCGCGCCGGACGAGCTCACCGCCGAGAAGGCGCAGGAGCTCATCGACGCGCCGGTCCAGGGCGACCGCGTGCTCGGTGTGAACCCCGAGAACGGCAAGCAGGTCGTCGTCAAGGACGGCCGGTTCGGGCCGTACGTCACCGAGGTCGAGCCCGAGCCGGAGCAGGCCGAGGCATCCGTCGACCCGGCGACCGGGGAGGTCGTCGAGGCCAAGCCGAAGCGGGGGGCGAAGAAGGCGGCGGCGGTCAAGCCGCGCACGGCCTCGCTCTTCAAGAGCATGCAGGTCGAGGAGGTCGACCTCGCGACCGCGCTGAAGCTCCTCGACCTGCCCCGCGTGGTCGGTGCCGACCCCGAGTCCGGTGACGAGATCACCGCGCAGAACGGTCGCTACGGCCCCTACCTGAAGAAGGGATCCGAGACGCGCACCCTGCCGAGCGAGGACGCCATCTTCGAGATCGACCTGCCCGGAGCGCTCGAGCTGCTGGCACAGCCCAAGTACGGCGCGCGCCGTGCGTCGAGCGCCCTCAAGGAGTTCCCCGAGGACCCGGTGAGCGGCAAGCCGATCAAGGTGAAGGACGGCCGCTTCGGCCCGTACGTCACCGACGGCACCACGAACGCGACGATCCCGCGGGCGGAGTCCGTCGAGGACATCACCTTCGAACGTGCCGTCGAGCTGCTGCAGATCAAGCGAGACAAGGGTCCCGCCCCGTCGCGCGCCAAGAAGTCCACGGCGAAGCCCGCCGCGAAGCGCTCGACGACGTCGCGCGCCAAGAAGTCGACGTCGTGACCCGAGGGCTCTTCATCACGCTCGAGGGCGGTGACGGCTCGGGCAAGACGACGCAGGCCGAGCTGCTCGAGCGGTGGCTCGTCGAACAGGGCCGCACCACCCTGCGCACCCGCGAGCCCGGGGGCACCGACGTCGGCGTGGACGTGCGCGAGATCGTCCTGCACCACCGCGGCGACATCGCGCCCCGCGCCGAGGCGCTGCTCTACGCAGCCGACCGCGCGCATCACGTGGCGACCGTCGTACGGCCCGCGCTCGAGCGAGGCGAGGTCGTCATCCAGGACCGCTACGTGGATTCGTCGGTGGCGTACCAGGGCGCCGGCCGCGTGCTCGATCCCCGTGAGATCCGCGGCCTGTCCGACTGGGCGACCGAGGGCCTCATGCCCGACCTCACCCTGCTGCTCGACCTGACGCCCCGCGCGGCGCGCGAGCGCCTCGACACCGCCCGCACCCGGTACGACCGGCTCGAGGCGGAGGCGGCCGCCTTCCACGACCGGGTCCGGGCCGCCTACCTCGAGATCGCGGAAGCCGATCCCGCGCGGATCGCGGTCCTCGACGCCTCGCGGCCGGTCGAGGTGATCGCCGCCGACATCCGGAAGCTGGTCGAGGGGCTGGGGTGACCGGCGCGGCGTGGGTGGTCGAGGGTAGCGTTGGATCGTGAGCGTGTGGAGTGACCTGACCGGCCAGGATGCCGCCATCGAGCTGCTGCGCGCCGCCGCGGTCGCCGCCCGCGACTCCCGCAGCTCGGCCGACATGACGCACTCGTGGCTCATCACCGGCCCTCCCGGATCCGGTCGGTCCAACCTCGCCTACGCCTTCGCCGAGGCGCTCCTCTCCGGTGAGCCCGACGGCGACCGCGCGACCGGCATCCAGGTCGAGGCGCGCAGCCATCCCGACCTCCACGTCCTCGCGACCGAGGGCGTGATCATCAAGGTCGCCGACGTGCGCAAGATCGTCGAGCGCTCGCACTACGCGCCATCCGTCGGCCATCACCGGGTGATCGTCGTCGAGGACGCCGACCGGATGACCGAGCAGACCTCGAACGTGCTGCTGAAGGAACTCGAGGAGCCGCCGGAGCGCACCGTCTGGATCCTGTGCGCGCCGAGCGAGGCCGATCTCATCCCCACCATCCGCTCGCGCGTGCGGTCGGTTCGCCTGCAGGTGCCGAGCGTGGCGGATGTCGCCGACCTGCTCGTGCGCCGCGACGGCGTCGACCCCGCGCTCGCCGAGCGGGCGGCGCGCGAGGCGCAGAGCCACATCGGCATGGCGCACCGGCTCGCCACGAGCGCCGAGGCGCGCGACCGCCGCGCCGAGACCCTCCGCCTCGCGCTGCAGGTGCGCTCCACGCCGGGTGCCGTCATCACCGCGGCGCGACTGCTCGAGATCGCCGGCGACGACGCGAAGGCGATCGCCGAGCTCCGCGACGCCGAGGAGCGCGAGCACACGCTGCGGTCGCTCGGCGTCGCACCCGGCCAGGCGGTGCCGGCCGCGCTCCGGGCGCAACTGCGTGCGCTCGAGGAGGACCAGAAGCGCCGGGCGACGCGCACCCTCCGCGACGGCATCGACCGCATCCTCGTCGACCTCGCGTCGCTGTTCCGCGACATCCTCGTCACCCAGCTCGGCGCCGGCGTCGAGCTCGTCAACCTCGAGATCGCCGACGAGGTCGCCCGCGCCGCGGCATCCGCCACGCCGGCCCGGACCCTCGCCACGCTCGACGCCATCCAGGAGGCTCGCATCCGCATCGACGCCAACGTCCAGCCCGCGCTCGCCCTCGAGGCGATGCTCGTCTCGGCGATCCGACGCCCCGAACCGGCACGGGCGGCCCGCCCATGAGCCGCACGCGCGTGACGATCGCCGGACTGCTCGCGGCCGGCCTGCTCGCCCTGACCGGGTGCACCGTGCCCGGCTTCCTGCAGCCCGAGCCGGAGCGGTCCGAGCCGACCGGCGAGTCCGTCGATGCCGAGCTCGAGCCGTTCTACTCGCAGGTGCTCGAGTGGGAGCGCTGCGGCGAGTTCCAGTGCGCGACCGCCACCGCCCCGCTCGACTGGAGCGACCCCGGCGCCGGCGAGACCGAACTGGCCCTGGTCCGGCAGACCGCCCGCGGCGGCGACCCGATCGGCTCGCTGCTGGTCAACCCGGGCGGCCCGGGCGGATCGGGGTACGACTTCATCGCCGACTCGATCGACTTCGCCGTCGGCAAGCGGGTCCAGGAGCGCTACGACGTCGTCGGCTTCGACCCGCGCGGTGTCGGGCGGTCCACGGCCGTGACCTGCTTCGACGATGCGCAGATGGACGAGTTCCTCTACGGCATCCCCGTGTCGGAGCGCGGCACCGACGCGTGGATCGCCGAGGTCGGCGCCGCCTCGCAGGAGTTCGGCGCGGCGTGCGCCGAGGGCACCGGCGAACTGCTCGGCAACGTCGACACCGTGAGCGCCGCGCGCGACCTCGACCTGCTGCGGGCGGTGCTCGGCGACGACCAACTGCACTACCTCGGGTACTCCTACGGCACGTTCCTCGGCGCGACCTACGCCGGGCTCTACCCCGAGCGGGTCGGACGACTCGTGCTCGACGGCGCGATCGACCCGTCCGCCAGCAACCACGAGGTGACGCAGGCCCAGGCGATCGGCTTCGAGCAGGCCCTGCGCGCCTACCTCGCCGACTGCCTCTCCGGTTCGGAGTGCCCGTTCTCGGGCACCGTCGACGAGGCGGCCGACGAGGTCGCGCGGCTGCTCGCGTCCGTCGAGCGGAGCCCGCTCCGGGGCAGCGACGGCCGCTTCCTGGGCGCCGACTCCCTCGTCACGGCGATCATCTTCCCGCTCTACAGTGCGGAGTCGTGGTCGTACCTGAGCGACATGTTCGAGTCGGTCATGCTCGGCGAAGCCGACACGGCGCTGGCGTTCGCCGACCTGTACTACGGCCGCGACACCGACGGCACGTACCTCGACAACTCGACCGAGGCGTTCCGGGCCATCAACTGCCTCGACTACACCTACGACGCCGACCCCGCCGAGATGCGGGAGTCAGCCGCCGAGCTGGCCGAGGCGGCGCCGATCATCGGGCCCTACTTCGGGTTCGGCGACATCGGCTGCGCCGTCTGGCCCGTGCAGAGCCGGTCCGAGCGCGCGGCGATCACGGCCGAGGGCGCCGCCCCGATCCTCGTGGTCGGCACCACCGGCGACCCCGCCACGCCGTACGAGTGGGCCGTGGCGCTCGCCGACCAGCTCGACAGCGGCGTGCTCGTCAGCTACGACGGCGAGGGCCACACGGCGTACCGCAAGTCGAACGCGTGCATCGACACCACCGTGGAGGCCTACCTGCTCGACGGCCGGGTACCCGAAGCCGATCCGGAGTGCTGATCGGCTCGCCCATGAGGGAGCACGGCCGGTGGTCATGAGCACGCTCGAGATCCGCTAACATGGTCTCTCGTGCCGTCCGGTGCCGAGTGCAACGGAGGCCACGCCGCCTTAGCTCAGTCGGCAGAGCGATTCACTCGTAATGAATAGGTCGTGGGTTCGATTCCCACAGGCGGCTCCACCGCGAAGGCCCGGACGATGTCCGGGCCTTCGCCGCATCAGGGCCTTTCGTCTCCGGGCCGGTACCACGCGGACCCGGCCGCGATCACAGCCCGAGCTCGTCGTACACGGCAGCGCCCGTGTCGTGCGCCGGTCGCGCCGGCGGAGGCGAGGTGCGGCGGTCGATCCTCGCCAGCAGGTACCGCTCGGCCTCCTCGTTGTCGGGATCGGGGAGGTCGGTCTCGGTCGACTCCGCGAGCAGGGCGGCTCCCTCGCTCAGCGCGAACTTCGCCACGATCTTCTGTCCGTCGGTGCCGTAGGCGTTGAGCTGGACGGTGTCGGCGTCGCCATGGCGCGCGAGGACGGCGCAGTACTCGACGAGGAGGTCGGCGACCCGGTCGCCGACGAGCAGGCCCTTGTCCGCGAAGGTCACGTGCATCATGGGCCCAACCGTAGGCGTCACGCACCGGCCCGGGGAGGGGCTTGCGTCCGTCGGTCCGGTCCGGTCCGGTCCGGATGAGCGGTACTGCGGTGACGGGCGCCGCTAGGCTGGCGCGCATGACTGACGGACTGCGCTGGGGCATCCTCGCGCCGGGCGGCATCGCCCGCGCCTTCACCGACGACCTGCTCCGCAACGGCTTCGACGTGCGCGCGGCGGGCTCCCGGACCCTCGCGAACGCGGAGGCCTTCGCGGCCGAGCGCGGGATCCCGGCCGCCTACGGGAGCTACGAGGAGCTCGTGACCGACCCGGATGTCGACGTGATCTACATCGCCACGCCGCATCCGTGGCATGCGGCGACCGCGCTGCTGGCCATCGAGGCCGGCAAGCACGTGCTCATCGAGAAGCCCTTCACGCTCAACCAGGCCGAGGCCCGGGTCGTGGCGGATGCCGCCCGCGAGCGGGGCGTGCTCGCGCTCGAGGCGATGTGGACCCGCTACCTGCCGCACATGACGCGCATCCGCGAGATCGTCGCGGCCGGCACGCTCGGCGACGTGCGCACGCTGATCGCGGACCACACCCAGAAGCTGCCCGACGACCCGGCCCACCGGCTGAACGCGCTCGAGCTGGGCGGCGGCGCGCTCCTCGACCTCGGCATCTACCCGGTGTCGTTCGCATGGGACCTCTTCGGCGATCCGACCAGCATCCAATCGACCGCGGTCTTCCGCTCGACGGGCGCCGACGTGCAGATCGCGGTGCAGCTCGGGTACGAGGACGGCCGTATCGCCTCCACGTTCTCGGCGAGCGACGTGCGCGGACCGAATGCGGCCACGGTGCTCGGGACCGAGGCGCGCGTCGACATCGATCCGGTCTGGTACTCCGCGACGAGCTTCCGCGTGGTCGCGCACGACGGGCAGGTGCTGGAGGAGTTCCGGGCCGATGTGAACGGCCGCGGCATGCACTTCCAGGCGGCCGCGCTCGAGCGGCTCGTCGCCGAGGGGCGCCTCGACGGCGGCGACGTGCTGTCGACGGAGGAATCGGTCGCCATCATGGGCACGCTGGACCGCATCCGCGCGGAGATCGGGCTCCGCTACCCGAACGAGGACTGAGCCGGCGAGGCACCGGGCCAGGGGCCGTCCCGTGATCCGCACCGACGACGTCGTCGAGCTCACGCGAGCACTGGTGGCGATCGACGCCGTCAATCCGGCGCTCGTCGACGGCGGCGCGGGCGAGCGCGAGATCGCGGAGGCGATCGGTCACTGGCTGGGCGGCCGCGGCTTCGACGTCCGCCTGGTCGGCGCCGACCCCGCGCGCCCCAGCGTGCTGGCCCGGCGACGGGGTGCCGGCGGCGGGCGCACGCTGCTGCTGGCCGGCCACCTCGACACCGTGGGCGGTGCGGGTGACGGCGGTCGCCGAGCGGATGCCGCGCCCGACGGCGATCGCGTCGTGGGCCGCGGGGCGTACGACATGGCCGGCGGCCTGGCCGCGGCGATGGTCGCCGCCGCGGGCGCCGACGTCGCCGGTGACGTGGTGCTCGGCTTCGCGGCTGATGAGGAGTTCGGCTCCGCCGGCATGGAGGAGCTGCTCGCCGAGCTCGACGCGGCGCGCCCGGACGGCGCGGTCGTGCTCGAGCCCACCGACCTGGACGTGACGCTCGCCCATCGCGGGTTCGCCTGGTACCGCGTCGAGTACGAGGGGTCGGCGGCGCACGGGTCGCAGCCCGAGCTCGGCGTCGACGCGATCGACCGGGCGCTCGACGGGATGGTGGCCCTGCGCGGGTTCGGGGCCGAGCTCGCGGCCCGGCCGCGGCATCCGCTGCTCGGCACCGGCAGCGTGCGCGTGGCGACGATCGAGGGAGGGACGGATGCCGCGACGGTCGCGGACCGCTGCGTGCTCGTGGTGGAGCGGCGTACCCTGCCGGGCGAGCCCGATCCGGCAGCCGAACTCGCCAGCATGCTCGCCCCGTCGCGCCCAGCCCGGATCGTCCCGCTCGTCGCCAGACCCGCCATGGAGGCCGACCCCGGCGCGCCGATCGCGCGGGTCGTCCTCGATGCGGTCGAGCGCGCCACCGGGGCCCCGGCCGTCCGCCGTGGCGATCCGTGGTGGACCGACGCGGGCCTGATCGCCGAGCGGGGCGTCCCGGTCGTGCTGGTGGGCCCGGCCGGCGGCGGCGCGCACGCCGACGAGGAGTGGGTCGCGACCGATTCGCTTCGCACGCTCGTCGCCGTCCTGCGGACCGTCATCGACGGGTTCTGCGCACCGCGCTGATCCCGCGCCGGCCGTTCCGCGCGCGGGGGGCTCCCGGGCCCCGTCCGGACCGGGTCCGTACAATGCCGCGGGTGACCGATCAGACGGATGACGCGGCGCCGGCCGGGGAGCCGGCCGCAGCGCCGGCCGCGGACCCGGCCGCCGCGGACGCCGCACCACGCGGCATCCGTGCCCTGATCGCCCGCCACCGCACCATCGCCGTCGCCGCCGCGATCGTCGCCGCGGTGCTCGCGGGCGGGGGCGGAGGTGCCCGGTTCGTGCG
>NZ_LQGY01000039.1 GCF_001620055.1 Agromyces sp. NDB4Y10 | reverse complement strand
CGCCGCCGGCGACGCCGCTCGCGCCCGTGGGACCCGCCCCCGTCGCCACGCCCGCCGATGCCATGGCACCGGTCGGTGCCGGACCGGCCGAGCGGGCCGCTCGGCGCCGCTGGTTCCAGCGGCCCGCGGCACTCGTCGCGTCCGCCGCGGCGGCCGTGCTCCTCATCGCCGGTGCCGTCGTCGGCCTCAACTGGACCGGTACCGCCGGCTGGGGCGCCCAGCGCGAGGTCCAGGCCATCGCCGCGGCCGACGACGCGCAGACCGCCACGGTCGAACTCGCCAGCGGCGGAGAGGTCACCCTCGTCTGGTCCGAGCAGCTCGGGCGATCCGCCATCCGCGCCGAGCGCCTGCCCGAGCCCGGCGACGAGCGCACGTACGAGCTCTGGTACATCGACGCCTCGGGCGAGCAGCCCGCCGCGACGCCCGCCGGGCTCTTCGATCCGGACCGCGGGGCCGCGTACGTCGTGCTCGACGGCGAGTTCGAGCCCGGACTGCTCGTGGGCATCACCGTCGAACCGGCCGGCGGCTCCGAGTCCCCGACGACCGAACCGATCGTCGCCTTCGAGACCTGAGACTCGGATGCCGCGGCGGCCCTCGGGGGATCGGGGGCGCCGCGACATCCGTTCGCCGTCGGCTAGGGTCGTGGTGGCCCGCCGCGCGCCCCCACGCCGTGTGCCGGCCCGCCCGAACCCCACGACGACGAGGAGTGACGCATGCGCGTCGGCATGTTCCTGAACTACGCCGGAGGATTCCGCGAGGTCGCCGACGAGGTGACCGAGCTCGAGGCGGCGGGCGTCGACCTCGTCGCCGTGCCCGAGGCGTACTCGTTCGACGCGGTCAGCCAGCTCGGCTTCCTCGCCGCGCGCACCTCCCGCATGACGCTCATGAGCGGCATCCTGCAGCTCTACACCCGCACGCCCACGCTCACGGCGATGACGGCCGCCGGCCTCGACTACGTGTCGGACGGGCGCTTCGAGCTCGGCATCGGCGCCTCGGGCCCGCAGGTCATCGAGGGCTTCCACGGCGTGAAGTACGACGCGCCGCTCGGCCGCACCCGCGAGATCATCGACGTGTGCCGGATGACCTGGCGGCGCGAGCCCGTCGTGCACACCGGACGCCACTACCGCATCCCGCTGCCCGAGGGCGAGGGCACCGGCCTCGGCAAGCCGTTGAAGCTCATCAACCATCCGGTGCGCGAGCGCATCCCGATCACGGTCGCCTCGCTCGGTGCGAAGTCCGTCGCGCAGACCGCCGAGATCGCCGACGGCTGGCTGCCCATGTTCTTCCACCCCGAGCGGGCGCGCGACGTCTGGGGCGACGCGCTCGACGCGGGCCTGGCGAAGCGGGCACCCGAACTCGGCCCGCTCGACGTGTTCGCGAGCCCGGCCCTGGCGATCACCGACCGAGCGGATGCCGCGGCCGCCGCCATCGCGGCCGTGAAGCCCAACCTGGCCCTGTACGTGGGCGGCATGGGCGCGCGCGGCAAGAACTTCTACAACGACCTGATCGCGAGCTACGGCTACGCGGACGAGGCGGCGAACATCCAGGACCTCTACCTCGAGGGCCGCCGCGAGGAGGCGATCGCCGCGGTCCCCGACGACCTCGTCCGCGCGATCTCGCTGATCGGCTCGCCCGCCGAGGTCGCCGAGCGGGTGGCGGCCTTCGCCGCCGCGGGCGTGACGACGCTCACCGTCACGCCGCTCGCCCGGGACTCCGCCGAGCGGGTGGCGCTCATGGGCGCGTTCCGGCGTATCGTCGGCTGACATCCGCGGGGCTCGGCGGCACGTCGCGCCGGCATTGTTCCACGATCGTCGCCTCAGTCCACCCCCAGTTCAGGGGTGTGTCATCACGCCGGGTCGGACGCGTACGCTCGGTGCACCGCAGCTCAGGTTGCGGCAGGGGAAACCATGGGGGTGGGGCTGCCGTGGCGGGGCGACGAGGCCGATGCGGCCGCGACCCCGCCAGGCGGTGCCCCGGTTCGCGGCATCCGTCGAGGGGTTGCCTTCGACCGGTGGCGCGCCCGTAGCATCGGAACAGGCCGTGCGCGGGTGCGTGGCGGCCGGGGGAGGACCGATGGCCCACAACGTCCGGCGGCTGGCATGCCCGCCCGAGGCCGTGTTCGAGGTGCTGGCCGAGGGCTGGCTCTATCCGGTCTGGGTCGTGGGCGCCATGCGCATGCGCGATGTCGACCGCCGATGGCCGAGTCCGGGCGCGCGCCTGCACCACTCGGTGGGCATCTGGCCCATCTACCTCGACGACGTCACCGAGTCGCGCGAGTGGGATCCGCCGCGGCGTGCGGTGTTCCGCGCGAAGGGATGGCCGATCGGCGAGGCCGTCGTCGCCATCGAGGCGAAGCCGGCCGACGGGGGTTGCCTCGTGCGCATCTACGAGGAGGCCGCCGAGGGGCCGGCGAGGTTCCTCCCGTCGGTGATCCGGCAGCCCGCCATCCGCCTGCGCAACGTGGAGACGCTCCGTCGCCTGGCCTACCTCGCCGAGGGTCGCTGGGAGGGCAAGTGACCGACGCCGTCGACGCGATCGTCGTCGGGGCGGGCCCCAACGGGCTCGCCGCGGCCGTCACGCTCGCTCGCGCCGGACTGTCCGTCCGCGTCTACGAGGCGGCACCGACCCCCGGCGGCGGCGCCCGGACCGAGGAACTGACGCTGCCGGGCTACCTCCACGACGTGTGCTCGGCGGTGCACCCGATGGCGCTCGCCTCGCCGTTCTTCCGCGGCTTCGAACTCGAGCGCCGCATCGAGCTGCGCCTCCCGCCCATCTCGTACGGTCACCCGCTCGACGGGGGCCGCGCCGGCCTCGCGTGGCGCGACCTCGAGCGCACCGCCGAGGGGCTGGGGCGCGACGGCGCCGCATACGCCGGGCTCCTGCGCGGGCTGGCCGCGCACGACGATGCGCTCATGGACCTCATCGGCTCCTCGCTCGTACGCGTGCCGCGGCATCCGCTCGTCGGACTGCGCTTCGGGCTGGCCGTGCTCGAGCAGGGATCGTGGGCCTGGAACGCCCGGTTCCGCGAGGAGGTCGCCCCCGCCATGCTCGCCGGCGTCGCCGCGCACGCGATCCGACCCATGCCCTCGCCGGCGACCGCCGGTGCGGGGCTGGTGCTCACGGCGCTCGCCCACGCCCGCGGCTGGCCGATCCCCGTGGGCGGCAGCGGCGCGATCGTCGGCGCCATGGTCGACGACCTGCGGGCGCACGGCGGCGAGGTGGTGACGGATGCCGCGATCGACGACCTCGCGGCCCTGCCCGCAGCACGGGCCGTGGTCCTCGACGTCACCCCGCGCGCGCTCGACCGCATCGCCGGGGATCGCCTTCCCGACCGGTACCGGAGGGCGCTGCGGGGCTTCCGCTACGGCAACGCCGCCGCGAAGGTGGACTTCGCGCTCGCCGGGCCGGTGCCCTGGGCGAACCCGGCGCTCGCCGAGGCGGGCACCGTGCACGTCGGCGGCACCCGCGCCGAGATCGCCGCGGGGGAGCGCGAGGTCGCCCGCGGGCGGCATCCGGCATCGCCCTACGTGCTCGTCTCGCAGCCGTCGATCGTCGACCCGACCAGGGCGCCGGACGGGCGGCACACGCTGTGGACGTACACGCACGTCCCCGCCGGCTCGACCGTCGACCCCACCGAGGCCGTCGTGCGGCAGATCGAACGGTTCGCGCCCGGCTTCCGCGACGTGATCCTCACGTCCTCCGCGCGGTCGGCGGTGGACCTCGAGGCCGACAACCCGAACTACGTCGGCGGCGACATCGCCTCCGGCGCGCCGTCGCTCATGCAGCTCGTCCGCCGCCCGGTGATCTCACCCGACCCGTGGCGCACGCCGCTCTCGGGCGTGTACCTCGCGTCGTCCTCGACGCCGCCGGGGCCGGGTGTGCACGGCCTGGCTGGCTGGAACGCGGCACGGAGCGCGCTGCAGCACGAGTTCGGGGTCCTGTCGCCGCCCGACCTCGCACCGGAGGACCGGCCCGCGCGCGGCTGACCGCCCTCAGACCGTCGGCAGGATCTCGGCGAGCAGCCGTTCGACGTGGGCGCGGATCTCGTCGCGGACGCGGCGGACGCCGTCGGCGTCGAGCCCCGCCGGATCCTCGAGTCGCCAGTCGAGGTACCGCTTGCCGGGGTAGACGGGGCAGGCGTCGCCGCAGCCCATCGTGACCACCGCGTCGGCGGCGCGCACGACGTCGTCGGTGAGCGGCTTCGGGAATTCCTCGCCGAGGTCGAGCCCGACCTCGCGCATGGCGTCGACGACGGAGGGCAGCACCGCCTCCCCGGGCTGCGACCCGGCGGATCGGACGTGCACCCGCCCGCTGCCGAGCTCGCGCATGAGCGCGGCGGCCATTTGCGAACGCCCCGAGTTCTGCACGCAGACGAACAGCACCTCGGGCACCGGCTTCGGGATGACGCCCTTCGACTGCGCGAGCGCGGTCAGGCGCTCGTTCGCGAACCGGTACGCGAGGCTCGGGAGGTGCGCGTCCACGCGGGCGGTCCGCTTCAGCGCGGCGTACGACTCGAAGACGACGCGCTCGGCCGTCTCGGCGCTCACGATGCCGTCGTAGTGCGAGGCGAGCCGCTCAGCGCTGCGCTGCAGCACCTCGTACGGGTCGTCGAGGGCTCGCAGCCCGCTCCGGTCGGCGGATGACGCGGCCGCGCGGTCGCGCGCGTCGCCCAGGTCGGCCTCGGTCATGGCACCTCGTTTCGTCTCGCTCTCTTCAACCATAGACCGCGGTCTATGGATTGATCGCCGGGCGGGCGAGACTTCACCGAACGTTCACGTGCGATGGACGCGGCAGGCGCACGGAGGGGCTCCGTGCCGTTCGGTCGGCGGGCGCGGAGTCGCGAGCAGCGTGTCGGCGGCTGGCCGTACGTTCAGGCCACCGATCCGCAGGCAGAGCACCTCCGGAGCAGCAGGGGGCGTTGAGTGGTGCCCCCGGGGAATTCCGACATCCCGACCCGCTGATTAAAAGTCAGCTGCTCTGCCTCTGAGCTACGGGGGCAAGGTGACGCAGACGAAGCAATGCGGCAGATGCAAGCAGTCTAGGCCACTGGTCGAATACAACCGACGAACGGCCTCGCAGGACGGCCTGCAGTCCTTGTGCCGCGACTGCAACCGGGCGAATGCCCGCGCCTACTATTCGCTCCATCGGGAGAGCCAGCTACGGCGCATCGTCGCTGGAAAGGAATCACGTCGATCCAGAGCACTCGAGTGGATCGGTCGGCATCTCCTGACGCATCCGTGCGTGGATTGCGGAGAAACCGACATCCGCGTGTTGGACTTCGATCACCGGAGTGGCGTCGAGAAGCAGGACGGAGTGATGCGGCTCGCACAAGGTGGGCACGCGATCTCGACGATCGCCGCCGAGATCGCCAAGTGCGACGTTCGCTGCCGTAACTGCCATGCCATCGTCACCTACGAACGGCTCGGCAGGAACTGGCGTTCGACCGTTCGGCTCCAGTCGATGGCGGAGGTCGATGCCTTCCTCTCGGCGGAGGACGGGAGCTGATTCCGCGGAGCGCGGAATCGGCACGGCTCGCAGGTCGCGGCGGTATCGTGGCCCGCGATGACCGCAGATTTCCACCGTCCCACGCGCTTTCCGCCGCGCATGTTCGAGGGTTACCTCGGCGCGGAGGATCCCGCGCAGGTGAGCCGAGTCGCCCACGACACCGCGGCGGCGGTGCTGTCGCGCGTGCGCGCCGACCCCGATCCCGAGATCGTGTCGCGGCTGGTGTCGTACACCGATGAGCATGGCATCGACGCGATCGCCGAGCTGTGGTCGCAGGCTTCGCCCAAGAGCCTTCCGGGCGCGCTGTGGCGCATCTACCTGCTGCGCACGATGATCCGGCAGGATGCCGCGGGCGTGAGCCTCGCCTTCCAGCGCGGCACCGAGGTGTCGCGCACCATCGACCAGGTCGTGGCCGGCGCCCCCACCCCGGCCGGTCCCGCGGAGATGCGCGAGCTGGCCGACGTGATCCTTCGCGGCGTGTTCTCCGGCGACTTCGCCGCGGCCCTGGAACGCGCCTCGGCGTTCGGGCGCGTGGCCGCCACCGGCTTCACGAGCCTCGCCGACGACGCGGATGCCGCGGACGCCGTGCACCCCGATCGTCCCGGCATCCTCACGCGCCGAGCGCTGCGCCTGTCGTCCCTCGCCGAGGAGCTCACCGCCTGCGCGCGGCTCTGGCGGCACGACAGCCTCGACTGAGCAGCGGCGCAGGCTAGCACGGTCGAGTCCGACACGCCCGACCCGCACCGGGATCGGGCGTGCGGAATAGTCCTCGGGGGCCCCTCGTTTACACTTGTCGTGGCCGGTCGCAGTAACCCCGGGCTCCAAATCTCGCCGCTTCGAGCGGCCTCGCGCCGAGAGGCGTTCTGCGGCCGGCCACTTCCATGCCCGCGGGCCCACCACGGCGCCGCGACGGCCGTGCGACCGCGGCCACGGCCGCGACGACGGCCACCGGCGTAGCATCGGAGGATGGCCGACACCGTCACGTTCCTGGTCGATCCGCTGCCGACCGACGCCTCGCCACAGTTCCTCGAGTCGTCGTTCCGCGAGGTCGAACCGGGCGCCGGCGCCCTGGCCGTGAACGACCTCGCCCCGCACCGCGGCGACGGCGTGTTCGAGACCCTCGCGATCATCGACGGTCACCCGCAGGAGGTCGAACCGCACCTCGCCCGACTGGTGAACTCGGCGCGGCTCTGCGAGCTGCCGGAGCCGAACCTCGACCAGTGGCGCCTCATCATCACCCGCGCGGCCGAGCGCGTGCCGGCCCAGGGCGAATTCGCCCTGAAGCTGGCGCTCAGCCGCGGGATCGAGCCGGGCCCGAAGCCGACCGGATGGGTGCACGTGACGCCCGGCGTCGACTTCACGGCGGCGCGCCAGCGCGGCATCCGCGTCGTCACCCTCGACCGCGGCGTCGCGCACGGCGTCGGCGAGCGCGCCCCGTGGCTGCTGCTCGGCGCGAAGACGCTGAGCTACGCGGGCAACATGGCCGCGCTGCGCGAGGCCAAGCGGCGCGGCGCCGACGACGCGATCTACATCTCCTCGGACGGGTACGTGCTCGAGGGACCCACCTCGAGCGTGATCGTGCGGATGGGCGACCGGTTCGTCACGCCGCCCCCCGCAGCCGGCATCCTGCACGGCACCACCCAGCGCAGCGTCTTCGCGCACCTCGAGGCGATCGGGCGCACCGCCGAGTACCGCGACCTCACCGTCGACGACCTGCGGGCAGCGGATGCCGCGTGGCTCGTGTCGAGCGTGCGCATGGCCGCGCCCATCGTGGAGCTCGACGGCGCGACAGTGCCCCTCGACGCCGAGACCACGGCCGCGCTGAACGCCTACCTGCTCTCGCCGCGCGACTGACGGCGACGGCCCGCCCCCGGGATCGGGGACGGGCCGTCGGTGGAGCGCGGTCGGGATCAGCCGAAGCGGCCCGACACGTAGTCCTCGGTCGCCTTCTGCGACGGGTTCGAGAAGATCGTCGTGGTGTCGTCGTACTCGATGAGCTTGCCGGGCTTGCCGGTGCCGGCGATGTTGAAGAACGCGGTCTTGTCGGACACGCGCGACGCCTGCTGCATGTTGTGGGTCACGATCACGATCGTGTACTCCTGCTTCAGCTCCTCGATGAGGTCCTCGATGGCGAGGGTCGAGATCGGGTCGAGTGCCGAGCAGGGCTCGTCCATCAGGATGACCTCGGGCGAGACCGCGATCGCGCGGGCGATGCAGAGGCGCTGCTGCTGGCCGCCCGAGAGGCCCGAGCCCGGGCGGTCGAGCCGGTCCTTGACCTCGTTCCAGAGGTTCGCGCCCATGAGCGACTTCTCGACCAGATCGTCGGCGTCGGACTTGGAGATGCGCTTGTTGTTGAGCTTCACGCCCGCGAGGACGTTCTCCTTGATCGACATCGTCGGGAACGGGTTCGGACGCTGGAAGACCATGCCGACCTGACGGCGGACGAGCACCGGGTCGACATCCGGGTCGTAGAGGTTGTTGCCGTCGATCAGCACCTCGCCCTCGACGCGCGCGCCGGGGATGACCTCGTGCATGCGGTTGAGGGTGCGGAGGAACGTGGACTTGCCGCAGCCGGACGGGCCGATGAAGGCCGTCACGCTGCGCGGCTCGATCTCGAGGGTGACGCCTTCGACGGCGAGGAACTTCGAGTAGTAGACGTTGAGGTCGCGGACCTCGATGCGCTTGGACACGGGTTTCCTTACTGGGGGGTCTGGGCTCAGCGCCCGAACTTGGGGGCGAAGAACCGCGCCACGAGGCGGGCGATCAGGTTCAGCGCCATGACGATGAGGATCAGGGTGAGCGCGGCCGCCCACGCACGGTCGAGATAGGCCGAGGCGGGCGTGCCCTGGTTGGCGTACTGGGTGTACACGAACACGGGGAGGGACTGCATGCGCCCCTCGGTCATGTCGTAGTTCATGCTGTTCGTGAAGCCGGCCGCGATGAGCAGCGGTGCCGTCTCGCCGATGACGCGGGCGATCGAGAGCATGATGCCGGTCGTGATGCCCGCGATCGACGTGGGGAGCACGACCTTCACGATCGTGAGCCACTTGGGCACGCCGAGCGCGTAGGCGGCCTCGCGGAGCTCGTTCGGCACGAGCCGCAGCATCTCCTCGCTCGAGCGGACGACGACGGGGATCATCAGCACCGCGAGCGCGACCGCCCCGGCGATGCCCGTTCGGGTGCCGGGACCCCAGAAGATCGCGAACAGCGCGTACGCGAACAGGCCCGCGACGATCGACGGGATGCCGGTCATCACGTCGACCAGGAAGGTGATGCCGCGCGCGAGTCGCCCGCGACCGTACTCGACCAGGTAGATCGAGGTCATCAGGCCGATGGGGATCGAGATGAGCGCCGCGGTGCCCGTCATCAGCAGCGTGCCGACGATCGCGTGCAGCGCACCGCCGCCCTCGCCGGTGACGCTGCGCATCGAGTACGTGAAGAACTCGGGGTCGAAGCGGGCGAGCCCGAAGGTCACGACCGTGATCGTGAGCGAGACGAGCGGGATCATCGCGAGCAGGAACGCGCCCGTCACCAGCGAGGTCACGAACCGGTCGGTGGACCGGCGCGATCCCTCGACGATGCGTGAGAGCACGGTGATCACGACGACGTAGATGAGTGCGGCGACGACGAGGGTGCCGACCCAGTTGAACTCGGCGCCGCTCAGCGCGATCACGCCGAACAGGCCCGCCGAGACCAGGAGGCTCGCCGCGAGGATCATCCACGGTGCGCCGTTGGGCAGCTTGCCGGCGGTCAGCGAGTTGCTGACGGGCGTCGCGACGCGGGGCTCCGGAGGGGTGAGCGTGGTGGTCATCAGTTCGCTCCCGAGAACTCGCTGCGGCGCGCCACGATCCAACGTGCGAGCGCGTTCACCGCGAAGGTGACGATGAAGAGGATGAGGCCGGTGGCGATCAGCACGTTGACGTTGATGCCGTAGGCCTCGGGGAAGCTCAGCGCGATGTTCGCGGCGATCGTCGACGGGTTGACCGACGTGAGCAGCTGGAAGGTGACGGCGCCGGTGGCCGAGAGGACCATGGCGACGGCCATCGTCTCGCCGAGCGCGCGGCCGAGGCCGAGGACGGCGGCGGAGATGATGCCGGGACGGCCGAAGGGCAGCACCGCGGTGCGGATCATCTCCCAGCGCGTGGCGCCGAGCGCGAGCGCGGCCTCCTCGTGCAGCACGGGGGTCTGCAGGAAGACCTCGCGGGAGATGGCCGTGATGATCGGGATGATCATGACGGCGAGGACGACGGCGGCGGTGAGGATCGTGCGGCCGGTGCCGGAGACGGGACCGGAGAAGAGCGGGAACCAGCCGAGGTTGTCGACCAGCCAGGTGTAGAGGGGCTGCACCGCCGGAGCGAGCACGCCGATGCCCCACAGTCCGAAGACGACCGAGGGCACTGCGGCGAGCAGGTCGACGATGTAGCCGAGCACCGAGGCGAGGCGCCGCGGGGCGTAGTGCGAGATGAAGAGCGCGATGCCGATGGAGACGGGCAGTGCGAGGAGGAGGGCGAGCGCCGCCGCCCAGATCGTGCCGAACACGAGCGGGCCGACGTACGCCCAGAAGTTCGTGTCGAGGATCGATGCGGTCTCGCCGGTCGCGAAGAGCGCGGGGACGCTCTGCACGATGAGGAAGGTCGCCACGGCCGCGAGCGTGACGAGGATCATCGACCCGGCGAAGACCGCGGAACGCGAGAAGACGCGGTCCCCCGGTCGCTGTTTCGCCCGGATCGGGGCGGGTGCGGTGCTCATCTGGCGAGTTCCTCTGGTCTGATTCGAAAACAGGGCTGTGCCCGGCCCCGGCTTCCGCGGAAGCGTCGGGGCCGGGCACGACCTTCTTACTGGATGGAGTCGATCGCCGCGACCGCCTGCTCACGCAGGGTGTCGGAGATCGGGGCCGAGCCGGCGTTCTCGGCGGCCACGTCCTGGCCCTCGGCGCTGGCGATGTACGAGAAGTACGCCTTCACCAGCTCGGCTGTGGCCGAGTCCTCGTACTGCTGGCACGCGATCGAGTACGCGACGAGGACGATCGGGTAGGCGGCCTCGTCCGGCGTGCGGTCGAGCTCGAGCGAGAGGTCGCCGTCCGGACGGCCCTCGACGAACGGCGAGACGTCGACGATGGCGGCGGCCGCCTCCGGCGAGTACTCGAGGAACTCGTCGCCGACCTGCACCGCGGCGGTGCCGAGGTCGCCGGCGCGCGACGCGTCGGCGTAGCCGATGGTGCCCGTGCCGTTGGTCACAGCGTCGACCACGCCGGACGTGCCCTGCGCGGCCTCGCCGCCCTCGAACGGCCAGACGCCGTCGGCCTCGTACGTCCACACCTCGGGAGCGGCCTGGGCGAGGTAGTCGGTGAAGTTCTCGGTCGTGCCCGAGTCATCGGAGCGGTGGACCGGGGTGATCGCCAGGTCGGGCAGCTCGACGCCCTCGTTCGTCGCGGCGATCGCCGGGTCGTTCCAGTTGGTGATCTGGCCCGCGAAGATGCCGGCGATGGTGGCCGGGTCGAGGTTCAGTGAGTCGATGCCGTCGAGGTTGAAGATGACGGCGATCGGCGAGATGTAGAGCGGGAGCTGGATGATCGTCGAGTCCGGCGCGCACGCGGCGAAGCCGCCGGCGGCGATCTCCTCGTCGTTGAACGCGCGGTCGGAGCCGGCGTAGCCGCTCGCGCCCTCGAGGAACGTGTCGCGCCCCGCGCCCGAACCGGACGGGTCGTAGTCGATGGTGACGTCGGGGTTGGCGTTCTGGAACTCCGCGATCCAGGCCTGCTGGGCGGCATCCATGGCGGACGAGCCGGCGCCGACGAGGTTGCCGGAGAGCGTCGACTCCGAGCCGGCGTCGCCGTTCTCGGTGGCGCCGCCCTCGTTCGCAGCACAGGAGCTGAGTGCGAGCGCCGCGGTCATGGCGATGACGGCGGGCGCGCCGAAACGCTTGAGGTTCACGTGATTCCCTTCCGGGGTTGGAATGCAGGGGGTGGGCCGGTGCCGACCCGCCTGCGACGCTAACCAGCGTGCGTGACGAGCGTCCCCCACGAGGGTGAACGGCAGGTGAACCGGGATCGACCGGCGGGGGAGCCGCAGCTGGGAGTCCGCCTACCGGATCGACTCGATCGCCTGCATGGCGCGGTCGCGCAGCGCATCCGAGATCGGCGCCGAGCCGGCGTCCTCGGCAGCGGCCTGCTGGCCCTCCTCGCTCGCGATGTAGGCGAGGTACTCCCGCACCACCTCGACGTTCTCGGGCGAGACGTACTCCTCGCAGGCGATGAGGTAGCTGACGAGCACGATCGGGTAGACGCCCGCCTGCTCGGTGGTGCGGTCGATGGCGATGGTGAGGTCGCCCTCGGCGCGGCCCTCCTCGAGCGGCGACGCGTCGACGATCGCCGCCGCGGCTTCGGGCGAGAAGGGCACGAACTCCTCGCCGACCTGCACGGCGACCGTGCCCAGGTCGCCGGCGCGCGACGCGTCGGCGTAGCCGATCGTGCCCACGCCCTTGCCGACGGTGTCGACGACGCCCGAGTTGCCCTGGGCGGCCTCGCCGCCGGCGAACGGCCACACGCCGTCGGCCTCCCACTCCCACACGTCTGGCGCGGCCGCGTTGAGGTACTCCGTGAAGTTCTCGGTGGTGCCGGAGTCGTCCGAGCGGTGCACGGCCGTGATGGGCAGGTCGGGCAGCTCCACGTCGGGGTTCGTCGCGGCGATGGCCGGGTCGCTCCAGTTCACGATGTCGCCGGCGAAGATGCCCGCGATGGTGGCGGCGTCGAGGTCGAGCGTGTCGATGCCGTCGAGCCGGAACACGACCGCGATGGGGGAGATGTAGAGCGGCAGCTGGATGACGGTGGAGTCCGGTGCGCAGCGGCCGAACCGGCCCTCGTCGAGCTCGTCGAGCGTGTAGGCGCGGTCGGATCCGGCGAAGTCGCTCGCACCCTCCATGAAGGTGTCGCGGCCGGCTCCGGACCCGGACGGGTCGTAGTCGACGGTCACGTGCGGGTGCGCCGTCTGGAAACCGGCGACCCAGGCCTGCTGCGCGGCGCCCTGGGCCGAGGATCCGGCGCCGATGACGTACCCGTCGAGGTTCGAACCGGTGTCGTCGAGGCCCATCTCGTTGACGGCGCACGAGGAGAGGAGGAGGGCGGTGGTCGCGGCGAGCGCGGCGGACGCGAGCAGGCGCGTGCGATTCACTGGGATCCTTCGGGTGGGGGACACGGGAGCGGGGATCGACCGGCGCGGCCGATTCCGACTCGCGATCGCGTGAACAGCGAAACCCACCTCGGTGAACGGAAGGTGAACAGCCGGTGCCGAGACCGGGTGGGGAAGCTGCGCATCCGCTGCATGTCGGTCGCGTCCGAAGGCTCAGGACTTCGGGGCGTGCGTCTCGATGGCGATGATGCCCGAGGAGGGGTTCGTGGCCGACAGGTGGACGACGCTGAACTCGCCGACGTCGATGCCCGCGGCATCCGTCACGTACGAGCCGAGCGGCGTCCCCGTCGCGAGGGCGATCTCCCGCATGATCTCCGGCAGGACCGGCCCGTGGCTGCAGACGACGGCGGTCTTGCCGACCCGCACGCGCTTGCCGATGACCCGCCGGACCTCGTCGTGCCCGGCCTCCCACGCGTCCTGGCTGATGCCGTCGTCGCGCTTGACCGTGATGCCGGATGCCGCGGAGAGCGGGGTCACGGTGGTCACGCAGCGCACGGCCGGGCTCGAGACGATCTTCTTCGGCCGCCACGCGGTCAGCGTGTCGGCGAGGGCGACCGCCTGCCGCACCCCGCGCTCGACGAGCGGACGCGTCGTGTCGGGGCCGTCCCACGAGCCGCGCGCCTGGGCCTTGCCGTGCCGGAGCACGATGAGCGCGAACGTCGACGTCACGCCCTGGTCGACGAGCTTCGCGAAGTTGTCGAGGATCTCGCGGTCGGGCTCGTAGGTGAGGTAGCTGCGGGCGCGCTTGATGGTCACCCACTCGAGCGCGGCGATCTCGGCGTTCGGGCGGAACGTCGAGCGCTGGACGGCCTTCTCGCTGACGCGGGCCGCCCAGTAGTGCACGATCTTCTCGCGCCCGCTCGGCAGCGCGTAGCGCGAGACGCCGAGCGGCACCCCGAGGGCGACCGACAGTCCGGTCTCCTCCGCGATCTCGCGGACGGCGGTGCGGGGGAGGGTCTCGCCGGGGTCGACCTTCCCCTTCGGGATGGTGACGTCGCCGTAGACGGTGCGGTGGACGACGAGCACGTGCACGCGCCCGTCGATGACGCGCCAGCACACCGCGCCGGCTGCGTAGACGGCGGTCGCGACGGGGCTCATCGTCGCTTCGCCGATCGTGCGCTCCGGACCACGCGCGACGTGCGCTGCGCGACGCGCTCGATGCGCAGGTGCTGCAGGTCGGCGAGGGGCCGGCCCTCGTCGTCGGTGGAGTGCCGGGTCCAGATGCCGTCGCCGTCGAGGTGCCACGAGCTCGTGCCGTCGTCCATGGCCTCGTCGAAGAGCTCGCCGATGTCGGCGACGTGGTCGGGGTCGGTGAGGCGGACCAGCGCCTCGACGCGGCGGTCGAGGTTGCGGTGCATCATGTCGGCCGAGCCGATGTAGACGATGGGGTCGCCGTCGTTGTGGAAGGTGAAGATGCGCGAGTGCTCGAGGTAACGGCCGAGGATGGAGCGCACCGTGATGTTCTCGCTCAGGCCGGGGATGCCCGGCCGCAGGCTGCAGATGCCGCGCACCCAGATCTCGACGGGCACGCCCGCGTTCGACGCCCGGTACAGCCCGTCGATGATCGCCTCGTCGACCATCGAGTTGACCTTGATGCGGATGCCGCTCGGCCGGCCGGCCTCGGCGTTGCGGATCTCCTGCGTGATGAGCTTGAGCAGACCCTTCCGCAGGTGCAGCGGCGCGACGAGCAGGCGCTTGAACTTCTTCTCGATGGCGTACCCGGAGAGCTCGTTGAACAGCCGCGTGAGGTCCTTGCCGACCTGGTCGTCGGCGGTGAGCAGGCCGAGGTCCTCGTAGATGCGGCTGGTCTTCGGGTTGTAGTTGCCGGTGCCGATATGGCTGTAGTGGACCAGCCGCCCCTTCTCCTGGCGGATGACGAGCGCGAGCTTGCAGTGCGTCTTCAGCCCGACGAGGCCGTACACGACATGGACGCCCGCCTTCTCGAGCTTGCGCGCCCACGAGATGTTCGCCTGCTCGTCGAAGCGGGCCTTGATCTCGACGAGCGCGAGCACCTGCTTGCCCGACTCGGCGGCGTCGATGAGCGCCTCGACGATGGGGCTGTCGCCCGAGGTGCGGTACAGGGTCTGCTTGATCGCGAGCACGTCGGGGTCGGCGGCGGCCTGCTCGAGGAAGGCCTGCACGCTCGTCGCGAAGGACTCGTACGGGTGGTGCAGGAGGATGTCCTTGCGGGCGACCGCGCCGAAGACGTCGGCTGGCAGGTTCGGCTCGGACCGCATCAGCTGCGCGTTGGTCGCGGGCACGTGCGTGGGGTAGTGCAGTTCCGGCCGGTCGATGCGTGCGAGGTCGAACAGGCCGCCGAGGTCGAGCGGGGCCGGGAGCCGGTACACCTCCTGCTCGGTCACGTCGAGCTCGCGGACGAGCAGGCCGAGCGTGACGTCGTCCATGTCGTTCGAGATCTCGAGGCGGATGGGCGGACCGAACCGGCGGCGAAGGAGCTCCTTCTCGAGCGCCTTGATGAGGTTCTCGGTCTCATCCTCCTCGATCTCGACGTCCTCGTTGCGGGTGACGCGGAACACGTGGTGGTCGAGGATCTCCATCCCGGGGAAGAGGTCCTCGAGATGGTTCGAGATGAGGTCCTCGAGGGCGATGTAGCGCGCATCCTCGACCGGCTCGTCGGGGTCGACCCGCACGAACCGGTGGAGCATCTGCGGCACCTTCACGCGGGCGAACTCGAGCCGGCCCGTCCGGCTGTTGCGCACGCGCACCGACAGGTTGAGCGAGAGCCCCGAGATGTAGGGGAAGGGGTGGGCCGGGTCGACGGCGAGCGGCATGAGCACCGGGAAGATCTGCGAGCTGAAGAACTCGTGGAGGTGCGCGTGCTCGGCCTCGTCGAGGTCCTCCCACGAGACGATGCGGATGCCGGCATCGGCCAGGGCGGGCTTGACGAGCTCCTGGTACGCGGCGGCGTGCCGCAGCTGCAGCTCGTGCGCCTTGCGGGAGATGTCGGTGAGCACCTCGTGCGGGGTGCGCCCCACGTTCGTCGGCACCGCGAGTCCCGTGTTGATGCGGCGCTTGAGGCCCGCGACGCGGACCATGAAGAACTCGTCGAGGTTCGTCGCGAAGATGGCCAGGAAGTTGGCCCGTTCGAGCACCGGCAGGCGCGGGTCCTCGGCGAGTTCGAGCACGCGCTGGTTGAACGCCAACCAGCTGAGCTCGCGGTCGAGGTAGCGCTCCGAGACGAGCTCAGGAGCGCCATCCGTGTCGAGCGGCTCGAAGTCGTCGTCGAAATCGCTCGAGGTGCGGTCTTCGTCGAGGGTGGTCTCGGCCGTCATCCCCACATCATGCCACCGGGGTGCGACCGGGTGGTGAAGCGGATGTCACCGGATGGTGACGTCGGCGTCGCGCTCGTCCTCCTCGTGCACGTTGAAGCGGTAGCCCACGTTGCGCACGGTGCCGATGAGGGAGTCGAGGTCGCCGAGCTTCGCGCGCAGCCGCCGCACGTGCACGTCGACCGTGCGCGTGCCGCCGAAGTAGTCGTAGCCCCACACCTCGCTGAGCAGCTGCTCGCGCGTGAACACGCGCGACGGATGCGCCGCGAGGAAGCGGAGCAGCTCGAACTCCTTGTAGGTGAGGTCGAGGGTGCGCCCGTGCACCTTCGCCGAGTAGCTGGCCTCGTCGATGACGACGCCGGAGGTCTGGATGCGCTCGGCCGGCTGGGATGCCTGCGCCCGGCCCACGGCGAGGCGGATGCGCGCGTCGATCTCGGCGGGGCCGGCGTGCTCGAGGATCACGTCGTCGACGCCCCAGTCCGGGGTGACCGCGGTGAGGCCGCCCTCGGTGACCACGAGCACGAGCGGCACCGAGAGCCCGGTGGTGCGGAGGATCTGCGCCAGCGCCTTGGCTCCCGCGAGGTTCGTGCGGGCGTCGAGGAAGACGAGATCGGACTCGGGTGCGCGCACGAGCTGGTCGGGTGACGCGGGGATCACGCGCACCCGATGGGTCAGGAGAGACAGGGCCGGGAGAACGTCATCGTTGGCTGCCGGCGTCAGGATCAGCAGCTGCGCCACGCACACCCTCCAGTAGTAAGGTGCGGTCAATACTACGGGACGCCCGAAGGGGCGCCACGGAACGAGGGACGGCATGGGCGACGCACACGGTCACACGGCACCGCCGGCCCCGGCATCGGCGCCGGCGTCGGCATGGGGGCGGTGGGCGATCCCCGTCGTGTGGGCGCTCGCCGCGGTGGGCTCGGTGCTCGTGGTCGCCGCCGCGTACTCCGGACGCCGCGTGTGGTTCGGCGACGACGCGCCGGGGGCGGTCTACGTGGCGCTCGGCATGGTGCTCGCGGCATCCGTCATCGCGTCGATGGCCCTGCAGCTCGCCTCGCGGGAGCCGCACGGATTCGTCGGACGGGTGAGCGCCTCGATCGCGGGCGCCGTCGTGGTCGTCGCCGTGGCCGCGCTCGCGCTGCTGCCGGTCGTGCTCTGAGCAGCGGGTAGACTCGCTGCATGGATTCGCTGCTCGCCCTCGAACTCTTCTTCATCGGCCTGCTCGGGCTCGCGAGCCTCGCCATCGCCTGGGTGAGCGGCGTGGTCGTCTTCCGGCTCTTCAAGGGGCAGCGCTAGGCCGTGATCGAACTCCCGGTCGACCTCCCCCCGGAGCTCGTTCCGCTCTCCTGGCTCATCGGGGTGTGGGAGGGTTCCGGCGTCATCGACTACAAGGTCGGCGACGAGTCGGTCACGCACGAGTTCGGGCAGCGCGTGAGCTTCAGCCACGACGGCCTGCCGTACCTCAACTACACCTCGTCCACGTGGCTCTTCCCGGGTGACGAGGGTGCGGAGCCCACGCCGATCGCCGCGGAGACCGGATACTGGCGGCTCGCCCGGCCGCTCGGCGAGGGCGACCCCGGCCCCGCGCTCCTGCCCGCGACCGGACCCTCCCGGTTCCCCGACGCCGAGGCCGTCGAGACGCTGCGCAACGCCGCCGGCGGGTTCGACCTCGAGGTCTCGGTCGTGCATCCCGGCGGGGTCAGCGAGCTGTACCTCGGGCAGGTCAAGGGCCCGCGCATCGACCTCGCGACCGACGCGGTGATGCGCGCCGCCGGCGCGAAGGAGTACGCGGCCGCCACACGCCTGTACGGCCTCGTCGAGAACCACCTGCTCTGGGCCTGGGACATCGCCGCCCTCGGGCAGGACCTCCGTACGCACGCCTCGGCGCGGCTGGCGAAGGTCGACTGATGACCGGCTCCCCGTTCCTCGCGCTCCCCGGTGCCGTGCCCGCCGAGGGCGTGGATGAGGGCGTCGCGGGTCACTACGGCAATCCCATGGTCGAGCAGCGCCGACTCGAGCAGGGGCGAGCGGTCGTCGATCTCTCGCACCGCGGCGTCGTGACCGTCACCGGCCCCGACCGTCTCTCCTGGCTGAACTCGATGGCGAGCCAGCGGCTCGACCACCTCCGCCCGGGCGAATCGGCCGAGGCGCTCTTCCTCGACGCCGCCGGCCACGTCGAGCACGCCGTGCACGTCGTCGACGACGGCGAGCGAACCTGGCTCGTCGCCGAGCGCGACGACGCGCCCGCGCTGGCGTCGTGGCTCGACCGCATGCGCTTCATGCTCCGCGTCGAGGTCGCCGACGTCTCCGCCGAGGTCGCGGTCGTCGGTGCGATGCCCGAGGGCGACGGGTTCCCGCTCGACCTGCCCGACGGCGCGCTGCGCTGGACCGATCCCTGGCGCCTCGAGCTCCCGGGCGGGCACCGCTACAGCGTCGACCCGGCGCATCCCGGCGCGTTCTGGCGGTACGTCGAGGTGATCGTGCCGCGCGCGTCGCTCGCGGGCCTCGCCGCGGCTGTCCGGTCGGGGGCCGCCGAACCGGCCGGGGTGCTCGCGCTCGAGGCGCTGCGCGTCGCCGCGTGGCGTCCCCGGTTCGCGACCGAGGTCGACGAGAAGACCCTGCCGCACGAGCTCGACTGGCTCCGCAGCGCGGTCGACCTGCACAAGGGCTGCTACCGCGGCCAGGAGACGGTGGCGAAGGTCGTGAACCTCGGCCGCCCGCCGCGTCGGCTCGTGATGCTGCACCTCGACGGCAGCGACACCGTCCTGCCGAAGGCCGGCGACGAGGTCGTCGGCGTCAAGGTCAGGCCCGAGCCCGCGCCCGGTGAGGAGCCCGAGCGCCGGGTCGTCGGCCACATCACCTCGGCCGCCATGCACCACGAACTCGGTCCGATCGCCCTCGCGGTGGTCAAGCGTGCGGTGCCCCCGCAGCTCGAGCTCATCGTCGAGAGCCATGGCATCGACGTGGCGGCCGCGCAGGTCGAGATCGTCCCGGCCGGCGCGGGGGCCGCGGTCGACGTGCCCCGCCTGCCGCGGCTCGGCGTCCGCCCCTGAGCCGGCACCCGGAGCTACCGGCATCCGACCTGCGGCCGTTCAGCGAGCGGATGCCGCCGCGCCCGGCGCGACCGCGTCCCACGCGAGCGTGAGCTCGCCGAGTCGCCAGCGGCGCACCCCGCCGAGCACGGGCCACCCCTCGTCGCGGAGTCCGCGCGCCACCGCGATCCACCGCTGCGAGGGGCCGTAGACGGACAGCGGCGCGTGGACCCGCCATCCGCGGTCGAGCGCGACGAGGAGGTCGTGCACGCGCTCACCGGGCACGTTCCGGTGGATGAGCGCCTTGGGCAGGCGCTCGGCGACCACGGACGGCGCGTCGAGGTCGCGCAGGCGCAGGCTGATCGTGAAGGTGCGCGGGCCGGCATCCGTCACCCCCGCCCACGCCGCGATGCGGCCGAGCTCGTCGCAGGTGCCCTCGACGAGCAGCCCGCCGCGCGCGAGCCGTTCGCGCATGCGCGCCCAGGCGCCGGTCACGTCGGACTCGTCGTACTGCCGCAGCACGTTGAACGCTCGGATCACGGCGGGGGAGCCGCCGCCGCGCACGGGCACCTCGAAGCCGCCGAGCCCGAAGGAGACCGGGAGGTCCGCGGCGAAGTGGGTGCGACCCGCCCGCACGTCGGCGAGCTGCGCCTCGGCGGTGCGCACGCGCCCGGGCTCGATCTCGAGGCCGAGCACGCGCACGTCGGGGCGCGTGCGTCGCAGCCGCGTCGCGAGCTCGAAGGCCGTGACGCCGCTCGCACCGAAGCCGAGGTCGACGACGAGCGGATCGGCCGCGCGGCGGAACTCCGGCTGGTCGGCGATCCATCGGTCGACGCGGCGGAGGCGGTTCGTGTTCGTCGTCCCCCGCGTGATGGATCCGACCGGCATGCTCCCAGTCTCGCAGGCGCGCCAAGGGCGTACCGCTCCGCTGCGCGGCATCCGTCACGCCGCGACCGCGGGAATGGGGGCGCCATGCCGCGCCGGTAGGCTGGGGCGCATGGTCTACACCCTCGTGCTGCTGCGCCACGGCCAGAGCGACTGGAACCAGAAGAACCTGTTCACCGGCTGGGTCGACGTGCGGCTCAGTGAACTCGGCAGCGCCGAGGCCCGCCGCGCCGGCGAGCTGCTCGTCGAGAAGGGCGTGCTGCCCGACGTGCTGCACACCTCGGTGCTCACGCGCGCCATCCAGACCGCGAACCTCGCCCTCGAGGAGGCCGACCGGCTCTGGATCGACGTCCGCCGGTCGTGGCGCCTCAACGAGCGCCACTACGGTGCGCTGCAGGGCCTCGACAAGGCCGAGACCCTCGAGAAGTACGGCCAGGACCAGTTCATGCTGTGGCGTCGCTCGTTCGACACCCCGCCGCCGCCCATCGACGACGACGGCGAGTGGTCGCAGGTCGGCGACCCCCGCTACGCGAGCCTCTCCGACGACGAGATGCCGCGCACCGAGTGCCTGAAGGACGTCATCGCGCGCATGCTCCCGTACTGGGAGACCGACATCATCCCCGACCTGAAGGACGGCAAGACGGTCCTCGTGACCGCGCACGGCAACTCGCTGCGGGCGCTCGTGAAGCACCTCGACGGCATCTCCGACGCCGACATCGCCGAGCTGAACATCCCCACGGGCATCCCGCTGGTCTACGAGCTCGGCGACGACTTCATGCCGACCAAGCCCGCCGAGTACCTCGACCCCGAGGCGGCGGCGGCCGGCGCCGCGGCGGTGGCCGCGCAGGGCAAGAAGTAGGGTCGACGCCCCGACACGAGCGAAGGGCCGAGCGGATGTCGCATCCGCTCGGCCCTTCGCCGTCGCGCCTCGCGGCGCGTGGTGGTCAGACGGGGTCCGGCACCCAGTCGCCCGTGGCGAGGTACTGGACCTTCTTGGCGATGGACACCGCGTGGTCGGCGAACCGCTCGTGGTACCGGCTGGCGAGCGTCGCGTCGACCGTGTCGACCGCCTCGCCCTTCCAGGTCTCGCCGAGGACCTTGTCGAACACCGAGAGGTGGAGGGCGTCGACCTTGTCGTCCTCGTTGCGGATCTCCTCGGCGAGGCGGACGTCCTCGTTGCGGAGCAGCTCGACGAGTCGCCGCGCGATCTCGACGTCGAGCGTGCCCATCTCGGCGAACGTGGGGCGCAGGCTCTTCGGCACGACCTTGTCGGGGAAGCGGTAGCGCGCGAGCTGCGAGATGTGCGTCGCCATATCGCCCATGCGCTCGAGCGACGCAGAGATGCGCAGCGCGCTCACGACGATGCGGAGGTCGCGCGCGACGGGCTGCTGGCGGGCGAGGATCGTGATGGCGAGCTCGTCGAGCGCCTGGGCTCGCTGGTCGATGAGGTGGTCGTCGGCGATGACCTCCTCGGCGAGGCTCACGTTCGACTCGTTGAAGGCGCGCGTGGCCTTCTCGATGGCCTCGGCGACGAGCGTCGCGATCTCGACCAGGCCGTCCTGGACCTCTCGCAGTTCCTGCTGGAACACCTCACGCATGTAATTCGACCCCTTCGGTCTCGGCTCGCGCGTCGGGCACGCGCGAGCAGCCGGCAGCCGGCCGACCCGCGACATCCTCCCCGGTGCAGGTGAACGGCAGGTGCCGCGTTCCTGAACACTCCCTAACCTACCCTCGTCCACCGGCATCCCGGACGTGACGGGCCCGGGCGGTGGTTATCGTTGGTCCCATGGACTCCACCTGGTCCGTGCTCGCCGCGCTCGCGTTCGGCGTGCTCATCGGGGCCGGCTTCACCGTCGTGCTGCACATCGCCGAACGGCGTGGGCAGAGCGCTGCGCGCGTCGTCGCGCCCACGATCCCCGACGGCGTCGACCAGGTGCTCGACGTGCTCGAGTCGGCGGGCGTCGTGCTCGACCCGTCGAACAACGTGCTCCGCGCCTCGCCGGGCGCGCTCGCGATGGGCCTGGTGCGCAACCAGATGCTCGCCCACCAGGAGCTCATCGACCTCGTCGCCGCCGTCCGCCGCACGGGCGAGCCCGTGGCGACCGAGCTCGTGCTCGCGCGCGGTCCGTTCAGCGATGCCACCATGCAGGTCGACGTGCGGGTCGCCCGGCTCGGCACGCGCTTCGTCCTGCTCCTCGCCGACGACCGGACCGAGGCCCGACGACTCGACGAGGTGCGTCGCGACTTCATCGCGAACATCAGCCACGAGCTCAAGACCCCGATCGCCTCGGTGAGCCTGCTCGCCGAGGCGCTGGACCAGGCCGCCGACGAGCCGGAACGGGTGCGGCGCTTCGCCGATCGCCTCGCGGTCGAGTCGACGCGCCTCGGGCACATCACGAGCGAGGTGATCGAGCTGTCCCGCCTGCAGGCCCGCGATGCCCTGCGCCGCGACGAGCTGCTGGACGTCGACCGCATCGTCGCCGCCGCCGTCGACCAGAACCGGGTCGTCGCCGCGGCCAAGGGCATCGAGGTCCGGCTCCGCGCGAAGTCGAAGGCGAAGGTCTACGGCGACGAGGCGCTCATGGTCGTCGCGGTGCACAACCTCATCGCGAACGCGCTCGCGTACTCGAGCGAGGGCGGGCGCGTGGGCGTCGGCGTCACCGTCGACGACGATGCGGTGGAGATCGCCGTGGCCGACCAGGGCATCGGCATCGCCCCCGAGGACCAGGACCGCGTGTTCGAGCGGTTCTACCGGGTCGACCAGGCCCGCTCCCGCAACACGGGCGGGTCGGGCCTCGGCCTCAGCATCGTCAAGCACACGGTGCAGAACCACGGCGGCGACGTCCGAGTGTGGTCGCAGCCGGGGCGCGGCTCGACCTTCACCATCCGACTGCCGCTCGCCGAGCCGCCCGTATCCCCGCCCGAGCCCGAGGACACCGCCGCCGAGACCGTCGTCGACGGTCAGGGCGACGGGGCCGCACCCGCCAGCGCGGGGCGCGGCGAATCGTCCGAGACCCCCGATCGCATCGCCGCGGCCCTGCCGGCCGCAGCCCCTTCCCGAGGAGACCGCACGTGACCCGCATCCTGCTCGTCGAGGACGAGATCGCGCTGAGCGAACCGTTGAGCTTCCTGCTCGAGCGCGAGGGCTACGAGGTGGAGGTCGCCGCCGACGGGCCGGCGGCCGTCGCGGCCTTCGACCGCGCGGGAGCCGACCTGGTGCTGCTCGACCTCATGCTGCCCGGGCTGCCCGGGACCGAGGTCTGCCGCGAGATCCGCCAGCGCTCGCAGGTGCCCATCATCATGCTGACCGCGAAGGACTCCGAGGTCGACATCGTCGTCGGCCTCGAGCTGGGCGCCGACGACTACGTCACGAAGCCGTACTCGACCCGCGAGCTGCTCGCTCGCATCCGGGCGGTGCTGCGTCGACGGATCGAGCCGGAGGACCTCGACGACGCGATCATCACGGGCGGCCGCGTCCGGATGGACGTGGACCGCCACACCGTCGAGGTCGACGGCGAGACGGTGGCGATGCCGCTGAAGGAGTTCGAGCTGCTCGAGCTGCTCATGCGCAACGCCGGTCGCGTGCTCACGCGCGGCCAGCTCATCGACCGTGTCTGGGGAAGCGACTACTTCGGCGACACCAAGACGCTCGACGTGCACATCAAGCGCATCCGCTCGAAGATCGAGGTCACGCCCTCGGAGCCGGTGCAGCTGGTCACCGTCCGGGGTCTGGGCTACCGGTTCGAGGCCTGAGACGACGAAGCGGATGCCGCGCGCTCGCGCTGCGGCATCCGCTCGATCGGTCGTGGTGGGCCGGGTTACGGCACCAGGTCGGCGTACTCGGGGAGGCGGCCGTCGAGGACGGGCACGGAGATCTCGCGGCCCTCGGCGCCGTCGGTGGTGACGAACACGGGGACGAGCCCGCCGACCTCGGCGTCGAGGCCCTCGATGAGCAGGGGCTCCTCGTCGCCGGCGCCGGGGGCGACGGTCTGGCCGGCGTCGACGTCGACCTCGAC
This sequence comes from Agromyces sp. NDB4Y10, assembly GCF_001620055.1. Taxonomy (GTDB): domain Bacteria; phylum Actinomycetota; class Actinomycetes; order Actinomycetales; family Microbacteriaceae; genus Agromyces; species Agromyces indicus. Next base: position 40,550 of record NZ_LQGY01000039.1, on the reverse strand, counting down.
GGTCTCGCTGCCGACCTGGAGCTCGAGCGTCGCGTCCTCCGAGCCGGAGTTCGAGACGGAGAGGATCATGCTGCCCTCGTCGCCGTCCTCGCTGATGATGAGGATGTTGCGCACCGCGAGCGAACCGACCTCGGCCGAGACGCCGTCGCTGGGGTCGTACCGCTCCGTGGTCGCCTGGTAGGTGATCATGCCGCAGCCGGTTCCGCCGATGGCGATGCCGAGAGCCAGGGCAGCGGATGCCGCGAGACGCGCCTTCACAGAACCTCCAACGAGACATGCGTGCGCGCGGATGCAGGCAACCGCGCGCAGGGGACTTCGATGAGTCTAGCCTACGGGCGCAGGGGGCTTCGGGCGTGGAGGCGGAACCCTAGCACTACCTCGGTGTGATATCCTGAAAGTTGCCGAAAGGACGTCTATTCATGCTGTTTGAGGTTGGCGAGACCGTTGTCTACCCGCACCACGGAGCCGCGACGATCGTCGAAGTCAAGAAACGCATCATCAAGGGCGAAGAGAAGCTCTACCTCAAGCTGAACGTCACGCAGGGCGACCTCGTCATCGAGGTTCCCGCCGAGAACGTCGACCTGGTCGGCGTTCGTGACGTGATCGGCAAGGAAGGCCTCGACAAGGTCTTCGAGGTGCTTCGAGCGCCCTTCACCGAAGAGCCGACCAACTGGTCGCGCCGCTACAAGGCGAACCTCGAGAAGCTCGCCTCCGGCGACGTGATCAAGGTCTCCGAAGTCGTGCGCGACCTGTGGCGCCGCGACCAGGACCGCGGCCTGTCCGCGGGCGAGAAGCGGATGCTGGCGAAGGCTCGACAGATCCTGATCTCGGAGCTCGCGCTGGCCGAGAAGACCGACGAGGAGCAGGCGTCGACCGTCCTCGACGAGGTCCTCGCCTCCTAGCCCGAGCCCGGCTCCCGTACGATCGCCGCCCGCGCACCAGCGCAGGGCGGCGATCGTCGTCCGGGCGGCGATACGCTCGACGCGTGAACGATTCGACCGTCGCCGTCATCGTCGTCGCCGCGGGCAGCGGCACGCGCCTGGGTCGCCCCGAGCCGAAGGCGTTCGTGCCGCTCGGCGACGACACGGTCCTCGGTGTCGCGTTGGATGCCGTGCTCGGCATGAGCGACCCCCCGTACCTGGTCGTCGTCGCGCCCGACGAGCGCGTCGAGGAGGCTCGGGCCATCGTCACGTCCCGGGCCGGAGCGGCATCCGTCGCCTTCGACGTCGTCGCCGGCGGCGAGACCCGCCAGAAGTCGGTCTCGCGCGGCATCGCCGCACTGCCGCACGTCATCGAGACCGTGCTCGTGCACGACGCGGCGCGGCCCCTCACGCCGTCGATCGTGTTCGACGAGGTCGCCGCGGCCGTCCGGGCGCGGGGCCACGGCGTCGTGCCCGGCCTGCCGGTGATCGACACCATCAAGCGGGTGGACGCGCGGGGCCGGGTCGTCGCGACCGTCGACCGATCGGAGCTCGCCGCGATGCAGACGCCCCAGGGATTCCCGCGGTCCGCGCTCGAGCACGCCTACTCGCGGGCGCACGGCGAGCACACCGACGACGCGGCCCTCGTCGAGTCCGTCGGCATGCCGATCGACATCGTCCCGGGTGACGCGCGGGCCTTCAAGATCACGGTCCCGGCCGACCTGCACCGGGCCGAGCAGCTCGTGGCCGAGCGCGCCAGAGCGGATGCCGCCGCCGACGTCGCACCCGCCGCGGCCGCCGACCCCGCGGCATCCGTCGCGCTGCCCCGCGTCGGGACGGGCATCGACGTGCACGCGTTCGCCGACGACGCCGACACGCCGCTGTGGCTCGCCGGCCTCGAGTGGCCGGGGGAGCGAGGGCTCTCCGGTCACTCGGACGGCGACGCCGTCGCGCACGCCGTCTGCGATGCGCTGCTGGCCGCCGCCGGCCTCGGCGACATCGGCGGCACGTTCGGCACGGCCGACCCGCGCTTCTCGGGCGCGCACGGCGAGGTGTTCCTCGCCGAGACCGTGCGGCGCCTGGCCGACGCCGGCTTCCGGGTCGGCAACGTCTCGGTGCAGGTCGTCGGCAACCGCCCGAAGCTCGCGCCCCGCCGCGCGGAGGCGGAGGCGCTCTTGTCCGGCATTCTCGGCGCACCCGTGAGCGTCGCCGCGACGACGACCGACGGCCTCGGCTTCACCGGCCGCGGCGAGGGCGTGGCCGCGATCGCCACGGCGCTCGTCGTGCCCGCCTGAGCCGCGGCATCCGTCGCATCGGTCTCGCAGCGGGCCCGCCGGTAGGCTTGCGGGGTGACCGTGCGACTCTACGACTCGAAGGCCCAGGCCCTGCGTGACTTCGTGCCCCTCACCGAGGGACACGTCGGCATGTACGTCTGCGGCCCGACCGTGCAGTCGAGCCCGCACATCGGGCACCTGCGGAGCGCGCTCGTCTACGACCTCATGCGCCGGTGGTTCACGGCGCGGGGCGACCGGGTCACCTTCATCCGCAACGTCACCGACATCGACGACAAGATCCTGAACGCCGCGGCCGACGAGGGCATCGGCGACCAGTGGTGGTCGCTCGCCTATCGAGTCGAGCTCGAGTTCACCGCCGCCTACAACGCGCTCGGCATCCTCCCGCCCACGTACGAGCCGCGCGCCACGGCGAGCGTGCAGCAGATGCAGGAGCTCATCGCGCGCCTCATCGAGGCCGGGCACGCCTACGTCGCGGCCGACGGGTCGGGCGACGTGTACTTCGACACGGCCACATGGCCGGCCTACGGCGAGCTCACCAGGCAGTCCCGCGACCACATGGAGGCGGCGGCCGACGCCGACCCGCGCGGCAAGCGCGACCCGCGCGACTTCGCGCTCTGGAAGGGCCGCAAGGACACCGAGCCCGCCTCGGCCGCATGGGACGCGCCGTGGGGACACGGGCGCCCGGGCTGGCACATCGAGTGCTCGGCGATGGCGGCGCGCTACCTCGGCACCGAGTTCGACATCCACGGCGGCGGGCTCGACCTGCGGTTCCCGCACCACGAGAACGAGCTCGCGCAGTCCGGCGCCGACGGCCAGCGCTTCGCCCGGTACTGGGTGCACAACGGCCTCGTGAACGTCGGCGGCCAGAAGATGTCGAAGTCGCTCGGCAACTCCGTCTACGCCGACGAACTGCTCGAGCTCGCCTCCCCGCTCGCCGTGCGGTACTACCTCGGCCAGGCGCACTATCGATCGACCCTCGACTACTCGCCCGAGGCCCTCGCCGAGGCCGAGGCCGCCGTCGACCGCATCCGCACCTTCCTCGCCCGCGTCGACCGCCGGCTCGCCGGCACGCGCCACGCCGAGACCGGCACGGATGCCACGTGGCCGGCCGCCTTCGCCGAGGCCATGGACGACGACCTCGGCGTGCCGCAGGCGCTCGCCGTGCTGCACGAGACCGTCCGGGCCGGCAACCAGGCCCTCGACGACGAGGACCTTCCGGTCGCCGCCGAGCGTCGCGGGCAGGTGCACGCCATGGTGCGCGTGCTCGGCATCGACCCGGCCGACCCGGCCTGGGCGACGGACGCCGGACCTGCGGCATCCGCGCTCGACGCCCTCGTCACCCGGCTCATCGACGACCGTCGCGCAGCGCGCGACGCGAAGGACTGGGCCACCGCCGACCGCATCCGCGCCGAACTCGCGGGCGCCGGCATCACCATCGAAGACAGCCAGACCGGAACGCATTGGAGCCTCACCTCATGAAGGGCAGCAGCGGAAAGCCTCGCGCGGGAGCCGTGCGCAAGAAGGGCAAGGGCCAGAAGGTCGGGACCGGCGGCCACAGCCGCAAGGCGCTCGAAGGCAAGGGCCCGACCCCCAAGGCCGAGGACCGGCCGTACCACAAGGCCTACAAGCGCAAGGCCGCAGCCGAGCGCGCCGCGGAGAAGTCGGGCGGCCGCACGCCGCAGCGCGCCGGCGCACCTCGTGGCGCGTCGGGTGCCGCCCGCCGGTCGAAGTCGGGTGACGAGTCGGAGATCGTGACCGGCCGCAACGCCGTCGTGGAGGCGCTGCGCACCCGCATCCCCGCCACCACGCTCTACGTCGCCGCACGCATCGAGATGGACGACCGCGTGAAGGAGGCCGTGAAGATCGCGACCAACCGCGGCATCCCGATCCTCGAGGTCATGCGGCCCGAGCTCGACCGGCTCGCGGGCGAGGGCGGGGTGCACCAGGGCCTCGCACTCAAGGTGCCGCCGTACGAGTACGCGCACCCGATCGACCTGCTCGACGAGGTGCTCGCCGACGACGAGACGCCGCTGCTCGTGGCGCTCGACGGCGTCACCGACCCGCGCAACCTCGGTGCCATCATCCGCTCGACGGCCGCGTTCGGCGGGCAGGGCGTGATCGTGCCGCAGCGCCGGTCGGTCGGCGTGACGGCCGCGGCATGGAAGACCTCCGCCGGCGCGGCGGCACGGGTCCCCGTGGCGATGGCGCCCAACCTGACGCAGACCCTCAAGGCGCTGAAGGAGCGCGGCGTGTTCGTGCTCGGTCTCGACGGGGACGGCGATGTGTCGCTGCCCGGCCTCGACTTCGCCGACCGGCCGATCGTGGTCGTCGTCGGGTCCGAGGGCAAGGGGCTGTCGCGGTTGGTCACCGAGACGTGCGACGCGATCGTGTCGATCCCGATCTCGGCGGCCACCGAGTCGCTGAACGCCGGCATCGCGGCATCCGTCACGCTCTACGAGATCGCGAAGCTGCGCGCCGAGTAGCCCCCGGTGGTCGAGTAGGACGCGAAGCGCCCGTACCGAGACCCGGTGGTCGAGTAGGACGCGAAGCGCCCGTATCGAGACCCGGTGGTCGAGTAGGACGCGAAGCGCCCGTACCGAGACTCACGTCCAGCGCTTCCTGCTCGCCGAAGCCAGGGTCTCGTGATCCCCGCGAGCGAGCGCGAGCCGCTTCGCCCGACCCCAGTTCTGGACCTGCTTCTCGCGGCGGAAGGCGTCGTCGAGGCGTGCGTACTCCTCGACGTGGATGAGTTCCACGGGACGTCGTCGTCGCGTGTACTCGGCACCTTCCCCCGCCTGGTGCTGGGCGATGCGGCGCTCGAGGTCGACCGTGCTTCCCACGTAGGTCGTGCCGTCGGCGCACCGAAGCATGTACATGTATGCCATGTGGGCGAGTCTGGCGCAGGCGGGCGTACGGCCGCCGGGACTGTGCACACGTGGTCTCGGTACGGGCGCGGCTCCGCCGCGTCCTACTCGACCACCGGGGCTGGCGACGGGCGCAGCTCCGCCGCGTCCTACTCGACACCGGGTGTCGGTACGGGCACGGCTCCGCCGCGTCCTACTCGACCACCGGGGGAATCAGACCTTGAGGCGCCAGTCGCCCTCGTCGTCGGGATCGTGCACGGCCAGTTCGGCGGTGTCCGGGCCGACGGCCGGCAGCGCGGTCGTGATCGCCTCGGTCGGCGGACCGATCACCGTGGCCTCGTCGCGACGGTGCCGCAGCACATCGTTGATGTAGGCGGTGAGCGCCTCGGCCAGCGGGATGTCGTGACCCTGCTGCTGCGCCATGTACCACCGGTGCTCGAGCAGCTCGTGGAACACCTCGGCGGGCTCGAGCTTGCCGCGGAGCTCCTGCGGGACGGCACGGACGACGGGCTCGAACACGCGCATCTGCCACTCGTGCGCGACCATCTCCTCGTCCTGGTCCTGCTTGTTGTACGCGGCGCGGTACGAGTCGAGGTCGTTCAGCAGGCGCCTGGCCTGGTTCTCGCCCGCGTCGAGCCCCGTGAGGCGGAGCAGCCGACGCTGGTGGTGGCCCGCATCGACGACCTTCGGCTGGATGCGCAGCGTGGTTCCGGACTCGTCGGTGCGGATGGCGAGTTCCTCGATGTCGAACCCGAGCTCGTTGAGGCGGTTGACGCGTTCGTTGATGCGCCACCGTTCGGCGAGCCCGAACGACTCGGAGCCGGTCAGCTCGGTCCAGAGGCTGCGGTAGGCGTCGACGATGCCGTTCGAGATGTTGACCGGATCGAGCTCGTCGGCGACGCGGCCGCCCGCCTCGAGGTCGAGCAGTTCACCGGCGATGTTCACTCGCGCGATCTCGAGGTCGTTCTCGCGCTGGCCGTTCGACAGGCCGCCCTCGTAGAGCTTGCCCGTCTCGGCGTCGACGAGGTACGCGGCGAACGCTCCGGCGTCGCGACGGAACAGCGTGTTCGACAGCGACACGTCGCCCCAGAAGAACCCGACGATGTGCAGTCGCACGAGGAGGACCGCGAGCGCGTCGACGAGGCGGGTCGCGGTGTCGGGGCGGAGGGTCTGCGAGAACAGCGCCCGGTACGGCAGCGAGAAGCGCAGGTGCCGGGTGACGAGCACTGGCGCGAGCTCCTCGCCGTCGGCATCCGTTCGGTTCGTGATGACCGCGACGGGCTCGACGCAGGGGATCTCGAGCCGCTGCAGGGTGCGCAGCATCTCGTACTCGCCCTTGGCCATCTCGGCCGTGGTCTCCTTGATGGCCACGACGTGGCCGCTGAGGTGCGCGAAGCGGACCAGGTGTCGCGAGATGCCCTTCGGGAGCGCCGCGATGGTCTCGCTCGGCCACGCCTCGAGCGGGAGGTCCCACGGGAGGTCGAGCAGGGCGGGGTCGGTCATCGCCGACGTGATCGAGAGTGTGCCGCTCATCAGGCCCAAGCGTACCCGGGAACGACGATGCCGGCCGGGCCGGAGCCCGACCGGCATCGCGGTCGCATGGTGCGGTGCGTCAGCTCGCGACCGGCGCCTGCAGCAGGCGCGCACCCGACTCGGCGTCGAACACGTGCACGTGCTTCGGGGTCGGCATGAGGTAGACGGTGTCGCCCGCGAACGGGTGGACGCGGCCGTCGACGCGCGCGACGATGTCGGTGCGCTTGCCCTCGATGGTCGAGTGGCCGTAGAGGTAGCCGTCGGCGCCGAGCTCCTCGACGAGGTCGACGACGACCTCGAGGCCCTCGCCCTGCGTGTTCGACACGACGATGTCCTCGGGGCGGACGCCGACCGTGACGACGGGGCCGGACGCCGACGCGAGCGCCTCGCGCTCGACGTCGATGGTCGCGGTGCCGAACTTGATGCCGCCCTCGACCACGTCGGCGTGGAACAGGTTCATCGCCGGCGAGCCGATGAAGCCCGCGACGAAGACGTTGTTCGGCCGCTCGTACAGCTCGCGCGGGGTGCCGACCTGCTGGAGGACGCCGTCCTTCAGCACGGCGATGCGGTCGCCCATGGTGAGGGCCTCGGTCTGGTCGTGCGTGACGTAGACCGTGGTGACGCCGAGGCGGCGCTGGAGCGAGGCGATCTGGGTGCGCGTCTGGACGCGGAGCTTGGCGTCGAGGTTCGACAGCGGCTCGTCCATGAGGAACACCTGCGGCTGGCGCACGATCGCGCGGCCCATGGCGACGCGCTGGCGCTGGCCGCCCGAGAGCGCCTTCGGCTTGCGGTTCAGGTACGGCTCGAGGTCGAGCAGCTTGGCGGCCTCGAGGACGCGCGCGGCCCGTTCCTCCTTGCCGATGCCGGCGATCTTGAGCGCGAAGCCCATGTTCTCGGCGACGGTCATGTGCGGGTACAGCGCGTAGTTCTGGAAGACCATCGCGATGTCACGGTCCTTCGGCGGCACGTCGGTGACGTTCCGGTCGCCGATGAAGATGTTGCCGTCGTTGACCTCTTCGAGGCCCGCGAGCATGCGGAGCGACGTGGACTTGCCGCAGCCGGAGGGGCCGACCAGGACGAGGAACTCCCCGTCTTCGATCTCGAGGTCGAGCTGGTCGACGGCGGGACGGGTGCCACCGGGATAGAGGCGGGTGGCCTTGTCGAACGTGACTGACGCCATGGTTCTGTTCTCCTTCACCGGCAGGTACGTGCCGGACGATCCGTAGTGAATGGAAACGCCGACCTCGGTGTCGACGCTCCCTCAGTATGTCACGCGAGCTCCGCATCGCCGCATCCGCGTCGGTGGCCGCAGCGTGCGACCGGGATCCGCGGATGCCGCGACCAGCCGCCGCTCGGGCGCCGTTTGGGCGATTCACAGTGTCCGCTCCTACACTCATCGGTGCGTGCGCCTGCATTCCCGCGCGCCCCCACAGCTGACCCGGAGTTGACCATCGATGAGCACTGGATCCATCCAGCCGCGCCCCAGCCGCAACGAGCGACGCGAGGCGGCCCGTGAGAAGGCCCGCCTGCTGCGCGAGGAGCAGCGGCGGAAGGACCGCCGCAAGAAGTTCCTGATCCAGGGCGGCGTCATCGTCGTGGTGCTCGCCATCGCGGCGCTCATCGGCACGATGATCTTCAACAGCGTCCGTCCCGAGGGTCCCGGCCCGCAGAACATGGCCAGCGACGGCATCCTGCTCGTCGGCGGCGAGAGCGGCATCGAGCCGGTCTCGACCCGCGCGATCCCCGCGAACGGCGAGCCGACGCCGAGCGAGCCCGACGACAGCGGCACGGTCGCGAACATCGTCGTCTACGTCGACTACCTCTGCCCCTACTGCGGCCAGTTCGAGCAGACGAACTCCGAGTCGATGCGCACGATGGTCGAGCAGGGCGCCGCGACGCTCGAGGTGCACCCGATCGCCATCCTCACGAACAAGTCCGCCGGCACCCAGTACTCGCTCCGCGCCGCCAACGCCGCGGCGTGCGTGGCCGACCGGTCGCCCGAGGCGTTCTTCGACTTCAACGCGCTCATGTTCGAGAACCAGCCGGAGGAGCTCTCGGCGGGCCTCTCGAATGAGGAGATCAAGGCGCTCGCCGCCGAGGCCGGCGCGTCCTCGTCGGTCGACGAGTGCATCGACGAGACGCGGTTCAAGAGCTGGGTCGAGGATGCCACCAACCGGGCGCTGACCCAGCCGATCCCGAACTCCGAGCTCGAGTCGGTCAAGGGCACGCCGACGGTGCTGGTGAACGGCAAGCAGTACGTCGGCTCGCTCGAGGACCCGGCCGAGTTCCGCGCCTTCGTGCTGCAGGCGGCCGGCCAGAGCTACTCGGAGTCCAACGGCACGCCGACGCCGACGCCCACCCCGACCCCCGCCGGCTGAGCGCCGCCCCCGGTCGTGCCGACGGCCCGGTCCCCTCGCGGGGCCGGGCCGTCGTCGTCCGCTCGCGCCGCGCGATCGGTAGGATGTGGGGGAGTCACGCCGGCTTGGCGCAATTGGTAGCGCACCGCTCTTGTAAAGCGGTGGTTACGGGTTCGAGTCCCGTAGCCGGCTCCATGTCGAGCACACCCGCCCCGTCGTCGCAGCCCGCAGCGGGCGGCGCGGCGAGTCATCCGCACCACTCGCCCCCGCACGCGCACGCGGCCGATTCGCGGGTGCCGATGTGGGTCGCCATCGCCCTCACCGTGGTGTCCGGCGGCCTCGTGGCGCTGCAGTCCCGGGTGAACGGGCAGCTGGCGCGCGCCCTCGACGACTACTCCGTCGCTGCGGTGATCTCGTTCGGGTCCGGCCTCGTGCTCCTCCTGGTGCTCGCGGCGGCGTGGCCCGGAGGGCGCCGCGGGCTCGTCCGCCTCGGCGTCGCGTTCCGCGCCGGCGCGGTGCCGTGGTGGATGCTGCTCGGCGGCGTCGCGGGCGCCTGGTTCGTCGCGACCCAGGGCATCGCCGTCGGCGTCCTCGGCGTCGCCCTGTTCACGATCGGGATCGTCGCCGGACAGACGCTCGGCGGGGTCGTGTTCGACGTGATCGGCATCGGTCCCGGGGGGCGCCGGCCCCTGTCGGTCGCGCGCGTCGCGGGCGCCGTGCTCGCGCTCGCGGCGGTGGGGTGGGCGGTCTCCGCGCAGGTGTCCGCGTCGGTCCCGCTGTGGGTCATGCTCCTGCCGTTCACGGCCGGCATCGGCGCCTCCTGGCAGCAGGCGATGAACGGGCGGGTCCGCACCGCATCGGCGAGCGCGCTCGCCGCGACCGTCGCCAACTTCGCGGTGGGCACGGCGGTGCTCGTCGGCGTGATGCTCGTGCATGCGGCATCCGTCGGCTGGCCCGATCGCATGCCCGCCGACTGGTGGCTCTACACGGGCGGCGCGATCGGCTGCGTGTTCATCGCCGCGCAGGCGGTGCTGGTGCGCCGGGTGGGGGTGCTGCTGCTCGCGCTGGGGCTCGTGGCCGGGCAGCTCACGGCGGCGCTCGCGCTCGACCTGCTCCTGCCGGCCACCGGCCGCCCCGTCGGGCTGGCCACGGTCGGCGGCACGGTGCTGGCGCTCGTCGCGGTCGCGCTGGCGAGCATCCGCTGGGGGCGCGCGAAGCACGCGGCGCCGCCGGAGCCCGAGTCGGTCACCGGGTCGACCGCGGCGGTCAGGCCAACGAGCTGAACCGCTGCGCCACGTCGGGGCCGACTCGCCGCTCCGGGCGGACGCGTTCCGGCCGGCCGCCGACGTAGAGCCACCCCAGCAGGTGCTCGCCCGGTGCGAGGTGGTGCGCGTCGGCGACGAGCGGATGCCGCGTGAGCGGCCCCGTCCGCCACATCACGCCCCACCCGGCCTCGTCGAGCAGGAGCGAGAGCAGGTGGGCGACCCCGGCCGCCGCGGCGTCCTGCTCCCACTCGGGGACCTTCGGATGCGGCCTCGTGCAGGCGACGACCGCGAGCAGGAGCGGGGCGCGCAGGGGCTTCGCCGCGAGCTTCTCGGCCGCGGCTCCCTCGGCGCCGGCGGCGGCCGCGAGCGACCGGCCCACGCGGGCGCGGGCGTCGCCGCGCACGGCGATCACGCGCCACGGGGCGAGCGACGCGTGGTCGGCGACCCGACCGGCCGCTTCGAGCAGGTCGCGGAGCTCGTCGTCGCCGGGTGCGGCATCCGTCACCTCGGGCCACGACCGGCGGGCGAGCGCCGCCTCGCGCACGGATGCCACGCTCAGGACTCGGGCGTGAAGTCGAGGGCGATCGAGTTCATGCAGTACCGGTCGCCGGTGGGCGTGCCGAAGCCGTCGGGGAAGACGTGGCCGAGGTGCGAGCCGCAGCGCGCGCAGCGGACCTCGGTGCGCACCATGCCGAGCGAGGTGTCCTCGAGGAGCTCGACCGCCTCGGGCCGGACCGACTCGTAGAAGCTCGGCCAGCCGCATCCGGAGTCGAACTTCGTGCCGCTCTTGAACAGCTCGGCGCCGCAGGCGCCGCACGCGTAGACGCCGGCGCGTTCCTCGTCGAGCAGCTCGCCGGTCCACGCGCGCTCGGTCCCGGCGCCGCGGAGCACGGCGTAGCGCTCGTCGCCGAGCTCCTCTCGCCACTGCTCCTCGGACTTCTCCACCTCGTACGGCATGCGGTCTCCTCGTCGTGTGCGGTCATCCCATCGTCGCAGTTCCGGCGACGTGCGGTGCAACGCATGACGCTCGACGCGTGTTCCGTGACGGCGCTCCGCCCGAGTGCGGCGGGTGCGCGGCATCCGCTCTCTAGGATGTCGTCAGACGAGCGGGCGACCGCCGACCGAGACCGACGAGGAGGTGCGATGGACGCCGCAGGCAGGCCCGACCCCGACTCCGCGACCACGCACCGGAGCACGGACGGACTGGACGAGCGACGTCGGCGCATCCTCGCCTTCGAGGCGCGCGCGTGGCGCGACCCGGCGCGGAAGGCCGATGCGATCCGCGACGAGCTGGATCTCTCGCCGGCCCGGTACTACCGGTTGCTCGCCGAACTCGTCGACGACCCCGCCGCCCTGCGGCACGATCCCATGCTCGTGAAGCGCCTGCAGCGGCAGCGCGCGGCGCGGGCGGCGGCGCGGGCCGAACGCGCCATCCCCACCGGCGCGGCGATCGAGACGGGCCGACCACGACCCCGGCAGGATCCATGACGCAGAAGTTCCCCCGAGACCGGTTCGATTCGATCCCGCACGGTATCGAGCGCGTCGGCGCGCACCGTGCCCCCGCCCGCCGTGGCGCCCGGTGGATCGCGTTCGGCTGGGCCGCCCTCGCGACGGTCGTGCTGGCCGGTGCGGGCATCGCCGCGGTGAGCGTCTACAACGACCGGCTCGACTTCGGCGGGGGGCAGCCGGTCCCCACGCAGACTCCGGTGGCGACGGCGCCGCCGACCCTGGCGCCCGACGTCCCGGTCGCGGTGCTGAACGGTACGGGCACCTCGGGCCTGGCGGCGAGCGTCGGCGAGACGCTGACGGCGAGCGGGCTCACGGTGGGCATCACCTCGAACGCCGACACGTCCGACATCGAGACCACCGTCGTGTACTACGCGGCGCCGGAGCTCGAGGGCGCGGCCCGCGGAGTGCTGGGGCTGCTGCCCGTCGGCGACGTCCGGCTCTCGGAGGAGTACGGGGCGACCGGCATGCAGCTCGTCGTGGTGCTCGGGGCGGACTACGTGGAGGCGTCCGGCCGCTGACGGTGACCGAATCGTTGCCATTCTGCGACCATTCGGGGCCGCGGAACCCTTGTGCCGGGCGCGCGCGCTGTGACTATCTGGATTCGGCCGCTCGATCGCGTGTGGAGCATCCGGTGCCGGGGCCCCGGCGCCGTGTCGGCACGTCGACGGCCCGGTACAGGCGAAGGCACGTGCTGACTCGGAAACTCGGCAACATGGGAGCAACGCATGGCGAACGGAACCGTGAAGTGGTTCAACGCTGAAAAGGGCTACGGATTCATCACCGTCGACGGGGGCGGTCAGGACGTCTTCGTCCACTACTCCGCGATCGACATGGCGGGCTACAAGGTGCTCGAAGAGGGCCAGCAGGTGACCTTCGAGGTCGGCTCAGGCTCCAAGGGCCCCCAGGCCGAGGCGGTCCGCCCCGCCTGATCCCCTCAGCGTCGAAGCGCCGTCGGCTCGCCCGGCGGCGCTTCCGCGTTCCCCGGGGATGCGGCATCCGTCGCTCGCTTGCACTCGGGCCGGGTGAGTGCCAGAATCGCTTTAGCACTCACTCGTTTTGAGTGCTAACCCTTGGAATCTTTGAACGTCCGGAAGGGACGAGAGACACACATGGCAAAGATCATTGCTTTCGATGAGGAGGCCCGCCGCGGTCTCGAGCGCGGGCTCAACCAGCTCGCCGACGCGGTCAAGGTGACCCTCGGCCCGCGCGGCCGCAACGTCGTCCTCGAGAAGAAGTGGGGCGCCCCCACCATCACCAACGACGGCGTGTCGATCGCCAAGGAGATCGAGCTCGACGACCCGTACGAGAAGATCGGCGCCGAGCTGGTCAAGGAGGTCGCGAAGAAGACCGACGACGTCGCCGGCGACGGCACCACCACGTCGGTCGTGCTCGCCCAGGCGCTCGTGCGCGAGGGCCTCCGCAACGTCGCCGCCGGCGCCGACCCCATCTCGCTGAAGCGCGGCATCGAGAAGGCCGTCACGGCCGTCTCCGAGCAGCTGCTCGCGACGGCGAAGGAGGTCGAGACCAAGGACGAGATCGCCGCGACCGCGTCCATCTCGGCCGCCGACCCCCAGATCGGCGAGATCATCGCCGAGGCGATCGACAAGGTCGGCAAGGAGGGCGTCGTCACCGTCGAGGAGTCGAACACCTTCGGCACCGAGCTCGAGCTCACCGAGGGCATGCGCTTCGACAAGGGCTACCTGTCGGCGTACTTCGTCACGGACCCCGAGCGCCAGGAGGCGGTCTTCGAGGACCCGTACATCCTCATCGCCAACCAGAAGATCTCGAACATCAAGGACCTGCTCCCGATCGTCGACAAGGTGATCCAGTCGGGCAAGCAGCTCCTGATCATCGCCGAGGACGTCGACGGCGAGGCCCTGGCCACGCTCGTCGTGAACAAGATCCGCGGCATCTTCAAGTCGGTCGCCGTCAAGGCGCCGGGCTTCGGCGACCGCCGCAAGGCCCAGCTCCAGGACATCGCGATCCTCACCGGCGGCCAGGTCATCTCCGAGGAGGTCGGCCTCAAGCTCGAGAACGCGACGCTCGACCTGCTCGGCCAGGCGCGCAAGGTCGTCATCACCAAGGACGAGACCACCATCGTCGAGGGCGCGGGCGACCCCGACCAGATCGCGGGCCGCGTCGCCCAGATCCGTTCGGAGATCGAGAACACCGACTCGGACTACGACCGCGAGAAGCTCCAGGAGCGCCTCGCCAAGCTCGCCGGCGGCGTCGCCGTCATCAAGGCGGGCGCGGCCACCGAGGTCGAGCTCAAGGAGCGCAAGCACCGCATCGAGGACGCCGTCCGCAACGCGAAGGCCGCCGTCGAGGAGGGCATCGTCGCCGGTGGTGGCGTCGCCCTCATCCAGGCCGGTGCCAAGGCGTTCGAGACCCTCACGCTCGAGGGCGACGAGGCGACGGGCGCGAACATCGTGCGCGTGGCCATCGAGGCGCCGCTCAAGCAGATCGCCCTCAACGCCGGCCTCGAGCCGGGCGTCGTCGCGAACAAGGTCTCCGAGCTCCCCGCGGGTCACGGCCTCAACGCCGCGACCGGCGAGTACGGCGACCTCATCGCGCAGGGCATCATCGACCCGGCGAAGGTCACCCGCTCGGCGCTGCAGAACGCCGCGTCGATCGCCGGCCTCTTCCTCACCACCGAGGCCGTCGTCGCCGACAAGCCCGAGAAGGCTGCTGCGGCTCCCGCCGACCCGACGGGCGGCATGGACTTCTAGTCCGCACGGCACCACCACGCGCGAAGGGCGCCTCCTCCGGGAGGCGCCCTTCGTCGTCGTGCCGAGCGCTCAGCGCAGGAACAGCCGGGCGTTGGCCGACTCGGCGTCGGCGTAGTGCGACGCCGCCGCGCCGAGCGCCTGGCTCAGCCCCGCGAGGCTCTGCTCGACCTGCTGCTGCGTGGCGCGCCAGTCGGTCACCGCCGCCTGGAACGCCGTCGCCGCCTGGCCCGACCACGAGGCCTGCAGGCCCGTCAGCTGGGCGACGAGCGACGCGATCTCCGACTGGATGCGTCCGATCGTGCCCTGCGCACTCGCGGTCGCCGCCGCGACCTGCTCGCTGTCGACCTGGTATCGGGTCATGGATGGTCCTCTCGTCGGGAGCCCCGGGAACCTCCCGGGGTGCCCGTCGGACGCTACGCGGGCGCGACCGGGGGCACGGCGGGTGCCGCGGCATCCGTTGCCCGATCGCGCCCGCGGGAGAGGTGGGGAGGAGCGGTCGTGGCCCCGGAGGACCGGCCCGTCGGGCTCAGGAGGTCGCGACCGGGTGCGGCGCCGCCGACGAGCCCGCCAGGGGCAGCGCCACGCGGAAGGTCGCGCCGCCACCGGGCGTCTCGACCACGTCGACCTGGCCGTTGTGCGCGCTCACGATCGAGGAGACGATCGCCAGTCCCAGGCCCGATCCGCCCGTCTCGCGCGTGCGCGAGGTGTCGGCCCGCCAGAAGCGCTGGAAGATCTTCTCGCGGATCTGCGGCGGGATGCCCTCGCCGTGGTCGATGATCTCGAGTACCGCGCGCTCGGCCGCGTCGTCCACCGAGACGCGGATCTCGATCGGGCTGTCCTCGGGGGTGAAGCGCATGGCGTTGCCCATGAGGTTGGTGATGACCTGCCGGACCTTGTTCTCCTCGGCCAGGACCACCGCGCGGCGGACCGGGACGATGGGCGCCTCGCCGGACTGGCCGCCGGCGGCGGGTACCGAGAGCTCGCCGGTGCGCGTGGGTGCGGCCAGGTCGCCCGTGCGGGTGGCCGCGGGCAGGGCCAGCTCGCCCGTGCGCGTCGCGGCCCCGCGCGACCCGCGACCGCGTCGGGTGCGCCCGCCGTTCTCGGACGAGGTCGGCGTGCGGCGTCCCCGGAGGCGCGCGAGCGTCGCGCCGGCGAGCGCCATCGCGCCACCGGGACGCGTCGTCGCGGAATCGAGGTCGACCTCGACGTCGGCCGGCACCGTGTCGTTCGAGCCCGTTCGCACCTCCTCGGGCGCGATCACCGTCACCACGCGGCCGGGGTTCGCGGCCATCGCGTCGAGCGCGGCATCGCGTGCAAGCGGCACCAGGTCGACCTCGGCGAGGTCGAGCGGCTTCGCCTCGTCGAGGCGTGCGAGGGCGAGCAGGTCCTCGACGAGGCCGCCCATCCGGATGGCCTCCTTCTCGATCCGGTCCATCGCCTGCGCGACGTCCTCGGGGGTCTGCAGCGCGCCCATCCGGTAGAGCTCGGCGTAGCCCCGCACGGACACGAGCGGCGTGCGGAGCTCGTGGGACGCGTCGCCGACGAATCGCCGCATCTGGTCGATCGTGCGTGCGCGGTCGCGGAACGCCCGGTCGATGCGGTTCAGCATCGTGTTGAGCGAGCGATTCAGCCGGCCCACCTCGGTGTTGGGCGTCGCGCCGCCGAGCCGCTGGCCGAAGTCGCCGTCGGCGATCGCGGCCGCCGTGCGCTCGACCTCCCGCAGGGGAGCGAACGTCGAGGTCACGAGCATCCGGGTGAGCAGCGCGCCGACGAGCACGACGCCGAGGCCGAAGCCGAGGAAGATCGTCAGGTACGCCGCGAGGATCCGCTCGGTGTCGCGCGAGGAGATCGCGACGATGATCGGCGCGAGCCCGCCCTGCTGGTCGGCCGTCACCACCGCGTAGACGCCCCGGAACGTCGGCTCGCCGCCGGCGTCGTAGAGGGAGAAGACGCGGAAGCCCCCGCTGGAGTTCCACGCGTACACCTCGCCCTGCGTCAGCCGCTCCGGCAGCATCGGGTAGGTCGACGGGTCGCGGTCCTTCCAGTTGTGGTCGCGGAACTCGCCCGTGCGCGCGTCGTACAGCGCGATGAACACGTCGTCGTTCGCGTCGCTGAAGTCCAGGCCGCCGGCGTCGCGGCCGGAGCCCGGTCCGCCGTCGAAGTACTTGTCGAGGTCGCCGGACGCGATGGCGCTGAGCTTGGACTCGAGCTGCGCCTCGACGTAGGTGCGCAGCATCGCCGCGGTGCCGATGCCGGACACGAGGAGCCCGAGCGTCAGCATGAGCACGGTGACGCCCGTGATCTTGGTGCGGAGCGAGACGCGGCTCCAGCGGTCGGCGAGGCTCTGATGCATGGCGTCGGCGAGTCTACGCAGGCACCCTGTACCGGCGCTGGGCTACGGCTTCGACGACTTCAGCATGTAGCCGAAGCCGCGCTTGGTCTGGATGAGCGGCTCGGAGGAGTGCTGGTCGAGCTTGCGGCGCAGGTACGAGATGTAGCTCTCGACGATGCCGGCGTCGCCGTTGAAGTCGTACTCCCAGACGTGGTCGAGGATCTGCGCCTTGGAGAGCACCCGGTTCGGGTTCAGCATGAGGTAGCGCAGCAGCTTGAACTCGGTGGGGGAGAGCTCGACCGGGGTGTCGCCCACGAGCACCTCGTGCGTGTCCTGGTCCATGGTGAGCTCGCCGGTGCGGATCACCGCGTCCTCCTCGGCGTGCATGGTGCGGCGCAGGATGGCGCGGATGCGCGCGACGATCTCGTCGAGGCTGAAGGGCTTGGTGACGTAGTCGTCACCGCCGACGGTGAGGCCGGTGATCTTGTCCTCGGTGTCGTCCTTCGCGGTGAGGAAGAGGATCGGCGCGGTGTAGCCGGCAGACCTCAGGCGCTTGGTCACGCCGAAGCCGTTCATGTCGGGCAGCATCACGTCGAGGATGATGAGGTCGGGCTCCTCCTCGAGCACCGCGGAGATCGTCTGCGCGCCGTTGGCCACGGCGCGCACCGCGAAGCCGGCGAAGCGGAGGCTGGTCGTGAGGAGATCGCGGATGTTGGGCTCGTCGTCGACGATGAGGATTCGAGGTCCGTCGCTCATGCCCCCGATTCTCCTGCGCGTGGGCTGGAACTTGGCTGGGAATCGCTCGAACGGGCGACGAGCGGATGCCATGAGCGCCGTCCGGGCGCTCCGGGCGTGGGAGACTCGCGTCATGGCGCGTGAAGAGACCGGCGCAGGTCCGGGGGAGCCTCCGATGACGGCCGTCGGTCGTCGCCGGATCGGCCCGCGCGAGTTCGACTTCTCGCGTCAGGTCGCGGTCATGGCGATCGTGAACCGCACGCCGGACTCGTTCTACGACCGGGGTGCCACGTTCGAGCTGGACCGGGCGGTCGCCGCCGCGCACGCCGCCCTCGACGAGGGGGCCGACTGGGTCGACATCGGCGGGGCGAAGTTCGCGCCCGGTCCGCCCGTGCCCGTCGACGAGGAGGCGGACCGGGTCGTGCCGGTCGTCGCGGCGCTCGCGGGTACGGCCGCGGTCGTCTCGGTCGACACGTTCCAGCCCGAGGTCGCCCGCCGCGCCATCGACGCGGGCGCGCACGTCATCAACGACACCACCGGCATCCACGACCCCGCCATGGCCGACGTCGTCGCCGACAGCGATGCCACGATCGTCATCACCCACAGCCGCGCCGCGCCGCGCACGCCGCACCCCGCGCCGACCTACGGCGACGTGGTGGCCGAGGTGTCGACGTTCCTGCGGGAACGCATCGACCTCGCGCTCGCGCACGGGGTGCCGCCGGAGCGGATCGTGATCGACCCGGGCCACGACCTGAACAAGAACACCCGGCATTCGTTGGCGCTCACGCGGAGGCTCGACGAGATCGCGTCGATCGGGCCGCCCCTGCTCGTGGCGCTGTCGAACAAGGACTTCGTCGGCGAGAGCCTGGGTCGCCGCGACCGTCGGGACCGCCTCGCCGGGTCGCTCGCCGCCGCCGTGTACTGCATCGGCCGGGGCGCCCGCATCGTCCGGGTGCACAACGTGCGCGAGACCGTCGACGCGGTCCGCATGGTCGAGGCCATCGAGGGGTGGCGCGAGCCCGCGTTCCTCGAGCACAACATGCCCGGCGGCGTGGCATGAGCGCCGCGGCATCCGTCGGCCCCGGCCGGGCGCGCTTCGACGCCGACCGCATGCACGCCGCCTACGCGGTCGACGTGGTCGACGCGGGCGCGCCGGGCGCCGAGGCGTTCTGCCGCGTGAACATGGTCGCGAGCCTCGACGGCGCGGCGACGCTCGGCGGACGCAGCGGCAGCCTCGGCGACCACGAGGACCAGCGACTGCTGTCGGTCCTCCGCTCGCACGCCGACGTGGTGCTCGTCGGCGCCGGCACGGTCGAAGCAGAGGGCTACGGCGGCGCCGCCGTGGTCGACGCGGATGCCGCATGGCGGACCGCGCGCGGCCGCGAACCGCAGCCCAGGTTCGCCGTGGTCTCCTCGCGGCTGGGGCTCCCGCCGCGGCATCCGTTCTTCACGGACGCCGTCGCGCGACCGCTCGTCGTCACGTCCGAGCACGCGCCCGCCGACCGCCGCGCGGCGCTCGCGGAGGTCGCCGACGTGATCGTCTCGGGCGAGCACCGCGTCGACCTGGGAGGGGCGCTCGACGAGCTGGCCGCTCGCGGCATGCCGTCCGTGCTCTGCGAGGGCGGTCCCGGCCTGTACGGCGCGCTCGCCGAGGCCGACCTCGTCGATGAGACGTGCCTCACGCTCAGTCCGACGATCGTCGCGGGCGACGCGCCGCGCACGGCGTCGTCGGCGCACGAGGTCGCCCGCCGCATGCGCCTCGTGCACGCGATCGCGGGGGAGCGGATGCTGTTCCTCCGCTACGGCCGGGCCGGTTGACAGTGGCCGGGCGCGTGCCTAGATTCGGCCTGCGGCGCGCGCGGCGACCGCTCGACGAGGAGGGTGACCGGGTGGCGATCGAGGCGTCGGAACAGGCGATGAGCGACCCCGGGACGCGCGAGGAGCGTCGCGTGAACGTGTGGGCGACCCCGCAATTCTGGTGGCGCGTCGCGATCGTCGTCGTGGTGCTCTGGGGACTCATCGCCGCGGAACGGCGCCTGGCGTACTTCACGACGCAGAGCAACGTCATCGTCTTCGGCTACTACGCCGCGGCGCTGTACTGGATGGTGCGGCGCGCCACGACGGCGACACCCGCACCGCGCCTGCGCGGCGGCGTCACGGTCTGGATCCTCACGACCATGATCGTGTCGCACGTGCTGCTGAACGACCTGGCGAATCCGATCCCGGGCCTGTTCGTCGAGGACCCGCGCGAGCAGCTGTCGGAGCGGGCGCTCTTCGCGGTGCACTACGTGGTCCCCGTGATGGTGCTCGTGGACTGGGTGCTGTTCGGGCCGCACCGCGTCGTCCGCTGGCGCGACATCGGATGGTGGGTGCTGTACCCGTTCGCGTACGGGATGATCTTCCTCTGGCGCGCCCTCGCGCTGCCGGAGGTCCCCGACCGCTTCCCCTACCCGTTCCTCGACACCGACGAGCTCGGCGCGCTCGGTTCGTTCGTGGCGATGCTCGAGGTGCTCGTGTACATCTCCGTGCTCTCGGCGCTCGTGATCCTGCTCGATCGGCTCGCCTGGTGGGTCGGCCGGCGCGCCGGGCGCGGGCGTGCCGACCGCGTCGACGAGACGTAGCGCGCCTCACCGGAGAAGACGCAGCGGGCCCCGACCGGCGGATGCCCGCCGAGCCTCAGGCCGCCAGGGCGTGCGCGTCGAGGATCGTGTACGAGTAACCCTGCTCGGCGAGGAAGCGCTGCCGGTTCTGCGCGAAGTCCTGGTCGACCGTGTCGCGCGCGACCAGGGTGTAGAAGTTGGCCGAGAGACCCGACTCCTTCGGCCGCAGCAGGCGTCCGAGTCGCTGCGCCTCCTCCTGCCGCGAGCCGAACGAGCCCGAGACCTGGATGGCGACGGTCGCCTCGGGCAGGTCGACCGAGAAGTTCGCGACCTTCGACACGACCAGCACCGGCGTGGTCCCGTCGCGGAACTCCTGGAACAGCCGCTCGCGCTCGTCGACCGGAGTCGCGCCGGTCAGCTGGGGTGCGCCGAGCGCGTCGGCGAGCTCCTCGATCTGGTCGAGGTACTGGCCGATGACGAGGATCCGCTCGCCCGCGTGCCGCGCCACGAGTTCCTTCACCACTCCGAGCTTGGCCGGCGCGGTGGCCGCCAGCCGGTATCGCTCGTCGTCGGCGGATGCCGCGTACGCGAGCCGCTCGGACTGCGGCAGGTCGATGCGCACCTCGTAGCAGGCCGCGGGGGAGATGAAGCCCTGCGCCTCGATCTCCTTCCACGGCGCGTCGAAGCGCTTGGGCCCGATGAGCGAGAAGACGTCGCCCTCCCGCCCGTCCTCGCGGACCAGGGTCGCGGTCAGCCCGAGGCGGCGGCGCGCCTGCAGCTCGGCCGTGAGCTTGAACACCGGCGCGGGCAGCAGGTGCACCTCGTCGTAGACCACGAGGCCCCAGTCGAGCGCGTCGAGGAGCGCGAGGTGGGCGTACTCGCCCTTCCGCTTCGCCGTCAGGATCTGGTAGGTCGCGATGGTGACGGGCTTGATCTCCTTGACCTGGCCCGAGTACTCGCCGATCTCGTCGGCGGTGAGCGACGTGCGCTTCAGCAGCTCGTCGCGCCACTGCCGCGCCGACACGGTGTTCGTGACGAGGATGAGCGTCGTGGTCTTCGCGGTCGCCATCGCGCCCGCGCCGACGAGGGTCTTGCCCGCGCCGCACGGCAGGACGACGACGCCCGAGCCGCCGTCGAAGAAGTTGTCGACGGCCTTCTGCTGGTAGTCGCGCAGGTGCCATCCGTTCTGCTCGAGGTCGATCGGATGCGGCGTGCCGGGCGTGTAGCCGGCGAGGTCCTCGGCCGGCCAGCCCAGCTTCACGAGTTCCTGCTTGAGCTGCCCGCGCGCCCACGCCTCGACGAGGAAGCTGGCCTCGTCGATGCGTTCGGTGAGCAGGGGCGCGATGCGCTTGGCGCCCGCGACCTCCGTGAGCACCGCGAGGTCGTCGCTGCGGAGCCGCAGTGCGCCGTCATCCGTGCGGTCGACCACCAGCCGGCCGTACCTCCCGACCGTCTCGCGCATGTCGACGGCCACGGTCTGCGGCACGGGGAACTTCGCATACCGCTCGAGCGTGCCGAGCATGTCCTCGGCCGTGTGTCCGGCCGCGCGCGCGTTCCACAGTCCGAGCCGCGTGATGCGGTACGTGTGGATGTGCTCGGGCGCGCGTTCGAGCTCGGCGAAGATCGCGAGGTCGTGCCTCGCGTCCTCGGCGAGCGGGTGCGCCACCTCGAGGAGCACGGTGCGGTCGCTCTGGACGATCAGGGGGCCGTCTGACATAGCGGACCAGTCTATGCCCGGATCCTCCGAGGTCACCCGGAGCGGTCGCCTCGGCGCCTCGACGCGGACTCAACTGCCGGCGGGCGCCGGAGCGACCGCGGCGATCGCCGAGATCGGGAGGGTGCGCTCGATGTCGGCCTTGCGGTCGCGGGCGCGCAGTCGTCCGTTCGCGACGCTCGCGGGCGCCAGCAGGTAGTCGGCCGTGTCGCCGCCGGGCATCCGCACGGTCACGGTCAGGGTCTCCTTCGCCCGGGCCGCGGCCTCGAGCTGGCGCGCGAGCCACGCCTGCTCGGTTCCCCCGCCCGCGTCGGCCTCGGCGATCCGGTCGAGCAGGTCCTCGATCGGATCGGAGCGGGGCGCCGCAGCCGGGACGTGGCCCACGTGGTGGCGGCGCAGCCGGATGATGCGGCCCTGCGCGTCCTCCGCGGCGACGGGGTAGCGGGCGTCGCTGAGACCCCAGAACACGACGTCCGGCGGGAAGCGGGACATCAGGCGGTGCGGCCCGGCCTGGCGCAGGCCGAGCGCCGAGAGCGACTGGTCGACCGCGAGGGTGCCGATCAGCTGCGCGTCGTCCGAGCGGACGGACGAACGAGCGGGGGCGTCGGAGGCATCCGCCGCGCTCACCCGCACGCTGCCGAATCGCGCCGCCGACTCGCCCACGAGGTACTCGAGCGGCTGCGGGATGCCGGTCAGCGAGATGGACTCGAGGAACGAGCGGATGGATTCGGCGGTCTCGCCCGCGGCGAGTGCGCGATTGACGGATGCCGCGGTCACCCGGTAGCTCGAGGCCAGGTCGCGCCCCTCGACGTCGGCGAAGCCGCGCAGCCGCGCGTCGAGCGACGGCTCGAGGGGGCCCGGCGAGACGATCGTCAGGTCGTGCTGCACGTAGACGCGGTCGACCTGGTGGGGGAAGTGCCGCGCGAGGCGTTCGGCCGCGCCCGTGAGATCGCCCGCGAGCACGAGACGCGCCGTCTCGACGGGCTCGCCCGCGACCGCCAGGCCGAGCGCCTCGGCGTCCTCGAGCAGTCGATCGAGGCCGTCGGCGAGCCAGCGGCCGCCGCCGGGGTAGTACCAGGTCGCGTCGTCGCGCACCGAGCTCGCGCTGAGCCCCTCGCTGCGGCGCACGACGAGGTCGCGCAGCGCGGCCGGGATGCGTTCGCGCCACGACTCGGCGAGGCGGGTCCAGCGCGCCGCGGTGGCGTTCATCGCCCACTCGGCGCCGCGGTCCGACTCGAGCCACACGGGACCGTCTCGCATGACGAGGCCGGCCTCGATGGCGCGACGGACGAGCCGGGGGAGCTCGGCGAGGTCGACGCCGGTCGCCTCGGCGAGTCGCTTGGCGTCGGGCAGTGCGAGCCCGCCCTTCGCGAGTTCGCGCGCGGGCTGCGCGGCGAGTCCGGCGAGCAGCTCGGCGGTCGCGGCGACCGTCGCGTACGCGGCCTCGGCCGCGCGACGCTCGAGCAGGCCGTGGTCGGGGCGGTCGGCCCGCACGGCCACCGGCGGTGCGGGCGCGGCGAGCGCCTCGGCGTCGGGCAGGTCGTCGCCGAGCCGTGCGGCCAGGCGGGCGCGCACCTCGCCGGGCACGTGCACGCGGTCACCGTCGCGCAGCGCGAGCAACGAGGCATCCAGCCGGTCGAGGGCGGATGCCGCGTCATCCGCCAGCGGCTCGGCGGCGCCGAGCCGAGCCAGCTCGGCGTCGACGAGGGCGCTCGAGGTCCACCCCGCGTCGTCGGCGGTGGCGGCGCTCGCCGCGAGGACCGCGAGGGTCGGTCGCTCGAGGCGGTCCAGTGCATGGTCGATCGAGTCGTGCGAGGTGATCGCCTCGGCGAGGTCGAACAGGTCGCGCACGCCCGCGGCGTCGAATTCGCGGGTCCGGAGCGCGTCCGCGAGCCGCTCGCGCTGCAGCGCGCGGAGCCTCGCGGCGAGCACCAGCATGTCTCAGTCGGAGCCCTGCCGGGACTCCCTCGACCGGCGGACGCCGTTGACGATGAGGAGTGCGATGAGAAGGAGGAACCCGATGGGGAGCCCGATCAGCGGCAGCACCAGCACGAACGGCCAGATGCCCTGGCTGAACCCGTCGTCGGCGCCGACGCCGGCGAGCGTGCCGAACATGACCGCGAGGAACGCGATGATCGACAGGCCCACGGTCGCCGCCACCATGTAGGCGAGGATACGCTCGACGCGCTGGTCGGCGATGGGACCCTGACTGCTCACTCGTCCAGAATAGGCCCAGCCGCCCCGCTCGCGTGCGGGACCTAGACTGGAATCCGACGTCGCCGCGGTTCCGGCGCGCCCCCACGACAGAGCGAGGTTCATTCGTATGCCCACCGGCAAGGTCAAGTTCTACGACGAGGAGAAGGGGTTCGGCTTCATCCAGGGCGATGACGGCCAGGAGGTCTTCCTCCACGCCTCGGCGCTTCCCGCCGGAGCGACCGTCCGCTCGGGCAGCCGCCTCGAGTACGGCGTCGCCGAGGGCAAGCGCGGTGCGCAGGCCCTCTCGGTCCGCGTCCTCGACGCGCCGCCGAGTCTCGCGCGCCTGAACCGCAAGCCGGCCGACGACATGGCGGTCATCGTCGAGGACCTCGTGAAGGTGCTCGACGGCATCGGCGCCAACCTCAAGCGCGGCCGCTACCCCGACAACGCGCACAGCCGGAAGATCGCGGCGCTGCTGCGGCGTGTCGCGGACGAGCTGGATGTCTGACGCACCCGAGCTCGAGCCCGCCGGCCCGGACGAGACGGCCGAGCAGGCCCCGGCACCCTCATGGGCGCCCGACGAGGTGCTGCTCGGTTCGGTGGCGCTCGCGCAGCGCGCGCTGCTCGAGGTGACGGCACCGGAGACCGTCGGCTCGGTGATCGGTCACGTCGCCGAGGGCGAGCACGTGCTCTCGCTGCACTTCGCGGCCGACCTGACCGGGTACCCGGGCTGGCACTGGAGCGTCACGCTCGCGCGCGTCGAGGACGGCGAGCCCACGGTGCTCGAGACCGAGCTGCTGCCCGGCGAGCGCGCGCTGCTCGCGCCGGAGTGGGTGCCGTGGTCGGAGCGACTGGCCGAGTACCGGGCCGCGCAGGCTGCGGCGGCCGAGGCCGCGACGGGCGACGAGGTCGACGGTGACGGCGACGGATCGGGCGACGACGGCGACGCCGGGCCCGACGACGCGGATGCGACGGACGACGGCTACGACGACGCCGATGACGATGCGGACGACGCCGACGACGCCGCGGCCGACGACGACGAAGACGTGTTCGACGGGATCGACATCGACGCGCTCGCCGACGACGCCGACGCTGACGACGCAGCCGTGGACGACGACGCGGCTGACGACGACGCAGCTGACGACGACGCCGCTGACGAGGCAGTCGTCGACGACGAGGCGGAGACGCCCGGCTCAGTCGACTGAGTCGCGGTCGGCCGGGTCGCGCCGGCCCCGACGGCGCAGCTGCACCACCGCGAGTCCGACGAGGCCGAGGGCCACGCCGATGATCGCGGCGGTGACGAACCAGCCCGCGCCGATCGAGTCGAGCCAGTCGCGCATCACCAGGGCGACCACGAGCACCACGGCCCAGGCGGCCGTGCCCGCCAGCAGCGCCTTGCGCGCATCGGTCCGGACCGGCGCCGGATCGGGACGCCGCTCGGACTCCCTGAGCCACAGCCGCATGGCCGAAACCCTATCGGGCCTGCTCGAGCACCCAGTCGAGCGACGCCGTGAGGGCCCGCACGTCGTCCGGCTCGATCGCGGTGAACGTCGCCACGCGCAGCTGGTTGCGGCCGAGCTTCCGGTACGGCTCGGTGTCGACGATGCCGTTCGACCGGAGCGTCTTCGCCAGGGCCGCGGCATCCGTCGACTCGTCGAAGTCGATGGTGACGACGACCTGCGAGCGGTGCGCCGGGTCGGCGACGAACGGGCTCGCGACCTCGCGCGACTCGGCCCAGTCGTAGAGGACGCCCGACGACTCGCGCGTGCGCGCGTCGGCCCAGGCGAGCCCGCCGGACGCGTTCATCCACTCGAGCTGGTTCTCGAGGAGGAGCAGGGTCGCGAGTGCGGGCGTGTTCAGCGTCTGGTCGAGGCGCGAGTTGTCGACCGCGTTCTTCAGCGAGAGGAACTCGGGGATGTACCGCTCGGACGCGGCGATCCGCTCGATGCGCTCGATGGCGGCCGGGGACATGATCGCGAACCAGATCCCGCCGTCCGAGGCGAAGTTCTTCTGCGGCGCGAAGTAGAGGACGTCGAACTCGGCCGGGTCGACGAGGACCCCGCCGGCGGCGCTGGTCGCGTCGATGACCGTGAGGGCGCCCTCGTCGCCGTGCACCCGGCGCACGGGCGCCTGCACGCCCGTGGACGTCTCGTTCTGGGGCCAGCCGTACACGTCGACGCCCTCGACGGGCGCCGCGTCGGCGCGCGAACCGGGTTCGGCCTTCCGCACGTCGGGTGCCTCGAGCCACGGGGCGGCGGCGGCCTTGGCGAACTTCGCGCCGAACTCGCCGAACGAGGCGAGCTGCGCGCGGCGCTCGATCAGCCCGAACGCGGCGGCATCCCAGAACGCGGTCGAGCCGCCGTTGCCGAGCACCACCTCGTAGCCGTCGGGCAGGGCGTACAGGTCGGCGATGCCCCGGCGGACGCGGCCGACGAGCTGCTTCACCGGCGCCTGCCGGTGGGACGTGCCGAGCAGGCGCGGGCCCACCTCGGCCAGGTGCGCGAGCTGCTCGGGCCGCACCTTCGACGGTCCGCAGCCGAAGCGGCCGTCGGCGGGCAGGAGCGACGAGGGGATGACGAGCTCAGGCATGGTCCGATCCTACGGCGAGCCCCGTTCGCCATGGCGGCGGATGACGCGGGCCCGGACCGTCGCGGTGTCGGATCCGGCCGCTCCCCGTGCCGGCTCCCGGTCCGGCGGGGACAAGTAGGCTTGTGGGTCGGACGCGCCCCATGGCCGAGGAGGAGTGAGTTGACGGATCTCATCGACACGACCGAGATGTACCTGCGCACCATCCTCGACCTCGAGGAGGAGCACATCGTGCCGCTGCGCGCCCGCATCTCCGAGCGCCTCGGGCACTCCGGGCCGACCGTGTCCCAGACCGTCGCCCGCATGGAGCGCGACGGGCTCGTCGTCGTCTCCGGCGATCGCCACCTCGAGCTCACGGAGGCCGGGCGGAGCAAGGCCGTGCACGTGATGCGCAAGCACCGGCTCGCCGAACGGCTGCTCGCCGACGTCATCGGGCTCGACTGGGAGTACGTGCACGACGAGGCCTGCCGGTGGGAGCACGTCATGAGCGAGCAGGTCGAGCGCCGCCTCGTCGAGATCCTGGGCAACCCGACGCACTCGCCGTACGGCAACCCCATCCCCGGCCTCGAGGAGCTGGGTGTCGAGCCCGCCGCGCCGTTCATGTCCGGGGTGCGCAACGTGCTGACGGCCCTCGACGAGGGGTCGGGCCGCGCGACGGGCGTCATCCGCCGGCTGGCGGAGCCGGCCCAGTTCGACCCCGAGCTGCTCGCCCGGTTCAAGGGCGCCGGGATCCTCCCCGGTGCGGTCGTCGAGTTCCGCCGCGAGGGCGACCTCGTCGTCGCCGAGGCCGCCGGGCACGAGGCGCTGCCGATGCCGGTCGGCATGGCCGGCCACCTCTTCATCGGCGATGCGGGCGCCGCGCCCGAGGCGCCAGACGCGGGCTCGGCCCGCGCCGAGCTTCCCGGCGCCGCTCCGCGCGTGGTCTCGGGCACCGCGCTCGAGCACGGTTGACCGGGCTCCCGCGCCGCTGATCCGCGGCGTCCGGGGCGCCTGCGGAAAGCGATTCCGCCGCTCCGTGATCGAAATGTGACAATCGGCCGAGCGTCGCGTATCCTCGATCGAGTCCGCCGGCGCCAAGCCAGTCGGCGGAACAGGGTCGAGACGCCTCCGGTGCCCACCGCTCGCCCCCGATACCCGTGACGCGCCCCCGGCGCACAAGGTGGGACGATGCTCCGGCGTCGTGGGGCGGAGGACACGTTTTGGCTCGATTCCCCCGGCGCTCCCGCGCGACCACTTCCCCCAAGCCCCCCATCCGAACCGCTCTCGTCCGCCGCGAGACGCCCTCGGCGCCCGTCGGCACCGAGACCGCGCCGGCGCCGGTGCGCCGCGAGCACCGCTCGCTCGGCCGCCGCATGCGCTCCGGCGGCGCGAAGAACGTCGTCGTCATGGCCGTCGCCGCCGGCCTCGTGGGCACGTTCGCCATCCCGGCGTACGCGTTCGCCCCCGGCACCGACGGGATCCAGTTCGGCGCCACCGCCGAGACGCAGCT
This sequence comes from Agromyces sp. NDB4Y10, assembly GCF_001620055.1. Taxonomy (GTDB): domain Bacteria; phylum Actinomycetota; class Actinomycetes; order Actinomycetales; family Microbacteriaceae; genus Agromyces; species Agromyces indicus. The sequence goes on along the minus strand of NZ_LQGY01000039.1, from coordinate 12,426 downwards.
GACGAAGGCGCAGCCCCAGGCCGTCGACGTGGCCGACGACGTGATCGCCGCGCCGCTCTCGCAGGACGGCTACGACGCCGTCTCCGGCGAGGAGATCCGCGCCGCCGAGGAGGCCCGCGCCGCAGAGGAGGCCCGTCAGGCCGCCGCCGCGGCGATGACCTCCTACGCCGCCGAGGCCAGCCAGTACGCTCCGGCGCAGGTGTCCGGCGCCGCGAGCCCGTCGGCCGTCTTCTCCGTGGCCCAGCAGTACCTCGGCGTGCCGTACGTCTACGGCGGTGCGACGCCCGCGGGCTTCGACTGCTCGGGCCTCGTCAAGTACGTCTACGCGCAGTTCGGCATCGACCTCCCGCACTCGTCCACCGCGCAGGGCGCGGCGGGCACGCAGATCCCGCTGTCCGAGGCGGTGCCGGGCGACCTCGTCGTCATGTCGGGGCACATCGGGTTCTACGCCGGCGACGGCCAGATCCTGCACGCCCCCTACGAGGGCACCGTCGTCCGGATCCAGCCGATCTGGACCAGCGACTACTGGATCGTGCGCATCTGACGCGTGAACGACGCATGAAGCGTGATGCGAAATGGCGTGCCGGGAGGACCCGGCACGCCATTCGTGTCGTAGCCTTGGGTTCTGACGATCCGAATACCGGGTAGGGGAAGTCGATGGTCGTTCCGCGCAGCAGCACCCATTCCGCGGGTGCGCGCGCGCTCTACGACCAGCGACGCGGCAGTCAGCCGAGTCGCGACTGCGCCGGGATGCCGACGGGCACTGTCTTCACGACGGTGCCCGTTTCGCGTTTCCGGGGGAGTGCGCTCCGCCCCGCGGCATCCGTGTCGTCGATCCCTTCACGCGGCTGGAAGCCATCCAGCACCGATCGAAAGGCACGTCATGCGCACCCTGGTGCTGAACGCCGGATATGAGCCCCTCGCCGTCGTCTCGTTCAAGAGAGCGCTGCTCCTCGTGATGAACGAGAAGGCCACCGTCATCCTCCACGACGAGGGCAATCCGGTGCACGGTGCCAACGGCGACTGGGTCCGCCCCAGCGTGATCCTCCTGACCCGGTACGTGCGGACCCCTCGGGTCCACCAGGTCCCCGTGAGCCGCCGCGGCGTGCTTCGGCGCGACGAGCACCGGTGCGCCTACTGTGGCAAGTCGGCGGCGACGATCGACCACGTGCTCCCGCGCTCCCGCGGCGGCCGCGACACCTGGGAGAACCTGGTGGCGTGCTGCCTGCGCTGCAACAACGCCAAGGGCGACCACACGCCGGCGGAGATGGGCTGGGACCTCCGCATCACGCCGCGGATGCCGCACGGACGCGGCTGGGTCGTGCGCGGATTCGAGCGCCCCCTGCCGCAGTGGAGCGACTTCCTCGGACAGGCCGCCTGACGCCGCCCGACCTCGCGGCACGCCGCGACGGGGACGCTGGCACGGCTCGGAGCCGTGCCCTATGGTGGTACGAGTCCGGAGCGACCCCCCTCTCCGCGACCTGTACGCCTCCCGCATCCGGAGCCCTCCGGACGCGGGTCCCGGAGGTTCACGACCCTTGAACGGTGACGACGCGATCGGCCAGCCCCCCACCCGGCCGAGACGGCGGACCGAGCGACGCCCCGGCGTCCGGCGAGTCCGCGACGACGCCCACCTCGTGCCGGCACGGCCGGCCGCAGCGCCGGCTGCCCGCCGCGCTCGCCGCAACGGCCCGGCCCGGGTCGCGGCCACCGTGCTGATCGTGCCCGCGCTCGTCGGCACGCTCGCACTGCCGGCCTACGCGTTCCTGCCGGGCGGCCGACTGCCCGGCGGGCCGACCCAGTTCAGCCTGTCGGTGGCCGAGGCCCAGGCGGTCGAGGTGTCCGTCAATGCCGGCGGGGCGACGCTGTCCACCGACGGCTACGCGGTCACGACCAAGGCCGAGATCGACGCCGCGGCCGCGGCGGCCGCCGAGGCGGAGGCCGAGGCTCGCGCCGCAGAGCTCGCCTCCCGGGCAGCCACGGGGGACTACGCCCGGGTCGCGCAGCAGGCCGAGGGCGACGACTACCCGTGGTGGTACGAGACGCCCGACGACTACGGCGGCGGGCTCTCCCCGCTCCGGTACTACTACCGCGAATGCGTCGACTTCGTCGCGTGGCGGCTCAACCGCGACGCGGGCGTGTACGGCGCGCCGTGGAAGTGGGACTGGTCGAACCTCGCCTCCGGCAGCGCCTGGACGTGGGCCGACTCGTGGCGTTCGAAGGGCTGGCCGACGAGCAGCGAGCCGGTGGTCGGCGCGGTGGCGTGGTTCCCCTACAACCACGTCGCGTACGTGCAGGCGGTGAACGGCGACGGCACGGTCACGATCGAGGAGTACAACTGGAACTCCGACCACTCGTACCACCGGCGCACGATCTCGGTCGGCGACGCCCTGTACCTGTATCCGCCCGCCTGAGCCGGCGTGCGCCGACCGGCGACCGTGCGACATCATGGCGAATCGCGGTACGGAACTTGGACGTTCCGGCCAATGACCTCGCCGGCCGCGGGCGGTTAGCCTGACCGGCATCCCCCACGGAAGAAGCAGGTGACCGCGATGACGCAGCCCTCCGACGACGACCGGACCGACGAGATCGCCTTCGTCGACGAGCTCGCCCCGGCGACCTCCGCGATCGTCGTGCTCGGCTACAACTGAGCGACGTCGACGCTCCGGTCCGAGGCGCGCGCGTGCCACCCTGCCCGGGCCGCCCGGCCCGCACGGGGCCGGTAGACTCGTGCGGTCAGCCTCTGTAGCTCAATGGAAGAGCAGTTCCGTCCTAAGGAAAGGGTTGGGGGTTCGAGTCCCTCCAGGGGCACCGATCCGGTGCGGCTCAGCTGCGCAGGAGCCGCAGTCGGGTCGCCGTGGCATCCACGGCGTCGTCGAAGGTGTCGTAGCGGTACATGACGCCCGGGCGCGGCCGCATCCAGAGCATCTCGAACCCGTCCTGGGCCGTCGTGATGTAGCCGACGATCCGCTTCGTCTCCCCGTCTCGGCGTGAGTCGCACACTCGCCAGGTGGTCGGGGTCAGCGGGACCACCTCGACGACCGGTCGGGCCGTCGTGCCGTGGTGCGTCGTCATCGTCATCACCCTCCTCGGCTGGGACGCGGGTGCATCCCTCCCCATCCTTCCTACGCGACCTCGGGCACCCGGGCCAGAGGCTTGACACCGGCGGAGCGGCGAGGCAAGCCCCTGTCTTGGGACTCCACCGGGCGATATCCTTGCCACACGGGACCGGCGTGGGCCCGGAACTGAGCGCGGAGGTACTCGTGGGAAAGCTCACGTACGACTCGACGCTCGGCGTCGACTTCGACGATCGGGTGCTCGCGCACCTGCAGCTCGTGATCGGCGCGAAGCTGCGTCGCGGCGAGTCCTTCTACTTCAGCTGGCGCGACGATCCGGCGATCGGCGACGGGCGCAGCACGCTCTGGCTCCATCCGCGGATCTCGCTGGTGTTCAAGTACGCCGGGGGCCGGCAGCCGTCGATCAACCGCGCCTGGGTCGATGCGCTCATGTCCACCGCGAACTCGCCGGGAGGTCTCGTCCTCGTGCCCGAGCCCGAGGCGCGCACCGAGCACGATTCGGCGAACCACGCGGGAGGGAACGAATCGTGAAGCGGGTCAACATCATGTACGACGGCGCGCAGTACTCCGTGGGCCAGGCCGACGTCGAGGCCCTCAAGGCGGCCATCGAGGAGGCGTTCGCCACGGGCACCCCGCGGTGGATCACGGTCAACTTCGGCGAGGGGCGTCCGCAGCCGGCCGACCTGCTCGTCGGACCGGGCATCCCGGTCAGCATCATCCCGATTCCGTCGGACGACGGGGACGGGGACCCGGCGCGGCGCGGCGAGGTGTCCGATCGGTCCGACACGCCGCTCGAGGTCGACTGACGGCACGCCGTCGAGCCGGTCAGGTGATAGGCGGCCAGTCGAGGGCGTCCGTGTCGCCGTCGTCGATGAGGTCGTCGGGCCCCGTCGCGCCGATGACCGGGCGCGTCGTCTCGAGCGCCGTGGTCGCGATCCGGAGCGCCGTGACGAGGTCCTCGTCGACGAGCTCGTCGAGGTCGGACTCGATCGGCTCGGTGACCAGCTGGCTGGAGGGTCCGATGAGCATGTGGGCGCGGCTCGTGCGCCCGTCCGCGACGCGGACCGGGATGTCGACGGATGCCGCGGTGCGACGCGCCGCGAGCGCCGCGGCGTAGTCGACCACCGCGCCGGCGATGTCGCTCCCGGTCAGCAGCACGCCCCCGGCGTAGTGGATCCGCTCCATGCGTACAGGTCTATCCGCCTCCGATCCGACGCGACAAGATCTTGCGCGAGCCGGGGTCGGCGTGTTCTCATGCGCCCATCAGGTCCAGTCGACGGCGTGCACCCATCCGGCGATGTACGCCCGCTCGTTCGGGCCGAGGCGGACCCCGGACCGGGGCACGGGCCGGTCGTCGAGCTCGCACAGGTCGTAGATGCGCCGCACCACGCTCATGCGCAGCGGTGCGGTCGGGTGCTCGAGGATCTCCCGCTGGAGCGGTGCCTCGAGCATGGGCCACCAGATCCCGATCGACGGAAGCGGTCCCTCCGCGGTCGGCGTCTCCTGGTCTGGTTCGAGTAGCGACGTCATTGTGCTGGCTCCTCGGTGATCTCGCCGGATTCGTCCTGCACGGCGACTTGTTCGTTCGGATCCGCGTCCTCTTCGGCGCGGGCATGGCGTTCGGCCTCGGCGACGGCGGCGTCGAGTTCGCGCTCCGTCTCCGGGTCGCCGCTCTGCGGGTCGGACATCGTCATCCCCTTCTCGGCGGCAGGTCGGCACCCCCCGTGCGCGACCGCCGTCTTCGACGGTACGCGGTGGGGACATCCCCGGGGAGTCCCTTGACCGTTCGAGAGGCGGATGCTACCCGGCCCGGTGTCCCACGTCGACGGCTGCGCGGTGACGCACCCAGGGCGCATGATGGTCGGATGGACCTGCCGGTGATGCCGCCCGTGAAGCCGATGCTCGCCAAGTCGGTCAAGGAGATCCCGGATGTCGGCCACGTCGAGCCGAAATGGGACGGTTTCCGCACGATCGTCTTCCGCGACGGCGAGGAGGTCGAACTCGGAAGCCGGAACGAGCGACCGATGACCCGGTACTTCCCCGAGCTCGTCGACGCGCTGCGCGCCAACCTGCCGGAGCGCTGCGTCGTCGACGGCGAGATCATCCTCGTCCGCGACGGCCGACTCGACTTCGACGCGCTGCAGCAGCGCATCCATCCGGCGGCGAGCCGCGTGCGTCTGCTTGCCGAGCAGACGCCCGTGTCGTTCGTCGCGTTCGATCTGCTCGCGATCGGCGACGACGATCTCACCGGGCGCCCGTTCTCGGAGCGGCGGGCGCGGCTCGAGGAAGCGCTCGCCGCGGCATCCGACCCGGTCTTCGTGACGCCGTCGACGGGCGACCCGGTCGAAGCCCGCGACTGGTTCGAGCGCTTCGAGGGGGCGGGGCTCGACGGGGTCGTCGCCAAGCCGCTCGATGGCACGTACGAGCCGGACCGCCGCACGATGTTCAAGATCAAGCACGAGCGCACGGCCGACTGCGTCGTCGCGGGGTACCGCTGGCACAAGTCCGGCGACGTCGTGGGTTCGCTCCTGCTCGGGTTGTACGGCGCCGACGGCCGGCTGCAGCACGTGGGCGTCGCGGCGTCGTTCCCGATGGCGCGACGGCGCGAACTCGTCGATGAGCTGGCTCCGTTCGTGGAGGAGGACCTGTCGCGGCATCCCTGGGGGGAGTGGGCCGACGAGGAGGCGCATCGGACGGGCCGGATGCCGGGCGCGGTGAGCCGATGGAGCGCGGGGAAGGACCTCTCGTTCGTGCCGCTCCGTCCCCAGCTCGTCGTCGAGGTCGCCTACGACCACATGGAGGGGGACCGGTTCCGTCACACCGCCCAGTTCCGCCGGTGGCGACCGGATCGCACGCCCGAGAGCTGCACCTACGACCAGCTCGAGGCGCCGCAGGGGTTGGACCTCGGCGAGATCCTGCCCGTCGGCACCTGAGCGCGCGCGGTCAGAGCACGGTGCGCAGCCCCGCGGAGTTCGCCGTGTGGTGCTCGAACACGAGGTTGGTCTCGGTGAGGGCGACGGCGGGATTCGCGGAGAGGTTCTTCAGCACGAACTGGCGCACGTGCTCGCTGTCGCGGACGCGCACGTGGATGAGGAAGTCCTCGCTGCCGCCGAGGAAGAACAGCTGCGCCACCTCGGGCTCGCCGCGCAGTTCGTCGGAGATCTGCTCCATGAGGTGCCGGGCCCCGGGGCGGATGCGGACCGAGATCAGCGCCTGGAGGGTGTAGCCGAGAGCCGCGGGGTTGATCTCCGCGGTGTAGCGCGTGATCACGCCGCGCTCCCGCAGCGCTCGCACCCTGGCGAGGCAGGTCGACGGCGAGACGCCGACCTCGCGGGCCAGGTCGACGTTGGGGATGCGGGCGTTCGCGTGGAGTCGCGCGATGATCTGCCGGTCGATGTCGTCGAGGACGACGCGGGCGGGTTCGCTGAACTGCGGCAGATCGGTCACGGCCGAGCCCTCCTTCGAACTTTCGAGACGGATGCCGCAAGTCTACCGAACGACATGCGGCTTCACTTCCGTTCCGGCGAACGACAGGCGACGATGGAAGGACCAGTCCACACAGCATTCGGAGAAACCATGCACATCGGCGTGCCCGCTGAGGTCAAGAACAACGAATTCCGCGTCGCGATGACGCCGGCCGGAGCGCACGCGCTCGCCCAGCGCGGTCACCGCGTCGACATCCAGGCCGGCGCCGGCGCCGGCGCCGGCTACCACGACGACGAGTACCGCTCCGCCGGTGCCCACATCGTGGAGACGGCCGCCGAGGCGTGGGCGGCCGAGCTCGTGCTGAAGGTGAAGGAGCCGGTCGCCTCCGAGTACGGCTACCTGCGCGAGGACCTCACGCTCTTCACCTACCTGCACCTCGCGGCCGACCTGCCGCTGACGCGCGCGATCCTCGACTCCGGCGTCACCGCGATCGCCTACGAGACCGTGCAGCTTCCCGACCGCTCCCTGCCGCTCCTCACGCCGATGAGCGAGGTCGCCGGTCGCCTGGCGCCGCAGGTCGGCGCCGCCGAGCTGCACGCCTCGAAGGGCGGCCGCGGCGTCCTGCTGGCGGGCGTGCCCGGCACCGCCCCGGCGAAGGTCCTCGTGATCGGCGGCGGCGTCGCCGGCGAGCAGGCCGCCGCGACGGCCCTCGGCCTCGGCGCCGACGTCACCGTCATGGACATCTCGCTGCCGAAGCTCCGGGAGCTCGACGCGCGGTACGAGCACCGCATCAAGACGCTCGCGTCGTCGCCCTACGAGATCGCGCGCCAGGTCCGCGACGCCGACCTCGTCATCGGCGCGGTGCTCGTGCCCGGCGCGGCGGCGCCGAAGGTCGTCACCGACGAGATGGTCTCCACCATGAAGCGCGGTGCCGTGCTCGTGGACATCGCCATCGACCAGGGCGGCTGCTTCGAGGGTTCGCGCCCCACCACCCACGCCGAGCCGACGTTCCGCGTGCACGAAGCCATCTACTACTGCGTCGCGAACATGCCGGGCGCCGTGCCGGCGACGTCGACGCCGGCCCTCACCAACGCGACCCTGCCGTATGTGCTGAAGATCGCCGACCGCGGCTGGGAGGCCGCGCTCGCCGACGACGCGGCACTGGCGAAGGGGCTGAACGCCACGGCCGGCAAGCTGACCAACGAGGGCGTCGCCAAGGCGCACGGACTCGAACTGTCCTCCCTCGTCTGACGCCGGGGCGCCGATCCGGCGCACCCTCGGGCACGCGACGGCCGCCGATCGGAGATCATCGATCGGCGGCCGTCGTCGTCGCGGGGCGAACCGGCCGGGGCCCGCGGTCAGGACAGCGAGAGGAAGAGCTTCTCGAGCTCGTCGAAATCGAGCCGGTCGCCCTCGCCGGCGCCCTCCGGGTCGGTCGCGCAGTCGCGCATCGCCGTGGAGATCACGGCGAACCCGGCGCGATCGAGGGCGCTGGAGACGGCGGCGAGCTGGTTCACGACGGTGCGGCAGTCGGCGCCGGACTCGACGGCCTCGATCACGGCGTTGAGCTGGCCGCGCGCGCGCTTCAACCGATTGGCGATGCGGCGCTGGGCGTCGGACTTCGGAGTGGACTCCGAGGCGATGCTCATGCGATTCCTCCGATCGTGACGGGCAGGCCGGTGCGGTGCCACTCGGCGATGCCGCCCTCGACGTTCACGGCCTCGATGCCCTGGGCGTCGAGGTAGGCGGCGGCGCGGGCGCTGCGCCCGCCCGCGTGGCACATGACGTGCACCGTGCGGTCGCGCGGGACCTCGTCGAGGCGGTCGACGAGGGACCCGAGCGGGATGTGGTGCGCGCCCTCGACGCGGGCCTGCGCGACCTCATCGGGTTCGCGGACGTCGAGGAGGTAGAGGTCGGCGGCGGCGTGCGCCTCGGCGGGGGTGGTCGACTTCACAGGCATACCCCGATGGTATTTCATACCCCGTGGGTATTCAAATAGCGCCGTGCGCGGCGATGCTCCGAGCGATCCGGCAACCGGGCCGTATGGTGTCGGTGTGCAACGGCTCGATCGGAACGACAGCGGGGACGGGTTCCTCGAGGACGAGGCCGAGGACGCCGCCCCCGGCTCGCCGGGGCCCTCGGCCTTCCATCGCGACCCCGCGGCGCCCCACGCGGTGTCCGTCGGCGAGCCCGGCGTGACCGCGTCGAACATCGCGGAGCCCAGCTGGCGTCGCTGGCATGCGGAACTGCGCGAGCTCGGCGGCCGGTCGCCGCTCATCCACTTCGACGACTCGGCGCGCACGCGCATCGAGCTCTCGACGACGCACCCGGGCGGCCTGCCGCAGTTCATCACGGGCAACTCCACACTGCTGTCGAGCCTGATCCGCGACGAGCTCGCCCTCCGCAACGCCCGGCTCGCCGCCGCCGAGATCACGCAGAAGGGCATCGAGCTCCGGTCGGTGCGCGGCATCGAGTCGGTGCACCTCGCGATCGGCCTCGCCTCGTGGCACGACCAGGGCGAGGACTTCCTCGCGCCCGTGCTGCTCCGGCCCCTCGCCATCCGTCGGTACGGTCGCGACTTCGAGCTGAAGCTCAAGGGCCAGCCGTTCCTCAACCCGGCCCTCGCGCGCGAGCTCCACGACCGCTTCCAGATCACGCTCGACGCCGACGCGTTCGTCGCGCTCGCGATCACCAACGGCGTCTTCAAGCCCCAGCCCGTCATCGACCGGCTTCGCGGCCTCACCTCCCACCTGCCGCACTTCCACGTCGCCCCGCGCCTCGTCGTCTCCTCGTTCGCCGAGGTCGGCCCGGCCATGGGGGCGGATGCCGCGCGGCTCGAGCATCCGGTCATCGACGCGATCGCCGGCAACCCCTCGGCCCGCACGGAGGTCGCCCGGCCCCTCGAGCCGCCGCGCATCGTCCCGCAGGACGAGCGCCCGCCCTCGACCGACCGGCTCCTCCTGGACGCCGACGCCGAGCAGGAGCAGGTCATCGCGCGGATCGAGCAGGGCGCCTCGCTCGTGGTCAAGACGCTCCCGGGCACGGGCGGCACCCAGACCATCGTCAACGCGATCGGCGCGCTCGTCTCCAACGACCGGCGCGTCCTCGTCGTGGGCGCCCGCCGCGCGAGCCTCGACGGCATCGCGCACCGCCTGGGACAGGTCGGGCTCGGCGGGCTCGCCGTGACCACCTCGGGCCTGCGCCGCGACCTCATCCAGTCGATCTCGCGCAACGAGAAGGCCGAGCAGCCGCGGATCGCGGACGTCGACGACGCGCTCGTGCGGCTGCGTCGCGTGCTCCTCGACTACCGTCACGCCCTCACGCGGACCGATCCCGAGCTCGGCGTCTCGGTGCTCGACGCCCTCACCGCGCTGGCCGGACTCGCCGCGCTGCCCACGCCGCCCGACACCACGTCTCGACTCGATCGCGACTCGCTCGTCGCGCTCGCGAAGGGACGGGAGGCCGCCGCGGCCGACCTCGTGCGGGCCGCCACGCTCGGCGAGTTCCGCTACGGCCCCGGGGACTCGCCGTGGTACGGCGCCTCGTTCGAGACCTCCGAGGAGGCGTCGGCCGCACACGAGCTCGCGAAGCGCCTGAGCAGCACCGACGTGCCGCGACTGCTCGAGCGGGCCCGGCAGCTCATCGGGCAGACGCGGCTGCGGCAGTTCGAGTCGGTGGCCGAGCTCGGCGTGTTCCTCCGGCTGCTGCACGACGTGCGCGACACGCTCGACAAGTTCCTCCCGGCGGTGTACGACCGTCCGCTCGGCGAACTCATCGCGGCGACCGCGCCCCGGCGCGAGACCGGTATGTCGGGAACGAACCGCCGGCGGCTGAAGCGACTCGCGCTCGAGTACGTGCGCCCCGGGGTGCACGTCGGCGACCTCAACGCGGCGCTCCGCGGCATCCAGCAGCAGCGCACGCTGTGGCACCGGTACTCCGAGGCGGGCGCCGTGCCCAGCGTCCCCGTCGGCCTCGACGACGTGCACGTGGCGTTCCACACGGTCGCGTCCGACCTGCAGGCGCTCGACGTGCCGCTCGGGCTCGACGGCACGCCGCGCCGCCTCGCGGCCCGGCCGCTCCGCGACCTCGAGGCCACGCTCGTCGGCCTCGCCGCCGAGTCGGAGGTGCTGCACAACCTCCAGGAGCGCACCGCACTGCTGCAGCGTCTGCGCGACCTCGGCCTCGACCCGCTCCTCGTCGACCTGGCCCGTCGGCACGTTCCCGAGCACCTCGTGGCATCCGAGCTCGACCTCGCCTGGTGGCAGTCGGTCCTGGAGACGATGCTCGGCTCGGACCGTGCGCTGCTCGGCGCGAACACGACGGTGCTCGATCGCCTCGAGGCCGACTTCCGGCTCGTCGACGACGCGCACGCGTCGGCCGCCGGACCGCTCCTCGCGTGGCGCCTGTCCGAGGCCTGGCGGGTCGCGCTCGTCGACCATCCCGACGAGGCCGAGCGACTGCGGCGGATGCTGCGGGGCGACCGGGTCCGGCCCGACCGCCTGCACCGCGAGGCGCCGCACCTGTTCCGCGCGCTCGCGCCCGTGTGGTTGTCCTCGCCGTACGAGGTGCCCGCGATCGACGACGCCATCCCCTTCGACACGGTCATCCTCGTCGACGCGGGCGCGACGACGATCGCCGAGAACCTGGGCGCCATCCGACGCGCGACGCAGGTCGTCGCGTTCGGCGACCCCGTGACGCAGACGCCGACCCGCTTCGAGACGGCCATCCGCAGCGAACCCGACGGCGCGGCGCATGCCGACGACGTCGACGCCCTCCACGCGGACTCGGCGCTCGCCCGGCTCGCCGACCTCCTGCCCACGCTGACGCTCACCCGCAGCTACCGAGCGGGCGGCGAAGACCTGGCCGAGCTCGTCAACCGGCGCTTCTACGGCGGGCGCATCGTGTCGATGCCCTGGGCGGGGAGCTTCCTCGGCCACGGCAGCCTCGGCCTGCACTACGTGCGGGGCAACGGCCTGCCGGATCCCGTGACGGGCACGGTCGAGAGCCTCGACGCCGAGGTGGGCAAGGTCGTCGAGCTCGTCATGGAGCACGCCGTGAAGCGGCCCCGCGAGTCGCTCATGGTGATCACGGCGAGCGCCCGCCACGCCGCCCGCGTGCACCAGTCGGTGCTCGCCGCGTTCGCCAAGCGCACCGACCTGTCGGACTTCATCCTGCGCGACCGCGCGGAGCCGTTCACGGTGCTCACGCTCGAGCAGGCCGTCGCCCAGAGCCGCGACCGGGTCATCTTCTCGATCGGGTACGGGCGCACCCCGCACGGCCGGTTGCTGTCGAACTTCGGCTCGCTCGGCGAGCCCGGGGGAGAGCGCCTGCTCGCGGTCGCGATGACCCGCGCCCGGCGGTCGATGGACATCGTGTCGGCGTTCCGGCCCGAGGACATCGACGACGGCCGGCAGCGGCACGGCGTGGTGGCCCTCGCGAGCGTGCTCTCGCACACGGAGGAGCAGAAGGACGGCCTGCGCGACCGCGGTCGCGGCGACCCCATGCTCGTCGACCTCGCGACGCGGCTCGAGCGGCGCGGCATCCGGGTGAGCGTCGGACACCGCGGCACGCTGTCGCTCGCGGCGGCGCACGCCGGCCGCGCGGTGGTGGTCGAGACCGATCCGGCGCTCGCCGGGCAGAGCCTCCGCGAGTCGCTGCGCCTGCGGCCCGACGTGCTGCGCCGACTCGGGTGGCACTACCTGCGCGTGCACAGCTTCGAGCTGTTCGGCGACCCGGAGTCGGTGGCCGAGCGGGTTGCCGCGGTGCTCGGGAAGGCGCAGGCGGAGCCGGCGGAGGCCGCGGCGAGCTGATGGGCACGGGCGACGCGAGCGGGCGCGACGACGACCGCCCGGCAGCGGGCGTTCCGGCGGATGCCGCGAGCCCGCGTCAGCGCGTCGTCCGCGCCCGCGGGGCGCGGCGGGCC
>NZ_LQGY01000038.1 GCF_001620055.1 Agromyces sp. NDB4Y10 | reverse complement strand
CGCTCGGCAGCGCTCGCGGCGCGGGCGAGCTCGTCCGCCGCGGAGCGACGCGGCCGTCCGCCGGCAGCGGCCCGACGGGCGGCCTCGACCGCGGCATCCGCTCGCTCGGCCACCCGCGACCGGACCTCCGGGTGATCACGCAGCACGAGCGCGTCGAGTTCGCCGAGCACCCGGGCCGCGTCGCGTCCGCCGGGCGTCGCCGTCGCCCAGTCCGCCGGCTCAATCACCGGCGGCTCCGCGCGACGGCGCCCACGCGAAGGTGCTCGCGATCGCGTCGGCGAAGGCGACGAGCGCGTCGAGGTCGATGCCCTCGACCGGATCGCCCGGATCGCGGAGGATCGCCGTGGACAGCAGGACGCCGACGCGCCGGCCCGTGCCGGGAACGGGGACCAGGTGGTTGACCTGCTCGGTGCCGACGCGCTCGAGCCCTGGCAGGGTCGCGAACGTGCGACGCCAGCGGACGATCGTGCGGTCGTCGCCGAGGAACTCCGCGCCGTGGCGTCGGAACAGCTCGGCGACCTGGCCGTCCAGCGGCCGCCCGTCCGGGCCCGTGATGCGGCAGGCGCTCATCGACATCGGCACCGCCGTCGACTCGCCGACCTCGGTGGGCAGGTACATCGCGATGCCGTCCTTCGCGCGCAGCTCGCGGAAGGCCGCCTTGGTCCCCGCCGTCAGCTGGAACTCCAGGTCCGGACGCCCGAGCGGACGGATGCGCTCGCGCATGCGCGCCAGCAACTCGCGCTCCTCGTCGTCCGTCGGGAGGTGGCGCGTCCAGCCCGCCGGGAGGAGCAGTCGGAACGGCGGCAGCTCGGGGTGGCGCTCGACGGCCTCGGCGACGCCCGCGGGCAGGGTCACGAGAGCACCACCGAGTCGACGAGCCGCCACAGCTGCTCGGAGAGGGCGCCGACCACCGACGGATCGGCGCTTCGCGCGCGCACGGCCACGGCGCAGGCATCGGGGGTGAAGACGTAGCCGAGTTCGGCGATGCGGGGCGCTGCGGCATCCGTCGTCGGCTCGCCCGCCTCGAACACGCGCGCGTACCCGACCCCCGGTCCGAGCCCCCGCGCACGCACGTCGACGGGTCGCACCGGCAGGTCGCCCCGGAGGCCGGCGAGCTCGGCGCGCGGATCGGCCGGCCGGCCCTCCCGATCCTCGACCGCGATCTCGACGACGCCCGACGCGGGCAGGCCGAACGGGCAGTACCAGAGGGCGATCCCCCCGTGACCGGCGAGGTCGGCGTGCTGGGCCAGGAGCAGCTCGCGCAGGTCGGCGCGGCGCGACGGGTCGCGCCACGGTTCCATGACCTCGTGCTCGGCGAGCAGGCCATCGACCCAGGCGGTCGCGTCGTCCGCGCCGTCGGAGGGGAACGCCGTCGGCACGGGCAGGAACCACTTCGCCTCGTAGTCCAGCCGGATCGCCCTGCGGTCAGCCCCGCCCGTCATCGCGCCGCCAGCTCGCTGCTCCAGCGATCCACCGGGTCGGTCAGCGCGTCGAACGCCTGCCCGCCCAGCTCGTAGGCGCCGTAGAGCGGCTTGCCGATCGAATCGACCACGTTGAGGGCGGCATCGACGCCGGAGCCGCCGTGCTGCACGCCGTCGAGGACGGTGCCGCGCAGCGCGCCGTCGACGCGGTTGGTCACGGCGGCGCCGGAGCGCGCGTAGGCCTCGGACAGGCCCTCGGCGATCGAGCCGCTCGTGCCGCCCGTGATCCGCGCCGCCCAGCCCGAGGGTCCCGTGTAGCGCAGCGCGGACATGTCGTCGGCGAAGGCGCCCATGCGCTGCAGGATGCCGCGGCTCTGCGTGAGGTTGCCGGCGGAGTTGACGACCGGACCGCGCATCACGTCGACGAACCCCCGCCACGCCCGGACCTCCCGGAGCGCCGTCAACCCGACCATGTCGGAGCCGAAGCCCGACAGGAACCGCCCGGCGCCCGACCAGCCGTCGGCCAGCTGGCCGAGCTTGGCGAGCCGGCCGAACGGGATGATGCCGACCACCGCCATGGCGATGTCGAACGCGCCGCCCCGGCCACGCGCGACCTTCCAGATCGTCGTCGCCAGCGCGGCGATGCCGACGATCGCACCGAGCAGGAGGAAGAGCGGCGCGCCCACGACGATGGCGAGGACGGCGAGCACCACCCCGGCGACCGCCAGCACCGTCGAGATCGCCTCGATGACCGGCAGGGCGTCGTCCCAGAACGAATCGCTGACACCGCGCTCGTTCGCGTCCTCCAGGCCGCTGAGGGCGGTCTCGTAGGCCGCGTCCCACGTGTCGTAGGGTGCGTCGTAGCGTGTCGCCTCGACGAGCCACGCGTCGTACGCGCGCTCGCGATCGGAGCGCAGGCCCGCGACCGCCTCCTCCCCCGCGCTGAGCTGCTCGGGAGTGGCATCCGGCTCCGGCGGCCTGGCGGCGGCATCCGCGTGGGCATCGCGGGCGGCCGTGTACCGGGCCCAGAGCTCATCGCAGGTCTCGACCACGTCGTCGATCGTCGGCTGCACCTCGCCGAGCGTGCGCCCGTAGTGGCGGAGCACCCGACCGCTCGGCTCGTACCGCTCGCCGGCGCGGCCCAGGTCGACGTGCAGGTCGCCGACGTCGTCCTTGAGGTCCTCGATCGAGTAGCCCTTGCCCCGGGCCCCGTCCACGATGGAGCGCAGCAGCGCCGCCGACTCGCGCATCTCGGCGCCGAGCGTCTCCATCTCGGCGCCGCGCGCCTCGATGCCGGCGGCATCGCCCTGGATCCGCCGGATCTCCCGGCCCGCAGGCGACCGGTCCATCAGCGACCCCCCGACCCGGACGCCGACGCCTCGGCGTCGACGTCGAGCGACGCGCCCGCCTCGCGGTCCCAGTCGCGCCACGCGCGCCCGATCGCGTCGACGCGCTCCTGGAAGGCCAGGACGTCCTGCTTGAGCGTCTCGCGCTTGTCGTCCCACTCCGATTCGAATCGGTCGGCCGCGGTGCGCAGCCCCGACCGCCCGCACGGGGTGCCGATCGCGGACTCGAGCGCGACCGAGCGCGCGCCGGCGCGGTCGAACTCGACCGCGATGCGCTTGAGCGACCCGTTGAGCTCGTTGAGCAGCTCGTAGGGGATCTCGACGCCGTCGGACACGTGATGTTCCTCTCGGTTCGGGTTGGGACGAACGGCAGCGGCCGCGACGACGGTCTCCCGTCGTCGCGGCCGCGCGGGATCAGCGACCCGCGAGCTGCTGGTCGAGGTCCTGGATCGCCTGCATCATGCCGCGCAGGGCCTCGCCCATCTCGCCGATGCCGTCGACGGCGTTCTTCAGGCCCGTGGTGAGCTCCTCGTAGCCCTGGCCGAACTTGCCGGACGCGTGCTGCGTCTTGAAGTCGTTGCCGAGCAGGGTGTCGACCGAGCTCTTCAGCTGGTCGAGCTGCCCCTGGATGTCATCGCGAGCGTCGGCGAGCTTGTTCGCCATCGCCTCCATCTCGCCGTACGAAGCGCCGAAATCTGCGGCCATCGTGAAACCTCTTCCATCGTTCGGGATGCGTGCCCGCGACTGCGGACGGTGATCACCACCATACGGATGCCGCCCCGCAGGGGCCATGGGGAGCACTCCCCACCCGGCGGCGGCGGGCTCAGCCGGACAGCGGCAGCTGCACGAGCGTCGCCCGGCCGTTCTGGACGAAGAACCCGCGACCCTCCGGGAAGTCGCTGCGCTTGACCTTGGGGAACGGGGTCTTGAACACCGCATCCCCGTCGTAGGCGTCCGGGCGGAGCGCCACGCCGCGGCGTCCCGCCTTGAAGTCGCCGACGAAGCCGAACCCGCTCGACAGCGAGGCCACGTCGGCGTCGCCGACGAGGAAGTGCTCGCTGCGGTTCACGGCCTGGAACAGCTCCTTCAGCGGCCGCTCGGCCTCGGAGTCGGCGAACTGCGTCACGTTCTCGACGGCGATCACGTACCGGCCGGGCACCGTCGGGTCGCCGATCACGTCGACGAGTTCGCGCGCGAGCGCCTTCACCTCGTCGGGGGTCACCGCGCTGCGCGTCCACTCGGCGTGGTCGGCCAGTTGCGGGCGTCGACCCGCGAGGTGGAACAGGCGCACGTCCGGGTCGTGCCGCCGGACGGCATCGATCACGGCGCGCATCGCGGTCGTCTTCCCGCTCTGGGGCGGACCTGTGATCGCGAACGTGCCGACCGGTTCGAAGCCGATCGGGGCGAGCGTGTCGTCGGCGAGGCCGAGGGCCGGCTCCCCCGCCACCTCGGCGGGCAGCTCGCCCGGTGCGAAGGCCGTGGGCAGCGCCCGCACCGGTTCGGCCTCGTGCGCACCCTTGGCGCGCAGCCGGCTCGCGAGCGCCTCGAGCGCCTTCGTCTGCTCGGCGACGTTCGCCGTGCCGCCGAGCACCGCGAGCTGCGTCTCGAAGCCGTCGACGATGGCGCGTCCGGGCGCCGACCGGTCGTCGAGCACGTCCTTCGGCACGCCGAGCACCTGGTAGCCCGACTCGTCGGACAGCCGCAGCACGATGCGCTTGGTGACGTTGGCGCTCACCGCCGTCGGCACGGCGCCCGCGCGGTCGGCCGTCGCGACGACGTGCACGCCGAGCGGGCGGCCCTCGCCGAGCAGGCGCATCACGACGTTGTAGAAGGGCATGCGCACGGTCGTGGAGTCCCAGTCGGCCTTGAACTGCGCGAAGCCGTCGATGAGCAGCAGCACGCGGGGTTCGCGGATGCCGGTGAGCTCCCGGTACTCGGTGAGGCTGGCGGCGTTCACCTCGCTGAACGCCCGGCCGCGCCGGTCGAGGAGCGCATCGAGGGTGCGCAGCATCCGCTGGACGCGTTCGGCGTCGTCGCCCGGCACGACCGAGCCGACGTGCGGGAGCATCTCGAGGGAGCGCAGCGCGCCGGAGCCGAAGTCGAGCGCGTACACCTCGGCCGGTCCGAGATCGGGGCGCAGTCCGATCGAGACGGCGAGCGAACGCAGCAGCGTGGACTTGCCGGACCCGCTCGTGCCGTACGCGAGCATGGCGCCGTCGCGGTCCGGCGTGAACGACATCGGGGCCTGCAGCTGGCGCTCCGGGACGTCGGCCAGGCCGAACACCACGTCGGCGTCGCCGCGCTGCGGCAGGGATTCCAGCGCGACCGTCGTCGCCAGGTCGTCGAGCCAGGGACGACGCGGCGCGGGGATCGCCGCGGTGTTCGCCGCTCGGATGAAGGTCTGCACCATCCGCTTCTGGTCGTTCGGACCGGGGTCGACCGGGTCGAGGTCGTCGTCCCGCTCCCCCGCGACCTCCCACACGGTGGTCGACCCGAAGCGCAGCTCGGCGACGCGGACGTCGGCCTCGGCGGGGGCGTCGCTCGTCCACCCGCCGGCGTAGGCCGACTGGAAGGGTACGAGCCGACCGGGCCCGGTCTTCGCGATGCCCCGACCGGGGATCGCCGGGTCGAAGCCCGCGGCGACCGGGTCGCCCACCACGTCGCGCGAGTCGGACTCGTCCGCCATGCGCAACGCGACCCGCAGGTTGGTGTTCGCCCGCAGGTTGTCCTTGATGACGCCCGCCGGCCGCTGCGTGGCCATGATCAGGTGGATGCCCAGCGAGCGGCCCCGCTGCGCGATGTCGACGACGCCGTCGACGAACTCGGGCACGTCGCCCGCGAGCGCCGCGAACTCGTCGATGACGATGACGAGCGCGGGCGGGGTCTCCGGATCCCGCCGCTTCTCGAGCTCGAGCAGGTCCTTCGCCTTCTTGCGGTTGAACAGGTGCTCGCGGTGGTGCAACTCGGCCCGGAGGCTCGTGAGCGCGCGACGCACGAGGTGCGGGCTGAGATCGGTGACGAGGCCCACGCAGTGCGGCAGGTCGACGCAGTCCGCGAACGCCGAACCGCCCTTGTAGTCGACGAACAGGAACGTGACCCGGTCGGGGCTGTACTCGGCCGCCATGCCGAGCACCCACGCCTGGAGGAACTCGGACTTGCCCGCGCCGGTCGTGCCGCCGACGAGGGCGTGCGGACCCTGCGTCCGGAGGTCGAGCGTCATCGCATCGGGGCTGCCCTGACCGACGAAGGCCTTCAACGTGCCGGCCCGCTTGAGCCGCGGCAGCTTCGCGCCCGATCGGTCGACGATGGACGCGTTCTGCCGCCAGCGCTCCACGACGCTGTCGGCGTCGCGGGCCATCTCGTCGCCGATGAGCGAGAGCATCGAGACGCTCCTCGGCAGGTCGCTCGCGTCCTCCACGACCGTGCTCGCGTCGACCACAGGCGCGAGGCGCCGGGCGAACACCTCGGCGTACCGCATCGAGACGCCCTCGACCGCGACCTCCGCGTACTCGACGCCCGAGCGCACGACCCCCACGCGGGCCCGATCGAGGCCATCCGCGACGTCGATGAAGGTGCGGCAGGCTGCGGGGAGCGACGCGACCGTCGGCGCGACGAACAGCGTGTGGATGCCGACCTCCGCCCCGCGCTCGATGAGCTGGACGAGGCGCGGACGGTCGACGGGCGCGTCGGCCGAGACGATGAGCACGAGCGCCGAGTCGGGCCGCGGTTCGTCGCGGATGCCGCCGGGCGTGCCCACGCGCGCCCCGCGCGCCATCGACCCCTCGTCGTCGGCGAGCGGTCCGCGGCGCTGCGGCGCGGCGTCGAGGCGTTCGAGGATGAGCTCCTCGAGCGAGTTGAGCAGCGCCGCCCCGGCCGACGCGCTGTCGGCCAGCGCGGCGCCCGCGACGGGGTTGCGGTCGCTCGAGGCGTGCGGCAGCCACTTGAGCCAGTCGAGCTCCCGGCTCCAGCCGGGGTCGACGATGGCCGCGGCGACCACGTCGTTCGGCGCATGCAGGCCGAACAGCTGCACGGCGAGCCCGCGCAGCGCATCGGCGGCGAGGTTCGCCGGCCCGGCGACGCCGACGGCGCCCGCGCTCGGCAGCAGCTCGACGACCGGCACGTCGTCGATCTCGCCGTACCGCTCGCGCAGCACGTCCACCTGGCGTGCGTACCGGGCGATGCCGGGCTGCGACGTCTCCGACTCGCGCACGGAGTTGCGGCTCGTTGCCCGACCGACCCCGAGCCGGACCGCGAGGAAGTTCCAGTGCTCCGGACGCCGGGTCCACAGCATGGGACCGAGGCGCATGGCCTGCTCGTACACCGTCGCGACCGGCGGCGCCTCGTCGTGGCGACGCTCGCGCTCGACGTGCCGCTCGCGCTCGAGGGTCTCCTCCAGCCGCTCCAGCTGCACCTCGAACGTCTCGATCTCCTGCTTGAGCTTCTTGCCGCTGCCCATCCGCTGGCCGAGGTAGTTGCCGACCAGCATCAGCGGCGACAGGAACACGATGAGCAGCGCCATCGGCCGCTCCGTCAGCGCGAAGATGGCCACGCCCATGAGCACGGGCGAGATGATCATCGGCCACGGGAACAGCCGCGGGTTCTCCTCGCTCGGCACGCGCGGTTCCGGGTGCGCGGTGCCCGGGTAGCGGGCCTCGACGCGGGGCGAGCGGTTGAACATGAGCGCGCCGCCGCGTTCGAGCACGGGGTCGGCCGCGGCATCCGTGCCCGCGAGCATCGCGAACGACACCACCGTGTCGCCGATGGTGACGCGCACGCCCGGGAGCGCGCGCACGCGGGAGACCGGCCCGCCGTCGACGATGAGCCCGTTCGCCGAGTTCAGGTCGACCACCTCGACGCCCTGGTCGATCTCGATGCGCGCGTGGCGCTTGGAGACGAGCGGGTCGGCGAGCACCACGTCGGCGTCGGCGGCGCGCCCGACCACGCTGTGGCCGGGTCGGAGCGGGAACTCCCGCCCGGCGTCCGGTCCGGAGTGCACGTGCATGATCGCGACCGGCGTCGCCGCAGCGGCCGACCGCGACGACGGCGAGACCACGGCCGCGTTGAAGCCCGACCCGATCGGCGCGTCGGCGGCGAGCGTGTCGGGATCGAGGACGACGGGCTCGCTCGAGGTCGGCGGCGCCACGGCCAGGGTCAGCGGTCCGCCGTGGCGCGGCAGGTGGGCCGACGCCGGGTCGGCATCGGCGATGGAGCGCGCCATGTCGCCGACCGTCGCGGTCGCGTCGGCGGTCACCACCACGTCGACCGCCGGCCCGCTCTGCCGGCGGAACCCGAGCTTGAGCCTCACGCGCGCACCTCCTCGACCCGGAACTCGACCCCGCCGAGTCGCACCGACGCGCCCGCGGGCAGCGGATGCGGCACGCCGGCCTCGAGCTCCCGGCTGCGTCCGTCGGCCTCGACGATCGCCGTGCCGTTGCTCGACCACCGGTCGACGACGTGCACGCCGTGCTCGTCGACGACCACCGCGGCGTGGGTCTTCGACAGACCCATGGTCGGGTCGGCCACCGGCAGCAGCAGCGCCCGCTCGGGGTCGCCGTCGGCGCGCGCGGGGTCGCGGCCGATCAGGGTGGTACCGGATGCCGCCACCCGGGCGCCGTCGCCGAAGACGAGGGTCGCCGAGGCGCGCGTCGCCGTCGGCGACGGGCCTGCCGCGGAGGGCGACGTCGTGGCGGGCGGGGGCGCGACCTCGGCCACGGGCGGCGGCGTCCACGCGCCGACGGTCGCTTCCGGCCGGGACGCCGGCGGCGCGGCGACCACGCCCGAACTCGAGCGGGCCGCGGGGATGAACGTGCGCTCGTCGATCCCGCGGTCGGACGCGAGCGACGGCAGGTCGGGACGCTCGGCGAACGGCGCCGACTCGACCTGCCGACGGGCGAACCGGAGCGCCTTGCCGTCGAACGGGTCGAGTCCGCGACGCACGTCGAGCACGAGGCAGCGCCCGACGCGGTCGAGCCAGCTGCGTCCCCGTCCCTCCGGATCCCACAGTCCGGAGGCGAAGCAGATCGCCGGGCCGACGATCGGCAGCACCACCTGCGACGCCCAGAGGACGAGGACCCGCAGCACGACGCGCCAGAACCCGGGCCTGGCGAAGGTCGCCGCGTTCACGGATCGTAGCCCCAGCGAGGCCTTGCCGATGGTGATGCCGCGCCGGCCGTGCAGGCCGAGCTGGGTGAGGCCGTACGCCGTGAGCAGCACCTGCCCGACCGCGGAGAGCACGAGCGGGCCGGCGAGGGTGCCGAGATCCGTGGCGGAACCCGCCATCACCACGGGGACGAGCTGCACGGCGGCGATGACGGCCGGGATCGACAGCAGCGCCCAGCCGGTCGCGTCGATGGCGAACGCGGCCGCCCGACGGCCGGTGGGCGCCGGTCGCAGGCCGAGTGCGGCGGCGTAGGCGGGATCGGGGCGACCATCGGCGCCGACGCCGGGGATCGGCTCGTCGGCGTGCATGGTGATGCTCAACAGCGCTCCTCGGGTGTGCAGGGTCAGGGAGCCACCCAAGCAGGCTGGGCGTGCCACGTCGATGGGGAGCACTCACCGTGTGCACCCGACATCCGAGCGTAGCGCGCCGGCCGTGACCGGCCGAAGGTCAGCGCGACGACGAGATGGGCTGCGGACCCGCTGCGAGCTGTCGCTCGTACTCCTCGCGCGCGAGGCGGTTGCGCTCGCCCACCGTGCGGCCTCGCGACGCGATCCACCCGCCGAACCAGATCGGCAGCTCGCGCGCGACGATCGCGGCGATGATCGCGTACGGGTCGAGCCAGCGGTCGGCGATGAAGTCGCCCGCCTCCTGCGGCGTGAACTGCCACGCTCCCACGGTCAGCAGCGACGCCCCGATGTAGGAGAAGTACACGACGACCGCGACGAGCAGGCCGAACACCGCCCAGGTCCACCACGCAGCCCGGTTCAGCGCCAGCGCGAGGAGCGCGAAGGCGATGAAGAAGAAGAGCACCGGGATCCAGAAGACGGGCTGCACCAGGAACTGGCCGAGCACCCGGGCGGCGTCGTCCGGCGCGTACTGGGTCAGGATGACGAGATAGGAGATGCCCGCGTAGAGGATCGCGAAGAGCACCGTGGCGATGAGCCCCACCAGGACACCGAACCCGCGGTTGCCCCGCGGCTTCGGCTCGGCCGGCGCCTGCACGTAGATCGCCTGCGGCGAGGGCGGCGCGGGCGCGGCCGGCGCCGTGCTCGACGCGGCGGTCGCGCCGGCGCCCGCGGCGCCGATCGTCTCTGGCACGCCGGTCTCGCGTCGGACCTCCTCGGCGCGCACCGGCTCGGGGCTCGCGG
>NZ_LQGY01000037.1 GCF_001620055.1 Agromyces sp. NDB4Y10 | reverse complement strand
GGCGGTCGCCGCCGCGGCGATCCTCGCCGGGACCGGCGGCCGCGGACGAGCGCGCGCGCCGCGGGCCGACCGGCTCCGGTCGCGGGGCCTCACCGCCCTCGCGGTCGTCTCCGGGCTGGGCGCGATCGCCTCCGGCGCCGTCGCGCTGACCGACCCCGAGACCGGGAGGGCGGTCGGGGCGATCGTGGCGCTCCAGGGGATGTCGGCGATCTCGATCGCCGCGCTCGCCTCCCTCGCCCGACGCGCCGCGCGGGTCGCGCCGGGCCGAGGCGCTCCGAGCACCCGGGCGTAGGCTCGGGACATGGCGACGAACTCGACCTCATCCTGGGCCGTCGCGGGATTCGCGGCCGCCCTGCACGTCGCACTCATCGTCGCCGCGTTCGGGTTCGTGAGCCTGCTCGCCGACGTCGAGCCCGTCCCCGACCCCGAGGCGGGGCGACTCGTCGCACCCCTCACGGTCGCGGCATCCGTCATCGCCCTGCTCGTGCTGCTGGGTCGGGGGCTCGGCCGCGGCCTCCGCCCGTGGTCGCTCGCGGGCCTCGCGGTGCTGGCGACCTGGGCGGCCGGCGTCGTCGGGGCGACAGTGTCGTACGCGGCCGCCACGGGCACGATCCTCGCCTCGCTGCTGTTCGCGCTGTCGTTCATGACCGTGGGCTTCGGGGCGATCATCCCCGTCACGGGGGCCCTGGTCGCGCTCCTCGCCGCGGTCACCGTGCGTGCCCAGCAGGGCGGGGTCGAGCGCCCGAAGTGGCCGTGGGAGCGCGACGGCGAGGAGTGAGGCGCGCGTCCCGCGCGACATCCGTTCGCGGGTTCGGCGCCGCGGCCGGGCCGCCGCAGTAGGGTGAACCGCGTGGAGGGTTCGGTCGAGGCTCGCGTGAGCCACGAGGTCGACCGCTGGCTGGCGTGGCTGCCGCGATGGAGGCCGGGCACGCACCGCGGTCGCGTGCGGCTCTGCACGCGCTGCTTCGGATCGCCGATCCTCGCCGCCGCCGGCCTCGACACCGACGTGCCCCACCCCGTGCAGCACGCGTTCAGCATGCGCATGAAGGGCATCATCGACGGCGCGGTCGACGACTACACGGCCCGCAACCTGCCGATGCTCCATCGCGAGATCCGCCTCGCCGAGGAGCGCAAGGCGCGTCGGCCCTACCGCGCGGGCGAGGGGCTCGATCCGGAGTTCCTCGGCCTCGACCTCGATCCCGAACCGACGCCCGGCTCGCCGTTCCTGTTCACCCTCCAGGGGCTCGAAGCGGATGCCGCGGCCGAGGCCTTCGAACCGGCCCCGCGTCCCTTCACCCCCGAGGAGAAGGAGGCCCTGCGCGAGGAGGTCCGCCTCGCCGACGAGTTCGCCAAGCAGCTCGGACGCCGCATCTGCATCGAACTCGCCCAGCACCGGCAGCGGATCGCCAACGCCGTCGAGCGGCTCGTGGAGCCGCAGGTCGCCGAGCTGCTCGCCGACCTGGACCGCGAGCTCGACGCCCCCGGCTGGCCGGGCTGAGCCGGGCGGCGTCCGTTCGCTCAGGGCGTGCCCGCGGCATCCGTCGCCATTTGACCGCACCGTGACGCCCGATTACCATTGATCGGGTGTGCGCTCTGCCGCGCGCTCGTTCATGCCCGCGATCCGCCAGCCGGAGATCGGACACGATGCGGGTTCTCATCATGGCGCACACCAGGGCTCCGGCCGCCGAGGCCGGAACGCCCCCACGGCATACCCACCACGTACGGCAGCGCCGCTCGGCGGTGCCGGTGGGTCGTGATGTGAAACCCATCAACGCTGTCACCGTGCAGCACCATCAAGGAGAAGCAGTGCCAACCATTCAGCAGTTGGTCCGCAAGGGTCGCTCGCCCAAGGTCACGAAGACCAAGGCGCCCGCCCTGAAGGCCAACCCCCAGCAGCGCGGCGTGTGCACCCGTGTGTACACCACCACCCCCAAGAAGCCGAACTCGGCGCTCCGCAAGGTCGCCCGTGTCAAGCTCTCGAACGGCACCGAGGTCACCGCCTACATCCCCGGTGAGGGCCACAACCTGCAGGAGCACTCGATGGTGCTCGTGCGCGGCGGTCGTGTGAAGGACCTCCCCGGTGTGCGCTACAAGATCATCCGCGGTGCGCTCGACACGCAGGCCGTGAAGAACCGCAAGCAGGCCCGCAGCCGCTACGGCGCGAAGATGGAGAAGAAGTAATGCCTCGCAAGGGACCCGCTCCGAAGCGCCCCGTCGTCGCCGACCCGGTCTACGGCTCGCCGGTCGTCAGCCAGCTCGTCAACAAGATCCTCGTCGACGGCAAGAAGGACCTCGCCCAGCGCATCGTCTACGAGGCGCTCGAGAACGTCGCGAACAAGTCCGGCCAGGACGCCGTCGCGGTCCTGAAGAAGGCCCTCGACAACGTGCGCCCGACCCTCGAGGTCCGGTCGCGCCGCGTCGGCGGCTCGACCTACCAGGTCCCCGTCGAGGTCAAGCCCCACCGTGCGAACACCCTGGCGCTCCGCTGGCTCACCAGCTACGCCAAGGCCCGCCGCGAGAAGACCATGACCGAGCGTCTCACCAACGAGATCCTCGACGCCTCGAACGGCCTGGGTGCCGCGGTCAAGCGCCGCGAGGACACCCACAAGATGGCCGAGTCGAACCGCGCCTTCGCCCACTACCGCTGGTAGTCACTCCGGTGGTCGGGTAGCGGCGAAGCCGCGTGCCGAGACCTCGCGAGGTCTCGGTACGGCCGCGGAGCGGCCTACTCGACCACCGACACCCCAAGCCCCTTCCAACTTCATCCGGAGGAACCCCGTGGCACTTGACGTGCTCACCGACCTGAACAAGGTCCGCAACATCGGCATCATGGCCCACATCGATGCCGGCAAGACCACCACCACCGAGCGCATCCTGTTCTACACGGGCGTCAACCACAAGATCGGCGAGACGCACGACGGCGCGTCGACGACCGACTGGATGGAGCAGGAGAAGGAGCGCGGCATCACCATCACGTCGGCCGCGGTCACGTGCTTCTGGAACAAGAACCAGATCAACATCATCGACACGCCCGGCCACGTCGACTTCACCGTCGAGGTGGAGCGCTCGCTGCGCGTGCTCGACGGCGCGGTCGCCGTCTTCGACGGCAAGGAGGGCGTGGAGCCCCAGTCCGAGACCGTCTGGCGCCAGGCCGACAAGTACAACGTGCCCCGCATCTGCTTCGTCAACAAGATGGACAAGCTCGGCGCGGACTTCTACTTCACCGTCGACACGATCATCTCGCGCCTCGGCGCGAAGCCGCTCGTGCTCCAGCTGCCGATCGGCGCCGAGAACGACTTCGTCGGCGTCATCGACCTGGTCTACATGCGGGCCCTGGTGTGGCCCGGCGACGCCAAGGGCGACGTGACCATGGGCGCGAAGTACGAGATCCAGGAGATCCCGGCCGAGCTCAAGGAGAAGGCGGAGCAGTACCGCCAGCAGCTCCTCGAGACCGTCGCGGAGACCGACGACGCGCTGCTCGAGAAGTACTTCGGCGGCGAGGAGCTCACCGAGGACGAGATCAAGGGCGCGATCCGCAAGCTCACGATCAACTCCGAGGTCTACCCGGTCCTCTGCGGCTCGGCGTTCAAGAACCGCGGCGTGCAGCCCATGCTCGACGCGGTCATCGACTACCTCCCGTCGCCGCTCGACGTGCCGCCCGTCCAGGGCCACGACGTGCGCGACGAGGAGAAGGTCATCGAGCGCCACGCCGACGCGACCGAGCCGTTCTCGGCCCTCGCGTTCAAGGTCGCGGTGCACCCCTTCTTCGGTCGCCTCACCTACGTGCGCGTGTACTCGGGTCGCCTCGACTCCGGTGCCCAGGTCATCAACTCGACCAAGGGCAAGAAGGAGCGCATCGGCAAGATCTTCCAGATGCACGCCAACAAGGAGAACCCGGTCGACTCGCTCACCGCGGGCAACATCTACGCGGTGATCGGCCTCAAGGACACCACGACCGGCGACACCCTGTGCGACCCGGACAACCAGGTCGTCCTCGAGTCGATGACCTTCCCGGAGCCCGTCATCGAGGTGGCCATCGAGCCGAAGACGAAGGCCGACCAGGAGAAGCTCGGCACCGCCATCCAGAAGCTCGCCGAGGAGGACCCGACCTTCCGCACCGAGCTCAACCAGGAGACCGGCCAGACGGTCATCAAGGGCATGGGCGAGCTGCACCTCGACATCCTCGTCGACCGCATGAAGCGCGAGTTCAAGGTCGAGGCCAACGTCGGCAAGCCGCAGGTGGCCTACCGCGAGACGATCAAGCGTGCCGTCGAGAAGCACGACTACACGCACAAGAAGCAGACCGGCGGTTCGGGCCAGTTCGCGAAGATCCAGTTCGCGATCGAGCCCCTCGCCGTCGAGGGCGACAAGACGTACGAGTTCGAGAACAAGGTCACGGGTGGCCGCGTTCCTCGCGAGTACATCCCCTCGGTCGACGCCGGCTTCCAGGACGCGATGCAGTACGGCATCCTCGCCGGCTACCCGATGGTCGGCGTCAAGGGCATCCTGCTCGACGGCGCCGCCCACGACGTCGACTCCTCGGAGATGGCGTTCAAGATCGCCGGCTCGATGGGCTTCAAGGAAGCCGCTCGGAAGGCGAACCCCGTCCTGCTCGAACCGCTGATGTCCGTCGAGGTCCGTACTCCCGAGGAGTACATGGGCGACGTCATCGGCGACCTGAACTCGCGCCGCGGCCAGATCCAGTCCATGGAGGACGCCGCCGGCGTGAAGGTCGTGCGTGCGCACGTCCCGCTTTCGGAGATGTTCGGCTACATCGGCGACCTGCGGTCGAAGACCTCGGGACGCGCCGTGTACTCGATGGAGTTCGAGAGCTACGCGGAGGTCCCGAAGGCTGTCGCCGACGAGATCGTCCAGAAGAACAAGGGCGAGTAGCGCCCGAACGCACGAGCCGACAGGTTCGCGTAACATAACAACACAACCCCCCGTAGCACTCCGGTCGCAATCCGGCGCCCGGTGCTGCTACACGGATCCTGAGGAGGACCCACAGTGGCTAAGGCCAAGTTCGAGCGGACCAAGCCGCACGTCAACATCGGTACGATCGGTCACGTCGACCACGGCAAGACGACGCTCACCGCGGCGATCTCGAAGGTGCTCGCCGACAAGTACCCGTCGGCCACCAACGTGCAGCGCGACTTCGCGTCGATCGACTCGGCTCCCGAGGAGCGCCAGCGCGGCATCACGATCAACATCTCGCACGTCGAGTACGAGACGCCGAAGCGCCACTACGCGCACGTCGACGCCCCGGGTCACGCCGACTACATCAAGAACATGATCACCGGTGCCGCCCAGATGGACGGCGCGATCCTGGTGGTCGCCGCGACCGACGGCCCCATGGCCCAGACGCGTGAGCACGTGCTGCTCGCCAAGCAGGTCGGCGTGCCGTACCTGCTCGTCGCGCTGAACAAGGCCGACATGGTCGACGACGAGGAGATCCTGGAGCTCGTCGAGCTCGAGGTCCGCGAGCTCCTCTCGAGCCAGGGCTTCCCCGGCGACGACGCTCCGGTCGTCCGCGTCTCGGGCCTCAAGGCGCTCGAGGGCGACGAGAAGTGGGTGCAGTCGGTCCTCGACCTCATGGAGGCCGTCGACGAGTCCATCCCGGACCCGGTGCGCGACAAGGACAAGCCGTTCCTCATGCCCATCGAGGACGTCTTCACCATCACCGGTCGTGGCACGGTCGTCACGGGTCGCGCCGAGCGCGGCACGCTGAAGATCAACTCCGAGGTCGAGATCGTCGGCATCCGCCCGACGCAGAAGACCACGGTCACGGGTATCGAGATGTTCCACAAGCAGCTCGACGAGGCCTGGGCCGGCGAGAACTGCGGTCTCCTGCTCCGTGGTACCAAGCGTGAGGACGTGGAGCGCGGCCAGGTCGTCGTGGCCCCCGGCTCGGTGACCCCGCACACCAACTTCGAGGGCACCGCGTACATCCTCTCGAAGGACGAGGGCGGCCGTCACAACCCGTTCTACGCGAACTACCGTCCGCAGTTCTACTTCCGCACCACCGACGTCACCGGCGTCATCACGCTGCCCGAGGGCACCGAGATGGTCATGCCCGGCGACACCACCGACATGACGGTCGAGCTCATCCAGCCGATCGCCATGGAGGAGGGCCTCGGCTTCGCCATCCGCGAGGGTGGCCGGACCGTCGGCGCCGGTACCGTCACGAAGATCATCAAGTAAGGTCTCCGCGACAGCGACCTCAGAAGGGGGTCGGGCTTCGGCCCGGCCCCCTTCGTCGTGTCCGCGGTCAGTGCGCCGGGAGGTGGGTCCCGTCGATCTCGGTGTCGACGTCGATGGCGCCCTCGACGCTCCGGCCCACCGTGCAGCCCTTCTCGATCGCCCGGGCCATGATGCCCACGAGCTTGGCGCGGTCGTCCGGCTCGAGCATGGACAGGTCCACGAGGACCTCCTCCGCGATGCGCTGGTAGCGGTTGGACTCCGCGTCGGAACTGCCGTGGGCCCACACCGTCATCTCGAAGTCGTCGCCGAGGCGCCGGGAGGCCACCCGGTCGACGCTGAGGCCCACGCAGCCGGCCAGCGCGAGCTTCAGCAGCTCGCCCGGGGTGAAGTGCTCGCCCTCGAGCTCGGCGCCGCCGATCTGCACGGTCGCGCCCTTCTCGTTGAGGCCCACGTATCGCCGCGGGGCGACGCGGGCGACCGAGACACTGCCCGGTCCGATCCGCTCGCTCACCTGGTGCACGTGCTCGGTCGTCTGCTCGCTCATCGCGTCCTCCTGTCGGGCGGTTCCCCATCCGATTCCACCACGGCGCGAGGTGCGCGGCATCCGCTCGGCTGGGAGGTCGCAGTGAGCCGGCGGGGCGCGACACGCCCGGGTTGCACGCACGCGGCCGCTGTGGCAAACTCTTCTAGTTCAACATTTCGAACGGCGTGCCTTGCTGCGTGCCGTTCGAATCACTGCCAGGCAGTGCATAGCCACCGGAAGGCCCAGATGGGCGAGTACGGGTCAGGCTAGGCCGCGGGCAGCAGGACACACAACCGACAACCACTTCGAGCATGGGTCCGCCATGCCCGAACGCGCGAGTGCGACACGCCCGAGCGCGGGGGTCGGTGGGGTTCGAAGGTCGAGCGTGCCGAGGCCACCGCGTCAGCGGGGTGGCTTCGACAGGCTCGATCACCGGCCTTTGACAGAAGAACAGTGGTGCTTCACACGGAGTAGCTACGCGGCGTCCGATGCCCTCGGAAGGGGTAAGACGCCTTGACAGAGAGAGAGTCAGCAATGGCGGGACAGAAGATCCGCATTCGACTGAAGTCGTATGACCACGAGGTCATCGACACCTCGGCGCGCAAGATCGTCGACACGGTGACCCGCGCGGGCGCCACGGTCGTCGGCCCCGTGCCGCTTCCGACCGAGAAGAACGTGGTGTGCGTCATCCGTTCGCCCCACAAGTACAAGGACAGCCGCGAGCACTTCGAGATGCGCACCCACAAGCGCCTGATCGACATCGTGGACCCGACGCCCAAGGCCGTCGACTCGCTCATGCGTCTCGACCTTCCGGCCGACGTCAACATCGAGATCAAGCTCTGAGGTACGACATGTCCGCCACTACCAAGAACGTGAAGGGTCTGCTCGGCACCAAGCTCGGCATGACCCAGGTGTGGGACGAGAACAACAAGCTCATCCCGGTCACCGTCATCGAGATCGCCCCCAACGTGGTCACGCAGCTCCGCACCCCCGAGAAGGACGGCTACACCGCCATCCAGATCGCCGCGGGCGCCATCGACCCGCGCAAGGTCACCAAGCCGCTCACCGGCCACTTCGACGCCGCCGGCGTGACCCCGCGCCGCCACGTCACCGAGATCCGCACCGCTGACGCCGCCGAGTACTCGCTCGGCCAGGAGCTCACGGTCGACGGCACCTTCGAGGCCGGCCAGCTGGTCGACGTCGTCGGCACCTCCAAGGGCAAGGGCTTCGCCGGTGTCATGAAGCGCCACAACTTCGCGGGCGTCTCCGCGTCGCACGGTGCGCACCGCAACCACCGCAAGCCCGGTTCGATCGGCGCCTCGTCGACCCCGAGCCGCGTCTTCAAGGGCATGCGCATGGCCGGCCGCATGGGCGGCGAGCGCGTGACCGTCCTCAACCTCCGCGTGCACGCGGTCGACGCCGAGAAGGGCCTGCTGCTCGTCAAGGGCGCCGTCCCCGGTGCGCGCGGCCGTCTCGTGTTCGTCCGCAACGCTGTGAAGGGAGCCTGACCATGGCCGCCCCCACCATCGACGTCCTCGACGTCACCGGTAAGAAGGCCGGTACGGCCGAGCTGCCCGCCGAGCTCTTCGACGCGCAGACGAACGTGCCGCTCATCCACCAGGTCGTCGTCGCCCAGCTCGCCGCCGCGCGCCAGGGCACGCACAAGACCAAGCGCCGCGGCGAGGTCTCCGGCGCCGGCCGCAAGCCCTTCAAGCAGAAGGGCACGGGCCGCGCCCGCCAGGGCTCGATCCGCGCGCCGCACATGACCGGCGGTGGCGTCGTCCACGGCCCGCAGCCGCGCGACTACTCGCAGCGCACCCCCAAGAAGATGATCGCCGCAGCCCTGCTCGGCGCCCTCTCCGACCGGGCCCGCGGCGGCCGCGTCCACGCGGTCACCTCGTTCGCGAGCGACACCCCCAAGACGAAGGACGCCGTGGCGCTCCTCGCCGGCATCTCGCCGTCGAAGCACCAGCTCGTCGTCCTCACCCGCGACGAGGAGCTGTCGGAGCGCGTCGTGCGCAACATCCCGACCGTGCACGTCCTGCCGGTCGACCAGCTGAACGCCTACGACGTGCTCGTCGCCGACGACATCGTCTTCAGCCAGGCCGCGCTCGAGGCGTTCATCGCCGCGAAGACGGCGAAGAAGGAAGAGGTCTCCGCATGAGCGCCGCGCACAACAAGGACCCGCGCGACATCATCATCGCGCCGGTCGTCTCTGAGAAGAGCTACAACCTGATCGACGAGGGCAAGTACACGTTCATCGTGGACCCCCGTGCGAACAAGACCGAGATCAAGCTCGCGATCGAGAAGATCTTCAACGTCCAGGTCGCCTCGATCAACACCCTGAACCGCCAGGGCAAGACGCGTCGCACGCGCTTCGGCATCGGCAAGCGCAAGGACACCAAGCGCGCGATCGTCACCCTCAAGTCCGGCTCGATCGACATCTTCACGGCTGTCGGCTAAGGAGCAGAGGAAACTCACTATGGCTATTCGCAAGTACAAGCCCACGACCCCGGGTCGTCGCGGTTCGTCGGTCGCCGACTTCGCCGAGATCACGCGCTCGACGCCCGAGAAGTCGCTGCTCCGCCCGCTGTCGAAGACCGGTGGCCGCAACAACCAGGGCCGCATCACCACCCGCCACATCGGCGGTGGCCACAAGCGCCAGTACCGCGTCATCGACTTCAAGCGCAACGACAAGGACGGCGTGCCGGCCAAGGTCGCTCACATCGAGTACGACCCCAACCGCACCGCGCGCATCGCGCTGCTCCACTTCGTGGACGGCACCAAGCGCTACATCCTCGCGCCGACCAAGCTGCAGCAGGGCGACCCGGTCGAGTCGGGCCCCGGCGCCGACATCAAGCCCGGCAACAACCTGCCCCTGCGCAACATCCCGACGGGTACCGTCGTGCACGCCATCGAGCTCCGCCCCGGCGGCGGCGCGAAGCTGGCGCGTTCGGCCGGTGCGTCGGTGCGCCTCGTGGCGAAGGACGGCCCCTACGCGCAGCTCCGCCTGCCGTCGGGCGAGATCCGCAACGTCGACGCGCGCTGCCGCGCGACCGTCGGCGAGGTCGGCAACGCCGAGCAGTCGAACATCAACTGGGGCAAGGCCGGCCGCAAGCGCTGGAAGGGTGTCCGCCCGACCGTCCGCGGTGTCGCGATGAACCCGATCGACCACCCGCACGGTGGTGGTGAGGGCAAGACCTCCGGTGGTCGTCACCCGGTGAGCCCGTGGGGCCAGCCCGAGGGCCGCACGCGTCGTCCCAACAAGGAGAGCGACAAGCTCATCGTCCGTCGTCGCACCGTCGGCAAGAAGCGCTAGTAGGAGTAAGAGAAGATGCCTCGCAGCCTCAAGAAGGGCCCCTTCGTCGACGAGCACCTGCTTCGCAAGGTCGCCGCGCAGAACGAAGCGGGTTCGAAGAACGTCATCAAGACGTGGTCGCGTCGCTCGATGATCGTCCCGGCCATGCTCGGCCACACGATCGCCGTGCACGACGGCCGCAAGCACATCCCGGTGTTCGTCACCGAGACCATGGTGGGTCACAAGCTCGGCGAGTTCGCGCCCACCCGCACCTTCCGTGGACACGTGAAGGACGACAAGAAGGGCCGCCGCCGCTGACGCGGTGGCGTGAAGGAGGAGAGAAATGGTGGAGTCGATCGCACGCGTGCGTCACATCCGCGTGACCCCCATGAAGGCCCGCCGCGTCGTCAACCTGATCCGCGGCAAGCAGGCACAGGAGGCCCTGGCCATCCTGAAGTTCGCCCCCCAGGGTGCGAGCGAGCCGGTGTACAAGCTCGTCGCCTCGGCCATCGCGAACGCTCGCGTCAAGGCCGATGCCACGAACACCCACCTGGACGAGCAGGACCTCTACGTCAAGCGCGCATTCGTCGACGAGGGCACCACCCTCAAGCGATTCCAGCCGCGCGCGCAGGGTCGTGCCTTCCGCATCAACAAGCGCACGAGCCACATCACCGTCGTGCTCGGCACGCCCGAGGAGGGTACGAAGTAATGGGTCAGAAGGTCAACCCGTACGGCTTCCGTCTCGGCATCACCACCGACCACGTGTCGCGGTGGTTCTCCGACTCGACGAAGCCCGGTCAGCGCTACGCCGACTACCTCGCCGAGGATGTCAAGATCCGTCGCCTGCTCCAGACGTCGCTCGACCGCGCCGGTGTCTCGCGCATCGAGATCGAGCGCACCCGCGACCGCGTCCGCGTGGACATCCACACGGCGCGTCCCGGCATCGTGATCGGCCGCCGCGGCGCCGAGGCCGAGCGCATCCGCGCCGACCTCGAGAAGCTCACCGGCAAGCAGATCCAGCTCAACATCCTCGAGGTGAAGAACCCCGAGGCCGACGCCCAGCTCGTCGCGCAGGGCATCGCCGAGCAGCTCTCCGCCCGCGTGGCCTTCCGCCGCGCGATGCGCAAGGGCCTGCAGGGCGCGCAGCGCGCCGGCGCCAAGGGCGTCCGGATCCAGGTGTCGGGCCGCCTCGGCGGTGCCGAGATGAGCCGGTCGGAGTTCTACCGCGAGGGTCGCGTGCCGCTGCACACGCTCCGCGCGAACATCGACTACGGCTTCTACGAGGCCAAGACCACCTTCGGCCGCATCGGCGTGAAGGTCTGGATCTACAAGGGCGACATCACCAACAAGGAACTCGCCCGCGAGCAGGCCTCCCAGAAGCCGTCGCGCGAGCGCAGTGACCGTCCCCGTCGTGCGCCCCGTTCGCAGGAGCCGGCGGCCGCAGGAGTTGAGGCATAACCATGTTGATTCCCCGTCGAGTCAAGTACCGCAAGCAGCACCACCCCGGCCGTTCGGGCCAGGCCACCGGCGGCACGAAGGTCACCTTCGGCGAGTTCGGCATCCAGGCCCTGAGCCCCGCCTACGTGACCAACCGTCAGATCGAGTCCGCTCGTATCGCCATGACGCGTCACATCAAGCGAGGCGGCAAGGTGTGGATCAACATCTACCCCGACCGTCCGCTCACGAAGAAGCCGGCCGAGACCCGCATGGGTTCCGGTAAGGGTTCGCCCGAGTGGTGGGTCGCCAACGTCAAGCCGGGTCGCGTCCTCTTCGAGGTCTCGGGCGTCTCCGAGGAACTCGCTCGCGAGGCCCTGACCCGTGCCATCCACAAGCTGCCCCTCAAGGCACGCATCATCAAGCGCGAGGAGGGCGACGCATAATGGCCGTCGGATCCAAGGAGCTCGCTGTCGTCGAGCTCGACACCTTCGAGGACGAGCGTCTCGTCGACGAGCTCAAGAAGGCCAAGGAGGAGCTGTTCAACCTCCGCTTCCAGGCCGCCACCGGACAGCTCGAGAGCCACGGCCGCCTGCGTGCCGTGAAGCGCGACATCGCTCGCATCTACACGGTCATCCGTGAGCGCGAGCTCGGCATCCGTGCGACGCCGGCTCCGGTCGAGGCGCCCGCCGCCCCGGCCAAGAAGACCAAGAAGGCCAAGGCCGAGGCGGATGCCACGGCTGAGGCCGCAGAGACGAAGGAGGCCTAGTCATGGCAACCGCCAAGGAGACGAAGGGCCACGAGTCGGCCGAGCACGACGTCAAGGACGCCGACGCCCGCGGCTACCGCAAGGTCCGCCGTGGCTACGTCGTCAGCGACAAGATGGAGAAGACCATCGTCGTCGAGGTCGAGGACCGCGTGAAGCACCCGCTGTACGGCAAGGTCATCCGCCGTACCTCGAAGGTCAAGGCGCACGACGAGCAGAACACCGCCGGCATCGGCGACCTCGTCGTGATCTCCGAGACCCGCCCGCTCAGCGCCACCAAGCGGTGGCGCCTCGTCGAGATCGTCGAGAAGGCCAAGTAAGCCCCAGGGCTTGCCTCTCAGAAGGAGTACGAAGTGATTCAGCAGGAATCCCGGCTCAAGGTCGCCGACAACACGGGTGCCAAGGAGCTGCTCACCATCCGCGTGCTCGGTGGCTCCAGCCGCCGCTACGCGGGCCTCGGCGACGTCATCGTCGCCACCGTCAAGGACGCGATCCCTGGCGGCAACGTGAAGAAGGGCGACGTGGTCAAGGCCGTCGTCGTCCGCACCGTGAAGGAGACCCGTCGTCCCGACGGCTCCTACATCAAGTTCGACGAGAACGCCGCGGTGATCCTCAAGAACGACGGTGACCCCCGTGGCACCCGCATCTTCGGGCCGGTCGGCCGGGAGCTCCGCGACAAGAAGTTCATGAAGATCATCTCGCTGGCGCCGGAGGTGCTGTAACCATGGCGAAGATCAAGAAGGGCGACCTCGTCCAGGTCATCTCGGGCCGCAGCCAGGCTCGCGGCGGAGACCGCGGCAAGCAGGGCAAGGTCATCGAGGTGCTCGTCGACCAGAACCGCGTCGTCGTCGAGGGCGTGAACTACGTCACCAAGCACGTGCGCGTCGGCCAGACGCAGCGCGGCACGAAGACCGGCGGCATCGAGACCCACGAGGCTCCGATCCACGTGTCGAACGTCGCGCTCGTCGACCCCGAGACGAAGAAGCCGACCCGCGTCGGCTTCCGCAACGAGACCGTGACGAAGGACGGCGTCGAGAAGACCGTCCGCGTCCGCTACGCGAAGAAGTCAGGTAAGGACCTGTAATGACCGACACCGCAACTGCCGCGCCGGCTGGCAAGATCCAGCCGCGCCTCAAGCAGAAGTACCAGACCGAGATCACGAAGTCGCTGACCGAGGCGAACGGCTACGCCAACCCGCACCAGGTCCCCGGCCTCGTGAAGATCGTCGTGAACATGGGCGTCGGCGAGGCGGCCCGTGACGGCAAGGTCATCGACGGCGCCATCGCCGACCTGACCCGCATCACCGGTCAGAAGCCGCAGGTCACCAAGGCCCGCAAGTCGATCGCCCAGTTCAAGCTCCGCGAGGGTCAGCCCATCGGCGCCCACGTGACGCTGCGCGGCGACCGCATGTGGGAGTTCCTCGACCGCCTGCTCTCGCTCGCGCTGCCCCGTATCCGCGACTTCCGCGGGCTCTCGGACGCGCAGTTCGACGGCAACGGCAACTACACCTTCGGTCTCACGGAGCAGTCCGTGTTCCACGAGATCGACCAGGACAAGATCGACCGCGTCCGCGGCATGGACATCACCGTGGTGACCACTGCCAAGACCGACGACGAGGGTCGTGCGCTGCTCAGGGCGCTCGGCTTCCCGTTCAAGTCGACCGACAACGCGTAGTAGACTCTACGAGTTTGTGCCCGCTGGCCGGGCCTCTCCCGAGGTCCGGCCGGCTCCGGCATCCGGCGGTTCGCAACCGCGTCCCGCCACCACCACAGGTCAGTCCCCGTGTAACGGGTCCTGAAACCTGGTGAACGTTAGGAAACATCCGTCATGACGATGACCGACCCGGTCGCTGACATGTTGACGCGCCTGCGCAACGCGAACTCGGCGCACCACGACTCCGTGTCGATGCCTCACTCCAAGCTGAAGGCGCACATCGCGGAGATCCTCAAGAGCGAGGGCTACATCGCCGGCTTCGAGGTCACCGACGCGCGCGTGGGCAAGACGCTCACGCTGCAGCTCAAGTTCGGCCCGAACCGCGAGCGTTCGATCGCGGGCATCAAGCGCGTGTCGAAGCCCGGCCTCCGCGTCTACGCCAAGTCGACCGAGATCCCCAAGGTGCTCGGCGGCCTCGGCGTCGCGATCCTGTCCACTTCCAGCGGTCTGCTCACCGACCGCCAGGCCGAGAAGAAGGGCGTGGGTGGGGAAGTCCTCGCCTACGTGTGGTAGTTCCATGTCACGAATCGGACGACTCCCCATCGACATCCCCGCCGGTGTCGACGTGAAGGTCGACGGCCGCGCCGTCACCGTGAAGGGCCCGAAGGGCGAGCTCGCGCTCACCGTGGCGCAGCCCATCGAGGTCAAGGTCGAGGAGAACCAGGTCCTCGTCACCCGCCCCGACGACGAGCGCGACTCGCGTTCGCTGCACGGCCTCACGCGCACCCTCATCGCGAACAACATCATCGGCGTCACCCAGGGCTACTCCAAGGGCCTCGAGATCGTCGGCACCGGATACCGCGTCGCCCAGAAGGGCTCCTCGGTCGAGTTCGCGCTCGGCTTCTCGCACCCGGTCACCGTCGAGCCGCCGGTCGGCATCACCCTGACGGTCGAGGGCAACAACAAGATCACCGTCTCGGGCATCGACAAGCAGGCCGTCGGCGAGACCGCCGCCAACATCCGCAAGATCAAGAAGCCCGAGCCCTACAAGGGCAAGGGCATCCGCTACGCCGGCGAGGTCGTGCGTCGCAAGGCCGGAAAGGCTGGTAAGTAATCATGGCCGTCAAGAGCAAGTCGGCTGCGCGTTCGCGCCGCCACACCCGGCTTCGCAAGAAGATCGTCGGTACCGAGCTGCGCCCGCGTCTCGTGGTGACGCGCTCGGCCCGCCACGTCTTCGTGCAGGTCGTCGACGACAGCAAGGGCCACACCGTGGCATCCGCCTCGACCATGGAGGCCGACCTCCGCGCGTTCGACGGTGACAAGACCGCCAAGGCCAAGAAGGTCGGCGAGCTCGTCGCCGAGCGGGCCAAGCAGGCGGGCATCGAGTCGGTCGTGTTCGACCGCGGCGGCAACAAGTACGCCGGTCGTGTCGCAGCGATCGCCGACGGAGCGCGAGAGGCAGGGCTGAACCTGTGAGCGAGAACACTGTGAAGGAGACCGAGGTGACCGCAGAGGCACCCGTCGAGACGGCAGCTTCCTCGGAGCCGCAGCGCAACGAGCGCGAGGGCCGTCGTGGCGGCCGCGACCGCGGCCAGGGCCGTGACCGTCGCGACCGCGACGCCGAGAAGAGCCAGTTCCTCGAGCGCGTCGTCACCATCAACCGCGTGTCGAAGGTCGTCAAGGGCGGCCGCCGCTTCAGCTTCACGGCGCTCGTCGTCGTGGGCGACGGCAACGGCCTCGTGGGCGTCGGCTACGGCAAGGCCCGCGAGGTGCCGACCGCGATCTCGAAGGGCGTCGAGGAGGCGAAGAAGAACTTCTTCCGCGTTCCCCGCGTCGGTTCGTCCATCCCGCACCCGGTGCAGGGCGAGGCGGCCGCCGGTGTCGTCCTCCTGCGTCCGGCCGGCCCCGGTACCGGTGTCATCGCCGGTGGTCCGGTCCGCGCCGTGCTCGAGTGCGCGGGCATCCACGACGTGCTGAGCAAGTCGCTCGGTTCGTCGAACACCATCAACATCGTGCACGCCACGGTCGAGGCGCTGAAGCAGCTCGAGGAGCCCCGCGCCGTCGCCGCCCGTCGTGGTCTCGACTACGACGAGGTCGCCCCGGCCCGTCTGCTGCGTGCCGAGGCCCAGGCGGCCGAGGCCGCCGCAGCAGCGAAGGCAGGTGCCTGATGGCCAAGCAGCTCAAGGTGACCCAGATCAAGTCCAAGGTGAGCGAGAAGCAGTACCAGCGCGACACGCTCCGCAGCCTCGGACTGAAGCGCATCGGCGACTCCGTCGTCCGCGAGGACACGCCGCAGAACCGCGGTTACGTGAAGACGGTCGCCCACCTCGTGAAGGTTGAGGAGATCGACTAATGGCCGACGACAAGAAGGCAACCGAGGAGACCCCGAAGAAGGCTCCCGCGAAGAAGGCGCCGGCCAAGGCCGCCGCTGAGAAGAAGGCTCCGGCCAAGGCCGCCGAGAAGAAGGCCCCGGCCAAGTCCGCCAAGGCGGACGACACCGCGGCCGAGAAGGCTCCGGCGAAGAAGGCCCCGGCGAAGAAGGCCGCCCCCAAGGCCGCCGACGACGCCGTGCGCGAGCCCGTGCTGAAGGTGCACCACCTGCGCCCGGCGCCCGGTGCCAAGAAGGACAAGACCCGCGTCGGACGCGGTGAGGGTTCGAAGGGCAAGACCGCCGGTCGCGGCACGAAGGGCTCGAAGGCCCGCAACAACATCCGCCCCGGCTTCGAGGGCGGGCAGCTTCCGTACCACATGCGTGCGCCGAAGCTGCGCGGCTTCAAGAACCCGTTCCGGGTCGAGTACCAGGTGGTCAACCTGGAGAAGCTGGCCGAGCTCTACCCCAAGGGCGGCGACGTCACCGTCGACGACCTGGTGGCCAAGGGTGCCGTCCGCAAGAACGAGCGCGTCAAGGTGCTCGGCAACGGTGACATCCAGGTGAAGCTCAACGTCGCGGTCGACAAGGTCTCCGGCTCCGCCGAGCAGAAGATCGTCGCCGCCGGCGGTTCGGTCAAGTAGGCCGCTGCACCACAACGAGTTCGGGCCTGTCGGGACCTCGCGTATGATTCACGGGGGTCTCGACAGGCTCGAGCCGCATAACGACTGACTCCACGACGGAGCAACAGGAGGACGAGTGTTCAACGCCATCGGGCGGATCTTCCGCACCCCCGACCTTCGCCGGAAGATCGGGTTCACGCTGGGCATCATCGCCCTGTTCCGACTCGGCTCGTTCATCCCCGCGCCGTTCGTGGACTTCGCGAACGTCCAGCAGTGCCTGGCGGCGAACCAGGGGGCCTCGGGCCTCTACGAGCTCGTCAACCTCTTCTCCGGCGGCGCGCTCCTCCAGCTGTCGATTTTCGCGCTCGGCATCATGCCGTACATCACGGCGTCGATCATCACGCAGCTGCTCCGCGTGGTCATCCCGCACTTCGAGACCCTCTACAAGGAGGGCCAGGCCGGCCAGGCCAAGCTCACGCAGTACACGCGCTACCTCACAATCGCGCTCGGCGTCCTCCAGTCGACCACGCTGATCACGGTCGCCCGCTCGGGTGCGCTGTTCCCGGCGAACTCCGACCCCGCGTGCACGCAGCTCATCACCAACGACGCCTGGTACGCGATCCTCCTCATGGTCATCACCATGACCGCCGGCACCGGCCTCATCATGTGGCTCGGCGAGCTCGTCACCGAGCGCGGCATCGGCAACGGCATGTCGCTGCTCATCTTCGTCTCGATCGCCGCCACGTTCCCCGGCTCGCTGTGGGGCATCGCCGTCTCGCGCGGCTTCGACACGTTCGCGGTCGTGCTGGCCATCGGCCTCGTCATCGTCCTCGCGGTCGTCTTCGTCGAGCAGTCGCAGCGCCGCATCCCGGTGCAGTACGCCAAGCGCATGGTCGGCCGCCGCACGTACGGCGGCAACAACACCTACATCCCGATCAAGGTGAACATGGCCGGCGTCGTGCCCGTCATCTTCGCCTCGTCGCTGCTGTACCTGCCGGCGCTCATCGCGCAGTTCAACCAGCCCGCCGCCGGCGAGGAGCCGCAGCCCTGGGTCGTGTGGGTCACGAACAACCTCACGCAGGGCTCCAGCCCGCTGTACATGCTCGTGTACTTCCTGCTCATCGTCGGCTTCACGTACTTCTACGTCGCGATCACGTTCAACCCCGACGAGGTCGCCGAGAACATGAAGAAGTACGGCGGCTTCATCCCCGGCATCCGTGCCGGGCGCCCGACGGCCGAGTACCTCGACTACGTGCTCACCCGAGTGACCCTGCCGGGTTCGCTCTACCTCGGCCTCGTGGCGCTCATCCCGCTGATCGCGTTCGCGGTCGTCGGCGCCGACCAGAACTTCCCCTTCGGCGGCGCGTCGATCCTCATCATCGTGGGTGTCGGCCTCGAGACCGTGAAGCAGATCGACGCACAGCTCCAGCAGCGCCACTACGAAGGACTCCTCCGATGACGCACCCCGCACCCTCCGCCCGCTTCCTGATCGTCGGCCCGCAGGGGTCCGGCAAGGGCACGCAGGGCGTGCTCGTGGCCGAGGCCTTCGACGTGCCGCAGGTCGCGACCGGCGACATCTTCCGCGAGAACGTCAAGGGCGGCACCGAGCTCGGCAAGCAGGTCCAGGCGATCATCGAGGCGGGCGACCTCGTCCCCGACGAGCTCACGAGCGAACTCGTGCGCGACCGCCTGGCCCAGCCGGACGCCGCGGGCGGCTTCGTGCTCGACGGCTACCCGCGCAACCGCGGCCAGGTCGCGCACCTCGACGAGTTCCTCGCCGGCCGCGGCGAGGCGCTCGACGCGGTGATCGAGCTCGTGGTGCCCCGCGACGAGAGCATCGCGCGTCTGCGCCAGCGCGCCCTCGACCAGGGCCGCACGGATGACACGGAGGAGGTCATCGCGAACCGCCTCGCCATCTACGAGCGCGAGACCGCTCCGATCCTCGACGTGTACCGCGAGCGCGACCTCGTGCTCCGCATCGACGGCGTCGGCACGCTCGACGACGTCACCGGGCGGATCTTCGACGCGCTCGCCGAGCGCGGCCTGGTGCCGAACGGCGACGGCGCCGCCGCCG
The DNA here is from genome assembly GCF_001620055.1 of Agromyces sp. NDB4Y10. Taxonomy (GTDB): domain Bacteria; phylum Actinomycetota; class Actinomycetes; order Actinomycetales; family Microbacteriaceae; genus Agromyces; species Agromyces indicus. Next base: position 23,465 of record NZ_LQGY01000037.1, on the reverse strand, counting down.
CCACCGGCGCGGCCTAGCCCGAGCGCGTGTTCCGCCGCCACCCGCTGAAGTCGCCCGCCGAGCTGCGCGCGATGATCCCGGCGGGCGAGGCGACCGCGGCCGCCCTCGCGCTCGTGCGCGAACGGCTCGCCGTCGGCGCGACCCCGCTCGAGCTCGACGCGGCCGCCGAGGCGCTCATCCGCGAGCGCGGCGGCCGCCCGAACTTCGCGCTGGTCCCCGGCTACGGCCACACGCTCTGCGTGTCGGTCGGCAGCGACGTGGTCCACGGGATCCCCGGCGACCGGGCGCTCGCCCCGGGCGACCTCGTCTCGGTCGACGGCGGTGCCGAGATCGACGGATGGAACGGCGACGCCGCCTTCACGGTGGTCCTGCCCGATCCCGGGCGGCCCGACGTCGTCCGGGCCCGCCAGGCGCTGGCCGACGCGACCGAGCGGGCGCTCTGGGCGGGCATCGCGCGCCTCGCGACGGCTCGTCACCTCAACGAGGTCGGCGAGGCGATCGAGGCCTCGGTCGAGGCATCCGGCCCCTACTCGATCATCGAGGGGTACGGCGGCCACGGCATCGGGCGCGAGATGCACGAGGAGCCCACGGTCTACAACCACGCCGTGCGCGGACGGGGGCCGCGCGTGCAGCCCGGCCTCGTCGTCGCCATCGAGCCGATGGTCGTCGCCGGTGGGCCCGACACGTTCGTCCGCGACGACGGGTGGACCGTGGCGACGTCGGACGGGGCCGATGGCGCCCACTTCGAGCACAGCGTGGCGGTGCACCGCGACGGCATCTGGGTGCTGACGGCGCCCGACGGCGGCGCTGCGGGGCTCGCGCCGTTCGGCGTGGCGCCCGTGCCGATCCCCTGAGCGCGCGGCCTCAGGGGGCCATGAGCACGGACAGCTCGGCGAGCAATCCTGGGTAGTCGACCGCGCCGCGCACCAGCCGGCGCACGTTCTCAGGGTCGGAGAAGGCCTCGACGAACTGGTCGAACACGGCCTGGAACTCGGCCCGGCCCGACTCCGCGAACGCGATGAGTGCCACCACGTGCACCTCGGCCTCGCCCCACGCGATCGGGCGCTCGTCGATGGCGATGGCGATGGCGCTGCGTTCCGCCGTCATCGTCATCGCGTGCGGCACGGCGAGCAGGTCGGTGAACGCGGTCGACGACATGCGCTCCCGCTCGAGCACCCCCTCGAGGTAGGCGTCGTCGATGACGCCCGCCGCGAGCAGCCGGTCGCCGAGGAGGCGGATGACCTCCTCGCGCCCGCGTCCGCCGACCCCGCGCACGAACAGGTCGGGGCCGATGGTCCTCGTGAGCGTCGACGCCAGGCGCGCACGGCGTCGCCCGCGGCGGATCCGCGCGAGCTCCTGCCGCACGCGCTCGACGTCGTCGGCGGTCGGGAAGGGTGCGACGGTGACGACGCCGGGCTGCGGCACGCGCGGCGGGAGGACCGACACGACGAGGTCGGCGTCGTCGCCGGATGCCGCCGGCCCCTCGAGCGGCACGGCGCCGCCGACGAGGAGCTCGACGTCGTCGTCCAGCCCGGCGCGCAGTCGCTCGAGCAGGAGGTCCCGGGCGTCGTGGTACTCCGGTGCGACCACCGCGACGCGCACGGCATCGCCGCGCGACCGCGTCCGCTCGAGCGCGGCGCCGAGGTGCATCGCGAGGTAGGCGATCTCGTCGTCGTTCACCGTGATGCCCTCGAGTCGCCCGAGTTCCGCGGCCAGGTAGACGGCGAGGTCGTAGATCAGCGGGTAGGCGGCCTTGATCGAGGCGGTGAGCGGATTGCGCGAGTAGCTCTGCTCGGCGGCGCGCGCCGCGAGGTTGTCGACGTGCAGCGCGAGGCGCTCGAGGAACTCGTCGTCGCCGAGGTCGACGAGCCACTCCTGCGAGATCCGGCCCACGATGCCCCGGATGACGTCGATGCGGGCGGGACCGTCGCGTCGGGTGGCCGCCCGCGTGCCGATGAGTCGAGCGAGGTGCGCCAGTTCGGCGGGCGGCAGGTGGACGTCGAACTCGTCGCGGACCAGTTCGTCGACGAGGGTCACGAGGGCGTCGGCGGGGGAGCCGGCCGCCGTGCCCTCGTCGCGTTCGAGGGTGCGGTCGTGCGACACGCGGTCGACCGCGATCGCGACGTGCAGCAGCACGTCGTCGAGCGCGTACTCGTTGGGCGCCCATCCGGCGGCGCGCAGGCCGTCGAGCAGTCCGCGACGGAACCCCTCGACCGGCGGGAACCCGGCGCGGAGCGTCGCGAGGTCGCGGATGCCGCGCCGGCCCTCCTCGCGGACCAGCGCGCCGACGAGCCGCCGCATCGCCGTCTCCGGCCCGCGCAGCCGGACGACGCTGCCCTCGCGCTCGAGTGCGAGTCCCGTGCCGCGGAGCCGCGCCCGGACCCGTCCGAGGTCGGACTCGAGCGTCGACTCGCTCACGTGCAGCCGCTCGGCGGCGTCGAAGACGTCGAGGCCGTCCGGCGCGTCGACGAGGTCGCGGATGAGTCGGGCGCGACGCCCCTCGGGTCCCGCGTCGGCGGCGTCCCCGGTTCGCTGCGCGCGCCGTGCCCAGGCCGCGCGGTCGAGTCGATACCCGTCCGGGCCCGAGTCGACGACGGGCTCGCCGCCCGCGTTCGCCTGCGCCGCGTACGTGCGCACCGTCCGCGTCGTCACGCCGAGCCGGTCGGCGAGGCGCGCAGCGGTGACCCAGTCGTCGTGGTCGGCGAGCACCTCGACGAGGCGCTCCCACTTCTCCGGCACGTCGACTCGCTTCCGATCGGGACTCCGCCGCGCCGCGCGCTCGCGGGGCGGTCCAGCCAGTCAACCACCACCGGCACGCCCGGGGCAGCGGATGCCGCAGAACTTCCGGGGGTGCGGAAGCAGGTCTGGTGGCAGCGGTCCGGGCGGGCGAGCAGACTCGGGATGTTCGCGGCATCCGCCGTGACCGATCGAAGAGGACCGGGCGAAGCCGGGCGAGGAGGCAGGCGATGCGGATCGTCGTCGTGTGCGGAGCGGGTGCGTCGAGCACCTTCGCCGCACTGCGCATCCGCCGGGCCGCCGAGGCGCGCGGCATCGACGTCGAGGTGCGCGCCGCGGGGGAGCAGACCCTCGCCGCCGAGCTCGCCGACGCCGACGCCCTGCTCGTGGGGACGCACCTCGCCGAGCGACTGGGTGCCCTCGAGCAGCAGGCCGCCGCGGCATCCGTGCCCGTCGCCGTGCTGCCCGGCGAGACCCGAGCGCTCGACGGCGACGCCGCGCTCGACCTCGCGATCGCGATCACGGGAGCCCGATCGTGAACGCCCCCACGCCGCGCAACCCCGTTCCCTGCGCGGACACCCGGGTCTATGGTGAAGTCGGGAACGGACGCCAGCGACGGAGGCCTGCAACATGGTGGAACGCACTGTTCGAGTCGGATCGAGCCACGGACTGCACGCCAGGCCGGCGAAGCTGTTCACCCAGGCCGCCGCGTCGTCGGGATCGACGGTCACCATCGCGAAAGCCGGTGGCACTCCCGTCAACGCGGCGAGCATCCTCGCCGTCATCGCGCAGGGCATCGACCACGGCGACGAGGTCACCGTGGCGGTCGACGGGGGCGACGAGCAGCGCGTGCTCGACGAGCTCGTCGAGCTGCTCAGCACCGATCACGACGAGTAGCTCGCGGCATCCGTCGCCCGACGAATCGAATCGGAGGGGCGAGTGATGGAGTTCAGAGGCACGGGGATCGGCCAGGGCGTGGCCGTCGGACCGGTCGTGCGCATGGCCGAGCGGCTGCCGGAGCCGGTGGACCGGCCGAGTCACCTCGACCCGGCCCGCGAGGAGGAACGCGCCCGCGCGTCGCTCTCGGTCGTGGCCGGCGAACTGCAGCGCATGGGCGCGCAGGCCGGCGGTGCCGCGCAGGACGTGCTCGAGGCGCAGGCCATGATGGCCGAGGACCCGACGCTCGTGGACGACATCGTGAAGCGACTCGCCGACGGCAAGACCGCCGAGCGCGCCGTGTTCGAGGCGTTCGCGTCGTTCCGCGACATGCTCGCCGCGATGGGCGGCTACATGGGCGAGCGCGCGGCCGACCTCGACGACGTCTCCCAGCGCGTGGTCGCGCACCTGCTCAAGGTGCCCGCTCCCGGCGTGCCGAACCCCGGCCACCCGTTCGTGCTCGTCGCCCGCGACCTCGCGCCCGCCGACACCGCGCTGCTCGACCTCGGGCAGGTGCTGGGGCTCGTCACCATCGACGGCGGCCCGACCTCGCACACCGCGATCCTCGCCCGCGAGAAGTCGATCGTCGCGGTCGTGGGGGCAGCGGATGCCGCGACGCTCGCCGACGGCGACACCGTCATCGTCGACGCTGCGAACGACCTGGTCGTGCAGGACCCGACGCCGGAGCAGATCGCCGAGGCGCGCGAGCGCATCGCCGAGCGCGCGGCCCGCGCCGCCGCGCCCGTCACGCCCGGCGCGCTCGCCGACGGCACGCCCGTGCCGCTGCTCGCGAACCTCGGCTCGGCCGACGGCGCCGAGGAGGCGGCCAGGCTCGGCGCCGAGGGCGTGGGCCTGTTCCGCACGGAGTTCCTCTTCCTCGATGCGAACACCGCGCCGTCGGTCACCGAGCAGCAGGCGCAGTACACGCGCATGCTGAGCGCGTTCCCCGGGCGGAAGGTCGTCGTGCGCGTCCTCGACGCCGGCGCCGACAAGCCCCTGTCGTTCCTCAACGACGCACCCGAGGAGAACCCGGCGCTCGGGCTCCGCGGCATCCGCGCCCTCCGGCACTCCGAGGTCATCCTCCGCGAGCAGCTCACCGCGCTCGCCGCAGCGGATGCCGCGACCGAGGCCGACCTCTGGGTCATGGCGCCGATGATCGCGACCGTCGAGGAGACGCGTTACTTCACGAACCTCTGCCGGGAGCTCGGCATCAAGGTCGCCGGGGTCATGGTCGAGACGCCGTCCGCGGCGCTCATCGCCGACCACATCCTGAAGGTCGCCGACTTCGCGTCGATCGGCACGAACGACCTCACCCAGTACACGATGGCGGCCGACCGGCTGCTCGGCACGGTCGCGAACCTGCAGGATGCGTGGCATCCGGCGGTGCTGCGACTGGTCGCACAGGTCGGCGAGGCGGGCCGGGTCGACGGCCGCCCCGTCGGCATCTGCGGCGAGGCCGCCGCAGACCCGCTCCTCGCCGTGGTCCTCGTCGGCCTCGGCGCCACCAGCCTGTCGATGTCCCCATCGGCACTCGCAGACGTCCGCGCCTCCCTCGCGCGGCACACCCGGGAGGATGCCGAGCGCATCGCCCGGGCCGCCCTGGCCGCTGAGGGAGCGGCCGAGGCGAAGCAGGCGGCCCAGGAGGCCGCCGCCGCATCCGCACCCACTCCCACCGGTACACCCGTGCCGTGACCTGCACTGGAGGCAGCAATGACGACGACGTCAGCTGAGGCGAAGCGACCCGGGGGAGCCCGAGTCCACGTCCAGCGCTTCGGAACGTTCCTCTCCGGCATGATCATGCCGAACATCCCCGCGCTCATCGCGTGGGGCATCTTCACCGCCTTCTTCATCGGGGTCGGCTGGACGCCCAATGCGGACCTCGCCACCATCGTCGGGCCGTTCATCCACTACCTGCTGCCGATCCTGATCGGCTATACGGGCGGCTCGATGGTGTACGGCATCCGCGGCGGCGTGGTGGGCAGCATCGCGACCTTCGGTGCGATCGCCGGCTCCGACCTGCTCATCGCGCAGGTGAACGCGACGCTGCCCGAGGACAACCAGCTCGGGCAGATCCACATGTTCATCGGCGCGATGATCCTCGGCCCGCTCGCGGCCTGGACCATGAAGCGGCTCGACTCGCTCTGGGAGGGCAAGGTCAAGGCGGGCTTCGAGATGCTCGTGAACATGTTCTCGGCCGGCATCTGGGGCTTCGTCATGGCGGTCGTCGGGTTCTACCCGGTGGCCTGGCTGGTGAACGGCATCATGAACGCCCTCTCCGGTGCGGTGAACTGGCTCGTCGAGACGAACCTGCTGCCGCTGACCAGCATCATCATCGAGCCGGCGAAGGTGCTGTTCCTGAACAACGCCATCAACCACGGCGTGCTGACCCCCCTCGGCCTCACGCAGGCCGCGGAGGAGGGCAAGTCGATCCTGTTCCTGCTCGAGGCGAACCCGGGACCGGGCGTCGGCCTGCTCCTGGCGTTCACGTTCTTCGGCATCGGCGCCGCGAAGGCGTCGGCACCGGGCGCCGCGGTGATCCAGTTCTTCGGCGGCATCCACGAGGTGTACTTCCCGTTCGCGCTGATGAAGCCGATCCTGATCCTCGCGCTCATCGCGGGCGGCATGACCGGCGTCACGACCAACATGCTCTTCGACGCGGGCCTGCGCGCCCCGGCGGCGCCGGGCAGCATCTTCGCGGTGATCGCGCAGACGGCGAGCGACAGCTACCTCGGCGTCATCCTGTCGGTCATCCTCTCGGCGACGGTCACGTTCCTCATCTCGGCGGTCATCCTGCGGGCCACGCGCCGCCGCGACCTGCAGGCGATGGCCGTCACGGATGACGCGTTCGGCGCCGCCGTCACGCAGACCGAGGCCGCCAAGGGCAAGAGCTCGGACGCGCTCGCGAACCTGCGCGGCGGTGCGGCGACCCAGGCGGGCGGCGGCGGCGGTCCCGCGACCGGCACGATCCGCGAGATCAGGAACGTCGTCTTCGCCTGCGACGCCGGAATGGGCTCGTCGGCGATGGGCGCGAGCGTCCTGCGCAACAAGATCAAGAAGGCGGGCATCGACGATGTCACGGTCGTCAACAAGGCGATCGCGAACCTCGACACGTCGGCCGACCTCGTGATCACGCAGAACCAGCTGACGGAGCGCGCACGTCACCAGACGCCCGACGCCGTGCACATCTCGGTCGACAACTTCATGAACTCGCCGAAGTACGACGAGGTCGTGGAGATGATCGAGGCCCAGAAGGGTCGGAGCTGACGATCCCGAACGGATGACGCGCCGCCCGGGTCGAGCCCTGCAGGGGTCCGGCCCGGGCGGTCGCGTCATCCGCCACCCGCATCGCCCGCCCGACGAAGACCGAACCACGAGAACCGCGACGAAGAAGGAGCACCCATGAGCGACCAGATCCTGCCCGCCCAGAACGTGCGGATCGTGCCGGGCGGCGCGACCCGCGAGGACGCCATCCGAGCGGCGGGCGCGGTGCTCGTCGATGCGGGCGCGGTGGACGCCGCGTACGTCGACTCGATGCTGGAGCGCGAGGGCTCCGTGTCGACCTACATGGGCAACTGGCTCGCCATTCCGCACGGCACGAACGAGGCCAAGGACCTCATCCGGCGTTCGGCGATGTCGCTGCTCCGCTACGACGAGCCGATCGAGTGGGGCGGCGAGCAGGCGCGCTTCGTCGTCGGCATCGCCGGCCGCGGCGACGAGCACCTCGAGATCCTGTCGAAGATCGCGATCGTCTTCTCCGACGAGGAGGAGGTCGACAAGCTCCTCGCGGCCGGCTCGTCGGATGAGCTCGTCGCGCTCCTCTCCGAGGTGAACGACTCGTGAAGGCCGTCCACTTCGGCGCCGGCAACATCGGTCGCGGGTTCATCGGGCTGCTGCTGCACGACGCCGGGTACGAGGTCGTGTTCGCCGACGTGAACGCCGAGCTCATCGATGCGCTCGCGGCATCCGACGATTACACGGTGCACGAGGTGGGCGAGGGGGCGCGCGACCGGCGCGTCGACCGGTACCGGGCGGTGAACTCCCAGGCGGATGCCGCGGCGCTGGCCGCCGAGCTCGCCGACGCGGACGTGCTGACGACCGCGGTGGGCCCGAACATCCTCCGGTTCATCGCGCCGCACGTGCTGCAGGCGCTGCGCGACCGGGCGCCGGATGCCGCGCCCCTGGCCGTCATGGCGTGCGAGAACGCCATCGACGCCACGAGCCTGCTTCGCGACGAGACGGCGAAGCTCGCCGGACCCGACGAGTGGCTCGCGCTCGAGCGTCGCGCGGTGTTCGCGAACACCGCCGTCGACCGGATCGTCCCGGGCCAGCCGGGGGAGTCGGGCCTCGACGTGACGGTCGAGACGTTCTCGGAGTGGGCGATCGAGCGTCCGCCGTTCGGCGACGCGCCGCCGCCCATCCCGGGCGCGCATTTCGTCGATCGGCTCGGCCCCTACATCGAGCGCAAGCTGTTCACGGTGAACACCGGGCACGCGTCCACGGCGTACTTCGGGTTCCTCGCCGGGCACGAGCGCATCGCCGACGCACTGGCCGACCCGTCGGTCGCCGCGCGCGTGGAGCGCGTGCTCGAGGAGACCTCGGCGCTCATCGTCGCCAAGCACGGCTTCACCGAGGAGGAGCAGGCGCAGTACCGGGCGACCATCCTCGGCCGATTCCGCAACGCGGCGCTGCCCGACACGGTCGAGCGCGTCGGGCGGCAGCCGCTGCGCAAGCTCGGCCGGCGAGAGCGGTTCATCGGACCCGCCGCGGAGCTCGCGGAACGCGGACTGCCCGTGGACGGGCTCCTCGACGCCGTCGAGGCGGCGCTCGGCTTCGACGTGCCGGCCGATCCCGAGAGCGTCGAGCTGCAGCAGCGCGTGCGAACGGATGACGCGGAGACCATCGTGCGCGAGGTGTGCGGCATCGAGCCGGGGCATCCGCTGCACGATCGCCTGGTCGCGGCCGTGACGCGCCGCACCGCAAGCTGACACGCGGCCGACTGGCGAATCGAGCCGGATTCGCCTATAGTTGACCCTTGGTGTTTTGCACGCCCGCTTCGGCATGCCCGATGGGCCCCGTCGAGGTCGTGCATCATCATCGCACGACCGAATACCCAAACTCCAAGCGATAGTGAGGCTATGGCCAAGAAAGACGGCGTCATCGAGATCGAAGGCTCGGTCATCGAGGCACTCCCGAACGCGATGTTCCGGGTTGAGCTGACCAACGGGCACAAGGTGCTCGCCCACATCTCCGGAAAGATGCGCCAGCACTACATCCGCATCCTCCCCGAGGATCGCGTGATCGTGGAGCTGAGCCCGTACGACCTGACCCGCGGCCGCATCGTCTACCGCTACAAGTAAGGACTGTTCGGAAAGTAACGGCCCGCGGCACCCCGCGGGCACGAGGACAGCGAACTAAGGAAACAACGACTGTGAAGGTCAACCCCAGCGTCAAGCGCATCTGCGACAAGTGCAAGGTCATCCGCCGCCACGGGCGCGTCATGGTGATCTGCGAGAACCCGCGCCACAAGCAGCGCCAGGGCTAGTCGCCCGCGCCGACGCGAACTGAATACGGCACTTCCACGAACCTCCCGAGATCTCGGTACGCGACTCCGTCGCTACTCGATCACCGGGAGGGGACACCCTCGGACGGAGGCCGAGGCACCGGAAGTGCTCCACACCTCCGACACATCCAACAGGAGAAGCCACCATGGCACGTCTGGCAGGAGTCGACATCCCGCGCGAGAAGCGCGTGGAGATCGCACTGACCTACATCTACGGCGTCGGCCGCACTCGCGCGCTGCAGACGCTCGCGGAGACCGGCATCGACGGGAACATCCGCGTCAAGGACCTCACCGACGACCAGCTCGTCGCCCTCCGCGACCACATCGAGGGTACCTACAAGGTCGAGGGCGACCTCCGCCGCGAGGTGGCCGCCGACATCCGCCGCAAGGTCGAGATCGGCTCGTACGAGGGCATCCGCCACCGTCGCGGCCTCCCGGTCCGCGGTCAGCGCACCAAGACCAACGCTCGTACCCGCAAGGGCCCGAAGCGCACCGTCGCCGGCAAGAAGAAGCCCGGCCGCAAGTAACCGCTCGCGCCAAGATCTAGGAGATTTCGAACATGGCAGCACCCAAGGCGGCTACTCGCAAGCCGCGCCGCAAGGACAAGAAGAACGTCGCCGTGGGCCAGGCCCACATCAAGTCGACGTTCAACAACACCATCGTGTCGATCACCGACACGAACGGTGCCGTGATCAGCTGGGCCTCCTCGGGCGGCGTCGGCTTCAAGGGCTCGCGCAAGTCGACCCCGTTCGCCGCGCAGCTGGCCGCCGAGTCGGCCGCCCGCCAGGCGCAGGAGCACGGCATGAAGAAGGTCGACGTCTTCGTCAAGGGTCCGGGCTCGGGCCGCGAGACCGCGATCCGCTCGCTCCAGGCCGCGGGCCTCGAGGTCGGCAGCATCAACGACGTGACGCCCCAGGCGCACAACGGATGCCGCCCGCCGAAGCGCCGCCGCGTCTAGCACTCCGTTCCCGGTGATCGAGTAGGCCGCAGGCCGTACCGAGATCGCACGGTCTCGGTACGCGCCCGGCTGCGCCGGGCGCTACTCGACCACCGGGCATCCGTTCTCTCTCACAACTCAAGATCCTCGAACTCGCAGGTGTCATATAGCGGACACCCTGCCGAAAGGAATCACACCGTGCTGATCGCACAGCGTCCGACGCTCACCGAAGAGAACATCTCGGAGTTCCGTTCGCGTTTCGTGATCGAGCCCCTCGAGCCGGGCTTCGGTTACACCCTGGGGAACTCCCTCCGTCGCACCCTCCTCTCCTCGATCCCCGGCGCCGCCGTGACGAGCATCCGCATCGACGGCGTGCTCCACGAGTTCTCGACCGTGCCGGGCGTGAAGGAGGATGTCACCGAGATCATCCTCAACATCAAGAACCTGGTCGTCTCCAGCGAGCACGACGAGCCCATCACCGCCTACCTGCGCAAGCAGGGCGCCGGTGAGGTCACCGCCGCCGACATCTCCGCTCCGGCGGGCGTCGAGGTGCACAACCCCGACCTGGTCATCGCGACGCTCAACGACTCGGCGAAGTTCGAGCTCGAGCTCACGATCGAGCGCGGCCGCGGCTACGTCTCGGCCAGCCAGAACCGCAACGAGTACTCCGAGGCCGGCCAGATCCCGGTCGACTCGATCTACTCGCCGGTCCTGAAGGTCACGTACCGCGTCGAGGCGACGCGTGCGGGTGAGCGCACCGACTTCGACCGCCTCGTGGTCGACGTCGAGTCCAAGCCCGCCATCACGCCTCGCGACGCGATCGCGTCGGCCGGTCGCACGCTCGTCGAGCTGTTCGGCCTCGCCCGCGAGCTGAACACCGCCGCCGAGGGCATCGAGATCGGCCCCGCGCCGGTCGACGCCGTCCTCTCGAGCGAGCTCTCGATCCCGATCGAGGACCTCGACCTGTCGGTGCGTTCGTACAACTGCCTCAAGCGCGAGGGCATCAACACGGTGTCCGAGCTCGTGGCCCTGTCGGAGTCGCAGCTGATGAACATCCGCAACTTCGGCCAGAAGTCGGTCGACGAGGTCAAGGACAAGCTCACCGAGATGGGCCTGTCGCTGAAGGACTCGGTCCCCGGCTTCGACGGCGCCCACTTCTACACGGGCTTCGAGGACGAGAACTAAGCAGGCCCCGGGCCGCACCAACCCCCCAACACTGGAGATACCACCATGCCGAAGCCCACGAAGGGACCCCGCCTCGGAGGCGGACCCGCGCACGAGCGCCTGCTGCTCGCGAACCTCGCCGCCGCGCTGTACACGCACGAGCGCATCACCACCACCGAGACGAAGGCCAAGCGCCTCCGTCCGCTCGCCGAGCGCCTGATCACGTTCGCCAAGCGCGGCGACCTGCACGCGCGCCGTCGCGTGCTCGCCGTGATCGGCGACAAGTCGGTCGTGCACAAGCTGTTCACCGAGATCGCGCCGCAGGTGGCCGACCGCGAGGGCGGCTACACCCGCATCACCAAGATCGGCAACCGCAAGGGCGACAACGCGCCCATGGCCGTCATCGAGCTCGTCCTCGAGCCCGTGACGCCGAAGGCGCGCGCCGCGAAGCCGGCCGCCGCGACCGCTCCCGCCGAGGAGCCCGCCGCCGAGGAGCCCCAGGACGAGGTCGTGACCGAGTCCGAGGCCGCGGTCGACGAGGCCGCCGGTTCCGAGGCGTCGGCGGAGTCCGCCGAGGCTCCGGCCGAGGAGACCGAGGCCGAGGAGGCCGCCGCGAAGTAGCCTTCGCGCTCCCGCTCGACGAGGGGCCCCGGTGCATCCGCACCGGGGCCCCTCGCGCATCTAGGCTGGGTCCGTGAACGAGGCCACCACGACCACGGGCGTCGACGGCGACGCGGATGCCGAGGCATCCGTCGTTCGACTGCGGCTCGACCTCGCCTACGACGGCACGGCCTTCGCCGGCTGGAGCCGCCAGCCCGGCCTCCGCACCGTGCAGGGCACGATCGAGCAGGCGCTCGAGACGCTCTTCCGCCGCGAGGGCGTCGCGCCCCGCCTCGTCGTCGCGGGCCGGACGGACGCCGGGGTGCACGCGACCGGGCAGGTCGCCCACCTCGACGTGGACCGGGCGGCGTTCCGGGCGGTCGCGCGCCCCCGTCGGGGCACGGCGGAGTCGGATCCGCACGCCGATCCCGGCGCGGTGCTCGTGCGTCGTTTGCGCGGCGTCCTGGGGTCGGCCGACGACGACGTCGTCGTGCGGTCGGTGCGACCCGCGCCCGGGGGCTTCGACGCTCGCTTCTCGGCCGTCTGGCGACGGTACGAGTACCGCATCGCCGACGCGGACGCCGAGCACGATCCGCTGCAGCGCCACCGCACGGTCTGGTACCCGAGGGAGCTCGATGTCGAGGCGATGGACGTGGCCGCGCAGACGCTCGTGGGCCTCGGCGACTTCGCTGCCTTCTGCAAGCCGCGCGAGGGCGCGACGACGATCCGCACGCTGCAGTCGTTCCGGTGGCGCCGGGCCGCGGACGGCGTCCTCGTCGCCTCGCTCCAGGCCGACGCGTTCTGCCACTCTATGGTCCGCGCGCTCGTCGGCTCGGGCGTCGCCGTGGGGGAGGGGCGGCTCGGGGTCGAGCAGCCGGGCGAGCTCATGCACGCGCGCACCCGGACGAGCGCGTTCAAGGTGCTCCCGGCCAAGGGGCTCACCCTCACCGAGGTGGGCTACCCGCCCGAGGAGGACCTGGCGGCCCGCGCGGAGCAGACGCGCGCACGTCGGGAATTGCACGTGGACGGCGTCGTCGGCTAAGCTTTCCCTTTGGTGCCGTCGACTGCGTCGGCATCCGATGTTGAGCCCTCCACCGTGGCGTTCTCCTCGCATCGCGAGCGAACTCCCGCCGGAGCGGGATTCACGAACCCCTCACTCGATCAGAAAGCAGCACTACTGTGACGCGCACCTACACCCCGAAGGCGAACGAGATCCAGCGCGACTGGGTCGTCATCGACGCCACCGACATCGTGCTCGGTCGTCTCGCGAGCCACGCCGCGGCGATCCTCCGCGGCAAGCACAAGCCGATCTTCGCGAACCACGTCGACACCGGCGACCACGTGATCATCGTCAACGCCGACAAGGTGGCCCTCACCGGCCAGAAGCTCGAGCAGAAGAAGGCCTACCGCCACTCGGGCTACCCGGGCGGCCTCAAGGCGGTCGGCTACGCCGAGCTGCTCGAGAAGAACCCCGTCCGCGCCGTCGAGAAGGCGATCCGCGGCATGCTCCCGAAGAACTCGCTCGGCCGCCAGCAGCTGAAGAAGCTCAAGGTCTACGCCGGCCCGGAGCACCCGCACGCGGCTCAGCAGCCGAAGCCGTACACCCTCACCCAGGTCGCCCAGTAAGCCCGGCGCCGACGCGAAAAGGATTCAGAGAGACCACCATGGCGAAGATCGCAGACCAGATCGACCAGGCTCCCGAGAGCTACACCACCGAGTCCGCTCCGGCCGCCGAGGCCGCTGCCGCCCGTCCCGTGCTGAACGTCTCGGGCTCGGCCGTCGGCCGCCGCAAGCAGGCCATCGCCCGCGTGCGCGTCGTGCCCGGCGCCGGCACCATCACGGTCAACGGCCGTGAGTTCGCGGACTACTTCCCGAACAAGCTGCACCAGCAGCTCATCACCGACCCCTTCACCGTCCTCGAGCTCTCGGGCTCGTACGACGTGATCGCCCGCATCACCGGCGGCGGCCCCTCGGGCCAGGCCGGCGCCCTGCGCCTCGCGATCGCCCGTGCGCTCAACGAGATCGACCGCGAGAACAACCGTCCCACGCTGAAGAAGTCCGGCTTCCTCACGCGCGACGCCCGCGTCATCGAGCGCAAGAAGGCCGGTCTCAAGAAGGCCCGCAAGGCGCCCCAGTTCTCGAAGCGCTAAGCGCGAGAACGGGTCCCCCGTATGCCTCGGCTCTTCGGAACCGACGGGGTCCGGGGCCTGGCCAACCGTGAACTCACGGCTGACCTGGCCCTGGGCCTCGCCCAGGCGGCTGCCGCAGTCCTCACCCAGGGCCGGCACGCCGATGAACTCCGCGCCGCCGGCCGCCGCCCCGTGGCCGTCGTCGCGCGCGACCCCCGCGTCTCCGGTGAGTTCCTCACCGCCGCCGTCTCCGCCGGACTTGCGAGCTCCGGCGTCGACGTGCTCGATGCGGGCGTCATCCCCACGCCCGCGACGGCGTTCCTCATCGACAGCATCCGCGCCGACTTCGGCGTGATGATCTCGGCGTCGCACAATCCCGCGCCCGACAACGGCATCAAGTTCTTCTCGTTCGGCGGCACCAAGCTCCCCGACGAGGTCGAAGACCGCATCGAGTCCTACCTCGGCCGGCAGAAGCTCGCCCCGACCGGCGACGGCGTCGGCCGCATCCGCCGCTTCGCGGACGCCGAGGACCGCTACGTCGTGCACCTGCTCGCCACGCTGCCGAACCGGCTCGAGGGACTGAAGGTCGTGCTCGACTGCGCCCACGGCGCGGCCGCCGGCGTCTCGCCCGAGACCTTCCGCGACGCGGGCGCCGAGGTCGTCGTCATCGGCGCCGACCCGGACGGCATGAACATCAACGACGGCGTGGGCTCCACCCACCTCGAGCTGCTGCAGCAGGCCGTGCGCGAGCACGGCGCCGACGTGGGCATCGCGCACGACGGCGACGCCGACCGCTGCCTGGCCGTGGACGCCGACGGCAACGTGGTCGACGGCGACCGCATCATGGCGATCCTCGCGGTGTCGATGCAGGAGCGCGGCACGCTCACCGACGACACCCTCGTCGTCACGGTCATGTCGAACCTCGGCCTGAAGCGCGCGATGGCCGAGCGCGGCATCCGCGTCGTCGAGACCAAGGTCGGCGACCGCTACGTGCTCGAGGCCCTCGCCGAGGGCGGGTTCGCGCTCGGCGGCGAGCAGTCGGGTCACGTCATCATGAGCGAGTTCGCGACCACGGGCGACGGCGTGCTCACCGGGCTCCACTTGGTCGCCGAGATGGCCCGCACCGGCAAGTCGCTCGCCGAGCTCGCCTCGATCATGACCGTGTACCCGCAGGTGCTCGTCAACGTGCGCGGCGTCGACCACCACGCGATGGCCGACGACGCCGAGATCGCGTCCGCGGTGCGGGCCGCCGAGGCCGAGCTGGGCGACACCGGCCGGGTGCTCCTCCGCCCCTCGGGCACCGAGCCCATGGTGCGCGTCATGGTCGAGGCCGCCGACCAGCAGGCCGCCGAGGCCCACGCCGAGAAGCTCGCGGCCGTGGTGCGCGAGCGCCTCGCCAACTGACCCGCCGTCCCACGGCGTCGCCGCGGCATCCGCTCGCCCTCGAGGTGACGGATGCCGCGGCATCCGTCACCTGCGCCGGACCGCGCGTCAGAGCTTGCGCAGCAGGACGCTCGAGACCGCGTGGTCACTGCCCTTGCGGAGCACGAGCGACGCGCGCGACCGCGTGGGACGGATGTTCTGGAGCAGGTTCGGCTCGTTGATCGACTGCCAGATCGACCGCGCGCGGGCGCGCGCCTCGTCCTCGCTGAGGCTCGCGAACCGGTGGAAGTACGAGCGCGGGTTCGTGAACGCGCCGCGCTGGAGCTTGAGGAAGCGCTCCTCGTACCAGCGGGCGATGTCGCTCGTGCGCGCATCGACGTAGATGCTGAAGTCGAACAGGTCGCTCACCGCGAGCTTGTGGCCCGGCGAGGCCGGCTGGAGAACGTTGAGCCCCTCGACGATGAGCACGTCCGGTCGCCGCACCGTGACCTGCGCGTCGGGGATGATGTCGTACGCGAGGTGCGAGTAGAACGGCGCACGCACCTCGGGGGCGCCGGCCTTCACCTCGCTGACGAAGCGCAGCAGCGCGCGGCGGTCGTACGACTCGGGGAACCCCTTGCGCTCCATGAGACCGCGACGCTCGAGCTCGGCGTTGGGGAACAGGAAGCCGTCGGTGGTGACCAGCTCGACGCGGGGCGTGTGCTCCCAGCGCGCGAGGAGTTCCCGGAGCAGTCGCGCGATCGTCGACTTGCCCACGGCGACCGAGCCCGCGACGCCGATCACGAACGGGGTCGACGCGAACCGCTCGCGCAGGAACGTGCTGGTGACCTCGTGCAGCGCCTTGGTGCCCCCGACGTAGAGGTTCAGCAGCCGGCTGAGCGGCAGGTAGACCTCGGCCACCTCGACCGGGTCGAGCGGCTCGCCGAGCCCGCGGAGCTGGACGATCTCGGTCTCGCGCAGCGGCGACGGCATCGACGGGGCGAGCGCCGCCCAGTCGGCCCGGCTCAGTTCGATGAACGGGGAGATCTGGGGAGCGTGCGTCGACGGGCTCTGCGGATCCGGCACCGTGACAGTGTAGTCGCGGCCCGAGCGCGGTCGCGGGCCATCGGTCCGGCGCTCAGGAACACGCCGGTAGGATCGTGCGCATGTGTGGAATCGTCGGATACGTCGGAGAGCGCAACAGCCTCGACGTCCTCATGGGTGGCCTGCGCCGCCTCGAATACCGTGGCTACGACTCGGCCGGCGTCGCCGTCGTCGATGACGAGGGCGACCTCGAGTTCGCCAAGCGCGCCGGCAAGCTGCAGGTCCTCGCCGACGAGCTCGGCCGCCACCCGATCCACCGCGGTGGCACCGGCATCGGGCACACCCGCTGGGCGACCCACGGCGGCCCGACCGACCGCAACGCCCACCCGCACCTGGCTGACGACGACAAGCTCGCGCTCATCCACAACGGCATCATCGAGAACTTCTCCGAGCTGAAGGAGGAGCTCCTCGCCGACGGCGCGGAGTTCCTCAGCGAGACCGACACCGAGGTGGCCGCGGTCCTCCTCGGCCGGGAGTACCGCGCCACGGGCGACCTGCGCGAGGCCTTCCGTCGCACCGTCCGCCGCCTCGAGGGTGCCTTCACGCTCCTCGCGGTCCACAAGGACGAGCCCGGCGTGGTCGTCGGCGCCCGCCGCAACTCGCCGCTGGTCATCGGCCTCGGCGATGGCGAGAACTTCCTCGGCTCGGACGTCGCGGCCTTCGTCGAGTTCACCAAGCGCGCCGTCGCGATCGGCCAGGACCAGATCGTCGCGATCACCGCGGGCGAGGTCACCGTGACCGACTTCGACGGCAACGCGGTCGAGGTCGAGCCGTTCGACGTCGCGTGGGACGCCTCCGCGGCCGAGAAGGGCGGCTGGTCCTCGTTCATGGCGAAGGAGGTCGCCGAGCAGCCCGACGCCGTGGCGAACACCATCCGCGGTCGCATCGTCGACGGCGTGGTCTCGATCCCCGAACTCGACCAGCTCGGCGACGACGCGCTCCGGTCCATCCGGCGCATCACCGTCGTGGCGTGCGGCACCGCCGCCTACGCGGGCATGGTCTCGAAGTACGCCATCGAGCAGTGGGCACGGATCCCGGTCGAGGTCGAGCTGAGCCACGAGTTCCGCTACCGCGAGCCGGTCATCGACGACGGCACGCTCGTCGTCTCGATCAGCCAGTCGGGCGAGACGATGGACACGCTCATGGCCGTCAAGTACGCCCGCGAGCAGGGCGCGAAGGCCATCTCGGTCTGCAACACCCAGGGCGCGACCATCCCGCGCGAGTCCGACGCGGCGGTCTACACGCACGCCGGCCCCGAGGTCGCGGTCGCGTCGACCAAGGCCTTCGTGGCGCAGATCACGGCCCTCTACCTGTTCGGCCTCCACCTCGCGCGCGTGCGCGGCACCCTCTCGGAGGAGGAGCTCGCGGCGCAGGTCGCCGAGCTGCAGGCGATCCCCGAGAAGATCACGACCGTCCTCGAGCAGGGCGAGCGCGTGGGCGAGCTCGCGCACTGGATGAGCGACACCCGCTCGGTGCTCTTCCTCGGCCGCCACGTGGGCTACCCGATCGCGCTCGAGGGCGCGCTGAAGCTCAAGGAGCTCGCGTACATCCACGCCGAGGGCTTCGCCGCGGGCGAGCTCAAGCACGGCCCGATCGCCCTGATCGAGCCGGGCCAGCCGGTGTTCGTGGTCGTCCCGAGCCCGCGCGGCTCGGCGACCCTCCACCCGAAGGTCGTCTCGAACATCCAGGAGATCCGCGCCCGCGGCGCTCGCGTCATCGCGATCGCCGAGGCGGGCGACGCCGCGGTGCTCCCGTTCGCCGACGAGGTCATCCGCATCCCGCTCGCCGGACCGCTGTTCGAGCCGCTGCTGGCCGTCGTGCCGCTGCAGATCTTCGCGATGGAGCTCTCGCAGGCGAAGGGCCTCGACGTCGACCAGCCGCGCAACCTGGCGAAGTCCGTCACGGTCGAGTGACCGCTCCGTCGCGGGCGCCGGTCATCGGCGCCCGCGACGGCACGGGTACGGCAGACTCGGAAACGTGGAGTCGAGGAGGATCGCGTGATCGCGGGCATCGGCATCGACGTGGTCGACATCGCGCGCTTCGAGCGCTCGCTCGAGCGCACCCCGGCCCTGCGCGACCGGTTGTTCGCTGAGAGCGAACGCAACCGGCCCGCGCGGTCGCTCGCCGCCCGCTTCGCCGCCAAGGAGGCGCTGATCAAGGCGCTCGGGGGGCACGCCGTCATCCGCTGGCACGACATGCGCATCGTGAACGACGCCGACGGCAATCCCGACTTCGCGCTGTCCGGCGCGCTCTCCCGACACGTCGCCGACCTCGGCATCGACCGGGTGCACCTCTCCATGAGCCACGACGCCGGCATCGCGAGCGCCTTCGTGGTGCTCGAGCGAGCCGAGACCCGAGGAACCACGCCGTGACCGACCGATCCCTGCCCGGCCCCTTCCGCGAGGCGGTCATCGACCTCGATGCCGTCCGCCGCAACCTCCGCACCATCGGCGAGCGGGTGGCCCCGGCCGCCGTCATGGCGGTCGTCAAGGCCGACGCGTACGGTCACGGCGCCGTGCCGGTCGCCCGCGCCGCGCTCGAGGGGGGCGCCGGATGGCTCGGCGTGGCCGACCTCCACGAGGCGCTCGCGCTCCGCGAGGCGGGCATCGACGCGCCCGTCCTCGCATGGCTGCACGACCCCGACGCCCGGTTCGCCGACGCGATCGAGCGCGACGTCGACCTCGGCGTCTCGTCCGTCGCCCAGCTCGAGGCGATGGCGGATGCCGCGGCATCCGTCGACCGCACGGCGAACGTGCACCTCAAGCTCGACACCGGCCTCAGCCGCAACGGCATCGCCCCCGAGGACTGGCCGGCCGCCGTCGAACGCGCCGCGGAGCTCGAGGCCGCCGGACGCATCCACGTGCGGGGGATCTTCAGCCACCTCGCGAACACCTCGCCGGACACCGACGCCGAGCAGCTCGCCGCCTTCCTCCGCGGCGTCGACGAGGCGCGCCGGGCGGGCCTCCGCCCCGAACTGCGGCACCTCGCGTCCACGGCCGCGGCCCTGCGGTTCCCCGAGGCCCGGCTCGACCTGGTCCGCATCGGCATCGGACTCTACGGCGTCCCCCCGTTCGGCGACGGCACGACCGCGGCCGACCTCGGCCTGACGCCCGTCATGACCCTGCGCGGCCGCGTCGCCGCGGTGCGGCGGGTCGACCCCGGCACGGGGGTCTCGTACAACCACGTCTGGCGCGCGGAGCGCGAGACCACGCTCGCGCTCGTGCCGCTCGGCTACGCGGACGGCGTGCCGCGGCAGGCGTCGGGTCGGGCCGAGGTCCTCATCGGCGGACGCCGCCATCCCGTGGTGGGCCGCATCGCGATGGACCAGTTCCTGGTGGACGTGGGCGACGACGAGGTGGCCGTGGGCGACGAGGTGGTGCTCGTCGGCGACCCGCAGGCGGGAGCGCCCTCCGCCGACGACTGGGGCGCCGCCGCCGACACCATCGGCTACGAGATCGTCACGCGCATCGGGCCGCGAGTTCCGCGCACCCACGTGGAGGACGCATGAGCACCCGCATCGTGCCCGACGCCGACGCGATGGAGGAGCTCGGCCGCGAACTCGGCCGGCAGCTGCGTGCGGGCGACCTCGTCGTGCTCACCGGACCCCTGGGCGCCGGCAAGACCACGCTGACGCGCGGCATCGGCGACGGACTCGGGGTCCGCGGTCCGGTGCAGAGTCCGACCTTCGTGCTCGCCCGCACGCACCCCAGCCTCGTCGGCGGGGCGCCGCTCGTGCACGTCGACGCCTACCGCCTGTCCGGGGCGGCCGAGCTCGAGGACCTCGACCTCGACTTCGACCACGCGGCGGTCGTCGTCGAGTGGGGCGCGGGCCTGCTCGACGGGGTCAGCGACTCGTGGCTCGAGGTGGTGATCGCCCGACGGCGGGGCGGCGTCGCGACCGACGGAGACGACGCGGAGCACGCGTCGGACGCGGAGGAGGACCTCGAGTCCGACGAGCCCCGCACCGTCGAGCTCGTCGGGCACGGGCCGCGCTGGGCGGACACGCCGTACGCCACGGCGGTTCGGCTCGAGGCCGGACCCGGCTCCGCGCGCGACGCCGCGAACTAGGCTGGAAGCCATGCTCCTCGCGATCGACACGTCCACGGGCACGAGCGTCGCCGTGGTCGACCGGGAGGCCGGCGTCCTCGCCGAGGCGGGCACGGCCGACACCATGCGGCACGCCGAGGTCGTCGGCGGGTTCATCCGCGACGCCCTGGCGGCCGCGGGCGTCCGGCCCGCCGACCTCTCCGCCGTCGCGGCGGGCATGGGGCCCGGTCCCTTCACCGGCCTGCGCGTCGGCATCGCCGCCGCCCACGCCTTCGCCCTCGGCGCCAACCGGCCGTTCGTCCCGGTGGTGAGCCACGACGCGATCGCCTTCGCCTGGTACGTCGACGGCGGCACCGGGAGGCTGCAGGTCGTCACCGATGCTCGACGGCGCGAGTCCGCCGTGTCCGAGTACGACGGACTCGACGCCGACGGCCTGCCCGTGCGCAGCGGCGGTCCGCGCCTCGCTCCGCGGGACGCGGTGCCCGAGGCCGGCGGCATGCGCCTCGACGCCGACCGCGTATCGGCCGGCGCGCTCGGACTGCTCGCCGAGCTCGCTTACGCCACCGGGCGCCTGCCGCTCGCCGACGACGAGCCGCTCTACCTCCGCGCACCCGACGTGACCGTGTCGGCCGGCCCGAAGCGGGTGCTCGGATGAGCCTCATGCTGCGGCACGCGCGTCCCGACGACCTCGACGCCGTCATGGCGCTCGAGCGCGCGACGTTCGCCTCCGACGCCTGGCCGGAGTCGGCGATGCGCTCGGAGCTGTCGGCGCAGCACACCCACTACCTCGTGGCGATCGACGACCGGGACCCCGAGGCGATCCTCGCCTATGCCGGGCTCCTCGCCCCGCGGGGCTCCGGCCAGGGCGACATCCAGACCATCGCCGTCGACCCGTCGCGTCGCGGTGCCGGGCTCGGGCGCGCCCTGATGCACGCGCTCATCGACGAGGCGCGACGCCGCGGCGTCACCGAGCTCTTCCTCGAGGTGCGGGCCGACAATCCGGTCGCTCGCGGCCTGTACGAGTCGCTGGGCTTCGTCGAGATCGACGTGCGCCGCGGCTACTACCAGCCCGACGGCGTCGACGCGGTCGTCATGCGACTGGCGGTGCCGCCGGCGGTCGCCCGCCCCGCGTCATCCGTCGCCATCGTCGACGACGCACGCGACCCGGCCCCGACGCCCACCACGCAGACCCCCGCAGGAGACGCCCCGTGAACCGCGACGCCCCGCTCGTGCTCGGCATCGAGACCTCGTGCGACGAGACCGGCGTCGGCATCGTCCGAGGCACCGAGCTCCTCGCCAACGCGATCGCCTCGTCGATGGAGGAGCACGCGCGCTACGGCGGCGTGGTGCCCGAGGTCGCCGCACGCGCGCATCTCGAGGCCCTCGGCCCGACCATCCGGGCGGCCCTCGACGAGGCGTCCGTCGACCTCGCCGACCTCGATGCGGTCGCCGTGACGAACGGGCCCGGGCTCGCCGGGGCGCTGATGGTCGGGGTGGGGGCGGCGAAGGCGCTCGCGCTCTCGCTCGAGAAGCCGGTCTACGCCGTGAACCACCTCGTGGGCCATGTCGGCGCCGATCTCATCGGCGACCGCCCGCTCGAGACGCCGAGCGTGGCCCTGCTCGTGTCGGGCGGGCACACGTCGCTGCTGCTCGTGCGCGACCTCGACTCCGACGTCGAGCTGCTCGGCGAGACCATCGACGACGCGGCGGGCGAGGCGTTCGACAAGGTCGCCCGGCTGCTCGGGCTGCCCTACCCGGGCGGGCCCGAGATCGACCGTGCCGCCGTGGGCGGCGATCCCGACGCGATCCGCTTCCCGCGCGGACTCACGCGGCCGAAGGACCTCGAGCGCCACCGCTACGACTTCTCGTTCTCCGGCCTGAAGACCGCGGTCGCCCGCTGGGTCGAGCAGCGCGAAGCGGCCGGCGAGCCCGTGCCGCTCGCCGACGTCGCCGCGAGCTTCCGCGAGGCCGTCGTCGACGTGCTCGTGTCGAAGGCGATCGCCGCGTGCACCGACCTCGGCGTGCCGCGGCTGCTCCTCGGCGGCGGCGTCGTCGCCAACCGGCGACTGCGCGAGGTGGCCGAGCAGCGAGCGGATGCCGCGGGCGTGGCCCTGCGCATCCCGCCGCTGTCGCTGTGCACCGACAACGGCGCCATGATCGCGGCGCTGGGCGCGCGGCTCATCATGGCCGGGCACGAGCCGTCGGGGCTCGACTTCGGTGCCGACTCGACCCTCCCCGTCACCGACATCCAGGGCTGAACGCGAATGGGGAGTCCTCCCCGATGCGCGGCGCCCGAGCGGGGCGCTACTGTGGCGTGTGCGCCCCCATGACGGGGTGCGTCGACCCGCGTCGCCGGTCGTTGACATCACCCGGTGGCGCTGCCAGCATGGCCGGGTCCAGGCAACCACACGAGGAGTCCAGCATGACCGACCCCAACGAGCCCAACCGCTCCGACGTCCCGCCGCCCCCGCCCGCACCCGCGCCCGCCTACGGCAGCGCGCCCTCGTACGGTTCGGGTACGGAGTCCTACGGCGCCCCGGCGTCGCAGAAGACCAACGTCCTCGCGATCGTCTCGCTGGTGTCGTCGTTCTTCATCCCGCTCGTCGGCATCATCACGGGCCACATCGCGCTCAGCCAGATCAAGAAGACGGGCGAGCAGGGCCGCGGCCTCGCGATCGCCGGCCTGATCATCGGGTACGTCCTCCTGGTGGTCGGCATCATCATCGCGATCGTCTGGTTCGCCATCCTCGGCGCCGCCATCAGCAGCGGCAACGTCACCACCTACTGATCGAAGGAAGTACGAGAGGGGCTCGACATGAGCGATCCCAGGCAGCCCGACGAGCCGGCAGAGCCGCTCACGCCGTCCGAGCCGTCGGTCCCGGCCGAGCCG
>NZ_LQGY01000036.1 GCF_001620055.1 Agromyces sp. NDB4Y10 | reverse complement strand
GCCCAAGCAGCCCGGCGAGGGCCGCGCGCGGTCGCGGAGTCGTCGCGTCTCCACGGCGGCGCTGAGCCCCGCGGGCGCGCCGCCCGTGATCACCCGGCCCGACGGCGAGGGCGGCTCAGCGTCCGACTGAGCGGCGCCGCTCGCGGGGCGTGACCCGGAGCCCGCTCGCGCGGAGCCGGCGCACGAGCTCGCGAGCGGGCACCGGCTCGGCGCCCGCGGCGACGAGCTCGTCGTACCGCTCGGCGGGCACGTCGTAGTGGTCGAGGTCGAAGCCGCGGGCGGGAATCCCGTTGCGCTCCGCGAAGGCGACGAGCTCGTCGATCGAGCTGTCGCTGACGAGGTGCGACCAGACGGTGCCGTGCTTGGGCCACAGCGGCGGGTCGATGAGCACGGCCATGGCGCCGAGTGTACGCCGGGGGAGCGCGGCGCCCCTCCGACCGGGCCGGGACACGCGGGGTGGCGCGCGTTTGACCGGCCCCGCGGCATCCGTGTAAACTCGACCGTTGGTGCCGCCGCTTATCCCGGTGGGCACGCACAGTTTTCTGGCAGTGACGACCCTCCTTCCCGCTGGGGTCATCCGCGCAGTGACATCCCATCAGTTAGGCGGAGCCGCATGGCTCCCTGGAGATAGGTACGAGAAGTGGTTTACGCAGTAGTGCGCGCCGGTGGTCGGCAGGAGAAGGTCGAGGTCGGCACCATCGTGACGATGGACCGGATCAAGGCCGACAAGGACGGCAACGTGCAGCTCACGCCCGTCCTCCTCGTCGACGGCGACTCGATCACCTCCGACGCCGAGTCGCTCGCCAAGGTCACGGTCACGGCCGAGGTCCTGAACGACCTGCGCGGTCCGAAGATCGTCATTCAGAAGTTCAAGAACAAGACCGGCTACAAGAAGCGCCAGGGCCACCGTCAGGAGCTCACGCGCGTCAAGATCACCGGCATCAAGTAACGGCCAGAGGAGACAGGGACAATGGCACACAAGAAGGGTGCGAGCTCCACTCGCAACGGTCGTGACTCGAACGCCAAGCGCCTCGGTGTGAAGCGCTTCGGCGGCCAGGTCGTCTCGGCGGGCGAGATCCTCGTCCGCCAGCGCGGCACCCACTTCCACCCCGGTGCGGGCGTGGGCCGCGGCGGCGACGACACGCTCTTCGCCCTCGAGGCGGGTGCGGTCGAGTTCGGCAACAAGGGCGGCCGCAAGGTCGTGAACATCGTTTCGGTCGACGCGTAAGCGGGATCGGTTTCGTGAGGGCGGGCTTCGGCTCGCCCTCACGTGTTTCCTGAGAGGAGGGCAGCGGCATGGTGAGCTTCGTCGACCAGGTCCGGCTGTTCCTGCGCGCCGGACACGGCGGCAACGGCTGCGTGTCGGTGCGCCGCGAGAAGTTCAAGCCGCTCGCCGGCCCCGACGGCGGCAACGGCGGTGACGGCGGCGACATCGTCCTCGTCGCCGACTCGCAGGTGACCACCCTCCTCGCCTACCACGGGCGACCGCACCGGTCCTCCGAGAACGGCCAGCCCGGCATGGGCGACAACCGCTCCGGCGCGACCGGCGAGCCGCTCGAGCTGCCCGTCCCCGTCGGCACGGTCGTGAAGGACGCCGACGGCACCGAGCTCGCCGACCTCACCGAGCCCGGCATGCGCTTCGTGGTCGCCCCCGGCGGCCAGGGCGGGCTGGGCAACGCCGCGCTCGCCTCGCAGAAGCGCAAGGCGCCCGGCTTCGCGCTGCTCGGCACCCCGGGCTTCGAGGGCGAGGTCACCCTCGAGCTGAAGACGATCGCGGACGTCGCGCTGGTGGGCTTCCCCTCCGCGGGCAAGTCGAGCCTGATCGCGGCGATGTCCGCCGCACGGCCCAAGATCGCCGATTACCCGTTCACCACGCTGCACCCGAACCTCGGCGTGGTCCAGGCCGGCGACCACCGGTTCACGGTCGCCGACGTGCCCGGGCTCATCGAAGGCGCGAGCGAGGGCAAGGGGCTCGGGCTCGAGTTCCTCCGCCACGTCGAGCGCTGCTCGGCGCTGCTGCACGTGCTCGACTGCGCCACGCTCGAGCCGGGGCGCGACCCGGTCTCCGACCTCGAGGTCATCCTCCGCGAGCTCGAGGCGTACGAGGTGCCCGAGGGCCAGACGCCGCTGCTCGAGCGCCCGCAGCTCGTCGCCCTCAACAAGATCGACGTGCCCGAGGCGCGCGAGCTCGCCGAGTTCGTCCGCCCCGAGCTCGAGTCGCGCGGCTACCGCGTCTTCGAGATCTCCACGGTGAGCCACGAGGGCCTGCGCCAGCTGGGCTTCGCGCTCGGCGAGATCGTCGACCGCGCGCGAGCGGATGCCGCGGCCGCCCCGGCGCCGCCGCGCATCGTGCTCCGCCCGAAGCCCGTGCACGACGCCGGGTTCGTGGTGAAGCCCGAGGGCGGGAGCTACGGCACGATCTACCGCGTGCTCGGCGCGAAGCCCGAGCGGTGGGTCGCGCAGACCGACTTCACGAACGACGAGGCCGTCGGCTACCTCGCCGACCGGCTCGCCCGCCTCGGCGTGGAGGACGAGCTCGTGCGCGCCGGCGCGGTCGCCGGCTCCACCGTGGTCATCGGTCCGGGCTCCGGCGTGGTGTTCGACTGGGAGCCCACGCTCACCTCGACGGCCGAGCTCATCACGTCGCCGCGCGGCAGCGACATCCGCCTCGACGACAACCGGCGCGCCACGCGCGCCGAGCGCCGGGGCGAGTACCACGAGCGCATGGACGCGAAGGCCGAGGCCCGTGCCGAGCTGGAGCGCGAGCGCGAGGCCGGCCTCTGGACGGGAGGCGCGGGCGAGGACGCCGAGGACGAGGAGCGCGGATGACGCACGAGCCGCTCACGCGCGACCGCGTGGCTGAGGCCCGGCGGATCGTGGTGAAGGTCGGGTCCTCCTCGATCTCGGGCGAGAACGTCGGACAGATCGCCCCCCTCGTGGACGCCCTCGCGAACTCGCACGAGCGCGGCGCGGAGGTCGTCCTCGTCTCGTCCGGCGCGATCGCGACCGGCATGCCGTACCTCCGGCTCGACGCCCGCCCCGACGACCTCGCGACGCAGCAGGCGGCCGCCTCCGTCGGGCAGAACATCCTCATCTACCGCTACCAGGAGTCGCTGCGCCGGTTCGGGATCGTCGCGGGGCAGGTGCTGCTCACCGCGGGCGACCTCGAGAACGACACCCACCGGCTGAACGCCCAGCGGGCGATGGAACGCCTCCTCGGCCTCCGGATCATGCCGATCGTCAACGAGAACGACACGGTCGCCACCCACGAGATCCGCTTCGGCGACAACGACCGCCTCGCGGCCATGGTCGCCGAGCTCATCGGCGCCGACCTGCTCGTGCTGCTCTCCGACGTCGACGCGCTGTACACCCGGCCGCCGCACCTCGAGGGCGCCGAGCCGATCCCGCACGTCGCGTACGGCGACGAGCTCGCCGGCGTGGAGATCGGCTCGATCGGGCGCGCGGGCGTCGGCACCGGGGGAGCGGAGACCAAGGTGTCCGCCGCGCGGATCGCCGCGGCATCCGGCACCGGCGTGCTCGTCACGGCCACCTCGCTCGTGGCCGACGCGCTCACCGGAGCCCGTGTCGGCACCTGGTTCGAGCCGGCCGCGCGCTGACGTCACACGGGCGGTCGCACGCCCCATCGCGAACTAGGCTTGGCCGCATGACCGACGTCCGCCCCGACCGCGCCATCGATCTCGAGTCGAACCTCGCGTCCGTCCTCGACGGGCGGCTCGCCGCCGCGAAGGAGGCGTCGCGCCGGCTCGCTCGCGCGACCACCGCCGAGAAGGACGCCGCGCTGACGGCCATCGCGGAACGGCTGCGGGCCCGCGTCGACGAGATCGTCGCCGCGAACGCCGCCGACCTCGACGCCGGACGCCGGTCCGGTCTCAGCACCGGGCTCCTCGATCGGCTCACCCTCGACGAGCGGCGCATCGGGGCGATCGCCGACGCCGTGCTCGACGTCGTGGCCCTCACCGACCCCGTGGGCGAGACGGTGAGCGGGCGCACCCTGCCGAACGGCGTCCGGATCGAGCAGGTCCGCGTTCCCCTCGGCGTCGTGGGCGCGATCTACGAGGCGCGCCCGAACGTCACGGTCGACATCGCGGCGCTGGCGTTGAAGAGCGGCAACGCCGTGGCGCTGCGTGGCGGCTCGGCCGCCGAGCGCACCAACGCCGTGCTCGTCGAGGTGCTGCGCGACGCGATCTCGAGCTCGGGCCTGCCCGGCGACGCCGTGCAGACGGTCGACGACTACGGTCGCGAGGGCGCACGCCACCTCATGCGCGCCCGCGACCACGTTGACGTCCTCATCCCGCGCGGGAGCGCCGCGCTGATCCGCGCGGTCGTCGACGAGGCCACGGTGCCCGTCATCGAGACGGGCGCCGGCGTGGTCCACATGTTCCTCGACGCGAGCGCGCGCGAGGACTGGTCGGTCGACCTGGTCCACAACGCCAAGGTGCAGCGGCCCAGCGTGTGCAACGCGCTCGAGACGCTCCTGGTGCACTCGGATGCCGCGGCGCGGCTGCTTCCGCCCGTGCTGGAACGCCTCGAGGCGTCGGGCGTGACGGTGCACGGCGACGAGCGCGTGCGCGAGCTGCACCCCTCCGCCGTGCCCACGACCGAGGAGGACTGGGCGACGGAGCACATGAGCCTCGACCTCTCCGTCGGCATCGTGGACTCGCTCGACGAGGCGCTCGAGCACATCCGGCGATACTCGACGAAGCACACCGAGTCGATCATCACGAACGACCTCGGCAATGCCGAGCGGTTCCTCGAGGAGGTGGACGCGGCGGCCGTCATGGTCAACGCCTCGACCCGCTTCACCGACGGCGCCGAGTTCGGCTTCGGTGCGGAGGTCGGCATCTCGACGCAGAAGCTGCACGCGCGCGGACCCATGGGCCTGCCGGAGCTCACGAGCACCAAGTGGATCGTGCGCGGCGCGGGGCACGCGCGCGCCTGACGCGCCGGTGCCCGGCTCGGGTCGGACGACCGCGTTCCGACCGGTAGACTGTCCGGAGCGACATCCGCGAGACCTGGAGGAACGGCGATGAGCCTTGCGACGGCAGTGCTGACGAACACGGTGTTCACCGAGACCGAGTTCGCACGGGAGCTCCCGTTCGAGCCCTTCGTCTACGGCATCATCACGCTCGTGATCTTCTTCGCACTCGGCGCCGTCACGTACTCCTACCGCGACGTGGCGAACCGTCACCGCGCCAAGGCCGCCGCGTACGCCGCGCGCCACGCGGGA
The DNA here is from genome assembly GCF_001620055.1 of Agromyces sp. NDB4Y10. Lineage (GTDB taxonomy): Bacteria > Actinomycetota > Actinomycetes > Actinomycetales > Microbacteriaceae > Agromyces > Agromyces indicus. Next base: position 861 of record NZ_LQGY01000036.1, on the reverse strand, counting down.
GGCGAGCACGGCGGTCACTGAGGTCGTCGGAACGGCCATGGCGACCGAATCGCGCCGACCACGCATCGGCGTGATGGGCGGCACCTTCGATCCCATCCACCACGGTCACCTCGTGGCGGCGAGCGAGGTCGCGCAGTCGTTCGACCTCGACGAGGTCGTGTTCGTGCCGACCGGGCGGCCCTACTACAAAGAGGTCGTGACGCCGGCCGAGCACCGGTACCTCATGACCGTGATCGCCACGGCCTCGAACCCGCGGTTCACCGTCAGCCGGGTCGACATCGACCGGCAGAAGCCGACCTACACGATCGACACCCTGCGCGACATGCGCGCCGAGCGCCCCGACGCCGACCTCTTCTTCATCTCGGGAGCCGACGCGATCGCCCAGATCCTGTCCTGGAAGGACGTCGAGGAGCTCTGGTCGCTGGCGCATTTCGTGGCTGTGAGTCGCCCGGGACACGTGCTGTCCGTTTCGGGATTGCCTGAGCAGGACGTAAGCTTGCTCGAAGTACCGGCGCTGGCGATCTCGTCGACGGACTGCCGGGATCGGACGCGCCGGGGCTTCCCGGTGTGGTATCTGGTGCCTGACGGGGTCGTCCAGTACATCTCCAAGCACCACCTCTCCCGGAGTGTCGAATGACGTCGTCGCAGGAACCGCCGCTCACGCGTCGCGAGATCCGCGAGCGCGAGCGCCTGGCCGAGCAGCAGCGTTCCGAAGCCGCCGCGGCCCAGTCGACGGATGCCGCACCCGCGCCGCCGCCCGCCTCGCAGCCGTACCCGCAGCAGCCGCGCGTGCCGCAGCCCGCCACGTCGGGCGCGCCGCAGCCCGGCGGGTACGGGGGAGCGCCCGCCCGCGGACCCATG
>NZ_LQGY01000035.1 GCF_001620055.1 Agromyces sp. NDB4Y10 | reverse complement strand
GACCGGCGCCGTCGGTGCGCCGCCGACCCGGGTCGCGGGCAGCACGCGCGTGTCGCCGAGCGACCCGGGCGGGTGCGTGAGCGCCGTCGCCGCGGTCGCCGCCGACGCGTCGCCGCCGGGGGAGGCGTCGGAACGCACGCTGATGTCGAGGGTCTGCGCCGCGAGCGCGACGTCGAGCGCCGTGGGCCGGTCGGCGGCGGCGCGGGCCGTCATCGCGGTGAGCAGGTCGACCCAGTCGGGGCCGAGCGTCGAGGGGACCTCGGGGTTGCGCACGAGACGTGCGCTCGCCGACTCGAGGGCGGGCCCCGGGAACGCCTGCACCCCGGTCAGCGCCTCGAGCATCACCAGACCGAGCGAGTAGATGTCGGCCGCGCTGCCGAGCGCCTCGCCGCGGACCTGTTCCGGACTGAGGTAGCCGGGCGTGCCGATGATGCGGCCGGTCGCGGTGAGGCGCGACTCGTCGAGCAGCCGCGCGATGCCGAAGTCGGCGAGCTTGGCGTTCCAGCGCCGCGTCGGCAGGTGCGCGGGGGCGAGGAGCACGTTGGCCGGCTTCACGTCGCGGTGCACGATGCCGCGCGAGTGGATGACGTGGAGGCCCTCCGCGAGATCGGCGAGCATCCGTGCCGTCTCCTCCCGGGCGATCGGGCCGGAGCGCAGGATCTCGCGCAGGTCCCGGCCCTCGACGAGCTCCATCACCAGGAACTCCCGATGGGTCACGGGATCCTTCGCGGCGTCGTAGAGGGTCACCAGCGACGGATGCGTCAGGCTCGCCAGCAGCGCCGTCTCCGACTTGCGCCGATCGGCGTCGTCGATGCCCTCGGTCGACGGCGAGAACACCTTGACCGCCACGCGCCGGCCGAGCGCGAGGTCGTCGGCGCGGTAGACCGCGGCCATGCCGCCGCGGCCGATGAGCCCGTCGATGCGGTATCGGTCATCGAGGACGGCGTCGAGCAGCGGATCCGCCGTGCCGGCGGCCGACGGCACCGGCTCGGGGAGGTGTTCGGTGGGGGAATCCATCAACAGGAAGGGTAGCCCCGATGGCTGGGAGCGCTACGGGGTTGCGTTCACCCGAAGATCATCGGAACGTCCTCGTCCTCCTCGGCGAGGTCGAGGTCGACGAGCACGGGCACGTGGTCGCTGGGGCCGTCGCCCTTGCGTTCGTTGCGGTGGATCGAGGCATCCGTCACCGCATCGGCGAACGCGCGGGAACCGAGGATGAAGTCGATGCGCATGCCCTCGTTGCGCGGGAACTTGAGCTGCTTGTAGTCCCAGTACGTGTAGCCCGTCGGCACGATGGGGCGGACGACGTCGACCACCCCGGCCTGCTCGAGCGCCGCGAACGCGGCCCGCTCGGCCGGCGACACGTGGGTGGTCAGGCCCTCGACGACGACCGGATCGCCGTTGTCGTCGTCGGTCGGCGCGATGTTGAAGTCGCCCATGAGCGCGAACGGGCGCTCGGGATGCGCCGCGGTCTCGGCCCGGGTGTGCTCGGCGAGTGCCGCGAGCCAGTCGAGCTTGTAGACGTAGTGCGGGTCGCCGAGCGACCGGCCGTTCGGCACGTACAGGCTCCAGAGGCGGACCCCGTCGACCGTGGCGCCGATCGCGCGCGCCTCCTTCGGCAGGTCGGGACCCTCCTGGCCCTTCAGGAAGCCCGGCATGCCGGGGAACTCGATCGCGACGTCGTCGATGGGTCGGCGGCTCGCGATCGCGACGCCGTTCCACTGGTTCAGGCCGTGGATGGCGAGCTCGTACCCCGCCGCCTCGAACGCCTCGTGCGGGAACTGCTCGCGCGTGCACTTGATCTCCTGCATCGCGAGCACGTCCACGTCCTCCCGCACCATCCAGTCGACGACCCGGCCGTAGCGGGTGCGGATCGAGTTGACGTTCCAAGTGGCGATGCGCATGGGTTCCAGCCTAGGGTCGCGCGGCGACGGCCCGTGCCGGCGGGAACGACGACGGGCGCGCCTCTCCGTGGAGGCGCGCCCGTCGCGATCAGGTGCGGACCGGCTCGATCAGCAGGCCCGGAACGGCTGCCAGTTGCCGTAGTACAGCGGCTGGTAGTAGCCCATGACGAACGCCTCGTAGACGCCCAGGTAGTCGATCAGGCCCCGGGTCTCCGCGGTCGTGCACGTGTCGGGCGTGATGAACAGCGGCGCGCCGACCCAGCCGGCCAGCGGCGCGGCCGCGAGCGCGTCGGGGAAGTTCGATCCGCTCGCGAGGAACGCGTAGATCGCCCAGCTCCCGTCCCAGACCGCGGTCGCGATGGCGTCCGCGGTCGCGTAGCGGGTCGCTCCGCCGAAGCGCTCGAGCCACTCCACGGAGGCGATCGACCAGATGCCCGACTCGATCCCCTTCGACACGGCACCGGTACCGCCCGCGATGCCGACGGACGCCGCGCCGAGGTTCGTGATGGCCGTCCGCGACGCGGCGTCCAGCGAGGTCGCGGTGCCGGGCAGGATCAGCACGGGGATGTCGGCGGCCGCAGCGGCGCCGCTCGCCGAGAGCGCGTCGGGGAAGTTCAGGCCCGAGGCCACCCAGACGGCGTCGGAGGTCCCGAAGGCGCCCGCGACGATCTTGCGGGAGGTGTCGTAGCGGTCGGTGCCCGCATAGCGCTGGAAGCTCGGGGCGAGCGTGCGCAGCGTCTTCTCCACGTTCGCCGACACCGCGCCGGTGCCGCCGGCGACGTAGATCTTCGCCGGCTTCAGCCGCTTCAGCTCGTCGAGCACGACCGTCGGGATCCCGGTGCCGGGCACGAGCAGGAGCGGCCCACCGCAGTGTGCGGCGGCCGGACCGGCGCTCAGGGCGTCGGGGAAGGCGAGGCCGTTCGCGATCCAGACGCACGCCACGCCCTCGTCGAACGCGGACTGCGAGGCGGCGACGGAGGTGGCGTAGCGGTCGGCTCCCGCGATGCGGTCCTTGAGGAGCGGCTCGAGCTCCTCGTTGATGCCGGTGCGCGCCTGGCCGTCGGCGACGATGACGTGCTCGGCCCATGCGACCACCTGGGCGTCGCGGTAGAACTCGGGCAGGCCCTTCGGCGTCGCGGCGGTGTCGTAGGCGAGGAGCAGGTACTCCCCGGCGGGAAGGCCGCTCAGGGTGTACGCGCCGTTCGCAGCGGTCGTGGCGGTCGCGACGAACTCGTAGTCGTCGATCCCGGCGTCGTACCGGTGCGCGTCGATCGCGCCCGTGCTGAGCGGATACCCGCCGACCCCGGCCGACCAGTACGTCAGGACGCCGCTGATGCTCGCGGTGCCGTTCGCCTCGGTGGTCGTGGCCTGGGCCGCCCGGAGACCGGCTCCGCCGGGGGTCGGGGAGGACTCGAGGAACGCGAGCGGCGAATCCGCGGCCACCTTGGCGCGGAGGCCCTCGGGAATCGCCGACGAGTCATCGACGGTCGAGTCGGCGGACGTCGCATCGACGAGGGGAGGAGCGGTCAGGTCGGCGGTCTCATCGGCGTGGGCCGGCGCGATGCCGGTTCCGAGGAGGGCCAGGGCGGCGACGAGCACGGCGGCGCGACGCATCCCGGCCATGGGCGCAGGGGCCATGGAGGGTCCGTTCGGGTCAGGGTTGGAGGGCGATCCGGACGGACCGCCAGCCAATGTTAGGGGTCGCGAGCCGCAGCACCGGAGTCCCCGAACGGGGGACGCGCGCGAACGCCGCGAGCGTGAGCGGAAGGCGCGTCAGCGCTGCTTCGGCTCGCGCTTGCCGATGCGCGGCACCACGATCCAGAAGACGAGCAGCAGCACGAGCGAGACGCCGCCCGCGATCCACCCGGCCTCCTGGTTCACGGCCACGTCGAAGATGAGCATCGCGACGCCCGCGGCCACGAGCGAGACCACGACGAGCAGCGCGAGCAGCAGCACGTTGGCGATGCGCACGACCCTTTCCTTCTGCTTCTGGCCGCTGAGCTCCCGGTGCAGGATCACGGGCGCGAGCCCGAGCATGGTCGCCGTCGTCGCGAGGACCACGAGCACCAGGTAGAGCGTGACCTCGTGCCGCTGCAGGTCGGCGAACTTGGGCTGGAAGGCGACCGCCAGCAGGAAGCCCGTGATCAGCTGGGTGCCCGTCATCACGACGCGCAGCTCCTGCAGGATGTCGTTCCACTTCCGGTCGAGGCGCTGCCCGGGCGTCTCGTTGCGCAGCTCCCGCGGATCGCCCTGCTGCGTCAGCCCGTCGGCCCCGAAATCAGTCGTCATGAAGCGGATGCTACTGCCGCGGCATCCGCTCGGCACAGGCCCTTGTACTCGGTACGTCAGCCCGAGATCGGGCGCACGCCCGACGAGCTGATCGACGCGCCGATCCAGAACGCCGCGATCATCAGGACGAGGCCGACGAGCGGCACCCAGAACGCGATGCGGCGCAGCACGAGCAGCACGATCGATCCGACGAGCGCGAGGAACCCGACGAGGACGACGCCGCCGACCGCGGTGAACGCGCCCGTGGTCATCACGTCGTAGTCGCACGTCGACGACGCGCCGCAGGAGTCGCCGCCGAACGCGAGCAGCAGGAACGCGAAGAACCCGAGGAGCAGGCCGCCGCCGACCAGAAGCACCAGCAGCACGATCGTCAGCACGAGGTCCCACACGATCACCGGGCGCCGCCCGGGCGCGGTCGTCTCGACCACTGGTCCACCTCCCGCGGCGCTCGCCGGCGGAGCGCCTCGTGCGCAGTCTGACAGCGCCCGCCGCCTGCTGCCAAGATGTGGGGAGGGCCGACGGGAGGGATGCACGTGCGGTACAGCATCGAAGGCGTCGAGGGGCTGCCCGAGATCACGGAGGGCGACGACCTCGCGGCGCTCATCGTCGAGGCGCTGCCCGAGCCCCTCGCCGACGGCGACATCCTCGTCGTGACCTCGAAGATCGTCTCGAAGGCCGAGGGTCGCGTGGTGCGCGCGGACGACCGCGAGCAGGCGATCACCGACGAGACGGTGCGCGTCGTGGCGACCCGCCGCACGGGCGACTCGGTCACCCGCATCGTCGAGAACCGCCTCGGCGTCGTGGGCGCAGCCGCGGGGGTCGACGCGTCGAACGCCCCCGAGGGCACGGTGCTGCTGCTGCCGGTCGACCCCGACGCGTCCGCTCGCTCGCTCGCCACCGGCATCCGTGCCCTCACCGGCGCCCGCGTCGGCGTGCTGCTGTCCGACACGCTCGGCCGGGCGTGGCGCGAGGGCCAGACCGACATCGCGATCGGCGCGGCCGGCGTGCACGTCTTCGACGACCTCCGAGGGCAGACGGACGCCACGGGCAAGCCGCTCGCCGTCACGATGCCGTGCGTCGCCGACGAGCTCGCGGGCGCGGCCGAGCTCGTCAAGGGCAAGGCCGCCGGCGTACCCGTCGCGGTCGTGCGCGGACTCGGACGCCTCGTCGGCGACCTCGACCTGCCGGGCGCCCGCACGATCGTGCGGCCCGCCGACCGCGACCTGTTCCGGCAGGGTGCCGACGAGGCGTACGACGAGGGCTACCGGGCCGGATTCGACGAGGCCCAGGCCGAGGGGCCGCTGCGCGGCGCCTGAGCGGATCCCGCCGATCGGGTGTCCCCGCCTCGCAGTCGGGGCAGGATGGAGGGGTGCCAGTCCGAATCGGCTACGCCGCGATGCTCGAGCAGTTCGCTCCGTCCGAGGCGATCGCGTACGCCGAACTCGCGGAGCGGCACGGCTTCAGCGGCGTCATGGCGACCGACCACTTCCAGCCGTGGCTGCCGCAGCAGGGGCAGTCGGGACACGTGTGGAGCGTGCTCGGCGCGGTGGGCGCGCGCACGACCGGCGACTTCGGCCCGGGCGTGACGACGCCGACGTTCCGCACGCACCCGGCGGTCGTCGCGCAGGCGAGCGCGACCCTCGCGTCGATGTACCCCGGCCGGCACTGGCTCGGCATCGGATCGGGCGAGGCGCTCAACGAGCACGTCGTCGGCGAGTACTGGCCCGAGGCGCACGAGCGCATCGCGCGCATGTTCGAGGCCGTCGAGGTGATCCGCAAGCTCTTCACCGCGTCGATCGCGGGCCGCGAGGTCCGGCACCACGGGCCGCACTTCCGGCTCGAGACGACCCGGCTCTGGACGATGCCCGAGGTCGCCCCGCCCATCCTCGTCGCGACGGCCGGGCCGGTCACCGCTCGCCGTGCGGGCAAGGTCGCCGACGGGCTCATCACGACGGGTGCGCCGTACGACCGGCTCGCGGCCCTCGTCGCGCGCTTCGCCGAGGGCGCCCGCGAGTCCGGACGCGACCCGAGCACGCTGCCCCGCGTGCTGCAGCTGCACGTGTCGTGGGCGCCGACCGACGAGGAGGCGATGCGCAACGCGCTGACCGAGTGGCCGATCGGCGGCATGCGCTTCTCGCGCAGCGACATCCGCTCGCCCTTCGAGTTCGAGCAGCTCGCCCGCACGGTGCGACCCGAGGACTTCGAGGGGCGCATGCTCGTGACGGCCGACCCCGACCTGCACCGGGCCCACATCCAGCGTCACCTCGACCTCGGCTTCGACCGCATCTACCTGCACAACGTCGGCCGCAACCAGGCCGAGTTCCTCGAGGTGTTCGGTCGCGACGTGCTCCCGGGGCTGCGCGCGTGAGCGGCATCGGGCGAGCGGATGCCGCGGGCTGGACCGTCGTCGTGCCCGTGAAGTCGCTGAGCGGGGCGAAGACCCGGCTCGCGCCCGAGCTCTCGCCGGCGGAGCGCGCGGCGCTCGCCCGCGCGTTCGCGCTCGACACCGTCGACGCGGCCGCCGCCGCCGAGCGCGTGACCCGTGTCGTCGTCGTGTCCGACGAGCCCGCGATCGAGCTCGCCCTGCGCGAGACCGTCGGCGTCGACGTGGTCCCGGAGGTGGGGCCGCGCGGCCTGTCCGCCGCGATCGCGCACGGCGTCGCCGTCGCCCGCGCCGGCCTGCCGGGATCTCGTGCGGAGAACGGGGCATCCGTCGGCGTCGAAGACCCCGTCTCTGCGCGAGACGCGCGCGGTGTGGCGGTGCTGCTGGGCGACCTGCCGGCGATGCGCAGCCGCGACCTGGATGCGGCGCTCGAGGTCGCGGCGCGGCATCCGCTCGCCTTCGTGCCCGACGCCGAGGGCACCGGCACCACCCTCGCGAGCGCCCGCGCCGGGGAGGAGCTCGTCGCACACTTCGGCGCCGACTCCGCCGCCCGGCACGCCGCCGCCGGATTCGTCGACGTCGTCGCGGAGCACCCCGGGGCCGTCGCGCCCGGGCTCCGCCGCGACGTCGACACGGCCGCCGAGCTCGCCGAGGCCGTCGCGCTCGGCACCGGCCCGCGCACCGCTTCGGTCGTGCGCACCCTCTCCGACCTCGCCGGGGCGCCCGCGCCGCGGCGTCCGTTCGACCCGCAGGCCACGCCGGCCCGCGCAGACAGGAAGGCAGCATCGTGACCCTGACCCTCGGATACAAGGCCAGCGCCGAGCAGTTCGACCCGCGCGAGCTCGTCGAGATCGCCGTCGCCGCCGAGGCCCACGGCATGGAGTCGGTGTGGACGAGCGACCACTTCCAGCCATGGCGGCACACCGGCGGGCACGCGCCGTTCTCGCTCACCTGGATGGCCGCGGTCGGCGAGCGGACCTCGACCGTGAAGATCGGCACGAGCGTGATGACGCCGACGTTCCGGTACAACCCCGCCGTGCTCGCGCAGGCGTTCGCGTCGCTCGGCGTCATGTACCCGGACCGGGTCATCGCCGGCTTCGGCACGGGCGAGGCGCTCAACGAGATCGCGACCGGGTTCCGCGGCGCGGGCGAGCAGGACTGGCCGGAGTTCCGCGAGCGGTTCGCGCGCCTGCGCGAGTCGGTGCGGCTCATGCGCGCGCTGTGGAACGGCGAGCGCGTGAACTTCGAGGGCGAGTACTACTCGACCCACGACGCCTCCATCTACGACAAGCCCGAGGGCGGGGTCCCCGTGTACATCGCCGCGGGCGGGCCGACCGTCGCGAAGTACGCCGGGCGCGCGGGCGACGGCTTCATCTGCACGTCCGGCAAGGGTGCCGAGCTCTACGTCGACCAACTCATCCCCGCCGTCAAGGAGGGTGCCGAGGCCGGCAAGCGCGACTACGACGCGATCGACCGGATGATCGAGATCAAGCTCTCGTACGAGGAGGACGAGGACGACGCGCTCGAGAACTGCCGGTTCTGGTCGCCGCTGTCGCTGTCGAAGGAGCAGAAGCACGACATCACCGACCCCGTCGAGATGGAGCAGGCGGCCGACGCGCTCCCGATCGAGGAGATCGCCGGCCGCTGGATCGTCGGCAGCGACCCCGACCAGGTCGTCGAGGAGATCGGGCAGTACCTCGACTGGGGCTTCAACCACCTCGTCTTCCACGCGCCCGGACACGACCAGCGACGGTTCCTCGAGCTGTTCGAGCGCGACCTCGCGCCGCGCCTGCGCGCCCGCGCGGGCGCGTGACCCCGACGGACGCCTGACCGCGGCGCCCGCCTGACCCCGACGGGCGCCTGACCGCGGCGCCCGCCGGGGCGCGCGCGGTCAGGGCGCCGGCTTCAGCACCAGCCCGGTCCCGCCGCCGCGACGCTCGGGCTCGGCGGCCGCGGTCATGAGCCCGTCGGCGTCGACCTCGATCGCCGCCGCTGCGCCGATCTCGGCGGCCGACGTGCCCGCCGCCCCGACGAGGGTGAGCTGCTGCCCGTAGGGCGCGAGCGCCGCCTGGTACGCCGCGATGAAGTCGGCCTCCGCGAGCGTCGCCGCCGTGTTGCGCTGCGTCGCGCGCGGTGCCGCGACGGCCTCGGGCATCGTCATGCCGAGGTCGATGCGGTTCACGAGGATCTGCGCGACGGTCGTGATGATCGTCGACCCGCCGGGCGTGCCGACGACGTAGCGCACCTCGCCGTCCTCGAGCACGATCGTCGGCGACATCGACGAGCGCGGGCGCTTGCCCGGCTCGACGATGTTCGGGTCGGTCGGGTTCGGCACGAAGCTGAAGTCGGTCAGCTCGTTGTTGAGCAGGAACCCCCGCCCGGGCACGGTCATGCCCGAACCGCCGGTCTGCTCGATCGTGAGCGTGTACGCGACCGCGTTGCCCCAGCGGTCGACGACCGAGAGGTGGGTCGTCGAGACGCCCTGATCGGCGGATGCCGCAGCCGCCGCGGCCTCGCAGCCGGTCGCCCCGAGGTCGCCGGGCGCGACGGGCTTGGCTGCGGCCTGCTCGGGGTCGATCGCGCACGCGCGCGAGTCCGCGAACTCCTGGCTGAGCAGCGTCTCGGTCGGCACGTCGACGAACGCCGGGTCGCCGACGTACGCGTTGCGGTCGGCGAAGGCGTGCGCCGTGGCCTCGAGGAACAGGTGCAGCGCCTGTCCCGTGTCATCCGCCGACAGGTCGAAGTTCTCGAGGATGTTGAGCGTCTCACCCACGGTGGTGCCGCCCGACGACGAGGGCGCCATGCCGTAGACGTCGAGGCCGCGGTAGTCGACGTGCGTCGGCTCCTGGAAGAGCACCTCGTACTCGGCGAGGTCGTCGGCCGTCATGAACCCGGGGTACGCCGGGAGCGTCGCGCCGTCGGTCGTGACGGGCTCCTGCACGACGGCGGCGATCTCGTCGGCGATGGGTCCGTCGTAGAAGACCTCGGTGCCCCGGAGCGAGATCTGCCGCAGCGTCGTCGCGAGGTCGGGGTTGCGGAACGTCGAGCCGACCTTCGGCGCGTCGCCGCCGGGCAGGAACAGCTCGGCCGTGTCGGGGAACTGCGCGAAGCGGGCCGCGTTGTCGAGCGTCTGCCGGCGGAACGTCTCGTCGACCTCGAAGCCGCGCGTGGCCAGCAGGATCGCGGGCTTCAGCACGTCGCGCAGCGACCGGGTGCCGTACTCGTCGAGCGCCGCCTCCCACGTCGCGAGCGTGCCGGGTACGCCGACCGACAGGCCCGACGACACGGCCGAGGCGAAGGGGTAGGGCGACCCGGTCGCCGGGTCGATGAACGCGTCGCTCGCCATCGCCGCGGGCGCCGTCTCCCGTCCGTCGATCGTGGTCACCTCGCCGGTCTCGGCGTCGAAGTGCACGAAGTACCCTCCGCCGCCGATGCCCGCGCTGTACGGCTCGGTCACGCCGAGCGCCGCAGCGGTGGCCACGGCCGCGTCGGCTGCGTTGCCGCCCCTGCGCAGCACCTCGAGCCCGGCTCGGCTGGCCTCGGCGTCGACGGATGACACGGCTCCGCCGGTCCCCGTCGAGGTCGCCGGCGAAGGCGGGGCCGGACGCCCCGCGGCGACGGCCGTGGCCGCGGGCGCCGCGGTGGCCGGCGTGGCGGCGACCGCGCCGACCAGCGAGACGGCCGCCGCGACGGCGAGGGCGGAACCGCGGATCGCGGTCCTGCGGTGGACGAGCTCGACCATGAGACATACCCCCCGAACTGGTGACAACAGTGGTCCGCACCTTAGACCCGTCCGAGGTCGGCGGCAACCGATGGCGGACCGGATCCTGTGGGTTCACCGCGCTCCGGCCGCGGCGGCCCCGGGCGGGCGTAGCCTGATGGCATGAGCCCACGCGCCACCGGGCCGAACCGCGCCCGCGTCCTCGTTCCGGCCATCGGCGTGCCGATCGCGATCGCCGCCGCCGTCCTCGTGCCGATGCAGGCGACCGCCGCCGTCGACCTGCCCGACAAGACCGTCGAGGAACTGCTCGAGTTCGTCGAGGCGAGCGACGTCGAGTCGCTCTCGGGCACGATCGAGCAGCGCTCCGAGCTCGGCCTGCCCGACCTCGGCGCGCTGACCGGCGGGAGCAGCGGGGGCAGCGCGGGCAGCGGCGGCGACGAGACGGATGCCGCGGCATCCGCTGCGCTCGAGGAGCTCATCGCGCTGGCCACCGGCAGCTTCGACGCGAAGGTGTACCTCGACGACGACCGGGCGCGGCTGCAGGTGCTCGACCGGATGGCCGAGCGGAACGTCTACCTCGGGCCGGACGAGGCGTGGTTCGTCGACTCCGAGACGCAGACCGCCACGCGGCTGACCGTGCCCGCCGACGCCGACCTCGAGGGGATCGAGGCGGACCTGCGGGCGAAGGCCGACGAGGCGAAGGCGAAGGCCGAGGCCGAGCTTCCGGAGGGTGCGGAGCTGCCGACCCCGCAGCAGCTGCTCGACCGGGCGCTCGAACGGCTCGACGAGACGACCGAGGTGTCCGTCGGCACCGACGGCCGGGTCGCCGGGCGCGACGCGTACGAGCTCGTGCTCGAGCCGCGCACCGACGAGACGCTCGTCGGCGAGATCCGCGTGGCCATCGACGGCGAGAACGGTGCGGCCCTCGCGGCATCCGTCACCGCCCGCGGGGCGAGCGATCCGGCGTTCTCGACCGGGTTCACCGACGTCTCGTTCGCCGCGCCCGACGCTGCGGTGTTCGCCTTCGAACCCGCCGACGGGTTCACCGTCACCGAGCAGGAACTGCCCATCCCCTCCGCAGAGGAGTGGGCGCAGTGGCAGGCTGACGCCGAGGCGCGCGCCGAGGGCGACGACGGGGTCGCCCCCGACGCGCACGGCGACCGGCCCGTGGTGCACGGCGAGGGCTGGGCGACCGTGGTCGAGATGGACGCCGAGGGCGGGCTCGCCGAGGCATCCGCGGCACTGGAGGCCCTGACCACCCCGGTCGACGGCGGTCGCGCGCTGCAGACCTCGCTGCTGTCGGTGCTCCTCACCGACGACGGCCGCGTGCTCGCCGGGTCGGTGCCCGTCGACGCGCTCGTCGAGTACGCCGCGTCGGGCCGCTGACGGGGCGCCGGTGACCGAGCTCGCGATCGAGACGCACGGGCTCACCAAGCGCTTCCGCGCGCAGACCGCCGTCGACGGCATCGACCTCGCGGTGCCGCGCGGGTCGGTGTTCGGCTTCCTGGGCCCGAACGGATCGGGCAAGACCACGACGATCCGGATGCTGCTCGGCCTCGTCGGTGCGACCGCGGGGCAGGCGCGCGTCCTCGGCGGCGACATGCCGCGCGCGCTGCACGACGTGCTGCCGCGCGTCGGCGCGCTCGTCGAGGGGCCCGCGTTCGCGCCCTTCCTCTCGGGCGCGGCGAACCTCCGCCGCTTCGACGCCGCCGACCGGCACGCCCCGCCCGCGACCCGCGCGGACCGCGTGGCCGCGGCGCTCGACCGCGTCGGCCTCGCGCACGCTGCGCGCAAGAAGGCCGGCGCCTACTCCCTCGGCATGAAACAGCGACTCGGGCTCGCGAACGCGCTGCTCATGCCGCGCGACCTGCTCGTGCTCGACGAACCCACCAACGGCCTCGACCCGCAGGGTACGCGCGAGGTGCGCTCCCTGATCCGCTCGTTCGCGGCCGACGGCACGACGGTGTTCGTCTCGAGCCACCTGCTCGCCGAGGTCGAGCAGCTCTGCACGCACGTCGGCGTCATGAGCGCCGGTCGGCTCGTGGCGCAGGGCACGCTCGAGGAGTTCCGGCGGTCCGGCGAGTCGCGCGTCGAGGTCGTCACGCCCGATCCCGGGCCGGCGCGCGCGACGCTCGAGCGGCTGGGCCTGGCGACGGATGCCACGGGGCCGGCGCACGACTCCGACGCCGCATCCGATGCGCTCGTCACGGCGCGGTTCACCCACGACGACGGGATCGATGGCGCCCCGCCGGCCGACGCGATCGTCGCCGCGCTCGTCGCCGACGGCGTGCGCGTGCGCGGGTTCGCCGTGCGGCGCACGAGCCTCGAGCAGCGCTTCGTCGAACTCACGGGGGAGGGCTTCGATGTCGTCGCCTGAGCCGGATCTCGATACGGGCGCTGCGCGCCCTGCTCCGTCACCGACCGTGGAGCGAGCAGAACGCGAAGCGCCCGTATCGGGACCGCGACCCGCTCCGGGATCGAGACCCGCGCTCGGCCTCGCACTGCTCGGCTCCGAACTGGTGACCCTCTTCCGGCGCTGGCGCACCTGGGCCATGCTCGCCGCGCTCGCGCTCATCCCGATCCTCATCGGCATCGCCATCCGACTCGCCGGGCCCGCCGGCCCCGGGCGCGGACCGGCGTTCCTCGACCAGATCGCCGGGAACGGCCTGTTCGTCGGCGTGACCGCGCTCGTCGTCGCGACGCCGCTGTTCCTGCCGCTCACCGTCTCCGTCGTCGCGGGCGACACCATCGCCGGTGAGGCGAGCCTCGGCACCCTCCGCTACCTCGTGATCGCCCCGGCCGGCCGCATCCGCCTGCTCGTCGTCAAGTACCTCGTCGCCGCGGCCTTCTGCGTCGCCGCGGCGCTGACCGTGGTGGTGGTCGGCACGCTCGTCGGCTGGGCGCTGTTCCCGATCGGGCCGGTCACGCTGCTCTCCGGCGGGCAGATCTCGGTCGGCGAGGGGCTGCTGCGCTTCCTCGCGATCGGCGCGTTCGTCGCCGTGTCGATGCTGGGCCTCTCGGCGATCGGCCTGTTCGCCTCGACGCTGACCGTCGTGCCCGTCGGTGCGATGGCGGCGACGGCGATCCTCGCGGTGACCGCGCAGATCGTCGGCGCCATCCCGCAGCTCGAGTGGCTGCACCCGTTCCTGTTCACCGACCGCTGGTTCGACTTCGCCGACCTGCTGCGCTCGCCGCCGTCGTGGGAGTCGTTCGCCGACAACGCCCTCCTGCAGGGCGCCTACGCGGTGGTGTTCGGCGGCCTCGCCGCGTGGCGGTTCGCGACGCGCGACATCCTCTCGTAGCCGGCACGATCACCCGGCGACGGGGGCTGCGGTGCGCTCGGCGAGGATCCCCGAACCGTGCTCGGCCGCGAGGCGGTCGGTCACCGAGAACCACGGCGTCGCCCGGATCGCCGCCTCCACGCCGTCGAGGTGCCCCGCATCGGCGAGCGGCACCGGACCGATGCCGTAGGCGATGAGCAGGCGACCGCCCGGCCGGACGGCGGCGGCCAGCGCCCGCAGCTCGGCGACCGCGGCCGAGGTCCAGAACACGTTGACGTTGACGCCGAACGCGGCGTCGAACGGGCCGAGCGATGCGTCCAGCGTGGCCAAGGGGGTCAGTACCACCTCGACGGACGCCGCGGCGTCGGCGACGCGCTCGCGGATGCGCGCCACGGCGGTCGCCGACCGGTCGATCGCCACGACGGGTGGCCGCCCCGTGGCATCCGTCGCCGCCAGGCGCTCGAGCAGCAGCCCGACCGACGCGCCCGTGCCCGAACCGATGTCGAGCACGCGTTCGCCGGGCTGCGGCGCGAGCACGTCGACGGCCCAGCGCACGCGCTCGGGGACGGATGCCGCGTCGGTGCCCACGCGCGCCTACCCGTAGATCCGCTCGGCGTACGACGGGCCGTAGTACTCGTCGAGCTCCTCGAGCGGGGCCGCGGGCTGCTCGATCGCCTTCGCGATGAGCGCACGGCGTCGCACGGCCTCCGGATGCCACGTCTCGGGCTCCCACGTGCGCGAGCGCAGGAACGCCTTCGAGCAGTGGAAGAACACCTCCTCGACGTCGACGACGAGCGCCAGCTCCGGCCGGTGGCGCCGCACGACCAGGTCGTCGAGGAAGGGCGCATCGCGCACGATCGTCGCGCGCCCGTTGATGCGCAGCGTGTCGCCGCGGCCCGGCACGACGAACAGCAGCCCCACGTGCGGATTGCGCAGGATGTTGCGGAACCCGTCGACGCGCCGATTGCCGGGCCGCTCGGGCAGCACGATCGTGGTGTCGTCGAGCACGAGCGCGAATCCGGCCGGGTCGCCCTTCGGCGACACGTCGAGGCGGCCGGCATCGTCGCTCGTCGCGACGAACGCGAGCGGTGCCGCGGCGAGGAACTCCCGGTCCACCTCGTGCAGGCGATCGCGCGTCTTCTCCGCGACGCGCGGCAGCGGCGTGCCGACGATCGCCTCCAGCTCGTCGACGGTGGTCACCGGGATACCGCGCTCGCTCATGGCCCCATCCTGCACCCGGGCTCGGCTCGAGCACAGACCGGCGGTGAGCGGATACCGCGACGCGAGCGGATGCCGCGGCTAGGACGCCGCGGGGCGGCGCTCGCCGAAGCTCGGCGGCAGCTTGCAGAGGTCGTAGAAGTACCGCTTCGGGGAATCCTCGTCGGTCACGTCGACGTCGACGTTCACGCCCGAGTGCGGCAGGTCGTCGCCCGCCAGCGTCCACACCGTGAAGTGCCAGACGCCGCGGACGGCGTCGTTCAGCAGCCGTCGTCCGTCGACGACCAGCACGGCGTCCTCGTCCGCGCCGGGCAGCGTGCCCGCGCGGAACGGCTCGATCGTGTCGCGGCGCAGCGTCGCCTCGTCGACGTCGCCGAGCGAGACCCGCACCGCGTGCTGGCCGCGCTCGCCGAGGATCGTCGCGAGGTCGTCCGCGAACCTCGCGGCGGGCGCGTCGGACGCGCCCTCGACCGCGACCAGGCGCCGCCCGCGCCGCGAATTGTGCAGGAACTCCTCCGCCACCGATTCGACGAGGACCCGCCGGTTGTCGCTCAGCCCGCTCATGGCCTCAGGCTACGCCCGACGAGCCGCGCGTCACCGCCCTACGGCGCGAACCCCTCCGGCCCGCCCGGGCCCGCGATCACGGATGTCGCCGCCGCGTCGGCCCCGTCCGTCGACGCCGCGGCGGCATGCCCGTCCGCCCGCTCGGCGAAGGCGATGAGCGGCCGACCGGTCGACGGATGCCGGAGCACGTGCGCCTCCACGCCCCACACCGTGCGGATCAGCTCGGGCGTGAGTACCGCCGCGGGCGGCCCGGCGGCGACCACGGCGCCGTTCGCGAGCACCACGACGTGGTCGGCGTACGACGCCGCGAGCGACAGGTCGTGCAGCGCGGCGAGCACGCTGAGCCCGTCGTCGGCGAGGCGACGCAGCAGGCCGAGGGTTGCGAGCTGGGCGCGGATGTCGAGGTGGTTCGTCGGTTCGTCGAGCAGCAGGAGCTCGGGCTCCTGCGCGAGCGCCCGGGCGAGGTTCACGCGCTGGCGCTCGCCGCCCGAGAGCTCGTCGTAGCGGCGCTCGGCGAACTCGGCGGCGCCCGCGGCGAGCATCGAGCGCGCGACGATCTCGCGGTCGCGCGACGTGTCACCGCCCCACGCCGACTGGTGCGGGATCCGTCCGAGCCCGACGACGTGGTCCGCCCGGAGGCCGGTCGGCGCCTGGACGTCCTGCTCGACGAGCGCGATCCGGCGGGCGCGCTCACGGCGGCGCAGCGAGACGAGGTCGTCGCCGTCGAGGGTGAGCGCCGCGACATCCGCTGCCTCGACGCCCGCGACCAGGTGGAGCAGCGTCGACTTGCCGGCGCCGTTCGGGCCGAGGAGCGCCCCGACCGCGCCGCGGGGGACGGTGATGTCCACGCCGTCGACGACGAGCCGCGAGCCGCGTGCGAACGAGACCCGGGACGCCTCGAGGCCCGCTCCGGGCCGCAGCGCGCTCACGGGGTCCTCCGGGCGCGCAGCATGAGCGCCGCGAAGACGGGCCCGCCGACGAGGGCCGTGAGGATGCCGACCGGCAGTTCGCGCGGGTCGAAGAGCGTGCGGGCGCCCGTGTCGACCCAGATCAGGAACACCGCGCCGGCCAGCGCCGACAGCGGCAGCAGCGCGCGGTGACGCGAGCCGACCACGAGTCGCACCGCGTGCGGGAGGATCAGCCCGACGAACCCGATCGCGCCGCTCACCGCGACGAGCGCACCCGTGAGCAGGGCCGTCGCGACGAGCAGCAGCGCCCGCGTGCGGGGCACGTGCACGCCCAGGGCGGATGCCGCGGTGTCGCCGAACGCGAAGGCGTCGAGCGTGCGTCCCGTCGTCAGCAGCGGCACGCCCACGAGGAGCAGCGCGCCTCCGGCCAAGACGACGGCGGCCCAGTCGGCGCCGGACAGCGACCCGAGCAGCCAGTTGAGGATCTCACGGTAGCTGTCGTTCGTGGCGCTCCAGAAGATGACGAGGCTCGTGATCGCGCCGAACACCGCCGAGACCGCGAGCCCGGCGAGCACGGTGGTCGTCGGGCTGAGCCCTCCCGCGGCCCGGGCGAGACCGAGCGTCGCCGCGAGGGCCGCGAGCGCCCCGGCGAACGCCGCGACCGGCAGCGCCACGGCCAGGCCGAGCACGAGCACCACCACCGCGCCGACCGACGCGCCCGACGAGAGTCCGAGCAGGTACGGGTCGGCGAGCGGGTTGCGGGTCAGCGCCTGCATGACGACGCCGCAGATCGCGAGGCCCGCGCCGACCGCGGCGGCGGTGAGCACGCGCGGCATCCGGAGCTCCCAGACGATGCCGTCGCGCAGCGGCGACAGCGTCGCCTCGCCGAGTCCGAGGTGCGCGGCGATCGAGGCGAGCACGTCGGCCGGTGCGAGCCCGGCGGGGCCGATGGTCACGGCGAGCACGACGGATGCCGCGAGCAGCCCGATGAGCGCGAGGCCCGCGCCGATCGCACGCGCGGGCCCGCCGCGCCGCGCGGCGCGCGCGGGTCGACGGGACGCCGCGCCCGCGGCATCCGTCGACCTGCTCGCCTGCACCGTCATCAGAGCGCCCCGAGCTGCTCCACGATCGCGGCGACGGCGTCGACGTTCCGCACGCCGGCCTCGGTGGCGGGGAAGTCGACGATCACGTAGCGGCCCTGCTGCACGGCCGGCATCGCGGCGGTCGCCGGGTTGCCCTCGAGCTTGGCGATCTTCGACTCGGCGGTGTTCCAGGCCGCGTCGACGAGCACGATCACGTCGGGGTCCGCGTCGACGACGGCCTCCCACGACAGCGAGGTCCACGAGTCGCGCACGTCGGCGACCACGTTCTCGAGCCCGGCGGCCTCCATGATCATCTGCGGCGCACCGGTGCCCGCGCCCACGAACGGCTGGTCGTCGCCCGACGAGTACCAGAGCGCGGTGAGCCCGGCGTCGCTCGGTTCGATGGCGTCGAGTGCGGCGCGCTGCTCCGCGACGAGGTCGGCCGCGGCATCCGTCACGCCGAAGATCTCGCCGGCCTGCTCGAACCCGGCGAAGACGCCGTCGAAGGTGAGCGGATCGGGCCGGTAGCCCTCGCCCTGGCACGCGGCGGGCGCGACGTAGGTGCGCACGCCGAGCTGCTCGAGCGTGGCCCGGTCGCCCGCGCCCTCGGCGGTGAGGTTCGACTCCCATCCGGCGAACACGAGGTCGGGCTCGGCGGCGAGCGTCGCCTCCTGCGACGGCACCCGGTCGGAGAGCGTCTCGATGCCCTCCGCGGCGTCGGCGTACTCCTCCGGCACGGGTCCGTCGGTGAACGCGGCGCCGACGATGCGGTCCTCCAGGCCGAGCGCGAGCAGCAGCTCGAGCGTCGACGACTTGATGGTCACGACGCGCTCGGGGGCCTGCTCGAACGTCACCTCGGTGCCGCAGTTGTCGATGGTGAGCGGGTACCCGGACGCGG
This sequence comes from Agromyces sp. NDB4Y10, assembly GCF_001620055.1. Taxonomy (GTDB): domain Bacteria; phylum Actinomycetota; class Actinomycetes; order Actinomycetales; family Microbacteriaceae; genus Agromyces; species Agromyces indicus. The sequence goes on along the minus strand of NZ_LQGY01000035.1, from coordinate 70,570 downwards.
CGGCATCCGTGGTGCCCTGCGAGTCGGTGCCGGCGTCGGCGCTGGCGGCGCACCCGGCGAGCAGGGCGACGGATGCCGCGGCGGCGACGATCGCGCCGGAACGACGGACGGCGCGGCGGGCGGGGCGGGGCGATGCGGGCATGGAACCTCCGGGATGGCGTGCGTGTTCGGGATCCCGACAGACGTCGGCGAATCGCGGCCCAATCCCGGGCCGACCCCACCGGTCAAGCCCGACCGGCGGTCCGGACCAGTCTATGCCGATGGCGGCGACGACGGGGAGAGTGGCGGCGAGGCCAGCACGTGGGCGCCCTCGCCGATCCCGTCGAGCACCTCCCGCAGCGCCTCGGTCGATCGGTGCCTGGGCTGCCAGCCGAGCTCGGTCCGCGCCCGCTCGGTCGACATGACCGGCACGGTGGCCGCGAGGTCCAGCCAGCCGGGGTCGGTCGCGTGGATGCCGAGGGCCCAGCTCGCCCACACCGCGCTCCGGGCGACCTCGAACGGCACCGGCACGACGGCACGGGCGCCCAGCACGCGGCGGAGCGCCTCGGGGTCGAGCACGGGCTCGGCGGCGATGTTGAACGCCCCGCCGGCGCGCTGCTCGACGATGCGCCTGATCGCGTCGCCGAGGTCGTCGGCGTGCACCGCCTGGCCGACGGCGCGACGGGGGACCGGCAGGACGGGCAGGCGGATGCGGCCGAGCCACCGACTCGGGCGGTGCCGGCCGATGAAGAGGCGCGCGAGCTCGGCCGCGGCATCCCGCTGGAACACGAACCCGGGTCGCACGCGGGTGAGGCGCACCTGCGGGTGGTTCCGCTCGAGGGCGTCGAGCATCCGCTCGGTCGCCGCCTTGTGCCGGCTGTAGTGCGACGTGTGCACGCCGCCGGTCGGCCAGCGCTCGTCGACCCGGGTCGCCTTCGGGCCGGGACTGTACGAGGCGACCGAGGTCACGACGACGAGGTGCGGCACGCCCGCGTCGACCGCCGCGGCGATCGCGTGCCGATGCCCGTCGACGTTGGTCGCCCGCATGACGCGCTCGCGCCGGTTCGGCTGGAGCAGCCAGGCGAGGTGCACGACCGCGTCGGCGCCGGCGAAGAGCCGGGCGAGCCGCCCGCGCGAACGCGGGTCCGAGACATCCGCCTCATGCCACTGCACGCCCGTGTACGGCGCCGTGCCGGCGTTCGGTCGCCGGCGCGCGATGCCGACGAGCTCGTGCTCCTGCTCCGACTCCTGCAGCCGCCGCAGCAGGCCCGTTCCCACGTTGCCGGTCGCCCCGACGATGACGATGCGCATGCGTCCGCCTCCGATCTCCGGGCGACGCTACGGGTCGCGGCGCTCGCCCGCGCGGGGTTGACGCGGATCAGCGGCCGGTGCGCACGCGTTCGGCGAGGTCGAGCGCGTCGCCGGCGAGCGCGGCCGACGTGTCGAGGTCGCGCATCCAGAGGGGCACGGATGCCGCGGCGATGCCCTCGCCCTCGAGCGCGGGCACCGCGGCCGCATCGGTCTCGTCGACGAGCCACCCGTCGAGCAGGCCCGTCGCCGCAGGGTCGACGTCGGCGGCGCGACGTGCGCCGTAGTGCCGGGCGACGGCCGCGGCATCCGTCTCGACCCCGATGGCCGACAGGCACGCGTCGGCCATGCCGCGCACCACGCGCCCGCCGATGATGGGGGAGACGCCGACGACGGGCGCCGCGGTCGCGGCGACCGCCTCGCGGATGCCCGGGACGGCGAGGATCGTGCCGATCGACACCACCGGGTTCGACGGGGCGAGCAGGACGACGTCGGCGTCGGCGATGGCCGCCTCGACGCCCGGTGCGGGTCGTGCGGCGGCGATGCCGTGCTGCGTGAAGCCGAGGGCGGGGATCGCGGCGCGGTGCCGGGTCCACCACTCCTGGAAGTGGAGTTCGTCGCGCCCGTCGGCGTCGGGCGACGCGGGGTCGATGCGCACGTGCGTGTCGACCTCGGCGTCGGTCGCCGGCAGGAGCCGGACGCCGAGCGCCCACCGCCGCTGCAGCCGGTCGGCCACCTCGGAGGGCGTGAGCCCGTCGCGCAGCCACGACGTGCGCGCCAGGTGCGTGCCGAGGTCCAGGTCGCCGAGCGTGAACCACGGCCAGCCGACGCCCCACTCGCGCAGCTCGGCCGCGACGCGCTCGGTCTCGCCCGCGCGACCCCAGCCGCGCTCGACGTCGTTCACGCCCGCGAGGGCGTACAGGAGGGAGTCGAAGTCGGGCATGAGCCGCACGCCCGCGAGCCAGAGGTCGTCGCCGGTGTTCACGACGACGGTGAGCTCGGCGGCGGTCGCCGGCGTGCCGTCGGCGGCGGGCGTCGCGCCCGGTCCGGCCGGCCACCGTCGCGCGCACTCCTCGCGCAGGCCGCGCACGAACCGGGCACCTCCGACCCCGCCCGCGAGCACCGTGATCCGCATCGCTCCACGCTATCGCCCGCGCCCAGGCCGTCTCCCTGATCAGGCGTCGCGCACGAGCACGAGCGAACCCGACGCCCGCCCCGAGCGCAGGTCGTCGACCGCCTCGGGCGCCCGGTCGAACGCGTACGGCGTCGCCGTCGCCCGCAGCCCGAGCGTGCGAGCGACCCGCAGGAACTCGTCGCCGTCGGCCCGGGTGTTCGCGGTGACGCTGCGCAGGTCGCGCTCGAGGAACAGGTGCTCGGCGTAGGTCATCGCCGGGACGTCGCTCAGGTGGATGCCGGCGACCACGACCGTGCCGCCGCGCGTCGTCGCACGCAGCGCGACCGGCACGAGGTCGCCCGCGGGCGCGAACACGATCGCCGCGTCGAGCGGCTCGGGCGGGTCCGCGCGCTCGTCGCCCACGAAGGCCGCGCCGAGATCGCGCGCGAGCTCGCGGTTCGCCGCGCCGCGGGTCATCGCCGCGACCGTCGCCCCCGCCGCCATCGCGAGCCGGGCGGTCAGGTGGGCGCTCGAGCCGAAGCCGTAGATGCCGAGCAGCCCGCCCGGCGGGAGGTTCGCGCGCCGCAGCGCCCGGTAGCCGATGATGCCCGCGCAGAGCAGCGGGGCGATCGCCACCGGGTCGGCGTCGGCCGGCAGCGGGTAGGCGAACGCTTCGGAGACCGTGGCGTACTCGGCGTATCCGCCGTCGGCGTCCCAGCCGGTGAACGTCGCCGCCGGGCACAGGTTCTCGCGGCCCGAGCGGCACCACCGGCACGAGCCGCACGTCGAGCGGAGCCAGGCGATGCCGACGAGGTCGCCCTGCCGCACCCGCTGCACGCGCGGACCGACGCCGACGACGCGCCCCACCACCTGGTGGCCGGGGACCACGGGGGAGCGGTGGGCCGCCAGCTCGCCGTCGATCACGTGCAGGTCGGTGCGGCACACCCCGCACGCGACCACCTCGACGACGAGCTCGTCGCCCGCCGGTTCGGGATCCGGCAGCGGCGATGCGGTCAGCGTGCCGTCGCCCGCCGTGATCCAGCCGTCCACCGCGATCCTCCCGCCGTGCCGTCGTCCTCCCAGTCTGTCGAGCCCGCCCCCGGGGCCGAGGGACCTCCGACCCCTGCCCGCGACATCCGTCGACGCCACCATGGAAGGGTGTTCCGCGATCGGGCCGATGCGGGGGCCCAGTTGCTCGCTCGACTGGACCGGTTCCGCGGCGAGGACGCCGTGGTACTGGGACTCCCGCGCGGCGGCGTGCCGGTCGCGGCCGAGGTCGCCCGCGGCCTGGGCCTGCCGCTCGACGTGATCGTGGTGCGCAAGCTCGGCCTGCCGCACGAGCCGGAGGTCGCCATGGGCGCGATCGGCGAGGGCGGAGCACGCCTCGTCGACGCCGAACTGCTCGGACAGGCCGGCGTGTCGATCGCCCAGCTGTCGGCGGTGGAGCGGCGCGAGCGCGACACGCTCGAACGACGCGTCCGCCTGCTCCGGCGCGGCGCCGACCCGATCCCGCTCGAGGGTCGCACGGCGATCGTGGTCGACGACGGCCTCGCCACCGGGTCCACCGCCGAGGTGGCGTGCCGCGTGGCGCGAACCCTGGGCGCCCGGCGCGTGGTGCTCGCCGTGCCGGTGGGGCCGACGGATGCCGCGGCGCGGGTGCCGTCGGCCGACGAGGTCGTGTGCGTCGAGACCCCCGCGTCGTTCCACGCGGTCGGGCAGCGCTACGAGGACTTCTCGCCGACGAGCGACGAGGAGGTCGCGGCGCTGCTCGAAGCCGCCCGGCGCAGGACGGGGCGAACGGCGTAGCGTTGCGGCATGCCCGACTACGGCCAGCCCATCGAGTTCGGCACCTTCATCACGCCCTCGGCGCTCGACCCGCAGCGCACCGTCGCGCTCGCCGTCGCCGCCGAGGAGGCCGGGTACGAGTTCGCCACGTTCCAGGACCACCCGTACCAGCCGAGGTTCCTCGACACCTGGACCCTGATGGGTTGGGTCGGCGCGCGCACGAACCGGATCCGCATCTCGGCGAACGTGCACAACCTGCTGTTGCGTCCGCCGGCCGTGCTCGCGCGCGCCGCGGCATCCCTCGACCTGCTCACCGGTGGCCGCGTGGTGCTCGCGCTCGGCGCGGGCGGGTTCGCGCAGGCCGCCGAGGCGATGGGTGCGCCGGCCCGCACGCCGGCGGAGTCGGGCGACGCGCTCGCCGAGGCGATCGCGGTCATCCGCGAACTGCACGACACGGATGCCGCGGGCGGAGTGTTCCTCGACCACCGCTTCCATCCCATCCGCGGGGCCAAGCGCGGGCCGGCGCCCGTGCAGCGGCCGATGCCGATCTGGCTGGGGGTGCTGAAGCCCAAGGGCCTCCGGCTCGTGGGACGCGCGGCCGACGGGTGGCTGCCCTCGCTCGGGCGTCTCGAGGACGGCACCGCGTCGCTCGACGCCGGGCACGCCATCATCGACCGGGCGGCCACGGCCGCGGGGCGGGACCCCCGCGGCATCCGTCGACTGCTGAACATCGGGCCGCGCGAGGCGCGACCCGACGTCATCGCCGACCTCGCCACCCGCCACGGCGTCTCGACGTTCATCGTGACCGGCGACGACGAGGCGTTCGTCGCCGACGTCGCCGCCCGGGTCGTGCCCGAGGCCCGGGCGCTCGTCGCCGACCGCCGCGCCGCCGCACCGGTGGTCGAGTAGCCGCCGAAGGCCGCGTATCGAGACCGGGACCGCTGACCGCCGCGCCGCCGCACCGGTGGTCGAGTAGCCGCCGAAGGCCGCGACTCGAGACCCGGGACCTCCGACCTCTGGCGTTCGCGGCGCGACCGCGCGACGATGGACCCACGGATCCGCAGCGGCGCGGGAGGCCCCATGAACGACGCATCGACTCCGACCCACCGGACCATCGCCCTCGTGGGCGCGGCCGGATCGGGCAAGACCACCCTCGCCGAGGCGCTGCTGCATCGCGCCGGCGCCATCCCGAGGGCGGGCAGCGTCGAGAACGGCACGACCGTCTGCGACCACGAGCCCGAGGAGATCGCCCGCCACACGAGCCTCGGGCTCTCGCTCGCCTGCTTCGACTGGACCGGCCCCGACGGCACGGCGTACGCGGTGACGCTCGCCGACACCCCCGGGCATCCCGACTTCGTGGGCGGCGTCGACGCGGCGCTCTCGATCGCCGATGTCGCGGTCGTCGTCGTGAGCGCGGTCGACGGCGTCACCGGCGGCACGCGGTCCGTGTGGGCCGCTGCCGAGGCCGCGGGCGTGCCGCGCGTGGTGGTCGTGACGCAGGAGGACAAGGCTCGCGCCGACTTCCGCCGCGTGCTCGCCGAACTGCGCGACGCGTTCGGCGACCACCTGTGGGCACTCGAGCTGCCGCTGGGCGAGGAGGCCGGGTTCCGCGCGATCGCCGACGTGCTCAGCGAACAGGCGCACGTGTACGACGACACGGGCCACCACCACGACGAGCCGCTGCCGCCCGAGGCGGCGGACGAGGAGCACCGGATGCACGTCGAGGTGACCGAGGACATCGTGTCGCACGACGACGCCCAGCTCGAGGCGTACCTCGACGGGCAGGAACCCTCGGTCGCCGAGCTCGAGCGCACCTTCGCCCGCGAGGTCGCGGCCGGCGAGGCCGTGCCCGTGCTCGTGTGCTCGGGCGTCACCGAAGCGGGGGTGGACCGCGTCGCGGATCTCGTCTGCGAACTCACGCCCGCCGCCACCGATCGCGACGGGCGCATCCGTGTCGGGGAGGGGACGGGCGGCGCCGAGGTGAAGGTGGCGCCGAACCCGGCGGGCGAGACCGTCGTCCACGTGTTCCGCACGGTCGCCGACCCGTTCGTCGGCCAGGTGTCGATGCTCAAGGTGCTCTCGGGCACGCTCCGCACGGGCGACAAGCTGCGCAACGCCACGACCGGCGCCGACGAGCGCATCCACGGGCTGTTCCGGCTGCGCGGCAACGAGCACCTCACGGCGGGCACGCTCGCCGCGGGCGAGGTCGGTGCGGTCGCGAAGCTCACCGGGTCGCCGTCGGGTTCGCTGCTGTGGTCGCGGCCCACCGGCTCGGCGCGCCCGGCGACGCTGCCCGAGCGGCCGCCGGTGTACGCGGTGAGCCTCGACCCGGCCTCCCAGTCCGACGACGAGAAGATGTCGGGCGCGCTCTCACGGCTCGTCGCGGAGGATCCGACCCTCGTGGTCGACCGTGCCGGCGACCAGACCGTGCTGCGCGGCCTCGGCGACACCCACCTCGCCGTCGCCGTGGAGCGGCTCGCCCGCGTCTTCGGGGTGCACGTGAACACCGGTCCCGCGCCCGTCGCGTACCGGGAGACGATCGCGGGCTCGGCGCAGGTCGAGGGCAAGCTCAAGAAGCAGTCGGGCGGGCACGGGCAGTTCGCCGTCGTGCAACTGCGCGTCTCGCCCCTGCCGCCCGGAAGCGGGTTCGAGTTCGTCGACTCGGTCACGGGCGGCGCGGTGCCGCGCCAGTACATCGGCGCCGTCGAGAAGGGCGCCCGCGACGCGCTCGCCGCGGGCGGACCGCAGGGGCACCCGGTGGTCGACGTGCGCGTCGAGCTGTACGACGGCAAGTCGCACTCGGTCGACTCGTCCGAGATGGCGTTCCGCACCGCGGCATCCATCGGGGTGAAGGCGGCGCTCGCCGAGGCGGGCACCGTGCTGCTCGAGCCCGTGTCGGCGGTGACGGTGACCGTGCCGAACGACCTGCAGGGCGCGGTGCTCACCGACCTGTCGGGCCGTCGCGGACGCGTGCACGCGACCGAGGCGGCCGACGGCGGACGGGCCCGCGTCGTCGCGCACGTGCCCGAGGCCGAGCTCGCGCGCTACGTGCTCGACCTGCGCTCGATCACCGCCGGCCAGGCCGAGCTCACGATGTCCCCCGACCACTACGCCAAGGCCCCGAACCACTCCCGCGCCTGACCCGCGCCGCGCGGCTCACCTGCCTCGCCCGGGACGGGGCGACGATCAGTAACCGCCGGCCGCGAGGTGGCGGGCCGCGCTCGCGAGCGCGTCGGCGACGGATGCCGCATCCTCGCGCACCACGCCCACGGTGACCCGCACGAACTCGCCCTCGGGCCCGCGGCGCGCCCCCGCGACCACGGCCCCGCCCGCCGACGCGGCGAGGAACGGCGTCCCGCCCGCGACCCGGATGCCGGCCGCCGCGAGCTGCACGAGCGTCGACCGCTCCGACAGCACGGGCATCCACAGGTTGATCCCGTCGGCGTGCGCGACCGGCACCCCGCGCGAGCGCAGCGCGTCGCCGAGCGCGCGCTGGCGGGTGTAGTACGCGCGCCGGGCCTCGGCGACGGCGTCGATCGCGGCGCCATCCGTGAGCAAGTCGAGCAGGATCGACTGCAGCAGCCGCGAGGTCCAGCCCGGGCCGAGCATGCGCCGGGCCATGATGCGGCCGACGAGGTCGCGCGGACCGCCGACCGCGGCGATGCGCAGGTCGGGGCCGTGCGACTTGGCGAAGCTGCGCACGTGCACGACGCGGTCGGGCAGGTGCGTGCCGAGGGTCACGTCGCCCTCGGTCGAGATGAGTCCCGAGTGGTCGTCCTCGATGACGACGAGGTCGTCCACGCCCTCGGCCGAGCGGATGACGCGCGCGAGCGCCTCCACGCGCTCGGGCGTCATCGACGCGCCCGTGGGGTTCTGCGCGCGCGGCTGCAGGAGCACCGCGCTCGGTCGGCGCCGCAGCGCCGCCGCGAGTCCGTCGGGCGACATCCCGTGCTCGTCGATCGCGACGGGGACGGCCTCGGCGCCGAGCAGGTCGAGCAGGTCGAGGAACGGCGGGAACCCGGGGTGCTCGACGACGACGCGGTCGCCGAAGCGCACCACCTGGTCGAGGGTGCGCGAGATCGCGTCGAGCGCGCCGTCGACGACCACGAGGGCCTCGGCGTCGCTCGGCCACGACCGGCGCAGCACCGCGGCGAGCGCGGGGAGCACGGGCTCGTCCTGGTAGCTGCCGACGTCGGCGCGGGCCGAGATGCGCGAGATCGCCGCGCCGAGCGGCGGCAGCAGGAGCGGGTCGGGCGTGCCGCGCGACAGGTCCAGCCGCACCGGGTCGTCGGGTGCGGCCATGCCGCGCATGCGCGTGGCGGGTCCCTCGGCGGCGCCGCGACGCACGAAGCTGCCCGCACGACCCCGTGACTCGATCAGACCGGCGCGCGCGAGGGCCTGCCAGGCCTGGCTCACCGTGGCCGGGCTCACCCCCAGTTCGGAGGCCAGCTCGCGGACGGTGGGCAGGCGGGCGCCGCCGGCGAGTTCGCCGCTGTTGACCAGTCGTGCCAGGTCTCCCGCGATGCCGCGCGGGGTCGTGTCGTCGAAGGGCGCGAGCGAGCGCAGCTCGGTGACATCCATGCGAAGAGCAGATCCCACCATTGCCTCCTCACGCAGCAGGGGACAGGATGTTTAACCACCGCGTCACAGACTGAAACACAAGGGAAATGTTCACGCCGAAGAATAACAGAACGGGTCGCAAGCCCCGTTCGGCACCCGTCGCCGGCCCGCAGCCGACGACGGTCCTCGGCACCATTGCTCGGCGTCGCGGCACGCAAGGCAGGCACTAGTCCCACGGCCTGTCCAGCGGGCGGCAACGGCGCCGACCGACTCAGGAGGCAACATGACGATCGTTCGAGCGGCCATCACCCAGACGACCTGGACGGGCGACAAGGAGTCGATGCTCGACAAGCACGAGCAGTTCGCCCGGCAGGCCAAGGAGCAGGGCGCCCAGGTGATCTGCTTCCAGGAGCTGTTCTACGGTCCGTACTTCGGCATCACGGAAGACGTGAAGTACTACGACTACGCCGAGCCGGCCGACGGGCCGATCGTGCAGCGCTTCGCGAAGCTCGCCAAGGAGCTCGGCATGGTCATGATCCTCCCCATCTACGAGGAGGAGCAGCCCGGCGTGTACTACAACACCGCGGTGGTCGTCGACGCCGACGGCGAGATCCTCGGCAAGTACCGCAAGCACCACATCCCGAACCTCGAGAAGTTCTGGGAGAAGTTCTACTTCCGCCCCGGCAACCTCGGCTACCCGGTGTTCAACACCGCCGTCGGCCCCGTGGGCGTCTACATCTGCTACGACCGGCACTTCCCCGAGGGATGGCGCGAGCTGGGCCTGAACGGCGCGCAGATCGTCTTCAACCCCAACGCCACCAAGCCCGCGCTCTCCAACCGCCTCTGGGAGATCGAGCAGCCCGCCGCCGCGGCCGCCAACGGCTACTTCGTCGCCGCACCCAACCGCGTCGGCAAGGAGGACAACGAGTACGGCGACCTCGCGGTGACGTTCTACGGCAAGAGCCAGTTCGTCGACCCGCGCGGCAACCTCGTCGGCGACTACGGCTCCGAGGAGCACGAGGAGGTCGTCATCCGCGACCTCGACCTCGACCTCATCCGCGAGGTGCGCAACACGTGGCAGTTCTACCGCGACCGCCGCCCCGACTCCTACGAGGCCATCCCGAAGCCGTAACCCGACCGAGTCGGTGATCGAGTAGCGAGCGAAGCGAGCGTACCGAGATCGCGTCACCGGGTCTCGATACGGCCGCAGGCGGCCTACTCGACCACCGGGAACAAGGAGAAGCAATGACGACCACCCTCATCTCCGGCGGCACCGTGGTGAGCGCGACCGGGCGCGTCGAGGCCGACGTGCTCGTCGACGGCGAGCGCATCGTCGCCGTGCTGCAGCCCGGCAGCGAGCTCATGGGCACGGATGTCGCGGCATCCGTCGACCGGGTCATCGACGCCACCGGCAAGTACGTGATCCCCGGCGGCATCGACGCGCACACGCACATGCAACTGCCGTTCGGCGGCACCGAGGCATCCGACACCTTCGAATCGGGCACGCGGGCCGCCGCGCACGGCGGCACCACCTCGATCATCGACTTCGCGGTGCAGACCTACGGCCAGCGCATCGAGGACGGCCTCGCCGCCTGGCACGAGAAGGCCGGCGGCAACTGCGCGATCGACTACGGGTTCCACCAGATCGTCGGCGACGTGAACGAGGCGTCGCTCGCGGCCATGCGGAAGCTGCCGGACGAGGGCATCACGAGCTTCAAGATGTTCATGGCCTACCCCGGCGTCTTCTACTCGGATGACGCGCAGATCCTCCGGGCGATGCAGGTGTCGCGCGACACGGGGCTGCTGACGATGATGCACGCCGAGAACGGGCCCGCGATCGACGTGCTCGCCCAGCAGCTCATCGACCAGGGCAAGACCGACCCGTACTACCACGGCATCGCCCGAGCGTGGGAGATGGAGGAGGAGGCGACCCACCGCGCGATCATGCTCGCGAAGCTGACGGGCGCACCGCTCTACGTGGTGCACGTGTCGGCGAAGCAGGCGGTCGAGCAGCTGGCCTGGGCGCGCGACCGCGGCCAGAACGTCTACGGCGAGACCTGCCCGCAGTACCTCTACCTGTCGCTGGAGGACCAGCTCGGCGCGAAGAGCGACGAGTGGGGCGCGTTCGAGGGCGCGAAGTGGGTGTGCTCGACGCCGCTCCGCAGCCGCGCCGAGGGCCACCAGGACTCGATGTGGCAGGCGCTGCGCACGAACGACCTGCAGATGGTCTCGACCGACCACTGCCCGTTCTGCATGAAGGACCAGAAGGAGCTCGGCCTGGGCGACTTCCGCAAGATCCCCAACGGCATCGGCTCGATCGAGCACCGCATGGACCTCATGTACCAGGGCGTCGTCACGGGCGAGATCACGCTCGAGCGCTGGGTGGAGCTCACGAGCACGACCCCGGCGCGCATGTTCGGGCTGTACGGCACGAAGGGCGTCATCCAGCCCGGCGCCGACGCCGACATCGTCGTGTACGACCCGAACGGCCACACGTCGATCGGCTTCGAGAAGACCCACCACATGAACATGGACTACTCCGCATGGGAGGGCTACGAGATCGACGGCAAGGTCGACACGGTCATGAGCCGCGGCAAGGTCGTCGTCGAGGACGACACGTACGTCGGCGCCAAGGGCGACGGGCGCTTCCTCAAGCGCGGCCTCAGCCAGTACCTCATCTAAGGAGCACGGATGGAATTCGGAGCGGTCCTGCAGACCAACCCCCCGGCATCGCGCACGATCCAGCTCGCGAAGCTCGCCGAGGTGCACGGCTTCAGCCACGTGTGGACGTTCGACTCGCACATCCTCTGGCAGGAGCCCTACGTCATCTACAGCCAGATCCTCGCGCAGACCCAGCGCATCAAGGTCGGCCCGTTCGTGACGAACCCGGCGACGCGCGACTGGACGGTCACGGCATCCGTCTTCGCGACCCTCAACGAGATGTTCGGCAACCGCACGGTCTGCGGCATCGGCCGGGGCGACTCGGCGGTGCGCGTGACCAACGGCAAGCCGACGACGATGACGGAGCTGCGGGAGTCGATCCACGTGATCCGCGAGCTCGGCAACTCCCGGCCGGTCGAGTACCACGGCTCCACCATCCGGTTCCCGTGGAGCAGGGGCTCCGAGCTCGAGGTGTGGGTGGCCGCCTACGGGCCGATGGCGCTGCGGGTCGCGGGCGAGGTCGGCGACGGGTTCATCCTGCAGCTGGCCGACCTCGACATCGCGGCGTGGATGATCAAGACCGTCCGGGATGCCGCGGAGAAGGTCGGGCGGGACCCGATGTCGGTGAAGATCTGCGTCGCCGCGCCGATGTACATCGGCGACGACTGGGGGCACATGCGCGACCAGTGCCGGTGGTTCGGCGGGATGGTGGGCAACCACGTCGCCGACATCGTCGCGAAGTACGGGGCGCACGGCACGGTGCCCGACGCGCTCACCGACTACATCCGCGGGCGGGAGGGGTACGACTACAACACGCACGGCAAGGCCGAGAACGACCACGTCGACTTCGTGCCCGACGAGATCGTCGAGCGGTTCTGCGTGCTCGGGTCGGCCGACCAGCACATCCAGAAGCTGAAGGCCCTCGCCGAACTGGGCGTCGACCAGTTCGCCGGGTACCTCCAGCACGACAACAAGGAGGAGACGCTGCGGGTCTACGGCGAGACCGTGATCCCGGCGCTCTCCGAGCACGTCGCGGCGAAGTCATGACCGACCTGCGCGAGCGCGAGACGGCGGACGCCGTCCCGGGAGGCGTGCCCGGCGGCATCCGCTCGGCCGGGCGCGCCGGGCGCGTCGGACGCTCGCGTCGCGCCGGCCGGACCGCCGCCGCGTGGGCCTGGGGCCTCGTCGGCATCCTCGCCCTCGCCCTGCTCTGGGAGGGCTACAAGTTCCTCGCCCCGGCGGACGGCGTCGTGATCGCGGGCACCAGGGTGCTGCCGCGCTCGACCGACCTCGCCATGCCCCACGTCTGGGACATGATCGCCCGCCTCGCCGAGCCCGTGACGCGCTCGCCGTCGGCGCAGCCGCTGTGGCTCGTCGTGCTGCTCGCGGCGCTCACCACGCTCGGCATCGCCGCCGCCGGGTGGCTCGTGGGCGTTGTGGTCGGCATCGGGCTCGCGCTCGTCATGCAGCGGTGGCGGATCGCCGAGTGGGGCCTGCTGCCCTGGATCGTGCTCAGCCAGACCGTGCCGCTCATCGCGTTCGCGCCGGTCGTGAAGAGCTGGGGGTCGCGCGTCGAGATCGGCGCGTTCGAGTGGCAGGACTGGATGTCGGTCGCGCTCATCGCCAGCTACCTCGCGTTCTTCCCGATCGCGGTCGGCGCGCTGAAGGGCCTGCAGTCGCCCGACCGCATCCACACCGAGCTCATGCAGACCTACGCCGCCGGCTACTGGCAGACCCTCGTCAAGCTCCGGTTCCCCGCGGCCGTGCCGTACCTGCTCCCGGCACTCCGGCTCGGCGCGGCGAACGCCGTCATCGGCGCGGTCGTCGCCGAGGTGTCGACGGGCCTGCAGGGCGGCATCGGCCGCATCCTCATCCAGTTCGCCGGGCAGGCCTCCGGCGACCCCGCCAAGGCGTGGGGCCCGATCTTCGGCGCGATCGTGCTCGGCCTCGTCGCCGCGGGCTCGGTCGCCCTGCTCGGCGCCATCCTGAAGAACTACCGACGATCCGAGGAGTCCGCATGACGGAGGCCACCCCCACCACGCCCGACTCGACGGCCGCCGTCGAAGTGCGCGGCGTCGACAAGGTGTTCGAGACCCGCACCGGCCAGGTGCACGCCCTCGACGCCATCGACCTCGTCATCGCGCCGGGCGAGTTCATCTCGCTCATCGGGCCGAGCGGATGCGGCAAGTCCACCCTCATGCGCCTCATCGCCGACCTCGACGAGCCCACCGGCGGCACGCTCACCGTCTTCGGCAAGACCGCCCGCCAGGCCCGGCTCGACCAGGACTACGGCATCGCGTTCCAGCAGGCGGGCCTGCTGCCGTGGCGCACCGTCGCGGCCAACGTCGCCCTGCCGCTCGAGTTGCACGGCGTCGGCTCCGCGGAACGACGCAGCCGCGTCGAGCACCTGCTCGACATGGTCGGCCTGTCGGACTTCGCCGACCGGTACCCCGACCAGCTCTCCGGCGGCATGCAGCAGCGCGTCGCGATCGCCCGCGCGCTCGCCGAGCAGCCGCGCCTCCTGCTCATGGACGAGCCGTTCGGCGCGCTCGACGAGATGACCCGCGAGAAGATGCAGACCGAGCTCGTGCGCATCTCCGCCGAGACGGGCGCCGCCGTCGTGTTCGTCACCCACTCGATCCCCGAGGCCGTGTTCCTCTCCGACCGGGTCGTCGTCATGTCGCCGCGGCCCGGTCGCATCCAGCAGGTCGTGCCCATGCGGCTCGGCGCGGAGGCCGAGCGGGCCGCGCGCACCGAGGAGCTCCGCGAGGAGCGCGCGTTCTTCGACATGGTCACCGCGGTGCGCGAGGCGCTGCACGGCGGCTCGCCCGTGTCATCCGGCCCGCGTGGGGTGGAGACCCGCTGATGAGCGCGACGACCGCCGGGCGACCGACCCGCATGAGCCCCCGCACCGAGGCGACGCTGCGCGTCGTCGCGCCCATCGCGGTCGGGCTCATCGTGCTCGGCGCCTGGCAGTTCCTCGTCAGCGTCGTCGGCGTCTCCGACTACCTGCTGCCGAGCCCGGCGTCGATCATCGAGCAGTTCGTCGCGTTCTTCCCGTCGATCCTCGCCGCGACCCTCATCACCGGGACCAACGCCCTGCTCGGACTCATCGTCGGCTCCCTGCTCGGCATCCTCCTCGCCTCGCTCGCCGCGCGCTGGAAGGTCGTCGACCGGATGAGCGCCCCGATCGTCGCGGCGCTCGCCGTGGTGCCGATCGTGGCCCTCGCGCCCGTGCTGAACTCGATGTTCGGCGCGGACAGCCAGTTCGGCCGGCAGGCCATCGCCGCGCTCGCCTCGTTCGTGCCGGTGTTCATCAACACCCTGCGCGGATTCCGGCAGACCCAGCCCGTGCACCGCGACCTCATGAAGGCGTACGCCGCGAACTCGCAGCAGGTGATGCGCGTGCTGACGCTGCCGACCGCGGTGCCGTTCGTGCTCACCGGCATCCGCATCGCCTCGTCGCTCGCCGTCATCTCGGCCCTCGTCGCCGAGTACTTCGGCGGCCCGCGCGGCGGCCTGGGATCGCTGATCTCGACCTCGGCGGCATCCAGCGCCTATGCGCGCGCGTGGGCGTACGTGCTCGCCTCGATCGTGCTCGGCCTCGTCTTCTACCTCGCGACGCTGGCCCTCGAACGGCTCGTGCTGCGCCGCGGCCCAGGCGGAGGTGCGCGATGACGCGCCCGGCGCCGGCCCCGCGGCATCCGCTCGCCCGCACCGCCCACCACGCGGTCAGGCGCAGGCGTCCCTGCCCTGCAGGGGATGGCACCACCATCACCACCAGCACCATCGCACGCACCGGGAACCAGGAAGGACCGACATGAAGCACAGCACACGCCGCGGACTCGCGGCCGGAGCGTTCGCCGTCTCGGCGGCACTGCTCCTCTCCGCCTGCGCGGGCGGCGACTCGGGCGACGGCGGCGGCAACGGCGCCACGGGCGGGGGCGAGGGCGACCTCACGCCCGTCAAGCTCCAGCTCCAGTGGCTGCCGCAGGGCCAGTTCGCCGGCTACTTCGCGGCCGTCGAGAACGGCTACTTCGAGGAGGAGGGCCTCGAGGTCGAGATCATCCCGTCCGGTGGCGACATCGTGCCGCAGGACGCGCTCGCCAACGGCGACGTCGACTACGCGATCGCGTGGGTGCCGAAGGTGCTCGGCTCGATCGAGCAGGGCGCCAACCTCACCAACATCGCGCAGATCTTCCAGCGCTCGGGCACCCTGCAGGTGTCGTGGGCCGACTCCGACATCTCGTCGGTGGCGGACTTCGAGGGCAAGAAGATCGGCTCGTGGGGCTTCGGCAACGAGTGGGAGATCTTCGCGGCCATGGCCGCGGAGGGCCTCGACTCGTCGACCGTCGAGATCATCACGCAGGACTTCAACATGAACGCGTTCCTGCAGGGCGACATCGACGCGGCCCAGGCCATGACCTACAACGAGTACGCGCAGCTGCTCGAGACGGTGGACCCCGACACGGGTGAGCTGTACACGCCCGAGGACTTCAACGTCATCAGCTACGAGGACACCGTGGGCGCCATGCTGCAGGACGCGATCTGGGCCGACACCGAGCGCCTCGAGAGCGACGAGGAGTACCAGGAGACCACGGTCGCCTTCCTCAAGGCGGTCATCAAGGGCTGGGCCTTCGCGCGCGACAATCCCGAGGAGGCGTCGGAGATCACGATCGCGGCCGGCTCCGGCTGGGGCCCGAGCCACGAGCTGTGGATGGTCAACGAGACCAACAAGCTCATCTGGCCCGCCGAGAACGGCATCGGCGTGATCGACGAGGAGGCCTGGAACCGCACGGTCGAGGGCGCCCTGTCGGCGGTCAACGAGTCCGGTGCGAGCCCGATCACGGAGGAGCCGCCCGCCTCGGCGTGGACCAACGAGTACATCGAACGGGCCATCGAGGAGCTCGGCGACGAGGTCGACACGACCGGCGAGTCCTTCGAACCCATCGAGGTCACCCTCAACGAGGGCGGCAACTAGCACCACCCGGTGGTCGAGTGGGCGCGCAGCGCCGTATCGAGACCCGTGCAGCGATCTCGGTACGCGTCCGGCTCCGCCGGGCGCTACTCGACCACCGGAACCCGAACCGCACGAAAGGCAGCGACGCCATGACCGACAACCTCACCGAAGGGCTCGACCAGCTCGCACGCGAACTCGACGCCGAGCACGTGTTCCACTCGTGGTCGGCGCAGGGCAGCCCGCCTCAGCTGGTCATCGCGAGCGGACGCGGCACGACCGTGTGGGACCACGCGGGCAAGGAGTACCTCGACTTCTCGAGCCAGCTCGTGAACGTCAACATCGGCCACCAGCATCCGGCGGTGGTGCAGGCCATCACCGAGCAGGCGGGCCTGCTCGCCACGGTCGCCCCGTCGGCCGTGAACCTCGCGCGCGGCGAGGCGGCCAAGCGCATCGTCGCCCGCGCCCCCGAACGGCACTCCAAGGTCTTCTTCACCAACGGCGGCGCCGACGCCAACGAGAACGCGATCCGGATGGCGCGCCTGCACACCGGTCGCGACACGGTCCTGTCGACGTACCGCTCGTACCACGGCAACACGGGCGCGGCGATCGTCGCGACCGGCGACTGGCGCCGCGTGCCCAACCGCTTCGCGCGCGGCCACGTGCACTTCTTCGGGCCGTACCTGTACCGCTCCGAGTTCTGGGCGACGACGCCCGAGGAGGAGTCGGAGCGCGCGCTGCACCACCTGCGGCGCGTCGTCGAGGCCGAGGGCCCGGCGTCGATCGCGGCGATCCTCGTCGAGACCGTCCCGGGCACGGCTGGCGTGCTCATCCCGCCGCCCGGCTACCTCGCAGGCGTCCGGGAGCTCTGCGACCGGCACGGCATCGTGCTCATCGTCGACGAGGTGATGGCGGGCTTCGGCCGTACCGGACGCTGGTTCGCGTTCGACGGCTACGACGTGACGCCCGACCTCATCACCTTCGCCAAGGGCGTGAACTCAGGCTACGTGCCCGTGGGCGGCGTCATCATCTCCGACGAGATCGCCGCCGACTTCGACGAGCGCGTCTTCCCGGGCGGGCTCACCTACTCGGGCCACCCGCTCGCGATGGCCTCGATCGTCGGCTCGATCGATGCCATGGAATCCGAGGGCATCGTCGACCATGCGCGCGAGGTCGGCGCGGAGGCGATCGCGCCCGCCCTATCGGAGCTCGCCGAGAAGCACCGCGTCATCGGCGAGGTGCGCGGGGAGGGCGTGTTCTGGGCGATGGAGCTCGTCGCCGACCCCGAGACGCGCGAACCGCTGCCGGCCGCCGAGATGGGCCGCATCAAGGGCGCGCTCGTCGAACGCGGCCTGCTGCCGTTCATCGCCGACAACCGCATCCACGTGGTGCCGCCCTGCGTGGTCACCGCCGACGAGGTCGCCCAGGCGGCGGCCATCTACGACGAGGTGCTCGGCACCGTCTCCCCGTGAGGCGGATGCCGCGGCATCCGTCGCCGTCTTCACCGACCCGAACCACTCGACCGGAAGGAAGAGCATCAT
The DNA here is from genome assembly GCF_001620055.1 of Agromyces sp. NDB4Y10. Classification (GTDB taxonomy): domain Bacteria; phylum Actinomycetota; class Actinomycetes; order Actinomycetales; family Microbacteriaceae; genus Agromyces; species Agromyces indicus. The sequence continues at coordinate 52,665 of NZ_LQGY01000035.1, read as the reverse complement.
GACCGACACCCGAACCGCCCCCACCGCCGAGGGCACCGCGACCGCCGAGGTCGTCGAGCACTGGATCGACGGGGCGCCCGTCCCCGGCGAATCCGACCGCACCGGACCCGTCTACAACCCGGCGCGCGGCGTCGAGCAGCGGCGGGTGCGCTTCGCGACGACGGCCGACGTGGATGCCGCGGTGCAGGCCGCGGCGCGCGCGTTCCCGATGTGGCGCGACACATCGATCGCCAAGCGCCAGCAGGTGATGTTCGCGTTCCGCGAGCTGCTGAACGCCCGCAGCGACGAGCTCGCGGCGATCCTCACCAGCGAACACGGCAAGGTGCTGGGCGACGCGGCGGGCGAGATCTCCCGCGGGCTCGAGGTCGTCGAGCTCGCCTGCGCCATGCCCGCGTACACGAAGGGCGAGTACTCCGAGAACGTCTCGACGGGCATCGACGTCTACACGCTGCGCCAGCCGCTCGGCGTGGTCGGCGTGATCAGCCCGTTCAACTTCCCGGCGATGGTGCCCATGTGGTTCTTCCCGCTGGCGATCGCGGCGGGCAACACCGTCGTGCTGAAGCCCAGCGAGAAGGACCCGTCGGCGTCGATCTGGCTCGCGCGCCTCATGCAGGAGGCCGGACTGCCCGACGGCGTCCTCAACGTGGTGCACGGCGACAAGGTCGCGGTCGACGCGCTGCTCGAGCACCCTGCGGTGCGCTCGATCTCGTTCGTCGGCTCGACGCCGATCGCGCAGTACATCTACGCGACCGCCACGGCGAACGGCAAGCGCGTGCAGGCCCTCGGCGGCGCGAAGAACCACATGCTCGTGCTGCCCGACGCCGACCTCGACCTCGCCGCCGACGCCGCCGTCAACGCGGGCTTCGGCTCGGCGGGCGAACGCTGCATGGCCATCTCGGCGGTCGTCGCGGTCGACTCGATCGCCGACGAGCTCGTCGCGAAGATCAGCGAGCGGATGTCGCGACTGCGCACCGGCGACGGCACGCGAGGCTGCGACATGGGGCCCCTCATCACGCGCGAGCACCGCGACAAGGTCGCCGGCTACCTCGACGTGGCGGCATCCGACGGCGCCTCGGTCGTCGTCGACGGACGCGACCCGGACGTCGACGGCGAACCCGACGGGTTCTGGATGGGACCGACGCTCATCGACCGGGTGCCCACGTCGTCGGCGGTCTACCGCGACGAGATCTTCGGGCCGGTGCTGTCGGTCGTGCGGGTCGACGGCTACGAGGAGGGGCTCGACCTCATCAACTCGTCGCGGTACGGCAACGGCACGGCGATCTTCACCAACGACGGGGGTGCCGCACGGCGCTTCCAGCGCGAGGTGACGGTCGGCATGGTCGGCATCAACGTGCCGATCCCGGTGCCCGTCGCGTACCACTCGTTCGGCGGCTGGAAGGACTCGCTGTTCGGCGACGCGAAGGCGTACGGCCCGCGCGGCTTCGACTTCTTCACGCAGGAGAAGGCGATCACGAGCCGGTGGCTCGACCCGAGCCACGGCGGCCTGAACCTGGGCTTCCCGCAGCACGACTGAGGCTCGGCGGCGCGGCGCCCTCGCTCAGGCGAGGGTGTCGCGCACGAGGCGGAGCGCGGCGAGCACGGTCTGCTCGACGACGGCCGACGGGTCGCCGTCGAAGCGCCACGCGGCATCCGTCACGGTCTCGCCGACGCAGATCGCGGCGAACACGGTGCCCGGGTCCAGGTCCTCCTCGGGTTCGGGCCCGCCGACGCCCGTGACCGCCACGGCCACGTCGGCGCCGAGGAGCCGTGCGGCGCCCGCGGCGAGCTCGCGCGCGCACTGCGGCGTGAGCACCGACTCGGCGGTGACGCCGAGCACCTCGCGCTTGACGCGCTCGTCGTAGGCGACCACGCCGCCCGCGAACCACGCCGACGCCTGCTCGCCGCGCCCGAAGGCGCTCGCGATGGCCCCGGACGTGAGCGATTCGGCCGCGGCGACCGAGATGGACCGGTCGCGTGCGAGCCGGCCGATCTCATCGGTCAGGGACTGGAGGTCGTCGTCTGCCATGGGCCCATTCTGCCGAGCGGCACCGCGATCGGCATCGGGTTGACGGGGTCGCGCCGCACGTGGGCGTTCAGCGCGACGAGGCCGACCGGGCGAACTCCGCGACGGCGCGACGGGCGTACGGCGTCTCGATCGATGCGCCGATGGTCCTCGCCTCGTCGTCGAGCGCCTCCTGGAAGGGCCGGCCGAGGCCCGAGTGCATGAGGCGCTTCGTCTGGCCGAACGCGCTCGTGGGTCCGGCGAGCCAGGCGGATGCCACGGCGCGGGCCCGCGCGTCCAGCGCGTCGGGTGCGACGACCTCCGCGACGAGCCCCCAGTCGAGCGCTTCGGCGGCGGTCAGCGTGCGCGACGTGAGCGTGAGCTCGAGCGCGCGCCGCACGCCGACGGCCTCGGGGAGGAGGGTGCTCACGCCGCAGTCGGGCGTGAGCCCGATGTCGGCGTACCGGCTCGCGAAGGTCGCCCGGTCGGAGGCGATCACGACGTCGGCGACGAGCATGAAGCCGAGTCCGCCGCCGGCGACCGGGCCCTGCACCGCCGCCACGATCGGCTTGGTGCTCTCGCGCAGGATGCGGTGGCCGTCGTGGATGCGGTCGGCGAGCCGCCGCACGACCTCGCCCGCGGGCTCGTCGCCGTCGCTCGCGAGCGCGGACATCGCGAGCACGTCGCCGCCGGCGCAGAACGCGCGCCCGTTCGCGTCGAACAGCACGGCGCCGATGTCGTCGCGGTCGGCGATCTCGTGCGCGAGGTCCTGCCACCGGGCGATCGCCGCCGGGTCGACCGCGTTGAGCCGGGCGGGGCGATTGAGCGTCACGTGCGCGAGGCCGTCGCGCACGTCGAACAGGATCACGTCGTCGGGCATCCTCGGATGCTACGCGACCGGTGTCGTATGCCGCTCGTAGTATGCGTGCGTGCTGACCGAGCCCCTCCACCACGCCGCGGTCGAACTCGGGCGGCGGCTCGGCGCGCGCGTCCCGCTCGGCCTCCCGGCCGCCGCGGCGAGCGAGACGGTCGCGAGGGCAGCGGCCGTCGCGGCGCCGCGCATCGTCGCCGAGGCCGGGCCACCGCGACCGGTGACATGGTGGTGGTGGGTCGGGTACGCCGGAGCATGGGCGGTCGCGTGCGGCGCCGCGTCCTCGCTCGTCGACCGGCCCGGGTTCCCCTGGCCGCTCGCGGCCGGGCCGGCGGCGTTCGCGGTGCTGCTCGTGGTCGCCGCGGTGCTCGTCGCCGTGGTGCAGCGCTGGCTGCGCGAGTCGCACGACGACCGTGCGGCATCGCTCGCGCGCGCCGTCGCCGAGCTGGCCGCCCGCGTGGGCCTGCTCGAGGCGCAGCGTCCGGGCCGAGCCGAGCCGGCGTTCCCGCTCGCGGTGGCGTGGCCGCGGCCGGCGCCGCAGCCCTACGGGGTGTCGCACCGAGGCGCCGAGCAGCTCGTCGCCGACTGGATGCGCCACCTCGGGGCGTTCGACGCCGAGGTGACCCGGTTCACGGCCGACGGCGGCGTCGACGTGGTCAGCGCGCACTGGATCGCACAGGTCAAGAACCTCGCCGAGCGCACGGCGGTGCCGGTGGCGCAGGTGCGTGAGCTCGCCGGCGTCGCCGCCCACGACGGCCGCCGCGCCCTGTTCTTCACCTCGGGCACGTACACGGCGGGCGGGGTGGCCTTCGCCGATCGGGCGGGCCTGAGCCTGTTCGAGTACCACGCCGAGGGCGGGGCGCTCCGAGCCGCGAACGCGCACGCGCGGGTCGTCGTGAGCGAGGGGCTGCGCCTGTCGGTGTGAGCGCCTAGGTGGCCGCGGACGCCTCGCCCGCAGGCTCCGCGGGGGTGCCGCGGGACGGGTGGCCGTACGCCTGCTCGAGCCGTGCCGCTCGGTCGACGATGACCTCGAGCACGGTCCGCACGGCGAGGCGCTCCGCGACATCCGGCCGCACCAGGGCGAAGATCTGGCGAACGGATGCCACGCCACGGAGCGGCTTCAGCACGATGCCCTCAGGCAGCGCCCCCGAGGTGTAGCGGGGGACGAGCGCGATGCCGTGGCCGGCCTGGATGAACGCCTCGACGATGCGCATGTCGCTGAACCGCTGGCTGATCTCGATGCGGCCGGTGGTCGCCTGCTCGATCGCGTGGAGGATCCGCTCGAACGGGTACCCGCTCGGCACCCCGAGCCAGGTCTCGCCGACCACGTCGGCGGGCGTCACGAGCGCGCGGTTGGCGAGCCGGTGCCCGGCGGGGAGGCCGACGTCGAGCGGCTCGGTGAGCAGCGGCAGGGCGCGCAGGCCGCGGCCGCCCCACGGCAGCTCGCCCGGCATGGTGTGGGCGAGCACGATGTCGTACTCGTTGGCGAGGTCGGGGAACTCGGCCAGTTCGGGGTCGAGGTCGGTGGCGCGCACCACGAGCCCGGTCACGGCGCGGAGGTCGGTGAGCACCTGGGGGAGGAGGGTGGCGCCGACCGTCGGGAACGTGAGGAGCGTCACCTCGCCGCTCGGGTGGTTGCGGAACTCGTCCCACAACGCCGACGCGCGCTCGAGGGCGATCGCGACCTCCGTCGCGGAGCGGGCGAGCGCCTGGCCGGCGCTGGTGAGCACGACGCCGCGACCGACCCGCTCGGTCAGCGGCATGCCCGCCTCGCGTTCGAGCACCTTGAGCTGCTGGGAGACCGCCGACGGGGTGCGGCCGGTGGCCTCGGCGACGGCGGTCACGCTGCCGCGCTCGGCGAGCTCGCGGAGGAGGTCGAGACGGCGTACATCCATGTAGCAATGCTACATCGTCCGTGTAGTTTCGTAAGATTGTGCTGAACGGTTTACTCCGTCACAATTGAGGGGTCGGACACGTGCAAGGGCGCACCCAGTCGCCCGACATTCCAACGATCTCTCGAAAGGAACCGCCGTGTTCAGCCTCACCGTCCTCCTCATCAGCGCCTCGATCGCCGGCGTCGTCGGCTCGGTCCTCGTGACCGCTCGCGACGGATACCGTCGTCAGCCGCGCGAGACGTTCGCGCGCACCGTCTGAGTCGCGCGACCGCGGAGCCCCCGGGCTCCGATGCAGGGCCGCCGCGCGGGGGAGGGACACCCCGCGGGGCGGCCCTTCGTTCGTCTGCGGCCGCCCTCGACATCCGCGTGCACCGCCGATAGCGTGACGACACCCGAGCAGCTCGGGTCACCCCACGCGACCCGGGCCCGAGCGACTGACGGAGCGAGCGGATGCCCATCACCCCCACCCCACCCGAACGCCCCGACGCCGAGGGCGACGCCCACCGGGCGCCCGTCGACGACCCGGCCGTCCTGCGCACCTTCCTGCTCGGTCTCGCCGAGGGCATGACGGCCTCCCAGGAGTCGGTGGACCGGATCCGCGCCGACGTCGTGCAGATCGCGCGTGCCTACGGCCTCGACGACGTCGACCTGGTCGTGCTGCCCACGATCGCGTTCGTGCAGACGGGCCGCGGCGACACCGCACGCGTGGCGCTGAAGTCGGTGCAGGCGACGTTCCGCTTCGACCAGATCGCCGAGATGGGTCGGCTGCTGCGCGAGGCCCGCGAGGCGGCGATCTCGCCCGGCGACGGCATCCGTCGCCTCAACGAGATCGGCGCGATGCCGCCCACCCGGCACTGGTTCATGCGGACCCTCGGCCACGCCATGCTCACCGCCGGGCTCGCGCTGCTCCTCGCTCCGAGCTGGCAGGCCGCGGTCGTCGGCTTCGTCCTGGGCGCGCTCATCGGCGTGGCGAAGCTCGTGCGCTCGCAGACGCTGACGCTCGTCCTGCCCATCGTCGCGTCCTTCGTGTGCGCGCTCATCGTCTTCCTCCTCGCGCCGTACGTCGAGCTCGGCGACCCGCTGCGCGTGCTCATCGCGCCACTGGCCACCTTCCTGCCCGGCGCCCTCCTCACCACGGGCGTGCGCGAGCTCGCGGCCGGGCAGATGGTCGCCGGGACGTCGCGGCTGGGCGCGGGCCTCGTCCAGCTCGGCCTGCTCGCGTTCGGCATCCTGACGGCCGGCACGGTGGTGGGCGTCGGCAACGAGGACTACCTCCCGCTCGACGCGTCCACGACGCTGCCGTGGTGGGTCGCCGGCATCGGCCTCGCCCTGTACGGCCTCGGCAACTACCTCCACTTCGCCGCCCCCGGTCGCAGCTACGGCTGGGTGCTCCTCGCGCTCGTGGTGGCGTACGGGGCGCAGCAGCTCGGCGCCCTGGCCTTCGGCTCGGCGGTGAGCGGGCTCATCGGCGCGCTCGTCGTCACGCCGTTCGTGCTGTGGATCGAGGACCTGCGCCGCGGCGGCGTGCCGTCGCAGATGATCTTCCTCCCGGCCTTCTGGGTGCTCGTGCCCGGGGCGTCGGGCGTGATCGGCGTCACGGAGGGCGCGGTCGCCGCCTCCGCCGGCATCGCCGACTTCTCGGCCGCGTTCGTCACGGTCATGTCGATCTCGCTGGGCGTGCTCATCGGCTCGGCGCTCTACCGGTTCATGCGACGCAGCGCGCAGGAGCTCTCCGAGTTCCACATCGACCTGCCCACGGTGCTCGCGCCGTCCGACGAGCCCGTGCTCTCGCGCATCGCGGAGGCCACGACGACCCGTTCCTCACGGCGGCGCGACGAGGAGCGCCGGGAGGGCGAGCACCGCGACGGTCGCTGAACGGATGCCGCAACCGGGCCGTCCGCCCGTGCCCGGCGGCCCACGAGCCCCGAGAATCCGACCCCGCGGCACTCAGGGACCACGACGTAGAGTATTCGGGTGACTTCCCGGAACCCCCAGTCCGCCGAGGCCCGCCGACAGCTCATCGAGTTCATCTCGAGCGAGGCGGTGTTCCACGGCGACTTCACGCTCACCAGCGGCAAGAAGGCCACGTACTACGTCGACCTCCGCAAGGTGAGCCTCGACCACCGCGTGGCGCCGCTGATCGGGCAGGTCATGCTCGACCTCATCGCCGAGGTTCCGGAGGTCGCCGCCGTCGGCGGCATGACGATGGGAGCCGACCCGATCGCCACCGCGGTCCTGCACCAGGGTGCGGCCCGCGGGCTCGCCTACGACGCCTTCGTCGTGCGCAAGGAACCGAAGGACCACGGCCGCGGCAAGCAGGTCGAGGGGCCGGATGTCGCCGGCAAGCGGGTCATCGTGCTCGAGGACACCTCGACCACCGGGGGCTCGCCGCTCAAGGCGATCGAGGCCCTGCGCGCCGTGGGCGCGGAGGTCGCCGCGGTCGCGGTCGTCGTCGACCGCGACACGGGCGCACGCGAGGTCATCGAAGCCGCGGGGGTTCCCTACCTCGCGGCCATCGGATTGAAGGATCTGGGACTGTCATGAACCGACGCGACGGACGCCACGACTCGGACGACATGAACGACGCCGACTGGCTGCTCAGCCAGCTGGGCAGCGGCCGTCGCCCCGACCTCGAGGGCCGCCAGGCTCCCCAGCCGCCCGTCGCACCGCCCCAGCAGCCGGCCGAGCCGGTCTCCCCGCCGCCCATGGAGCGACCCCGCCGCCGCAGCGAGGAGTCGCTCGACTGGTTCTCGCTCGCCGACGCCCAGTCCGAGACGGATGCCGCGACGCGGGAGCTTCCCGTCGTGGGCGAGCCGCTTCCGCCGCGCGCGGAGCCGCCGCGGCAGGCGCCCGCTCCGACGTGGGAGCCGCAGGCCCCGGCGTGGAACCAGCCTCCCGGCTGGGACGACCGCCGACCTCCGGCGACGCCGCGCGACCCGCAGCGGCCCGACGACCGGCTCACGTCGGTCGAGCCGCCCGTGGGCGGGGCGCCCGTGCCGCCGGCCTTCGGCGGCCCGCAGGCACCGCCGCCCGGCCCGGTCACCCCGCCGGCGAACTTCGCCCTGACCTGGGGCGAGCAGCCCATCGAGACCGAGGACGGTCTCCGTGCGGCGTTCCGCCAGCTCTCGGACCCCGCGGAGCCGCCGCCGCAGCGACCCCGCGACGACCGGCGCCCGGTCGAGCCGCACCGCGACGAGCCTCCGCTCGACCCGCGCGACGTGCCGGGATCGGCCGACTCCCCGTTCGCGGGGTTCACGCCGCCTCCGGTCGCCCGGCAGTCCTTCACCCCGGTGACCCCGCCCGCGGGCACCGCCTTCCCCGCGGCCCGGACCGATTTCGACGACCAGCTCTGGTCGGCGCTCAACGAGGACCCGGCGGCCGCCGGTGCGGCCACGCGCGACGACCGGGTTCCCGCATCCGACGATGGCCGGGGCTACTCCGACGAGCAGGCCTACGCCGACGCGTCGGGCCAGTACGACGACCACGAGTTCGACCAGCCGGGGTACGACCCGCGGGCGCACGAGCCGCAGGGCTGGGACCAGCAGGCGTACGACCAGCAGGGCTACGCCCAGCCGGGCTATGACCAGCAGGGCTACGACCAGCAGGGCTACGACCAGCAGGGTTCCGACACGCGGGCCTACGACCAGCAGGGTTCCGACACGCGGGCGTACGACCAGCAGGGCTGGGACCAGCGGGCCGCCGCCGAGCCGGTTCAGGACGAGCAGGCGTATGCCCAGCAGGGTTGGGACCAGCGGACCCCGGGCGAGCACGCGTACGACGACCACGCCGACGACCAGCAGGGCTGGGATGACCAGCGGGCCGCGGGCGAGCGGGTTCCGGACGAGCCGGCGTACGACCGGCAGGGCTGGGACCAGCAGGACCGTGATCACCAGGGCTCCGACCGGGACGGCTGGGGCCGGCAGGAGTACGACCGGGAGGCTCGGTACGACGAGCCCCGCTCCGAGCAGCCCGCGTACGACGAGCAGGACGGCTCGCCCATGGCGCGCGAGATGGCGCAGGCCGGCTACTTCTGGAACCTCACCCCCGACCCGACGGCGCCCGATCCCAAGGCCCCGGTCGAGGACGACCGGCCGGGTCCCCGCCGACGCGGGGCGTCCGACTCCGACTCCGACGCCGCACCGGCCGGACGGTCGCGCGACGACCGGGATGCGCGCTCCGGAGACGACGACCGTTCCCCTGAGCCGTACCCCGCGGTCGACCAGTGGGATCCCATCCCCGACGACGGCATCGCGGATGACGCGGACGTGCCCTCCGACCCGCGTGAGGCCGAGTACGGCGATCGCGACCACCGGGACGATCGCGAGTACCGGGACGACCTCGAGTACCGGGACGATCGCGAGTACCGGGACCCCCGCGACGAGTGGGCGGATGCGCCGTACGACCGCGACGACCGCCGCGACCCCCGGGACGACCGCGCCCGCGGATTCGCGTACGACGGCCCGCACGACCGGGACGCCGTCGACGACGAGAGCGATGACGACGGCCTCGCCTCGCTGTTCGGCGGTGCCGGCTTCGGCGCCACGGCGCCGACCCCCCTCGTCGGTGGTGCTGCGGCACAGCGCGATCGCGACGTCGACCCGTACGACGCCCGCGACGACCGATACGCCCGAGACGACCAGTACGGCGCCTACGCGCGCGATGACCGGTACGGCCGCGATGACGATCGGTACGACCGGTACGGCCGCGATGACGACCGGTACGCCCGCGGTGACCGCGGCGGTCGGGGCGGCCCGGCGGCACCGCGGACGCGGGACGACGACGACGACCGGGGCGGGCGTTCGCCGGTGAAGCTCCTCGCGTGGATCGCGGGCGGCCTCGCCGCCGTGCTCCTCGTGGTCGCGGGTATCGCGTTCGGCGCCCAGCTGCTCCGAGGCGGAGGAGATGAGACCGCCGACGGCGGAGCCGGCGGGGCGACGGAACCCACGGCCATGCAGCCGCCGGGTACGTACGCCTGGAACGAGCTCTTCGGCGGCGAGTGCCTCGAGCCGTTCGAGGGTCCGTGGGCCGAGGAGTTCACGGTGATCGACTGCGCGACGCCGCACGCCGCCCAGCTGGTGCTCCGCGGCGAGGTCTCCACCGACGAGGCGGCGCCCTTCCCCGGTGAGGCGGAGGTCGAGGCACAGGTCGCGGCCCTCTGCGGTGCCGAGAACGTCATCGACCCCGATATGGCGGCGATGGCCGGCGACCTGCAGGTCGAGGGGTCCTACCCGGTGACCGAGGAGCAGTGGGCCGCGGGCGAGCGCGACTTCTACTGCTTCGTCACCCGCCGCGGCGGTTCGCCGATCACCGCCGACGTGCAGGGCACGGCCGGGCAGCAGGGCTGACGTGGCCGAGGCGGGTCCCGCTGGTGGCGGGGGCCGGCACGGCGCCGTCGTCGTGTTCGGCTCGGTGAACGTCGACGCGACGAGCTACGTCGCGGACTTCCCGCGCCCCGGCGAGACCGTGCATTCCCGGGACTTCCGGGTGGCGCTCGGAGGCAAGGGGGCGAACCAGGCGGTCGCGGCGCACCTCGCCGGGGCCGGCGTGGAGCTCGTGGCCCGGCTCGGCGACGACGCGAACGCCGAGGTGGCTCGCGCCGCGTTCGCTCGGTTCGGGCTGCCGACGGACGCCGTGGGGGTCGTGCCCGGCGAACCGACGGGCATCGCGCAGATCACCGTCGCCGAGTCGGGCGAGAACACCATCATCGTCACGGCCGGCGCCAACGCGTCGTTCGACGCCGACGCGGTGCGGTCGGAGGCGGCTCGGCTCGACGGCGCCGCACTCGTGCTCACGCAGGGTGAGCTCCCGGTGCGCTCCATCGAGGCGATCGCGGCGGCGAGCGACGCCGCGGGCGTCCGCTTCGTGCTCAACCTCGCCCCGCCGGTTGCCGTCTCGCGGTCGGCCCTCGCGGTCGCCGATCCGCTGGTCGTGAACGTCCACGAGGCGCGCACGCTCGGCCTGGGCGAGGGGCTCGCCGATGACGCGTCGGCCGAGACGTGGCGGGATGCCGCGGCATCCGTCGTCGGTGCCCTGGCCCGCTCGATCGTGGTGACGCTCGGCGACCGCGGCGCCGTGGCCGCCGATGCGACCGGCTCGTGGAGCGTGGCGGCGCCGCGCGTCGCCGCGGTCGACACGACCGGGGCGGGGGATGCCGCGACCGGCATGCTCGCCGCGATGCTGGCCGAGGGACGCGCCCTGCCCGACGCGGTGCGCGCCGCCGTCGCCGCGGGCGCGCTCGCCGTCCAGGGGCGGGGCACCGTGGATTCCTATGCGGGCCGCGACGACGTGCTCGCGCTCGCCGACCGGACGGAGGCCGTGTGACCATTCCCGTGATCGTCGACTGCGACCCGGGCCACGACGACGTCATGGCGCTGTGGCTCGCGGCGGGCCACCCGGCGCTCGACCTCGTCGCGGTGACCACCGTCGGTGGCAACGTGCCGCTCGAGCACACGAGCCGGAACGCCCGCGTCGCGCTCGCCGTGGCCGGGGTGGGCGACGTGCCCGTCGCCGCGGGCGCGAGCGGGCCGCTCGCTCGCGAGCTGTCGACGGCCGAGTGGATCCACGGCGAGAACGGGCTCGGGGGGCCCGAGCTTCCCGACCCCGACACGTCCCCGACCCGCGTGCCGCTCGATCCGCGGAGTGCGACGGAGCTCATCGCCGACACGCTGGAGGCGGCATCCGAGCCGGTCGCCATCATCGCGACGGGGCCGATCACGAACGTCGCGATCTTCCTCCGCGAACGTCCGGACCTCGCGGACCGGGTGCGCGAGATCGTGTGGATGGGCGGCTCCACCGAGCGCGGCAACGTCACGCCGTACGCCGAGTTCAACGCCTGGGTCGACCCGGAGGCGCTCGACCGGGTGCTCGGCAGCGGCATCCGCTTCACGATGGTCGGGCTGAACGTGACGCACCGCGCGCTCGTGACCACCCGCGTGCGGGAACGGCTGGCGGCGGTGGGCAACCGCACCGCCGCGTTCGGCGACGAGCTGCTCGAGTTCTTCTGCCGCACCAACGACGAGGTGTTCGGCATGCCCGACGGTCCGCTGCACGACCCGGTGGCGGTGGCCGTGCTCGCCGACCCGGACGCGGTCGAGGTCGTGCACACCCGGCTGGACGTGGAGCTCGTCGGGTCCGAGACCGTCGGGGCGACGAGCGTCGACCTCGACGGCATGCTCGCCCGCGAACCGAATGCGAACGTGGCGGTCGGGCTCGACGTCGAGCGCTTCTGGGCCGCCGTCGAACTGGCCTACGGCCGGCTCGGCTGAGCGGAGCCGTCGTGGACTGGACGTTCTGGGTCGGCGGCGCGGTCATCGTCGTGCTCGTCATCGTGACGCAGGTGTTCCTGCACGAGAGCCGGTGGTCGCAGCGGTGGCGGCCGGAGGAGCCCGACGAGCGCGACGGGACGGACCGCTCGGATCCTCCGGGCGACGCCGACGGCCCGGGCGGCCGGTCGTAGGCGCCGCGGCATCGGGGATCACGGCCGCGCGGGCTACCCTCGACGGGTGACCTCACGCGACGACGCTTCCGCATCGGCGCGGGCGCAGCTCGCGGCGCTCGTCGACGACCCGGCCGTGCACGACCTCTGGCAGGCCGTGCGCGAGCCCGTCGGCGACGACGCGCGGCCCGCCGCGGTGCTCGTGCTGTTCGGCGTGCTCGACCACCTGCCGAGCGACCACGAGGCGCAGGCGCGCGCGGTCTCGCGCGACCTCGACGTGCTCCTGCTCGCGCGCGCGACCACGCTCCGCTCGCACGCGGGCCAGATCGCCTTCCCCGGCGGCCGCGTCGACGACGGCGAGGCCGGCCCGGTCGCCGCCGCGCTCCGGGAGGCGCGGGAGGAGACCGGGCTCGACCCGGCGGGCGTGGAGGTGCTCGGCACGCTCGGCGAGATCCCGCTCGCGTACTCCCGCCACGTGGTGACGCCGGTGCTCGGGTGGTGGGCGGCGCCGACGCCCGTCGCGCCCGTCGACCGGGCCGAGTCGTCCGCGGTCTTCCGCACCCCCGTCGCCGACCTGCTCGACCGGGCGAACCGGTGCACCACCGTCATCCGTCGCGACGACCGCGAGTGGCGCGGGCCCGGCTTCACCGTCACGGCGGGCGGGGCGGAGCGGCTGGTGTGGGGCTTCACGGGGCTCGTGCTCGACGCGATGTTCGACCGCCTCGGGTGGACCGAACCGTGGGACGCCGACCGGGAGCTCGAACTGCGCCCCTGACGGCGGCGGCTAGAGCTCGACCTCGACCGGCTCGGCCGGCACGAGCTCGGCCACTCCCGTGAGGATCTCGTCGGGCCGGAACGGGTACTTCTCGATCTCGGCCTGGTCGCTGATGCCGGTCATCACGAGGATCGTGTGCAGCCCGGCCTCGATGCCCGCGACGATGTCGGTGTCCATGCGGTCGCCGATCATCGCCGTGTTCTCGGAGTGCGCACCGATCTTGTTCAGCGCCGAGCGGAACATCATCGGGTTCGGCTTGCCGACCACGTACGGCTCCCGCCCGGTCGCCTTGGTGATGAGCGCGGCGATGGCGCCCGTGGCGGGCAGCGGGCCCTCGGCGGACGGGCCCGTGGCATCCGGGTTGGTGACGATGAACCGGGCGCCGTTGCCGATGAGGCGGATCGCCTTCGTGATCGCCTCGAACGAGTAGTTGCGGGTCTCTCCGACGACGACGAAGTCGGGGTTCGTCTCGGTCATCACGAAGCCCGCGTCGTGCAGCGCGGTGAGGATGCCGGCCTCGCCGATGACGAACGCGGTGCCGCCCGGCAGTTGCTGGTGGAGGAAGTCGGCCGTGGCGAGCGCCGAGGTCCAGATGCGATCTTCAGGAACGTTGAGCCCCGACGCGCGCAGGCGCGCCGACAGGTCTCGCGCGGTGAAGATCGAGTTGTTCGTGAGCACGAGGTACGGGGTGCCGGTGTCCTCCCAGTGCTGCAGCAGCGCGGCCGCGCCGGGCAACGCGTGGTTCTCGTGCACGAGCACGCCGTCCATGTCGGTGAGCCAGGACTCGACCTCATCACGCTTCGCCATGCGCACAGCCTAGGCCGCGCAGATCACAGCCCGATGAACAGCGGATGCCGCGGGCCGGCCCCTCACCCCCGGTGCAGCAGCGACTTCCAGTCGGGCGGCACCTTGCCCTCGGGGCCGGGGGCGGGCTGGTCCTCGGGCCGGGAGAACGGCGGGCTGAGCGGGACCCGCCGCGCCGACGCGCCGGCCTTGTAGTCCCAGAACCAGTCTTCGCCGGGTTCGAACGAGGTCGCGACGGCGTGCCCGGCGTCGCGGGCGTGGCGGCTCGCGTGCTGCTCGGGCGACGAGTCGCAGCATCCGACATGGCCGCACTCGACGCAGCGACGCAGGTGCCACCACCATCCGCCGCCTTCGAGGCATTCGACGCAGCCCGTGCCGGAGGGCGGCGGAGCCGTCTGCTGGTCGGTCATGCGTACACCTCCGTGGTCGCGAGCGCCTGGTGGACCGAGGCGACGGCGCTCGAGCCCTCGCCGACGGCCGCCGCGACGCGCTTCATGGATCCGCGGCGCACGTCGCCGGCGGCGAAGACGCGCGGCACCGAGGTCTCGAACGGCAGCGGCATCCGGCCGAGGTCGCGCCAGCCGTCGCCGAGCGCGACCACGTCGGCGCCCGTGCGAAGGAAGCCGTGCTCGTCGCGTTCGAGCCCGGCGAGCCAGTCCGTCGCGGGCACGGCGCCGATGAAGCAGAAGAGTCCCGTGCAGTCGACGGTCTGCTCCGTCGTGCCGCGGAGCGTGACGGCGGTGAGGCGGTCCTCGCCGTGCAGGGCCGTGACCTGGGTGCCGGTGTGCACCTCGATGCGGGGATCCTCCCGGATGCGGTCGACGAGGTAGCTCGACATCCGCTCGGACAGGTCGTTCGAGCGGACCACGAGGCGGACCCGGCACGAGTTCGCGGCGAGGGCGAGCGCCGCCTGGCCGGCCGAGTTGGCCCCGCCGACGACGACCACGTCGGACCCCGCGACCTGCCGGAGCTCGAGGGCCGTCGCGGCGTGGTGGATGCCGGCGCCCTCGAAGTCGTCCCACCGCTCGAGAGGGAGGCCGCGGTAGGCGACGCCGGTCGTGACGACGACGGCGCGGGCGCGCACGATCGCTCCGTCGGCGAGGAGGAGGCGGTGCACGCCGCCCTCGGGGTCGAGGCGCACGACCGGACACGGCGCCGCGATCCGCACGCCGAACTTGAACGCCTGGAGCGACGCCTGCGAGGTGAGGGCGTCACCGCTCACGCCGAACGGGAAGCCGAGGTAGTTCTCGATGCGCGAGGTCGTCGCCGACTGGCCGCCGGGGGCGACGGCATCGAGGAGCACGGTGCGCAGGCCCTCGGACGCGCCGTAGATCGCCGCGGCGAGCCCCGCCGGCCCGGCGCCCACGACCGCGAGGTCGAACTCGAGGTCGTCGTCGGCGGTGTAGGCGAGCCCGAGCATCTCCGCGATGCGGCCCGGCGTGGCGTTGTGCACCGGCTCGCCCTGCACGAACGCGACGGGCAGGTGCTCGCGCGTGAAGCCGTGCGACCACACGTCGTGGTCGAGGGCCGGGTCGTCGACGTCGACCCAGGTGTGGGCGAGCTCGAGTCGCTCGGCGTAGCGGCGGAGCGCCATCGACTCGGGCGAGCCCGTCGAGCCCACGATCTTCAGGGTCCACGCCGCCGGCCCGTGCCGCAGGAGTTCGCGGCGCGCCCACAGCGTGCGCAGCATGAGGTCGCACAGCTCGTCGTCCTCGGCCATCAGGCGCTGGAGCGCGTCGTGGTCGACCCGCAGCACGCGGCCCGGCTGGGTGACGCGCGAGGTGAGGAACGCGCGCTGCCCGTTCAGCAGCCCGAGCTCGCCGACGAAGGTGCGGGGCCCGAGCACCGCGAGCCGGGTCTCCTCGGTCCACGAGAGCGCGTCGCGGACCACCTCGACCTCGCCCTCCTCGACGAGGATCAGGTCGTACCAGCGGTCTCCGGTGCGGAACAGGACATCGCCGACCTCGGTGGCCTGGGGCACGCCGTAGCGACGCAGCCGATCCCATTGGGCATCGGTGAGTTCGGGCCTGATCTTCTGCTTGGTGCGACCCATGTGGCCATCCTCGCCCACGATGTGCGCGAGCGGGAGGGGGTCGGACGAATCAGGCGGTGATCCAGATGCCCGCGGCGGCGGCGCGAGCGATGGTCCGGCCGGTGTCGCCCACGGTCACGGTGACCGCTGCGGGGTCGGCGGCATCCGTCACCCGCAGTTCGCTGCCCGGCCCGACGCCGGCGCCGTCGAGCTCGCGGAGCACCGCCGGGTCGCGGTCGCTGATGCGGATGACGCGGCCCACGTGCCCGGCGACCGCCTCGTCGAGGCGCACCGAGGGCTCGGAGACCAGGCTGCCGTCGGCGGCGGGGATGGGGTCGCCGTGCGGGTCGCGCTCCGGTCGCCCGAGCCGCTCGTCGATGGCCTCGAGCAGGCGGTCGGAGACGGCGTGCTCGAGGATCTCGGCCTCGTCGTGGACCTCGTCCCACGCGTAGCCCATCTCGCGCACGAGCCACGTCTCGATGAGCCGGTGGCGGCGCACGACGGCGAGGGCGCGGGCGCGCCCGGCATCCGTCAACCGGATGGCGCCGTAGGGCACGTGCTGCACGAGCCCCTGCGCGGCCATTTTCTTCACCATCTCGGTGACCGACGACGGCGCGACGCCGAGGGCGGCGGCGAGTCCGGACGGCGTGATGGGCTCGGACTGCCACTCGGTGTGCGCGTAGACCGTCTTGAGGTAGTCCTCGACGGCGGGGCTGGCGGAGGCGGGCATCGGCCTCACCCTACCCGCGCGGGGTCGGGCTGCGAGACCGCGGCCGCCGTGGCCGCACGACGCCGTCGCGCGGCGAGCACCCGGCGCCCGACGACGCCGTGCCGGGGAGCGAAGAGGTAGGCGAGCGCGAACGCGACGCCCATCGTGAGCACGACCATGCCGCCGGATGCCGCGTCGAGGTAGTAGCTCGCGTAGATGCCGACGATCGCGCAGACCGCGGCGATCGCGGGCGCGATCACGAGCATGCGCGCGAAGCGGTCGGTGAGCAGGTAGGCGGTCGCGCCCGGGATGATGACCATGGCGACGACGAGCACGACGCCGACGGCCTGCAGCGCGACCACGACCGTGAGCGCCAGCAGCGCCAGCAGCAGCGCGCCCAGCGCCTTGGGGTTCAGGCCGATCGCGTGCGCGTGGGTGGGGTCGAACGCGTACAGCGTCAGGTCGCGCCGCTTCAGCACGAGGATGGCGAGGGTGACGGCGCCGAGCACGAGCACCTGCACGAGGTCGGCGGCGCTGACGCCGAGCAGGTTGCCGAAGAGGATGTGCCCGAGGTCGGTCTGGCTGGGCACGACCGAGATGAGCACGAGGCCGAGCGCGAAGAGGGTCGTGAAGACCACCCCGATCGCCGCGTCGCCCTTCACCCGGCTCGTCGCACGGACGAGGAAGATGAGCGCCACCGCCCCGAGCCCGAACACGAGCGCGCCCACCGCGAACGGCGTGCCGAGCAGGTACGCCAGCACGACGCCCGGCAGCACGGCGTGGGAGACGGCGTCGCCCATGAGCGACCATCCGATGAGCACGAGCCAGCAGCTCAGCACGCCGCAGACGATCGCGGCGGTGACCGTGACGAGGAACGCGCGCTGCATGAAGTCGTAGCCGAGCGGCTCGAGCAGGAAGTCGACGACGGGCATGGTCAGTCCTCCGAACGGCCGGTGAGGTCGAGGCCGAACGCGCGCGCGAGCTGCTCGGGCTGCAGCGCCTCGTCGGGGCTGCCGTGCAGCAGCACGCGACGCAGCAGCAGGATCACCTCGTCGGCGAGCCGGGGCAGCGCCTCGAGGTCGTGCGATGACACGAGCACGGTCGCGCCGCCGGCCGCGAGCTCGCGGAGCAGTTCGCTGATCGTGCGCTCGCTCGGCCGGTCGACGCCCGCGAACGGCTCGTCGAGCAGCAGCACGTCGGCGCCCTGGGCGAGGCCGCGCGCCACGAACGCGCGCTTGCGCTGGCCGCCCGACAGCGCGCCGATGCGCCGGTCCGCGAGGTCGGCGAGCTCGACGCGCTCGAGGGCCTCGGCGACCGCCGCCCGGTCGGCGGGGCGGGGCCGCCGGGTGAAGCCCTGGTAGCCGTATCGGCCCATCATCACGACGTCGTGCACGCTGAGCGGGAACGCCCAGTCGACCTCCTCGCTCTGCGGCACGTACCCGACCACGCCCGCCCGCCGGGCCTGTCGCGGAGTGCGTCCCGCGATCGCGACGCTGCCGCGGTCGGGATGCACCGTGCCCATGATCGCCTTGAACAGCGTCGACTTGCCCGATCCGTTCATGCCGATGAGTCCGCACACGGTGCCGCGCCGGAGCGTGAGGCTCACGTCGTCGAGCGCGAGCACATCGCCGTAGTGCACCGTGAGGCCGTGCACCTCGAGGGCCGGGGCCTCGTCGCCGGCCGGGGCGTCGGGTCGAGCGGATGCCGCGGGCCCGGTCATCGCGCGCCGCCCGTGAGTCCGTCGGTGATGACCTCGACGTCGTGCCGCAGCAGGTCGAGGTAGGTGGGCACCGGCCCGCCCGGCTCGGAGAGCGAGTCGACGTAGAGGACGCCGCCGAATGCGGCATCCGTCGCCTCGACGACCTGCTGCATGGCCTCGTCGGACACCGTCGACTCGCAGAACACCGCCGGCACCCCCAGGTCGTCGACGAACTCGATGGTGCGCGCGATGGACTTCGGGGTGGCCTGCTGCTCGGCGTTCACGGCCCAGAGGTACTGCTCGGTGAGCCCGGCGTCGCGGGCGAGGTAGGAGAAGGCGCCCTCGCAGGTGACGAGCGCGCGCTGCGACTCGGGCAGCGCCGCGAGCTCGGCCACGAGCTCGTCGTGGACCGCCTGCAGTTCGGCGCCGTACGCCTCGGCGTTCGCGGCGAACTCGTCGGCGTGCTCGGGGGCCAGCTCGGCGAACGCCTCGGCCATGTTGTCGGCGTAGACCTGGACGTTCAGCGGCGACATCCACGCGTGCGGGTTCGGCAGGCCCTCGGCGGAGCCGTCGGCGATCGGGATGGGCTCGACGCCCTCGCTGACGACGACGTGCGGCACGTCGAGCCCCTCGACGAACTGCGCGAACCACGCCTCGAGGTTCAGCCCGTTGTCGAGGATCAGGTCGGCCCCGGCCGCCCGGCGCAGGTCGCCCGGGGTGGGCTCGTACCCGTGGATCTCGGCGCCGACCTTCGTGATCGACTCGACGCGGAGGCGGTCGCCCGCGACCTCCTCGGCGATGTCGGCCAGCACGGTGAAGGTCGTCAGGACGACGGGGCGGTCGTCGCCCTCGCCGTTCGCGGCCGAGCCGCTGCACCCGCTCAGCGCGAGTGCGGCGGCGGTGAGCAGGGCGGCGACGGCGGCACCTTTCGGCATACCGAAATCGTACCGGATTTTCGGTGTACCGAAACCGGCGTTCCGCGTCGACCGCGGCGGCTAGCGTAGGGGCGTGGGCGACGAGCGAACGGATGCCACGGGCGGAGCGGTCGGCGACGACGCGCACCCCGAGCCGCAGCTGCCGCTGCACGGCGTCGGCCCGTGGCCCGGCGGGCGCGAGGCGTGGCCCGCCGACGAGCGGTACGACCCGGAGCTCCTCGAGCACGGCGACCGCCGCAACGTGGTCGATCGATACCGGTACTGGCGACTCGACGCGATCGTGGCCGACCTCGACACGAGCCGGCATCCGTTCCACGTGGCCATCGAGAACTGGCAGCACGACCTCAACATCGGCTCCATCGTCCGCACCGCCAACGCGTTCGCCGCCGAGACCGTGCACATCGTCGGGCGGCGCCGCTGGAACCGGCGCGGCGCGATGGTCACCGATCGCTACCAGCACCTCCTGCACCACCCGGAGGTCGCCGACCTCGTCGCCTGGGCACGCGCCGAAGGCCTGCCGATCGTCGCCGTCGACAACGTCGAGGGCTCGCAGCCCGTCGACACCGCCGACCTGCCCGAACGCTGCATCCTGCTCTTCGGCCAGGAAGGACCGGGGCTCAGCCCCGAGGCGCTCGCCGCCGCCGACCTCGCCGTCGAGATCACGCAGTACGGCTCCACCCGATCGATCAACGCCGCCGCCGCGGCCGCGATCGTGATGCACGAGTGGGTCCGACGGCACGCCCGGCACTGACCCGCGCCATCCGCCGGCAGTGTTGGCCGCGCGGACAAGACCACTACGATGGGCGCGTGGCCACCCGACTCGATCCGGCGCAGCGACGCGAGCAGATCCTCGCGGCGACGCTGCGGCTCGTCGCCCGCGACGGGTTCGCGCGCGTCACCCTCCGCGACGTGGCCGCCGAGGTCGGCGTCGTGCACGGCCTCATCCGCCACTACTTCGCCACCCGGGAGCAGCTCGTCGCCGCCGCGTTCGACGCGGCCGTGCTCGGCGAGCTTCGCGCCGACGCCGAGGTCGAGGAAGGCCTCGAACCGGTCGCCGCGCTCGCCGACTGGCTCTCGACCACGCCGCGCGGCCACTACCTCGTGTGGATCGACGCGTGGAGCGAGGCGCCCCGCAATCCCGAGCTGCACGCGGCGCTCACGCGCCATCACCGCGACTCCGACCGGCACCTCGCGGGCGTCATCCAGCGCGTGGTCGACGCCGGCCACGCCACCAGCGCCGATCCCGCCGCCGACGCGCGCATGCTCACCGCACTCGTCGACGGCGTCGCCGTGCAGCACCACGCGATCGGGCTGATCGACGAGGCCGAAGCCGACCGCATCGTCTTCCGCGCCGCCGAGGAGCACCTGAAGATGCAGCCCGGCGCGCTGTCGCGCACGCGGCCCACGCCCACCCGCGGGCTCTGGGCCACGCCGCCGGCCGCCGCCGGCGCCCCGGTCGCGGTCGCCGAACCCGGCGACTGAGCACGCGCGCTCAGCGCGGTGCGCGGCGGATGCGGATGGGCCCCTTCGCCGTCGACGGGTCGACCACCTGCCCGCGCTGCGTGATCTCGACCTCGCCCGCGGCCACGAGCCGCCGCGCGGCCCGCCGCGCCGGCTCCATCAACTCGCGCCACCTGTCATCGCCGCCGATGCGCCGCGCCGCCTCCGAGGGGCAGATCGTCGCGCATGCCGCCCGCTGGGCGAGGAGCGCCCGGATCTCCTCCTCGAGCTGCCGATCGACCGCCCGGACGCCGCGCCGACGGCACGCGTCGCTGCAGTGGCGCACCGCATCCCAGTCCCGCGCCCACTTCGCACGCCACTCGATGCGGCGGCCGCACGACGCGCACGTCCGCTCGTCGACGGATGCCGCGGCATCCGCCCCGCCCCGCTGCCGACCCATGCCACGCAGCCTGCCCCGCCCACCCGCGCGTTCGCTGAGCGCCCCGGCGCGCCCGGCACCCGCCGCCGCCGTGCCGCCCCACACTGGACGCGTGCCGCTCATCGACAACGCCGTCTACCGCGACGGACACCGGGTCGCGAACCCGCCCACCCTCCAGGAGACGTTCGAGACGCTCGCCGAGCACCCGGGCGGATTCGCCTGGATCGGGCTGTACCGGCCGACCCCCGACGAGCTCGCGGCGCTCGTGGACGAGTTCGGGCTGCATCCGCTCGCCGCCGAGGACGCCGCGAAGGGCCACCAGCGCGCCAAGCTCGAACGCTACGGCGACACGCTCTTCGTCGTCCTGCGGCCCGCCCGGTACCTCGACGCGACCGAGGAGGTCGAGTTCGGCGAGCTGCACGTATTCGTCGGCACGAACTTCGCCGTCACCATCCGGCACGCCGAGGCGCCCGACCTCGCCCGGGTGCGCCGACGGCTCGAGGCGGCCCCCGAGCTGCTCGCGCGGGGCACGGAGGCCGTGCTCTACGCCGTGCTCGACGAGGTCGTCGACGAGTACGCGCCGGTGCTCGCCGGCCTCGAGAACGACATCGACGAGATCGAGCAGCAGCTCTTCGACGGCGACCCGGCCGTGACGCGCCGCATCTACGACCTCGCCGCCGAGGTCATGGACTTCCAGCGAGCGACGCGCCCGCTCGTCGGCATGTTCGAGGCCCTCGAGCGCGGCTTCGAGAAGTACCGCGTCGACCTCGAACTCCAGCGGTACCTGCGCGACGTGCTCGACCACGTGCTCCGCATCGTCGACCGCGGCGAGGCGTACCGGCAGCTGCTGCAGAACGCGCTCGCCGTGCACTCGACGCTCGTCACCCAGCGGCAGAACGACGAGATGCAGCGCCTCACCGAGACGAGCCTCCGGCAGAGCGAAGAGGTCAAGAAGATCTCCAGCTGGGCGGCGATCATCTTCGCGCCCACCCTCATCGGCACCGTGTACGGCATGAACTTCCGGCACATGCCCGAACTGGAGCATCCGCTCGGCTACCCCGCCGCGCTGCTCGCCATGGTCGCGCTCGCGGTCGGACTCTACGTCGTCTTCAAGCGCCGCAACTGGCTCTAGGTCGACCCCGGCCGGGCCGGTAGCGTGGCCGCATGACCGAGATCACCGATGATCTGCCCGCCCGCCTGCTGCACGAGGAGCACGCCGGATGGCGCGCCATCCTCGCCGGACACGGGGGAGCGCACTACACCCGCGCGATGACGCGTGACGGGATCATGATCGTCGAGGGCGCCGCGCTCGGTCGCGACGACATGATGCGGGCCTTCGCCAGCGCGCCCCCGTGGGACTCCTACGAGATCCACGAGCCCGCGGTCGTGCGCCTGGGCGAGCACGCCGGCATCCTCGCCTACCGGGCCGTCGCCCGTCGCGGCGACGAGGTGGCGAACCTGCGGATGTCGACCACCTACCTGTACGACGACGGGGCGTGGCACGTGGCCGCGCACCAGCAGACGCCGGCCTGACGCGTCAGTCGGTGCCGAGGTCGAACGCGGCGGCCTCGTTCGCGGCATCCGTCGCGGCATCGAGGTCGGTCTCGGCCTCGCCCGCGAGGATCTCCGCCGCGCGGCCCGCGGCGATCTCGCCCACGAGCTGCGCGGTCGCGCCGCCGACGATGCCGAGCTGCGCGTACTGCTCGAGACGCGCGCGCGAGTCGGCGATGTCGAGGTTGCGCATCGTGAGCTGGCCGATCCGGTCCTCCGGACCGAACGCCTGGTCGCCGACGCGCTCCATCGAGAGCTTGTCAGGGTGGTAGCTCAGTGCCGGGCCGCTCGTGTTCATGATCGTGTAGTCGTCGCCGCGGCGCAGGCGCAGCGTGACCTCGCCCGTGACGGCCGAGGCGACCCACTTCACGATCGACTCCCGCAGCATGAGCGACTGCGGGTCGAGCCAGCGGCCCTCGTACATGAGACGGCCGAGGCGGCGACCCTCGTTGTGGTAGCTCGCGACGGTGTCCTCGTTGTGGATCGCGTTGAGCAGCCGCTCGTACGTGATGTGCAGCAGCGCCATGCCGGGGGCCTCGTAGATGCCGCGCGACTTCGCCTCGATGATGCGGTTCTCGATCTGGTCGCTCATGCCGAGCCCGTGGCGGCCGCCGATGCGGTTCGCTTCGAGCACGAGCTCGACCGGGTCGTCGAACTCGACGCCGTTGATGGCCACCGGGCGACCCTCGACGTAGCGGACTGTGACGTCTTCAGGCTCGATCGCGACCGACTCGTCCCAGAAGCGGACGCCCATGATCGGCTCGACGATCGTGATGCCCGCGTCGAGGTCCTCCAGCTTCTTGGCCTCGTGCGTGGCACCCCAGATGTTGGCATCGGTCGAGTACGCCTTCTCGACCGAGGCGCGGTAGGGCAGGTCGCGCGCCTGCATCCACTCGCTCATCTCCTTGCGGCCGCCGAGCTCGGTGACGAACGCGCTGTCGAGCCACGGCTTGTAGATGCGCAGGCGCGGGTTCGCGAGCAGCCCGTAGCGGTAGAACCGCTCGATGTCGTTGCCCTTGTAGGTCGAGCCGTCGCCCCAGATGTCGACGCCGTCCTCCATCATGGCGCGCACGAGCAGCGTGCCCGTGACCGCGCGACCGAGGGGCGTGGTGTTGAAGTACGTCTTGCCGCCGCTGCGGATGTGGAACGCGCCGCACTGCAGCGCGACGAGCCCCTCCTCGACGAGCGCGGTCTTCACGTCGACCAGGCGGCTCAGCTCGGCGCCGTACTCGAGCGCGCGACCGGGCACCGCCTCGACGTCGGGCTCGTCGGGCTGGCCGAGGTCGGCGGTGTAGGTGCAGGGGACGGCGCCCTTCTCACGCATCCACGCGACCGCCACGGAGGTGTCGAGACCTCCCGAGAAGGCGATGCCGACGCGTTCGCCGGCGGGCAGGGAGGTGAGGACCTTCGACATGGCCTCAAGCCTACGGGAGCCGCGGATTGCTCGCGTTCGCGTGACGAGCGGCGGCCCGGGGCCGGAAAACGGATGCCGCGTCCGCGCCGATGTCCCCCGGACGGGGGTGGTCGTGGGTAGGCTCGCCCTCACCGGTCGCGCAGCGCCATCGTCGCCGCCGCGTCGCATCCACTGGACGGACCGGGCCGCCGGCCGACCCGACCGGGGGCATTCCGCACTCTCGAAACGGAGACAGGATGAGGAACCACAAGGTGATCGGCGCGGCTTCCGCCGTCGCCCTCGCCGTCGGTCTCGTCGGCACGGCGATCGCGCCGGCCGCCGCGACCGGACCGGAGCACACCTACCTCGTGCTCGCGCCGCAGGGCGCCGGCACGAAGGCCGCCGCCGCGCGCGTGGCCGCCGCCGACGGCACCGTCGTCGCGACGTACGACCAGATCGGCGTGCTCGTCGCACGCTCGTCGAGCACGGCGTTCGAGCGCGCCGTCGCCGGGCGCGGCGTCGAGGCCGTCGCCAGCACCGACGGGCTCGGCACCGTGCTCGACGAGGGAGAGATCGTCGAGACGGTCGACTCGGCCGTCGTGGAGGCGACCGGCGACCCGACGGGCGAGCCGCTCTGGACCCGCCAGTGGGACATGGCGCAGATCGACGTCCCGGCCGCGCACGCGGTGACCACCGGCGACCCGTCGGTCGTCGTCGGCGTGCTCGACTCCGGCATCGACGCCAACCACCCCGACCTCGCCACGCAGGTCGCGAAGGACCAGAGCGCGTCGTGCATCGGCGGCGTCGTCGACCGCAGCCAGGCCGCCTGGAGCCCCACCACCTCGTCGCACGGCACGCACGTGGCCGGCACGATCGCCGCCGCCCTCAACGGCGTCGGCATCTCGGGCGTCGCGCCCGGCGTGAAGGTGGCGTCGGTCAAGGTCGTGAACGACGACGGGTACATCTACCCCGAGGCGGCGGTCTGCGGCATCCTGTGGGCGGCCGAGCAGGGCATGCCCATCACGAACCACAGCTATTACATCGACCCGTGGGAGTTCAACTGCCGCAACGACGAGCGCCAGCGGCCCGTGTGGCTCGCGGTGCAGCGTGCGCTGAAGTACGCCTCGTCGAAGGGCGGCCTCGCGATCGCATCGGCTGGCAACAGCAACGTCGACCTGCAGCACAAGTTCGTCGACTCGGGCAGCCCCAACGACGGCAGCGCCCCGGTCGAGGACCGCACCATCAACGGCGCGTGCGTCGACCTGCCCGGCGAGGCGCCGGGCGTCGTGACGGTCTCGGCCGTCGGCCCGGCCGAGGTCAAGAGCTACTACTCCTCGTACGGCCAGGGCGTCGTCGACGTGACGGCTCCCGGTGGCGACAGCCGCTGGCGCAACCCGGCGGTCTCGACCGCGACCGACGCCGTGCTCTCGACGATCCCGGGCGGCGGCTACGGCTACTCGCAGGGCACCTCGATGGCCGCGCCGCACGCGTCGGGCGTCGCCGCGCTCGCGCTCTCGGCGCACCCGGGCATGAAGCCGGGCCAGCTGGCGTCGTTCCTCGAGCGCACCGCCACGCCGATCGCCTGCCCGGACGGGGTCTTCGAGCTCCGACCCGGCTACCCGGCGACCTGCACGGGCGGCCAGCGCAACGGCTTCTACGGAGCCGGCAACGTCAACGCGCTGAACGCGGTCCAGTGACGCGCTGACGTCACCGCCGGCGGGGCCGGGTCCATTCGGGCCCGGCCCCGTCGCCGTGTCGGCGGGTCGGCGGGTCGCGCGTAGGGTCGGTCGCATGAGCAGCGACGCATCCGGTTCCGCCTCCGCGCCGTCACCGCACGCCGGCTACACCGCCGAGCAGGTCCGCGCGGCCGAGCGGCCCCTGCTCGACGCGGGCGAGCCGCTCATGCGGCGCGCCTCGACCGCGCTCGCCGAGGAGATCGCGCGCATGCTCGACCTGCCCGAGGCTCCCGACGACGACGAAGCCCCCGACGGCGACGGCAGCGACGACGGCGACGGCGAGGCGACGGATGCCGCGGGGCGGCCGATCGTCGTCGTGCTCGCCGGATCGGGCGACAACGGCGGCGACGCCCTCTTCGCCGCCTCGCACCTCGCCGAGCGCGGCGCCGACGTCCGCATCGTCGCCACGGGGTCGAGCCTGCACGAGGAGGGCGCCGCCGCCGCCCGACGCGCGGGCGCCGCCGACCTCGACCCCGACGCTGACCCCGACGAGTTCGAGCGGGTCGTGCGCCTCGCCGACGTGCTCGTCGACGGCATCCTCGGGATCGGTGCGGCCGCGAGCCCCGCGCTCCGGGGCCGGAGCCGCGAGGTGGTCGCGCGCGTGCTCGAGCTGCTCGGGCCGCGCTGGGCGGCCGACGTCGGCGGTGCGCCGCGGCATCCGCTCGTCGTCGCCGTCGACCTGCCGAGCGGCATCTCGCCCGACGACGGCAGCGTGCCCGACCCGACGGTGCTGCCCGCCGACGTCACGGTCACGATGGGCGCCGTGAAGGCGGGGCTGCTGCGCGAGCCGGGCGCGCGCTTCGCCGGCCGCGTCGTGCTCGTCGACCTGGGGCTGGGCCCCGCGCTCGAGGGAGTGCCGCCGGTGGACTGACCGGGCCGCCCGCGCGAGCTCCCGGGGCGCCGAAACCCCATGCGTTACGGTTGAGTGTGACTCAGGAACAGACCCCACCGGAGGCCGAGGCGGTGCTCGCCGATGAACCCGAGGTCCGTCGGGCGCTGACCGAGGGCGACCGGGCGGCGGTCGCCGGAGTCGTGACCGCCCACCCCGCGTCCCCGCTGGCGTGGGCCGAGCTCGCCGACCTGGCCGATTCCGAGGGGCGGGCCCTCGACGCCTTCGCGTACGCCGTGGTGGCCGTCGACCTCGCCCGCGAGCAGCTCCGAGCGAGCGGATGGCGCGACGGCCAGCCCGTCCCGTGGTCCGCCGAGTCCAACCGCGCCTACCTGCGGGCGCTCGACGCGGAGCGCCGGTCGGCCGAGCGACTCGGCCTGGACGAGCGCGCCGAGCGCGCCGCCGCCGATCTCGCCGCGGCCGACGGCGAAGCGGCCGCGCGCATCGCCTCGGAGTTCACGCCCACCCAGGTCATCACCATCGTCGGGGCCGGAGCCGGTGCGTTCGCGCCGGTCGTCGGCACCGAGGCACGCACCGGCGACCCCGTCGCCGAACCGAACGCCGCCGACGCGGCAGGAGAGGACTGAGATGCCCGCGGTCGTACTGATCGGTGCACAGTGGGGCGACGAGGGCAAGGGCAAGGCGACCGACCTGCTCGCCTCGCGCCTCGACTACGTCGTCAAGTTCAACGGCGGCAACAACGCCGGGCACACGGTCGTCGTGGGTGACGAGAAGTACGCGCTGCACCTGCTGCCGAGCGGCATCCTCACGCCGGGGGTCACGCCCGTCATCTCCAACGGCGTCGTCGTCGACATCGAGGTGCTGTTCGAGGAGATCGAGGGCCTCGAGACGCGCGGGGTCGATACGTCGAAGCTGCGCATCTCGGCCAACGCCCACGTCATCACGCAGTACCACCGGACGCTCGACAAGGTCACCGAGCGGTTCCTCGGCAAGCGGCAGATCGGCACCACCGGCCGCGGCATCGGGCCCACCTACGCCGACAAGATCAACCGCGTCGGCATCCGCATGCAGGACCTGTTCGACGAGAACATCCTGCGGCAGAAGGTCGAGGGCGCCCTCGACCAGAAGAACCACCTGCTCGTGAAGGTCTACAACCGCCGCGCGATCGGGGTCGACGAGGTCGTCGACGAGCTGCTCGGGTACACCGAGCGGCTGCGCCCGATGGTGACCGACACGTCGCTGCTGCTGCACCGCGCGCTCGAAGCCGGCGAGACCGTGCTGTTCGAGGGCGGGCAGGCGACCATGCTCGACGTCGACCACGGCACCTACCCGTTCGTCACCTCGTCGAACGCGACCTCGGGCGGCGCCGTGACCGGGTCGGGCATCGCGCCGAACCGCATCGACCGGGTCATCGGCATCGTCAAGGCGTACACGACGCGCGTCGGCTCCGGGCCGTTCCCCACCGAGCTCTTCGACGAGTGGGGCGAGTTCCTCGCCGACAAGGGGCACGAGTTCGGGACCACGACGGGCCGTCGTCGCCGCACCGGATGGTACGACGCGCCCATCGCGCGCTACACCGCCCGCATCAACGGCGTCACCGACTTCGTCCTCACCAAGCTCGACGTGCTGACCGGCATCGACCGCATCCCGGTCGCGGTCGCGTACGACGTCGACGGCGTGATCATGGAGGAGGTCCCGGTCTCGCAGTCGGACTTCCACCACGCCAAGCCCGTGTACGAGGAGTTCCCCGGCTGGACCGAGGACATCTCGGGTGCCCGCAGCTTCGAGGACCTCCCGGCGAACGCGCAGAGCTACGTCCGCGAGCTCGAGGCGATGTCGGGCGCGCGGTTCTCGGCGATCGGCGTCGGACCGGGCCGCGACGAGATCGTGCAGCTGCACGACCTGCTGGACTAGCGGCGCCGGGCGTCCCGGCCGTCCTGCGCGACCGGGAGGCCGTGCCACCCTGCGGTCGTCAGGCCGGTGAGCCCACCGCGGTGGGGGCCTGCTCGTCCGTCGCCGCGGGTGCGTCGGCGGTGGCCGAGCCAGCGGCATCCGTGCCGTCGCGCCGACCGAACGCCAGCGACAGCGAGTACGTGACGATGAGGGCCATGACGGCGATCTCGCCGCCGTCCTCGAGGGCGATGAAGATCGGGTCGATGACCGGCGCGTCGATGAAGGGGGCGTGCACGATGTCGACGGCCACCCCGAAGAAGGCGAGCGCCCCGTAGAGCACGGCGCCCGTGACGGCCATGCGACGCGCGTCGCGTCGCGCGAGCCGGTACGCGACGGCGAAGACCACCACGACCGCGAGGCCCACGGCCGCGAGGTAGAGCGCTTCGCCCAGGTGCGTCGCAAGGCCCTGCAGGTAGACGACCTCGCGGTCGAACCACTGCCCGAACCCGGTGCCCATGCGCTCGTGGAACTGGAAGTAGTCGTCGGCGAGCAGGTACGCCGAGAACACGGCGAAGGCGACCAGGATGGGCGCGCGGCGGCGGGTCGCGGCGATCGCGAACAGCAGGACGCTCCACCCGGTGAGCATCTGGAAGAACAGCTCGGCGTAGCCGCGCTCCGCGCCGAGGTTGAAGAACGGATGCCACGGCGCGCCGATGAGCTTGTGGGTGAGGTGCGCGGCGACGAACGCGGCCGTGGTGCCCCAGAGCAGCAGCAGGATGCCGCCCGCGAGGGGCTCGTCGAGGCCGAGGGCGGTGCGCGAGCGCGCGAACCTCGACTTGGGGGCGCGGATCTCCATCGATCGTCCTCTCGGCGGGGGGGGCGTCCATGCTCGCACACCACCGTCACGCGATGTTCACGCGCAGGACGACTCGGGTTCACCGCGGCGGGCCGGCCACGACGAGGGGCGGATGCCACGCGGCATCCGCCCCTCGGATCGTGGACGCGCGCCGGCCTAGGGCTCGGTGCCGATGGACTTGTCGAGGTTCGCGCGGACCTCGTCGACCTTGGCGTCGTGCTCGTCGGGCGTGACCTTCTTCGCCGCTTCGGCGACGGCGTCGAGGACCTTGTCGCTGACGTCCTCGGCCTGCTGGCTGTTCAGCGCCTCGTTGATCTTGTCCTTGTTGTCCTCGACGAACTGCTGCGCGTTCTTCGCGAGGTCGTCCAGTGCTCCCATGTCCCCCGGTCCCTTCTCTGCGATGGGTGATTCCGGGGTCATCGTACGGCGAGCGGATGCCGCGATCGCGGGTTCCACAGCGAACGCTCGGGACCGCGGCATCCGCCATCGCGACGCGGCCGTCGGCACGGCCGCGTGCCAGACTCGGACGGTGCCCGCGACCCGCCCCGCCGCCCAGCCGCTCGTCGGCCGGGCGGTGACGCTCAGCCCGATGACCGTCGCCGACGTGCCCGCGCTCGAGGCCGCCATCCGCCGCCCGGAGGTGTTCGCGAGCGGCTTCGGCGGCGGGCCGTCGTCGTTCCCCGCCGATGCCGAGGCGTTCGCGACGTTCGCCCGTCGGTCGTACACCCCGGCCGACGACGCGCTGCCGTTCGTCGTGCGGCTCCGGGGCGGACCCGACGACGGCGCGGTCGTCGGCGCGACGAAGCTCGGCGACCTTGATCTGCCGAACGAATCGGCCCACCTCGGCTGGACCGCCTACGACCCGCGCGTCTGGGGCACCGTCGTGAATCCCGAGGTGAAGCTGCTCCTGCTGGGGCTCGCGTTCGACCACGGCTTCGGGCGCGTCAAGCTGCAGGCCGACGCCCGGAACGCGCGGTCGCGTGCCGCGATCGAGAAGCTCGGCGCTCGGTTCGAGGGCGTGCTGCGACGGCACCTCGCCCGGCCGGACGGCACCTGGCGCGACACGGCGGTGTACTCGATCCTCGTCGACGAGTGGCCGGGTGTTCGATCCGGCCTCGAGGCGCGACTGGCGGGGTGGGGCGACCGGCCCGTCGAGCTCGCGACGGACGCGGCCGCCGGGTAGCGGCATCCGTCGCTGCGCCGGTCGATCGAGGCCGGCCCGCACGGCTCCCCGGGTAGCGGGCGGATGCTGCGGCGGGGGACCGGACGCTGGTACCGTTCTCGCAGTCAGGAGTCGAGGATGCTTCACCTGGAGCAGGTCGGTACGGCGCTGCTGACCGGCCTCTGGACGCCGCTCGTCGTCGCCCTCATCACCGCCGCGGCGAGCGTCACGATCGCGCTCGCGAACGTGCGCGCCGACGACCTCAGGCGCGCGGAGCGACTGGGGCAGGTGCTCGCCCAGATGGATCCGTCGCCGGAGCGCGAGGTGGTCTCCACCGTGCGCGACGACCTCGCCGTCGCCTGGGCGCTGCGCGAAGCCGCTCCCGTCGACCGGCGGATGCGACGCGCCGCCGTCGTGCTCGGGGTGCTCGGCGCCGTCGCGCTGTTCGGCGCGATCATGGTCGGCCTCTACGTGGGCCTCGGCTACGGCCGGGTGAGCGACTGGTTCTTCTGGGTGTACTACTCGGTGGGGCTCGCCCTCCTGCTCGGCTCGGCGCTGCTGCGCCGGTTCGCGCGCCGCCATGCCGACGCGTGGATCGCCGAGGAGCGGGCGCGTCGCGGCCTCCGACCGGCCCTGCACACCGGGGTCGCATCCGAGCGGACCACGAAGGCGCCCGGGGAGTCGGCGCCGAGTTCCGACCGGCCCGCCGACTGAAGCGCTCAGGCGCCGCCCTGCTCCGGCAGGTGCAGGCGCGCGAGGAACGCGTCTACGCCCCGCGGCACGCGCCGCCGGTCGGCACGGGAGACCAGCACGGTCACGAGCACCGCGATCGGCACGGTCCAGGCGGCCGGCTGCTCGACGAGCGGGCGGATGCCGGGCGCCGCCGCCGCCACGAACGTGCTGCCGAGGATCGCCGCCGCCGACAGCACGGCGCCGGTCGCCATGCCCGCGATCGCGCCGCGCGCGGTGAGCCCGCGCCACCAGATGCCGAGCAGCAGGACCGGGCAGAGCGTCGACGCGGTGAACGCGAACACGAGGCCGACGCTGCCCGCGAGCCCCGCGGGCTCGGTCGCGAGGGCGACCGCGAGCGGGACGGCGGTCGACGCGAACGCCGCGATGCGGAAGCCGCGCACGCTGCCGCCCAGGAGGTCCTGCGAGATGACGCCCGCCACGGAGACCACGAGGCCCGACGACGTGGAGAGGAACGCCGCGAACGCGCCGCCGATGACGAGGGCCGTGAGCAGTTCGCCGGCGATGCCGGGCACGAGCCGGTCGGGCAGCACGAGGACGAGCGCGTCCGCGTCGCCCGGGGTCGCGAGGTCTGGCGCGAAGGTGCGGCCGAGCAGCCCGAACGCGGTCGGGAAGAGGTAGAACGCCGACAGGAGCACGAGCACGATGAGCGTCGTGCGTCGTGCCGCCGGGCCGTCCGGGTTCGTGTAGAACCGCACGAGCACGTGCGGCAGCCCGAGCGTGCCGAGCAGCAGGGCGACCATGAGCGAGATCGTGCGGTATACCTCGAGGGAGCCGGGCCCGGCGTCGGCGGGGAACGCCGCCGACGGTGCGAGCTCGGGTTCGATCGCTCCGGTGACCATGAGCAGCGCGACGACCGGGATCGCGAGCGCGGCGAGCTTCAGCCAGAACTGGAACGCCTGCACGAACGTGATCGACCGCATGCCGCCGGCCGCGACGACGACGGCCACGAGCACCGCGACCGCGACCGAGCCGACCCAGCTGGGCAGGCCCGTCGTGATCCGCACGGTGAGTGCCGCGCCCTGCAGCTGCGGCACGATGTAGAGCCAGCCGATCACCACGACGAGCACGCTCGTGACGCGCCGCACGGCGGACGACTCGAGGCGGGCCTCGGTGAAGTCGGGGATCGTGTACGCGCCCGAGCGTCGCAGCGGCGCCGCGACGAAGAGCAGCAGCATCAGGTAGCCCGCGGTGTACCCGATCGGGAACCACAGCGCCGAGGCCCCCGTCAGCAGGATGAGCCCCGCGATGCCGAGGAAGGACGCCGCCGAGAGGTACTCGCCGCCGATCGCCGACGCGTTCCACCACGGGCGGACCGTGCGGCTCGCGACGTAGAAGTCGCTCGTCGTGCGCGAGATCCGCAGGCCGTAGACGCCGATCAGCACCGACACGGCCGCGACCGCGACGATCGCGGCGTAGCCGACGGCGGGGTTCACGCCTGCTCCGCGAGCGAGCGGTACCGGGCCTCGTTGCGCTGGGCCGCGCGCACGTACAGCGCCGCGACGCTGATCGCGAGCGGGTACACGCCGAGCCCGAGCAGCAGCCAGGACACGGGCACGCCGGCGACGAACGTCTCGTCGAGGGCGGGCAGCAGCGCGATGCCGATCACGAACACGGCGGTCGCCGCGACGAACCCGCCCGCGCAGATCAGCGCGAGGCGCAGCTGCGACCGGATGAGCGACCGCACGTACATCGCGTCGACGTCGCCGCTCCCGCCCGGGCGGGTGCGGGCGATCGAGGGGCGAGCGGATGCCGCGGGCGCGCCGGTGCGCGGGGCGGTGACGCGGACGCGGGCCGGTCTCGAGACGGGCGCTTCGCGTCCTCCTCGACCACCGGGGGGCGCCTCGTCGTCGGTCACGGCCGGGCCCGCGGGGTCACCTGGTCGAGCCGCTCCCGGAGCCCCGGCAGCAGTCGACGGCTCACCGGCAGCTCCGCCTGCCCCACCACGACCGTGGGGCGCTCGCCGCCGAGCCGGACGCGCGTCACGTGGGGGAGCGCCACCAGGTACGAGCGGTGCACGCGCACGAAGCCCGCCTCCGCCCACTGCCGCTCGAGGTCGGACATCGGCACGCGCACGAGATAGCTCGCCTCGTCGGTGTGCAGGCGCGCGTAGTCGCCCTGCGCCTGCACGTACCGCACGTCGTCGCGGCGGATCATCCGGGTCGTGCCGCCGAGCGTCACGGCGATCATCTCGGGGCGCTTCGCCGCGGCATCCGTCGCCCCCGGCTGGGCCTGCCGCATCGCCTCGACGACGCGCGTGACCGACCGCTGCAGGCGCTCGGTGCGGACGGGCTTCAGCAGGTAGTCGACGGCCGCGAGGTCGAACGCCTCGAGCGCCCCCTCCTCGTCGGCCGTCACGAACACGAACGCGGGCTTGTGCTCGAACCGCTGCAGCGCTCGCGCCAGGTCGAAGCCGGACAGTCCCGGCATGTGGATGTCGAGGAACGCCGCGTCGACGGGTTCGCGCGTGAGGATGCGAATGGCCTCCGAGCCGGAGTTCGCGCGGTGGATCGTGCCGATCCGCGGGTCCTGGCCGAGCAGGAACGCGAGCTCGTCCACGGCGGGCTGCTCGTCGTCGGCGATGAGGACCGAGATCACGGCACCAGTCTCCCATCCGGCTCGCCGCGCGTGGCGACGTCGACGGATGCCGCGGCCCGGCCGGGCTGCGACTTCGGCACCCGCATCCGCACGAGCGTGCCCGCGCCCACGTTCGTCTCGACGACGAGGCCGTGCTCGTCGCCGTACACCTGCCGGAGGCGGGCGTCGACGTTGCGCAGTCCCACGTGCTCGCCCGGCGGGCCGCCCGCGAGCACCTCGGCGAGCCGCTCGGGGTCGATGCCGACGCCGTCGTCCTCGACGGTGATCTCGGCGAACGCGCCGGCGTCCTGGGCGGTGATCGTGATGCGACCGCCGCCCTCCTTGGCCTCGAGGCCGTGCCGCACGGCGTTCTCGACCAGCGGCTGCATCGACAGGAACGGGATCACCGTCGAGAGCACCTCGGGCGCGACCTGGAGGGTCACCCGCAGGCGGTCGCCGAACCGGGCGCGTTCGAGCTTCAGGTACGAGTCGATCGAGCGGAGCTCCTCGGCGACGGTCGTGAAGTCGCCCGCGCGGCGGAACGAGTACCTCGTGAAGTCGGCGAACTCGAGCACGAGGTCGCGCGCCTTGGCCGGATCGGTGTTGATGAACGACGCGATGGCGTTCAGCGAGTTGTAGATGAAGTGCGGGCTGATCTGCGCGCGCAGGGCCCGGACCTCGAGCTCGGCGAGCGCCGCACGCGACGCGTCGAGCTCCCCGAGCTCGACCTGCGCCGCGACCCAGTCGGCGACCTCGCCCGTCGCCCGCACGAGACCGGCCCGGACGCGAGGCGCGAAGGCGACCACGGCGCCGACGACCTCGCCGCCCGCGAGGATCGGCGCGGCCGCGGCATCCGTCTCGCCCGACGGCGACGCGAGGCGCCGCTCGACGTGCGGACGCGCCGACCCCACCGACTCCTCCGCGAGGCGCTCGGCGGTCGGCAGCAGCGCCTCGTCGCCGTCGGCCGCGGCCGGGCCGCCCGACATCACGAGGGCCAGCGTGTCGGCGCCGAGCATGGCGCGCAGGTGCCGGGCGGCCCTCGCGGCATCCGCCGTGCTCATGTCGCCGCGCAGGTGCTTCGCCGCGCTCGAGGCCAGGTGGAGCGTCTGGTACGTCGCCCGTTCGGCGTCGGTGCCGAGCTCCTTCGACTGCACCGCGAAGCGCCGCAGCAGCACCACGACCCCCACGGCGAGCGCCCCGGCGACGACACCGGCGGCGGCGACGAGCAGCATCGACTCGGGCATGCAGGTCACTGTAGCCGTCGTTCGTCGCCGTGCTCCGCCGTTCGTCGCACCGCTTCCGCCGTTCGCCGACGACGAGCGGTCGAGGCCCCCGGCGCGACCCCGGCTTCGTCAGCATGGACGGATCGCGACCGCAGCGACGCGGGCCCCGGCCCCGCCGCACCCCCTCGAAGGAGAGACGCCATGGGCAACGAGGCCCTGAGCGCGGACGTCGACCTGAGCCACGTCGACTATCCCGCAGTGCAGCAATCACCAGAATTCCAAGAGCTCCGGAGCACGCACCGGCGCTTCGTCTTCCCGGTGCTCGGAGCCTGCCTGGCCTGGTACCTGGCCTATGTGCTCCTCGCCGTCTACGCCGTCGACTTCATGTCCACGCGGGTGTTCGGCAGCATCAACGTCGCCATGCTCCTCGGGCTCGCCCAGGTGGTCACGACGTTCGCCGTGACCATGTGGTACGTCAGCTTCGCGAACAAGCACCTCGACCCGAAGGCCGAGCGGATCCGCGACGAGATCGAGACGGGCGTGTTCCTCGACCGCGCCGACGAAGGGGTGGTGCGCTGATGTTCCGGTTCGAAGCGGCAGCCGCCTCACCCGGCGAGCCCTGGCTCAACATCGCCATCTTCGGCGCGTTCGTCGCCGTGACGATGGTCATCGTGTTCCGCGCCAGCCGGAACAATCGCACCGCGGCCGACTACTACGCCGCCGGTCGCTCCTTCACGGGCGGGCAGAACGGTTCGGCCATCGCCGGCGACTACCTCTCGGCGGCGTCCTTCCTCGGCATCGTCGGCGCGATCGCGATGACCGGCTACGACGGGTTCCTGTACTCCATCGGCTTCCTCGTGGCCTGGCTCGTCGCCCTGCTGCTCGTCGCCGAGCTGCTCCGCAACACGGGCAAGTTCACGATGGCCGACGTGCTGTCGTTCCGCCTGAAGCAGCGCCCGGTGCGCATCGCCGCAGCGACCACGACCCTCGTCGTGTGCTTCTTCTACCTCCTCGCCCAGATGGCCGGCGCGGGCGGCCTGGTGTCGCTCCTGCTCGGCATCGGCGACCAGGTCGGCCAGGCGCTCGTCATCACGGTCGTCGGCGGGCTCATGATCCTCTACGTGCTCGTCGGCGGCATGAAGGGCACCACCTGGGTGCAGATCATCAAGGCCGTGCTGCTCATCGCCGGTGCCGGGCTCATGACGGTCTGGGTGCTCGCGATGTACGGCTTCAACTTCTCGACGCTGCTCGACCGCGCGGTCGAGGTCGCGGAGAACCCGGCGATCCTCGACCCGGGCCTGAAGTACGGCGTCTCGGAGCTCGCCAAGGTCGACTTCGTGTCGCTCGGCCTCGCCCTGGTGCTCGGCACCGCGGCCCTGCCGCACGTGCTCATGCGGTTCTACACCGTGCCCACGGCGAAGGAGGCGCGCAAGTCGGTCGTCTGGGCGATCTGGCTCATCGGCATCTTCTACGTGTTCACGCTGGTGCTCGGCTACGGCGCGGCGGCGCTCGTGGGTCCCGAGGTCATCGCCGCGGCACCCGGCGGCCCGAACTCGGCGGCACCGCTGCTCGCGTTCTCGCTCGGCGGGCCGCTGCTGCTCGGCCTCATCTCGGCGGTCGCGTTCGCGACGATCCTCGCGGTCGTCGCGGGCCTCACGATCACGGCGGCGGCCTCGTTCGCGCACGACATCTACGCGTCGGTCGTGAAGAAGGGCAAGCCCGAGCCGGGCGCCGAGGTCAAGGTCGCCCGCCGCACCGTGGTGATCATCGGCGTCGTCGCGATCATCGGCGGCATCGGCGCCAATGGCCAGAACATCGCGTTCCTCGTGGCGCTGGCGTTCGCGGTCGCGGCATCCGCCAACCTGCCCACGATCGTCTACTCGCTGTTCTGGAAGCGGTTCACCACCCGCGGTGCGCTGTGGAGCATGTACGGCGGCCTGATCTCGGCGATCGTGCTCATCGCGTTCTCGCCGGTCGTGTCGGGCTCGGAGACCTCGATGCTGAAGACGGAGGCGATCGACTTCGCGATCTTCCCGCTGTCGAACCCGGGCATCGTGTCCATCCCGCTCGCCTTCCTGCTCGGCTGGATCGTCAGCGTCATCGACAACCGTCGCGAGGACGCCGTGAAGCAGGCCGAGATGGAGGTCCGCTCGCTCACCGGGCTCGGCGCCGAGAAGGCGGTGAGCCACTAGGCTCCGCCGGCCGCCCCGCACCGGGGGGAGCGGGCGGCCGGCGGGAATGACTGCGACGGGGTGGGAATGCCTGCCCTGGCCTCGTCGCCGGCACGACGGGGGCGGATGCCACGGACCGACGGTCCGGCATCCGCCCCCGTTGCGCTGCGCCCGGACGCGCCAGGGGCGGGCCGCGACCCGCCCGCGTCGGCGGTGGCGACGGTGGCGACGGCGATCGAGGCTGCCAACGTTCGGCGGGTTCCAGACATCGCGTCCGGATCCCCTCGTGGAGCGGCACGGGGCGGACGTACCGTGACCCAGTGAGCACGCCCACCCCGACTTCCACGTCCGTCCGTTCGCAGGCCGGCCCCGCGGCATCCGTCGACCGCCGACCCGGCGGCGGGGTGCGCACCTGGGTGCAGTTCCTCGCGGCGGGCCTCGTCTGGGGCGCGAGCTTCCTGTTCATCGCGGTCGCGCTCACGGGACTCTCGTTCACCCAGGTGGCCTGGGCGCGGATCGTGCTCGGCACGCTCACGCTCGGCGTCGTCGTGCTCGTCGCGCGTCCGCACGTGGCCGGCGGGCCGGTGCTGCCGCGCGAACCGGTCGTGTGGCTGCACTTCCTGGTCATCGGCGTCGCCGGGTGCGTCGTGCCGTTCCTGCTGTTCTCGTGGGCGCAGCAGACCGTGACCTCGAGCCTCGCGTCGATCCTCAACGCGACCACGCCGATCATGACCGCCCTCATCGCGACGCTCGCGTTCCGCGTCGAGCGGCTCGACGCGTCGCGGTGGCTCGGGGTGGTCGTCGGCATCGTCGGGGTGGTCGTCATCATCGGACCGTGGCAGGCGGCGTTCGGCGGCGACCTCGCGGGCCAGCTCGCCATCCTCGGCGCGACCGCCTGCTACGGCGTGATGTTCGGGTACACGCGCCGGTTCCTGAGCGGCCGGCCGATCGCGGCGACGACGTTCGCGTTCCTGCAGGTGGGCATGGCGGGTGCCGTCATGCTGCTCCTCACGCCCCTGCTCGCCCTGGGTCCGGTGCGGCTGGATGCCGCCGTGGTCGTGTGCCTCGCGGTGCTCGGCATCGCGGGCACGGGCCTGGCGTACGTGTGGAACATCGCCGTGATCCGCGACTGGGGCCCGACCAACGCCTCGACGGTCACGTACGTCACGCCGGTGGTCGGCGTGGTGCTCGGCGTGCTGATCCTCGGCGAGCCGCTCACCTGGAACGAGCCGGTGGGCGCACTCGTGGTGATGACCGGCATCCTCCTCGCGCAGGGGCGGGTGCGGATGCCGCGGCGCGCTCGCGCTTGACAGCGCCCGGTGTGCATGGTTGGTTAACTACTGAAGTAATTAACCAAGCAACCCGACCGGAGCGCGAATGGACGATTCACGGCCGATCTTCGTGCAGATCGCGGAGCAGATCGAGAACGACATCATCGACGGCGCGGTCGCGGAGGACGCCGCCATCCCGTCGATCAACGAGCTCGCCGCGTTCCACCGCATCAATCCGGCCACCGCGCTCAAGGGCGTGAACCGGCTCGTCGAGCAGGGCATCGTCGCCAAGCGGCGCGGCGTCGGCATGTTCGTCGTCCCCGGCGCACGCGCCCGGCTCATCGAACGACGGCGGGACGAGTTCGCCGCCGACTACCTCAGACCGCTCATCACCGAGGCCGCGAAGCTCGGCATCGGCATCGACGAGCTCGCGGGCATGCTCCGCGAGGAAAGGATCCTGTCATGACCACCACCGTCGCCCGAGCCCGCGGGCTCGTGAAGCGCTACGGGTCCTTCACCGCCATCGACGGCATCGACCTCACGCTCGAAGAGGGCCGCATCTACGGCCTGCTCGGCCGCAACGGCGCGGGCAAGACGACGATCATGCAGCTGCTCACGGGCCAGATCTTCCCGAACGGCGGCGAGCTCGAGGTGTTCGGCCGCGCGCCGGCCGAGCACGCCGAGGTCCTGCGCCGGCTGTGCTTCATCGCCGAGGCGCAGCGCTACCCCGAGGACTTCACCCCGGCGCACGTGCTGACGTCCGCTCCCTGGTTCTTCGAGCATTGGGATGCCGCGTTCGCCGAGCGGCTCGTCGCCGATTTCCGGCTCCCGCTCAAGCGGCGCATCAAGAAGCTCTCCCGCGGCCAGCTCTCGGCCGTCGGCGTGATCGTCGGCCTCGCGAGTCGTGCACCGCTGACGTTCTTCGACGAGCCCTACCTGGGACTCGACGCGGTGGCGCGGCAGATCTTCTACGACCGCCTGCTCGAGGACTACGCCGAGCACCCGCGCACCATCGTGCTCTCGACGCACCTGATCGACGAGGTCGCGAACCTGCTCGAGCACGTCATCCTCATCGACCGAGGGCGGATCCTGCTGGACAGCGACGCCGACGACGTGCGCGGTTCGGCGACGACGGTGGCGGGTCCGAGCACTGCGGTCGAGCGTTTCGTCGCCGATCGCCCGGTCATCGGGCGCGAGGCGATCGGCGGCCTCGCCTCGGCCACGATCGACGGTCGGCTCGACCGCGCTGACCGCCTGCGCGCGGCGGAGCTCGGCCTCGAGCTCGCGCCGGTGTCGCTCCAGCAGCTCATCGTCCACCTGACCGGCACGGAGCTCGCCGGCGCGCCCGAGAAGGAGGTCGCGGCATGACCGCCACCGCAACCGGCCCCGTGCGGGCCGCCACGACCGAGGGCGCGTCGCGCCTCCGACCGAACGAGATCTGGCGCATCGTGCGCCTGCACGCGGTCAACCCGTCGATCTTCTTCGGCGTGCCGGCGATGGTGCTCGGCGGCGCGTGGGCGATCACGATGGTCATCGCGCTGATCCTGCTGGGATCCGGGGTGCCGATGGAGAACACGGGCTTCCGGTACAGCTGGGCGGTGCTCTCGCCGCAGTGGTATCTCATCGTGGTGGGCGTCCAGGCCGTGTCGTACACGTTCCCGTTCGCACTCGGCTTCGGTGCCACGCGCCGCGACTACTGGCTCGGCACGGGCCTGATGTTCGTCCTCGCCTCGGTGCTGTACGCGCTCGCGATCGCGACGCTGCTGCTGATCGAGCGTGCGACCGGAGGCTGGGGCATCGGCGCGGGGATGTTCGATGCGCTCTGGTACGTGGGTGGCGACTGGGCGACCGCGTTCTACTCGACCTTCGCCCTGCAGTTGCTGGTGCTGTTCATCGGAGCCGGGGTGACCACCGTCTTCATGCGGTGGCGCATGAAGGGGATGCTCACGCTGGCCGCCGGCGCGATGGCCCTGATCCTCGGCGTCATCGCCCTGCTGACGTTCACCGAGTCGTGGGAGCCGCTCGGCGACTGGCTGGGTTCGATCGGCGTGGTGGGGGTCTTCTCGCTGCTGCTCCTGACGGCGCTGGCCTGGGCCGGTGCGGGGTTCCTCGTGATCCGACGCGCCACGCCCCGGTAGGGGAGTCCGCGGCGGCGACCACGGCGCGGCATCCGTTCGGGGGAGCGGATGCCGCGCCGTTCGCCGTGCCGACAGGCGGGCCGACATTGCCGGGTCACCGGTTGCGGAATACCCCGGAGGGGTATACGGTTCAGGAGTTGCATACCCCATCCGGGTACTATCGAACCCGGTCCGACCACGAGGAGAACGAGATGACGCAGCGCGAGTACCAGGTGACCGGCATGACGTGCGGCCACTGCGAGCTCTCGGTACGCGAAGAGGTCGAGCAGCTCACCGGCGTGACGGACATCCAGGTGTCCGCCGCATCCGGCACGCTCTCGATCACCGCGCCGTCCGACCTCGACGACGCCGGCGTGATCGCCGCGGTCGAGGAGGCCGGCTACTCCGCCGTGCGCGTCTGACGACGATGCACACGGCAGCCAGGCTGGGGCTGTTCGCGGCGGGCG
The DNA here is from genome assembly GCF_001620055.1 of Agromyces sp. NDB4Y10. GTDB lineage: Bacteria > Actinomycetota > Actinomycetes > Actinomycetales > Microbacteriaceae > Agromyces > Agromyces indicus. Next base: position 11,612 of record NZ_LQGY01000035.1, on the reverse strand, counting down.
CGGCGGCGGTCTTCACCGCCGCGTTCGTCGCCGCCCCTCTCGTCATCCCGGCCGATGCCTCGGCCGCATGGACCTCGAACGAGGATGACCACATGACCACCGCAGAACCGGGCCACGGCGACGAGCACACGGGCGCCGCGGCATCCGCCGACGACGTGCGCGGACTCGCCGTCTCGCACGCCGGCTACACCCTCACCGGCCTCCGCGCTCCGGCCTCACCGGGCGAGCAGGGCGAGCTCGCCTTCGGCATCACGGATGCCGCGGGCGCCCCGCTCACCGACTACGAGACCTCGCACGAGCGCGACCTGCATCTCATCGTGGTGCGCACCGACGGCGCGCTCTTCCGCCACGTGCACCCCGTCATCGACGATCGCGGCGAATGGAGCCTCCCGTTCGCCTTCGATGCGGCCGGCACCTACCGCGTCTTCGCCGACTTCGTTCCGGCCGGGCACGGCGAGACGGTGACCCTCACGACCACGGTCGAGGTCGCGGGCGGGTTCGCGCCCGAGCCGCGCACGAGCGACGCGACCGCCGCGACGGTCGACGGCATCACCGTCGAGGTCGAGGGCGAGCTGGTCGCCGGAGCCGAGCGCGAACTCGTCTTCACCGTCACCCGCGACGGCGAGCCCGTCACGACGCTCGAGCCGTACCTCGGCGCATACGGACACCTCGTCGCGCTCCGCCAGGGCGACCTGGCCTACCTGCACGTGCACCCCATGGGCGAACCGGGCGACGGCGTCACCCAGGCCGGTCCCGAGATCTCGTTCATGGCGACCGCACCGACGGCGGGCCGCTACCTGCTCTACCTCGACGTGCAGCTCGACGGTGCCGTGCACTCCGTCCCGTTGGTGCTCACCGCCGGTGCGGGGTCGACGGATGCCGCCGGCGGGGCCGCGCACGACGGCGCCCACGACGGCGCCCACGACGACGCCCACGGGGAGGCGGGCCGATGACCGACGTCACCGCATCCGGCGACCGCGTGATCGAGCTCGAGATCGGCGGCATGACCTGCGCCTCGTGCGCCATGCGCATCGAGAAGAAGCTGAACAAGCTCGACGGCGTCACCGCGACCGTCAACTACGCGACCGAGAAGGCCCGCGTGTCGGCTCCGGCCGGCGTGGGCGAGACCGAACTCATCGCCGCGGTCGAGGCCGCCGGCTACCGGGCCGTCCCGCCCGCGCCGCCCGCCCCCGCTCCGGGCGAAGCCGGTGGCGCGCCATCCGACGCCACCGCCGAGACGCGTGCGGACGTCGAGCTGCGCTCGCTCCGGACGCGCCTGATCGCCTCGGTCGTGCTCGCGGTGCCCGTGATCCTCATCTCGATGATCCCGGCGCTGCAGTTCACCTACTGGCAGTGGGCCACCCTCGCACTCGCCGCGCACGTCGTCACGTGGGCGGCCTGGCCGTTCCACCGGGCGGCGCTCGTGAACCTGCGCCACGGCGCGGCGACCATGGACACGCTCATCTCGCTCGGCGTGAGCGCGGCGTTCGCCTGGTCGCTGTACGCGCTGTTCCTCGGCACCGCCGGCGAGCCCGGCATGGTGCACCCCTTCGAGCTGACCGTCGCGCCGAGCGACGGCGCGTCGAACCTGTACCTCGAGGTCGCGGCGGGCGTCACGATGTTCGTCCTCCTCGGCCGCTACCTCGAGAAGCGGTCCAAGCGCGCCGCGGGCGCCGCCCTGCGCGCGCTCCTCGAGCTGGGGGCGAAAGATGTCGCGGTCCTCCGCGACGGGACCGAGGTCCGCATCCCGGTCGACGAGCTCGCGGTCGGCGACGAGTTCGTCGTGCGCCCGGGCGAGAAGATCGCGACCGACGGCACCGTCGTCTCCGGCCGGAGCGCGGTCGATGCCTCGCTCGTCACGGGCGAGTCGGTCCCGGTCGAGGTCGAGGTCGGCGATGCCGTCGTCGGCGCCACCGTCAACGCCGGCGGCCGGCTGGTCGTCCGCGCGACCCGCGTCGGCGCCGACACGCAGCTCGCGCAGATGGCGCGGCTCGTCGAGGGCGCGCAGGCCGGCAAGGCCGAGGTGCAGCGGCTCGCCGACCGCATCTCGGGCGTCTTCGTGCCCGTCGTGATCCTCATCGCCGCCGGAACCCTCGGCGCGTGGCTCGGAGGCGGATTCCCGCCGGCCGCCGCGTTCACCGCCGCGGTCGCCGTGCTCATCATCGCCTGCCCCTGCGCGCTGGGGCTCGCGACGCCCACCGCGCTGCTCGTCGGCACGGGCCGCGGAGCCCAGCTCGGCGTGCTCATCACGGGCCCCGAGGTGCTCGAGTCCACGCGCCGCGTCGACACGATCGTGCTCGACAAGACCGGCACGGTGACCAGCGGGCGGATGTCGCTCGCCGGGGTCCACCCCGCCGAGGGCGTCGACGAGGCCGAGCTGCTGCGCCTCGCGGGCGCGCTCGAGCACGCCTCCGAGCACCCCGTCGCGAAGGCGGTCGCCGACGGTGCGGCGGCGCGCGTCGGCGGCCTGCCCACGCCCGAGTCCTTCGAGAACCGACCGGGCCTCGGCGTGCACGGCGTGGTCGACGGGCACCTCGTCCTCGTCGGTCGACCCGCGCTGCTCGCCGAATGGTCGATCGAGCCCGATGCCCGCGTCGCGGCATCCGTGGCCGCCGCGGAGGCCGAGGGGCGCACCGCCGTCGTCGTCGCGTGGGACGGCGCCGTGCGCGGCGCGCTCACCGTCGCCGACGCGATCAAGCCCACGAGCGCCGACGCGGTCGCGAAGCTGCGCGGCCTCGGACTCGAGCCGATCCTGCTCACGGGCGACAACGAGACGGTGGCGCGACGCGTCGCCGCCGAGGTCGGCATCGAGCGGGTGATCGCCGAGGTGCTGCCTGCCGACAAGGTCGCCGTGGTCGCCCGCCTGCAGGACGAGGGGCGCACGGTCGCGATGGTCGGCGACGGCGTGAACGATGCCGCCGCGCTCGCGCAGGCCGACCTGGGGATCGCGATGGGCACGGGCAGCGACGTCGCCATCGAGGCGGCCGACCTCACGCTCGTCCGGGGCGACCTGCTGGCCGCCGTCGACGCCATCCGGCTCGCACGGCGGACGCTCCGCGTCATCAAGGGCAACCTGTTCTGGGCGTTCGCCTACAACGTCGCGGCCATCCCGCTCGCGGCGCTCGGCCTGCTGAACCCGATGCTCGCCGGGGCGGCGATGGCGTTCTCGAGCGTGTTCGTGGTCGCCAACAGCCTCCGGCTGCGGGCATTCCGGTCCAGCGCCGGAGGCGTCCGGCCCTGACACGCCGTAGGGTCGAAGCATGACCGCCGAGACCTCCGACCGCGCCGCCGACCCCGCACCCGCCGTGCCCGGGGTCGGCGGCGCCATCGACGAACGCGACGCGGCGATGAGCGAGCTGCTCGGCATCCGCTCGAGCATCGACAACATCGACGCGGCCCTCATCCACCTGCTCGCCGAGCGGTTCAAGTTCACCCAGCAGGTCGGTCGCCTGAAGGCCCGCCACGGACTCCCCCCGAGCGACCCCGACCGCGAGAAGCGCCAGATCGCACGGCTGCGGGCGCTCGCTGAAGATGCCCACCTCGACCCCGCGTTCGCCGAGAAGTGGTTCAACTTCGTCGTCGCCGAGGTCATCCAGCACCACGAGGAGCTCGCGGGCACCGGCGGGTCGGACGAACTGTGACCTGGTACCCGACGTCCGTCCCGTCGCAGGCGGGCCGTTCGGTGCTCGTCACCGGCGCGAACGCGGGCCTCGGGTTCTTCACGTCCGCCCGGCTCGCGAAGGCCGGGGCGCACGTGGTCCTCTCCGGACGCGACCCCGACCGGTTGGCCGCGGCCGTCGCGGCGATCCGCGGGCGCATCCCCGCGGCATCCGTCGAGACCCTCGTCATCGACGTCGCGTCGCTCGACTCGGTGCGTGCCGGCGTCGACCGGCTGCTCGACCGGGCGCCGCTCGACACCGTCGTGCTGAACGCGGGCATGGTGCACACGCCCGCCACCCGCCACGAGAGCGTCGACGGTCACGAGCTCGTGCTCGCCACGAACGTGCTCGGTCATTTCGCACTGCTCGCGGGCACGCTGCCGCACCTCGCGCCGGCCGCCCGCGTCATCACGATCGGATCGCTCTCCACGCGACTGTCGACGTTCCGCACCGACGACCTCCAGCTGCGCCGGTCGTACGACGCGTGGCGCGCGTACGCGCAGTCCAAGATCGCGGCGTCCGCGCTCGCGTTCGAGCTCGACCGGCGGCTGCGCCGTGCAGCGACGGATGCCGCGGAGTCGGTCGGCGCCGCATCCGTCACGCCGCGCGTGCACAGCCTCATCGCCCACCCCGGCTACTCCATCTCGGGTCGCACCCCGCGCGTGCCCGGCGTCAACGAGCCGACGCGCGTCGAGCGGTTCGCCGACGCGCTGCAGTCCCCGTTCGCGCAGGGCAAGCATCGCGGCGCCGACGTGATCGTGCACGCGGCCGCCGCTGACGACGTCGAGGGCGGGCAGTTCTGGGGGCCGCGGTACGAGGTGAAGGGCCCCCCGTCGCTCGGCACCCCCACCCGGACCACGCGCGACCCGGCCATCGGCGCCGCGGTGTGGTCGTTCGCGGAAGAGGCCGTCGGCGCAGCGTTCGACGTCGAGGCGGTCGGCCGATGATCCGGAACCTGGTCGGGCGCTGGTGGTCGTCGCCGCGCACGCGGCTCCGGATCGCGCGCGTGCTCGTCGTCGCGGGCATCGTGCTGGTGCTCGTCGCGTTCGCGACCACCCGCTGGGGGTTCGTCTTCGCGGGCATCCTCCTGATCGGCTTCGGCGCCGCGGCAGGCCCCGCACGCATCCGGCCGCGCGGCGGCCCGGCGGAGCCGCCGCGATGATCAGCCGCGAGCTCGCCCTCCAGCTGCGCGATGTCGGCCTGGTCTGGCATCCGGAGTCGGGCGACCGATTCCAGCTCGACCTGCCGAGCCACGTGGAGGCCGACGTCGAAGCCGACACGTTCACGGTCTCGGACATGACGATCGAGACTCACCGCTACCCGACCGGGACCATCCTCGGCTTCAACGGCACCACCGAGTGGGCGCTCGACTCCGTCGCGATCGCCGACGCGGTGTGGCTCCCGCGAGAGGACCAGCTGCGCGAGCTGCTCCGCGCCACGTTCCGCGGGCTGCGGCGCCTGCCCGACGCGTTCGAGGTGGAGATCGAGCTGGACGGCGCGACCCGCCGCTTCGAGCACCCCGACCCCGCCGAGGCCTACGGGCTCGCGCTCCTCGCCCTGATCGAACGCACCCGCTGACCCCGCTCGCGCGGCGGTTCGCCTCCTGCTCGGCGGTTCGCCTCGTGCTCGGCGGCGCCGAGTGTCCAACGGATGCGGGTACGAACCGGATGAGGCGGCATCCGTTGGACACTCGGCATCGGGGGCGGGCCGAGCGGATGTCGAGGCCGCGGGCCCGAGGGGTCGCAGCTTCACGACCTGATGGGGCGGTCCCCATCGCGCGTGCGATGCGTGCGTAGGCTCGTCGGCATGGACGCTGCGGATGCCTCGGCGGCCGTCGCGCGGGCGCGCGAGGCCGTCGACCGGGCCGTGCGCGAGCTCGCCGCGGCATCCGCCCGCACCGAGACGCTGGCCGAGTACGTGCCGGCGCGACGCGTGCTCGGCGTGCCGCGCGCCCCGCGCATGTCGCCCATCGGCCCCGTGTGGCGCCTCGGCGTGCTGCTGCTCGACGCCGACGGGCGGCTGTACGCCACCGGCCGGGTGATCCGCGCCGAGCGACCCGTGCGGAGGAGCGTCATCGCGGAGTCCGTCGCCGAGCACCGCGCCTACCGCGCCGCGGCGGTGAAGGGCGGCATCCCCGAGGGAGCGACCGTGGTCTTCGACGCCGCGCCGCTCGAACTCGACGAAGCGGCGCTCACGGCCGGATCGGGTCCGCTCGCGCTCATCGACGGACCCGAGGGCGCCGTGCTGGCCGTGCGGTGGAACCCCTCGACGGCCGGGGCGCTCATGCCGCTCGAGCCGTACCTCGCCGAGCGGGTCGAACTGCTCGTCGGCCCCACGCAGGGAGCCTGACCGAAGGGAGCGGATCGCGATGGGGAAGACCGCGATGGAACTGGGCACCGTTCCGCCGGGCCTGCCGTACATCCGGCTGGGGACCGGGCGTCCGCTGCTGTTCCTGCCGGGGATCACCGGCCACCATCGGCTGCCCGAGGGGATGGAGCTGACCTTCCAGACCCGGCCGCTCCGGCCGTTCGCCGCATCCCGTGAGGTGTGGTGGGTGAACCGGCGCGCCGGCCTGCCCGCCCGTGTGACGATGACGGAGATCGCCGAGGACTACGCCGACGTCATCCGCTCGCGACTCGGCGCGCCCGTCGACGTCTTCGGGATGTCGACCGGCGCGAGCGTCGCCCTCGCGCTCGCCGTGGAGCATCCGGAACTGGTACGGCGGCTCGTGGTGCAGGGGGCGTATCGGCTCGGGGACCACGGCCGCCGCATCCAGCAGGAGATGGCACGGGAGCTCAGAGCCGGACGGCCGCGACGGGCGGGCGCCATCGAATCGGAGGCGGTCGCGGCGGGGGCGGTCACCGGCGGGCTCATGCGGGCGATGGGCTGGCTCACCGGCCGGAGCATGTACGGCGGGGAACGGCCGGACCTGCTCGCCGTGATCGACGCCGAGGACGCGTTCGACGTGGGCGATCGCCTGCGTGAGATCACCGCTCCGACGCTCGTCATCGGCGGCGCGCGGGACCGCTTCTACGGCGCCGACCTCTTCCGCGAGACCGCCGAGCGGATCCCCGACGGACGGCTCGTGCTCTACCCCGACCACGGCCACATGGTGCTCGGACGGAGGTTCACGTCCGACGTCCTCGCCTTCCTCGACGCCTGACCTGGGGGGAGCGCTCAGAAGCCGAACGCTGTGACGGCGGGCAGGCCGCCGTCGCGCCAGCCCTCGAGGGCGTACCGCTCGTGGTGCACGAGCCGCTCGGGCAGGGCGTCGAGCGCGAACCACTCGAGCGCGCTCGCCTTGTCGGCCTCCTGCAGCGACGGGATGCCGCGCCATGAGCGGGTGACGAAGAACACGTCGAGCCGCTGGTCGACGGGCAACCCGGTCGCTGCCGTGCGGTGCATCGCCGTGACCGGCTCGAGGTCGCCCTCGTCGACCTCGACGCCGAGTTCTTCGAGGGTCTCCCGGACGGCGCCCGCGAGCACCGACTCGCCCGGATCGACGTGGCCGGCGGCGGAGGCCGCCCACCAGCCGTCGTAGTACCCGGTGCCCTCGCGCTGCTGCAGCAGCACCCGGTCGCCGTCGACGAGGAAGACGTACGCGGCTGGGATGAGCGCGAACGACCCGTGCGCGGCGGCGTACTCGGCGGGGTAGGACTGCGGCTCGTCGACCGGATCGGGCTCCGGCGCGTGCGCCGCCGCCCTCGGTTCGAGGTGGGCCGCGAGGTTCACGAGGGACGACGTGAGCCCTTCGGCGTGGTCGCGAGCTCGGACCCCGTCGGGCACGTCGCGCGCCGCGAACTCGACGAGGGTGCCCTCGGGCGTGGTGCGGAGGCTCCACGTCATCCGCATCGTGCCGCCGAACGCCGGGTCGTCGGACTCGAAGTCGACGAGCTGCTCGATCAGTTCGCCGGGCACGACGCGCGCGATCCGCACCTCGGCGACGTCGGACGCGGCGTCGCTCTTGCCGGGCGCGCCGGCCGCGTCGACATAGGTGAGCACGAGGCGGTACGACCCGCCGTCGCGCAGGTCGAACCGCTCGAACCGCCCCCGCATGCCCTTCGGCGGCAGCCAGGTGAGGAGCGCGTCGGGATCCACGAGGGCGGCGAACACAGCCTCGCGATCGGCGTGGATCAACAGGCTCGCGAGGTCCGTCCGACTCATGCCGCGACCCTACCGGGTGCCGCCGAACAGCGGTTCTGCTACTCTCGACGACCGTGTCATGCATGGCCTTCCAGATGATCATCCGGCCCCGCACCGCCTGAGGCGGAGCGACCGGACCACCTGACCGCTCCTCCGCCTCGGCCCGAATCCAGGGCCGCGGTGCGGATTCGCCGTACCCGGCTGACGATCACCAGCCAGCGGAGCACTCCATGCGACCATCACGACCCCACCGACCGATGCCCGACCGGTCCCCGCACCCGAAGCGGGCATCGCCTGCGCGCCCAACCTCGTCGCCGGCGGGCGGCCGGCACGAGCTCGGGCAGAACTTCCTCCTCGACCGCGCCGTCATCGAGCGGATGACCTCGCTCGCCGCGGCCACGCGCGGTCCCATCGTCGAACTCGGCGCGGGCGGCGGCGCGCTCACCCGCGAACTCGCGCGTCTCGGCCGCCCGCTCACCGCGGTCGAGCTCGACCCGCACCGTGCCGCGGCGCTGCGCCGCGAACTGGGCGGCGCCGCGGACGTCGTGCACGCCGACGTGCTGCGCTGGCCGCTGCCGCGCGAGCCGCACGTCATCGTCGGCAACGTGCCCTTCCACCTCACCACGGCGATCCTGCGGCGCGTGCTCGACGCGGACTGGTGGGGCAGCGCCGTCCTGCTCACCCAGTGGGAGGTCGCCCGCCGTCGTTGCGGCGTCGGCGGAGCGAGCATGCTCACCGTGCAATCGGCGCCGTGGTACCGCTTCACGCTCGACCGCCGGGTTCCTGCGCGTGCGTTCCGACCGGTGCCGTCGGTCGACGGCGGCGTGTTCCGCATCGACCGGCGGCCCGAGCCGCTCGTCCCAACGCGCGAGCGACGGGCGTACCGCGCGTGGGTGGGCGACGTCTTCCAGGGACCCGGGCGGGGACTCGTCCAGGTGCTGGGCCGCACCGGCCGTCCCATCGCGCACGGCCTTGCGCGCCGGATGCTCCGCGAACGCGGCATCGATCCGAGCACGCCGCCGAACCGGCTCACGACCGAGGACTGGGTCGAACTGTGGCGGTTGGCGCGGGACCGGCCGTGAACGACCACGCCGGCCGTGGCCCTCTCGCGAGGACGCCGCGGCCGGCGTGATCCGGTCGTGGGGGTCTAGTAGCCGACGACCGGACCGAAGGCGTCCGCCAGCGGCGCCCGGTTGACCGTGCGGAGCTCGTCGACCGAGACCGTGAACGCGTCCTGCACCTCGAGCGAGCCCGACGCGGCATCCGTCACGCCGATGCGACGCACGGGCACGCCCCGACCCTCGCACAGGCCGCGGAAGCGCACGTCGTCCTCACGCGGCACGGTCACGATGACGCGCGACGCCGACTCCGAGAACAGCGCCGTCGCCAGGTCGATGCCGGCATCCTCGACGACCTCGTTGAGGACCACCCGGGCGCCGACGCCGAACCGCGAGACGGCCTCGGCCAGCGCGACCGCGAGGCCCCCGTCGGACAGGTCGTGCGCCGAATCGATGAGGCCCTCGAGTGCGGCCGCCGCGAGCAGGTCGCCCAGCTGCTTCTCGCGACCCAGGTCGACCATGGGCGGAACGCCGCCGAGGTGGTCGTGCACGACGCCCGCCCACGCGGAGCCGTCGAGCTCGGCGTACGTCTCGCCGAGCAGGTAGATGTTGTGGCCGTCGTCCTGCCAACCCGACGGGACGCGGCGCGCGACGTCGTCGATCACGCCGAGCACCGCGACGACCGGCGTCGGGTGGATCGGCACGTCGCCGGTCTGGTTGTAGAAGCTGACGTTGCCGCCCGTGACCGGGATGCCCAGCTCGAGGCATCCGTCGGCGAGACCCTCGACGGCCTGCGCGAACTGCCACATGACCTCGGGGTTCTCGGGGGAGCCGAAGTTGAGGCAGTCGGAGATGCCCATCGGCGTCGCACCCGTCACTGCGACGTTGCGGTACGCCTCCGCGAGCGCGAGCTGCGCGCCGCGGCGCGGGTCGAGCTGGCAGTAGCGGCCGTTCGCGTCGGTCGCCACGGCCACGCCGAGCCCCGACTCCTCGTCGACGCGGATCATGCCCGCGTCATCCGGCGCCGCGAGCGCGGTGTTGCCGAGGACGTAGTGGTCGTACTGCTTGGTGATCCACGCGGCATCCGCCTGGTTCGGCGAGCCGACGAGCTGCAGGAACTGCGCCCGGAGCTCGTCGCCGGTCTGCGGGCGGGGCAGGTCGGCGGCGGAGTCGGCCTGGAGGGCGTCGAGGTACGACGGGTACCGCATGGGCCGCTCGTAGACGGGCCCGTCGACCGCGACGGTGCGCGGGTCGACGTTCACGATCTCCTCGCCACGCCAGGTGATCGAGAGGCGACCGGAGTCGGTGACCTCGCCGAGCACGCTCGTCTCGACGTCCCACTTCTTCACGACCTCCATGAAGCCGTCGAGCTTCTCGGGACGCACGATGGCCATCATGCGCTCCTGGCTCTCGGACATGAGGATCTCCTCGGGCGTGAGCGAGGGGTCGCGCAGCAGCACGTCGTCGAGCACGATCGACATGCCGCCGTCGCCGTTCGCCGCGAGCTCGCTCGTCGCGCACGAGATGCCGGCGGCGCCGAGGTCCTGGATGCCCTCGACGAGGTCGCCGGCGAACAGTTCGAGGCAGCACTCGATGAGCACCTTCTCGGCGAACGGGTCGCCGACCTGCACCGCGGGGCGCTTCGTCGGGCCGCCCTCGGCGAAGGTGTCGGATGCGAGGATCGACGTGCCGCCGATGCCGTCGCCGCCCGTGCGCGCACCGAACAGCACGACCTTGTTGCCCACGCCCTTCGCATTCGCGAGGTGCAGGTCCTCGTGCCGGAGCACGCCCACGGCGAGCGCGTTCACGAGCGGGTTCTTCTGGTAGACCGGGTCGAACCACGTCTCGCCGCCGATGTTCGGCAGGCCGAGGCAGTTGCCGTAGAAGCTGATGCCCGCGACGACGCCGTGCACGACGCGCGCGGTGTCGGGGTCGTCGATGGCGCCGAACCGCAGCGCGTCCATGACCGCGACGGGGCGCGCGCCCATCGAGATGATGTCGCGGACGATGCCGCCGACGCCGGTCGCGGCGCCCTGGAACGGCTCGATGAACGACGGGTGGTTGTGCGACTCGATCTTGAACGTCACCGCCCAGCCCTCGCCGATGTCGAGCACGCCCGCGTTCTCGCCGATGCCCACCATGAGGTGCTGCTTCATCTCGGGCGTGACCTTCTTGCCGAACTGGCGCAGGTGCACCTTGCTCGACTTGTACGACGCGTGCTCGCTCCACATCACCGAGTACATGGCGAGCTCGGCGCTCGTGGGGCGCCGGCCGAGGATGTTGCGGATGCGCTCGTACTCGTCGGGCTTCACGCCGAGCGCCGCGTACGGCTGTTCCTTCTCGGGCGTCGCGATGGCGACCTCGACGGTGTCGAGCTGCGCGGTGCGGGGCGCCTCGATGATCTCGGCGTCGGCCGCGCCGGGGGCGTCCGGCTGCGGGTACTGGCTGGCAGGCGTGGACGAGGTCTCGATGGTCACGGGTGGCGAGCTCCAGAGGGTGGCGGCGAGCGGATGCCGCGGGGCGGATGCCGGACCCCGCCAGTCTACCGGCCGTGCTCACCTGAGCAGTCGCGAGGTGCTGCCTCCCCTTCTCAGGAGTTCTGCGGCGTGTCGCGTGTCGCAGCGGCGTGTCGTCCTGAGAAACGCCCGGTTCCGGGCCCGGGCTCCTGAAAACGGGATCGGAGCGGCGGATGGCGCGGGCGCGGGCGCGGGGCGCCGCCGTGGGGCGCGGCCGTGGGGCGCGGGCGCGGGGC
>NZ_LQGY01000034.1 GCF_001620055.1 Agromyces sp. NDB4Y10 | reverse complement strand
CACCGGCGGGCTCGGCGGCCGGCACGGGCCAGACGGCGGGGCCGCCGGCGAGCGCCTCGGCGAGCAGCGCGCGCAGCGCGGCGACCTCCGTCACCGGCACCTGCAGCAGCGGCTTCATCGCGGCATCCGTCGACTCAGTAGTGCCAGGGGAACGGGCCCCAGTCGGGATCGCGCTTCTCGAGGAACGCGTCGCGGCCCTCGACGGCCTCATCGGTGCCGTACGCGAGTCGCGTGGCCTCGCCCGCGAACACCTGCTGGCCGACGAGCCCGTCGTCGACGGCGTTGAACGCGAACTTCAGCATGCGGACGGCGGTGGGCGACTTCGTGAGGATGGTGCGCGCCATCCGGATCGCCTCGCGCTCGAGGTCCGCGTGCGGCACGACGCGGTTCACGGCGCCCATCTCGTAGGCGCGCTCGGCCGAGTACTCCTCGGCGAGGAAGAAGACCTCGCGCGCGAACTTCTGCCCGACCTGCCGGGCCATGTACGCCGACCCGTAGCCGGCGTCGAAGCTGCCGACATCGGCATCCGTCTGCTTGAACCGCCCGTGCTCGCGGCTCGCGATCGTCAGGTCGCAGACCACGTGCAGCGAGTGCCCGCCGCCCGCCGCCCACCCCGGCACGACCGCGATGACGACCTTGGGCATGAAGCGGATGAGCCGCTGCACCTCGAGGATGTGGAGTCGGCCGACCGCGGCGTGCGTCGCGCCCTCGACCACCGCCGTCTCGCTGTCGGAGTACTTGTAGCCGTCGCGGCCGCGGATGCGCTGGTCGCCGCCCGAGCAGAACGCCCAGCCGCCGTCCTTCGGGCTGGGGCCGTTGCCGGTGAGCAGCACGACGCCGATGCGGGGGTTCGTCCGTGCGTCCTCGAGGGCGCGGTAGAGCTCGTCGACCGAGTGCGGGCGGAACGCGTTGCGCACCTCGGGCCGGTCGAACGCGATGCGCGCGATGCGCCCGTCGGTCGAGTGGTGGTACGTGATGTCGGTGAACCCGCCAGCGCCGGTGACGGATGCCGCGGCATCCACCCACTCGCTCGGATCGAACAGTTCCGACACCTCGCCTGCCATGCCGTCCAGCCTACTTCCGCGCCCGCGGGCACGACGCGCCGAGGCGCGGGCTCAGACCGCGGTGCCGGTGACCTCCGCCGGACCGCCGGTGAGGAACGACAGCACGGCGGCGTACACGATCGACCCGACCCAGACGGCGCCGTAGACGAGCGGCACGAGCGCCGCGATGACCACGGCGATGCCCACGACGGCGATCCACGCGTTGCGCGCGGCGGAGTCGTGCACCTCGACGGCGTCGACGCCGAGCGCGTCGATGCCGTCCGTCGTGTCCGCCGGACGGTCCGCGACCGTGCGCTCGTCTGCCATGCGTTCCAGCCTACGTCGCCGGTTCCCTTCTCAGGAGTCCCCGGCGGGATCGCCCGGTTCCTCAGGACGACACGCCGGGCCCTGCAGGCGCCGGCGGCGCGCCGTCCTGAGAAACGCAGCGCGGTGGCAGACTCGGGGCATGAGCGACGTCGCCCTGCCGCCCCTGTCCGACCTGCTCGGCACCGCGCGGGTGGTGGCGCTCCCGCTCGTCACCCGGTTCCGCGGCATCGACGTGCGCGAGGCGGTGCTGATCGAGGGCCCCGAGGGGTGGACGGAGTTCGCGCCGTTCGCCGAGTACGACGACGAGGAGGCGGCGACCTGGCTCGCCGCCGCGGTCGACTTCGGATGGCAGGCGCCGCCGCCGGCGCGCCGCGATCGCGTCCTCGTCAACGCGACTGTGCCGTCGGTCGATCCCGACGCGGTGCCGTCGGTGCTCGAGCGGTTCCCGGGGTGCCGCACCGCGAAGGTGAAGGTCGCGGCATCCGATCAGACCCTGGCGCAGGATGTCGCGCGCGTCCGCGCGGTGCGCGACGCGATGGGCCCCGAGGGTCGCATCCGGGTCGATGGGAACGGCGGCTGGAACATCGACGAGGCCGAGCACGCCATCCACGCGCTCGCACCGTTCGACCTGGAGTACGTGGAGCAGCCGTGCCCGACGGTCGGCGAGCTCGCCGAGATCCGCCGTCGCACGAAGTACATGGGCATCCCGATCGCCGCCGACGAGAGCGTGCGCCGCGCCGAGGACCCGCTCGCCGTCGCGGAGGCCGGCGCCGCCGACCTGCTCGTCGTCAAGGCCGCCCCGCTCGGCGGAATCCGACGCGCCCTCGACGTCGTGGCGCGCGCCGGCCTGCCGATCGTGGTGTCGAGCGCCCTCGACACGAGCGTCGGGCTCGCGATGGGCGCCCACCTCGCGGCATCCGTCGACGACCTCGAATACGACTGCGGACTCGGCACGGCCTCGCTGCTCGCCGCGGACGTGACCCGCGCGCCGCTCCTTCCCCGCGAGGGCGCGATCGAGGTGCGGCGCGTGGTTCCGGACCCGGCGCTGCTCGAACGCCACGCCGCCGATGAGGAGCAGACGGCGTGGTGGCTGGCGCGGCTCGAGCGCTGCCACGCGATCCTCGCGTCCTGAATTATTGAGAACGGTTCTCATTACGCTACGCTGACCGGTGCGCGCGCACGTCACCCGTGTCCACCGACCAGAGAGGATGCCGCGGCACCACCGCGGCGCCACCCACATGATCCGAACCACCACCGTGGGCGCCCTGGCGCTCACCGCCGCAGCCGCACTCGCCCTGAGCGGGTGCGCCACGCCCGGCGGCGCCGCCTCGGCACCCGAGGAGACCGAGGCCGCCTCCGACGTCGCCGAGCTCGACGCGCCCCGGCCGCGCCTGGCCGTCACCCACGACGACGGGGTCGTCGTGCTCGACGCCGCGACGCTCGACGTCGTTGCGGACATCCCGACGGACGCCGCGCCGCGCGCCATCGCCGCCGAGGACGGCCGCCACGCCTTCCTCACCGACCCCGAGGGCGTGAGCGTGCTCGACCTGGGCGTGTGGTCCGACGCCCACGGCGACCACGGCCACTCCTACGAGACCGAGCCCGCCCTCACCGAACTGCGCTTCGAGCTCGCCAAGCCCAGCCACGTCGTCGAGCACGATGGCGTGACCGCCCTGTTCGGCGACGGCGAGGGCGAGGTCGTGCTCGTCGACACGAGCGACCTGGCCGACGGGGCCGACGAGCTCCGCCGCATCGAGCTCCGAGCGGCCCACCACGGCGTCGCGTTGCACCTCGAGGACGGCGTCGTGCTGACGACCGACGGCGACGAGACGGCGAACGACTCCGTCGTCGCGCTCGACGCCGACGGCGAGGAGCTCGCCCGGACGGACGACTGCACCGGCATCCACGGCGAGACGATCGCCGCCGGTGAGACCGTCGCGTTCGGCTGCATCGGCGCCGTGACCACCTACGCCGACGGCGCCTTCGACCGCATCGCGCTCCCCGACGCCGACGGCCGCGTCGGCGGGCCGAAGGGCGACGCGGAGTCGCCCGTGCTGTTCGCCGACTACTCGCGCGAGAGCCAGGAGGGCCGCGACACCGTGGCGCTCATCGACGTCGAGTCCGGCACCGTCCGGCTCGTCGTCCTGCCGACCGGCTACTCGTACAGCTCGCTCGCGCGCGACGGCGAGGACCGCGGCGTCGTGCTCGGCCTCGACGGTGCGCTCCACCTGATCGACCTCGAGACCGGTGAGATCACGGCGTCGATCCCGGCGATCGATGCGTGGACGGCTCCTGAGGGGCACGGCACGCCGACCCCGGGCGTGGTCGTGCACGACGGCGTCGCGTACGTCACCGAGCCCGCCGCCAACCGGGTCACGGCCGTGGACCTCGACGGGGCTTCGGTCCTCGCCGAGGCCGAACTCGACGTGGCCCCGCGCCAGGCTGCGGTCGTCTCCGGCTGAGATCCCACTCGGACGCCCGACGCGGAGACGGACCCGCGTCGGGCGTCCTCGCGCGTCCTCGAGCACTCCAGACGGCGCACCCGAGCTCGGGGTCAGCACGGATGTCCCGATCAGGCGCTCGATCCACGGTAGAGACGGCCGGCCATCGCCGGCCTCGCGAAACCCGATCGAGAAGGAAGACCATGATCTCCAGGACCATGACCAACATCGGCGCCGGCGTTGCACTGGCCGCCGCAGCGGTGCTCGGCACGGGCGCCGCCGCGTACGCCCACGAGTGCTTCAACCCGAACCGCTCGGAGCAGGGCAACGCGGGCGCTTCGAACTCGCAGGCGTGGCTCACGGTGCACGTCGAGGAGCTCACCTCGCACCTCGACGACGTGACCGCCTCCTGCGTGCTCGACGCGTACGCCGAGACCGGCGCACCCTCGTCGTTCACCATCTTGGTGAAGGGCGCGAACGGCCAGGGCGGCACGATCGCCTCGAACAACCCGCACCCGGACAAGGCGTCCGACGGCACCGGCATCGACCAGATCTTCGCCGCCCACGGCACCGACATCATGGGCAGCTTCGACGCCTGCGGGGCCGAGCTGCCGTTCTGAGGATCCGGCCTCCGCACCGCGGTGCGGACACGACGATGCCCGGCGCGTAGGGAGCGCCGGGCATCGCCGTGTGCGCGGGTCGTCGCCCGGGCGGGGGGACCCGGGCGACGGGCCGAGCGTCCGGGCGGAGCGGCGCACACCCGCCCCGCCAGGCCGCGTCAGGCCGTGCCGCGCAGTCGCCGCACGCGGGGCGCGGCGAGCATCAGGCCGACCGCGAGCAACGCGATCGCGAGGAACCCGGCGAGGCTCGCCTGCAGGCCCGTGAGACCGAGCGAGTTCACCGCCGTGAGCTCCGCCACCGCCTCGGTGCCCGAGGCGACGCCGATCAGCCGGATGTGGTGGTCGCCGAGCTCGGTGCCCTCGGGGATGCCGATCTCGAACTCGACCGTGCCGTCCGCGGAGGCGGGCTGTGCCTCCATGAGCGTCGGAGTCGACTCCAGCCACACCTGCACGAGCTCGCCCTTCGCGAAGCCCTTCCCGGACACGGCAAGGGTCGAGCCGGTCTGCACCGACGCCGCGTCCAGGCGGACGACGGGCTTGCCGGGCTGCTCGGGCTTGCCCGGCTTCTCCGGCTTGCCCGGCTTCTCGGGCTTGTCCGGCTTGCCGGGCTTGTCCGGCTTGCCGGGCTTCTCGGGCTTGCCCGGCTTGTCGGGCTTGCCGCCGCCGGGCTTGGCCTGGTCGTCGACGAGCACCGCGGCCGTGCGGGCCGGGATCGTGAGCGTGCCGGTCGCGGCCTCCCACGCGGTCTGCTTGACGACCGCGTCGGTCCCGTTCGCGAGCGCCGGGGCGAGGGCGAACCCGCGACCGGCGAGTCCGTCCACCGCCTCGGTGATCGGCTCGGCGGAGGCGTTGAACACGACCAGTGCACCCTCGAGCTCGGGGTCGACGTCGTCGCCCACGAGGTCGTCGATGAGCATCACGATGAGCCCGTCCGTGGCATCCGCACCGCTGTTCGGGAACGACACCTTCTGCGTGATGAGCTCGGCCGAGCCCAGCTTGAGCAGGTCGACGCTGTCGCGCACGCGCAGCAGGTCGAGCGCGGCGGCCTCGGCCGCGGCGATGTCCGCCGGAGCGGGCTCCAGCGCCGGGTCGGCGAGCAGCGTCGCCATCGTCGGCCAGTGGTCCTCGTTGTCGGACTTCATCGGCAGGCCCGACCCGAAGGTCGACTCCTGGCCGGTCCAGTCGATCCGGTTGAACCAGTCGCCCGAGTTGTAGCTGTTGCGGTCGAGCGACTTCGAGCGGAGCAGCTCGGTGCCGGCGTGCCAGAACGACGGGCTCTGCGAGAACGTCACGGTCGCGAGCGACAGCGTGTTCATGCGGATGCGGTCGGCCATCGACGTCTCCTGCGGCAGCTTCAGCACGCCCAGGTCGAACAGGGTCTCGTTGTCGTGCGCGTCGACGTAGTTGATGACCTCCTCGGGGTGGTCGGCGTAGCCGGCCGGCGACCCGTTGTAGTCGACCTCGGCGCCCGACTTCAGCACCCCGTCGTATCCGGTGAACCGGAAGTCGCGCAGGTTGCCCGCGAGGCCGATCTTCACAAGGTCGGTCTGCTGGCCGAGGTTCCGGATGCCGTCGCGCTGGGGCAGGCCGTTCGGCTCGCCCGCGAGGCCGGTGCCGAAGCCCTGCTCGTACTTCGAGTCGCCCGCGACCGGGCTGCCGCCGTGCACGCCGTCACGCAGCCGGTCGTTGAACGTCGCGATGCCCGTGCCGCCGAGCTGGCCCTGGGAGGCCTGCTCGAATCGCGCGTTGTTCGCGACCTCCCCGAAGTTCCAGCCCTCGCCGTAGAGGAAGACCTTCGAGCCGTCGACGCCGTCCTCGGCGAGCGTGAGCTCGTCGAGCGCCGCGCGCACGGCCAGGAGGTTCGCCTTGGAGTGGTGGCCCATCAGGTCGAAGCGGAAGCCGTCGACCTTGTACTCCTTCACCCAGAGCACGGTCGAGTCGACCATGAGCTTCTCTGCGACGGCGTGCTCGGTCGCGACGTTCTGGCAGCACGTCGAGGTCTCGACGCCGCCGGTCGCGTTCAGGCGGTGGTAGTAGCCGGGCACGACCTTGTCGAGCACCGACTTCTGGCCCTGACCCGACTCGGCGGTGTGGTTGTACACCTCGTCGAGCACGACCTGCATGCCCGTGGCGTGCAGGGCGCCGACCATCTCGCGGAACTCCGCGACGCGTGCGCCGCCGTCGGGGTCGACCGCGTAGGAGCCCTCGGGCGCCTGGAAGTGGTACGGGTCGTATCCCCAGTTGAAGCCGTCGAGGTCGCGGATCGCCTCGATGCAGGCCTGCTGCTCCTCCGACGCCGGACCGTACGACTCGAGGTCGCAGTCGGGGGTCGCCTGCTGGTCGCGGCGCTCCTCGATGGTCGCGATGTCGAACGTGGGCAGCAGGTGCACCGTGTTGATGCCGGCCGCGGCGAGCTCGCGCAGCTGCGCACTGCCCGCACTGTTGCGGGTGAACGCCCGGTAGGTGCCGCGCTCGGCCTCGGGCACCGTCTCATCGGTGATCGAGAAGTCGCGCACGTGCAGCTCGTAGATCGCCCGGTCGACCTGCCGCTCGACGACCGGTGCGGGCGTCTCGGCCCACAGCTCGGGTGCGAGCGCCGGGTCGTCGAGGTCGACGACGACGGTGCGGGCGGAGTTCACGGTGAGCGCGACCGAGTACGGGTCGGTCACCGAGTTGCGCTCCACCTTGCCGGTGGTCGGGGCGTACACCTCGACGAGCCAGCGGTACTCGTCGCCCGCCTCGACGCCCTCGTCGACCGACCACGCGCCGGACTCGGCGTCGAACTCGGCCGGCAGCACCTCGGGGTCGCCGGTCGCGCCGGCGGCCCAGACCTGGGCCGACACCGACTTCGCGGTCGGCGCCCAGACCGAGAGGCTCGCGGCGTCGCCGTCGACCGTGGCGCCGAGCGAGGCGGATGCCACGCCCTGGGCGTAGAGGTCGTCGAGCACGCCCGGCAGCTGCACGCCGGTCATCGCGGTGAGCTCGTCGCCGGCGCGCTGCGCCACCTGGAGCTCGCCCGTGACGAGTTCGGCGATCGCCGCGCGGTCGAGACCGAGGGGCCGGAGCGCCACGTAGCTCGCGAGGTGCGGGAACCGCACGGTGAGCTCCGCGCCGATGCCCGCGGGCTCGTGGGCGAGCTCGACCGTCCGGTCGGCGCCGGTCACGGCGCCGTCGGCGGTCCCGAGTCCGCCGTCGGCGGCGAACTCGAGCGTGTAGGCGCGGTCGGCCGCGTTCGCTCCGCCGAGGAGCGAGGCGGGCCAGGCGAGCGTCTCGGCGTCGAGCCAGTACGCGCGCTGCTGTCCGGTGCCCGCGAGCGGCGGGTCGGCCACGACGACCTCGAGCACGTGGGTCTCGAGCGTGTAGCGGAAGGTGACGAACTCGCCGGCCTTGCCGACGACGAACGAGATGTTGCCGCCGTTGCGGACGCCGTCGACGCCGTAGTTCTCATCCCACGACAGGCCGTGCGCGACCTTCAGTTCGTAGGAGCCGGCCGGCAGGCCGTTCGTCGAGAACTCGTAGACGCCGTCCTTGTCGCCGTCCTGCGCGAAGGTGACCATGCAGTCGGGCTGCCAGTCGCCGGGGCAGCCGAGTTCCGACTGCATGCTGCCGGGCAGCGTGACGATCGGCCCCTCGGCGGTCGACGAGAACACCTTGCTGCGCGGGTCCCAGTAGAAGGTGA
Organism: Agromyces sp. NDB4Y10; assembly: GCF_001620055.1. Taxonomy (GTDB): domain Bacteria; phylum Actinomycetota; class Actinomycetes; order Actinomycetales; family Microbacteriaceae; genus Agromyces; species Agromyces indicus. Next base: position 93,236 of record NZ_LQGY01000034.1, on the reverse strand, counting down.
CCGCGCCGCCGCTCGTCGTGTAGGTGGCGTTCGGGCCGTCCTGCACGCCGTTGGCGCCGTAGTTCAGCGCCCAGCTGCCGTTGATCGCGACCTTGTACTCGTACGTGCCGGCCGGGATCTGGAACGTGCCGGCGTAGATGCCGTCGGCGCGCTTGGTGAGCTTCGCGGCCTCGCAGCCGGGCTGCCAGTCGCCCGGGCAGCCCATCTCCGAGTTGTGGCTGCCGGGGACGGTGACCAGCTCGATGTCGGTCTCGGGCTCCTCGACGACCGCGAGGTTCACGGCGTTGCCCACCGAGGCGTAGGTCGATGCGGCGGCGCGGTTGCCCGCGGCATCCGTCGACACGGCCCGGTACTCGACCAGCGTGCCCTTCGCGAGGCCCGCGGTGTCGTGGTAGACGCGCGGCGTGGTGTCCTCGGCGGTGCCGAGCGGCGTCCACTCGTCGGAACCGGCCACGCGCCAGGCGAAGCTCGTCTCCTGCCAGGTGGCGTCGGCGACGTCGGCCGAGACGGGTGCGATGCCCGTGACGCCGGCCCCGGCGACGGGCACGTCGACGGCGATGGCGGATGCCGCCTCGGGGGCGGTCACCTCGCGGTCGGCCTTCCACACCACGGCGCCGAGCGCCGGCACGGTGACGGATGCGACGCCGTCGGCGTTCGCGGTCAGGGCCTGCCCGTCGCCGTACAGCACCGCGAACGCGCCGTCGGCGGTGAGGGTGGAGACCTCCACGGCCTTGGCCTGGTTCGCGTTGTTCACGGCGACCAGGTACTCGACCTTCTCGTCGCGGTCGACGCGGCTGAACGCGTACACGCCGGCGCCGTCGGCGACGAAGCGCTCGATCTGCGCGCCCTGCTCGAGCGCCGGGTGCGCCTTGCGCAGCTCGGCGAGTCCGGCGATGTGCTCGTAGAGCGGCGCGTCGGTGCCGTAGCGGTCGACGCTGCCGGCGTTCTCGCCGGTGACGAGCGGCTGGTTCACGTACTCGTCGACCTGGCTCGCGAAGAGCGTCTGGCGGGCGTCCTTGTCGCCGCCCGTGCCCGCGAAGCCCTGCTCGTCGCCGTAGTAGACGACCGGCTGGCCGCGCGTGAGGTACATGAGCTCGTGCGCGAGCTCGTTGCGCTGCACCGCGGTGGCGCCCGAGTTCGCGAGGAAGTAGCCGATGCGACCCATGTCGTGGTTGCCGAGGAAGGTCGGCAGTGCGGTGGCCGACGAGTCGGGCGTCGTGTAGTAGTCGTCACCGGCGAACAGCGACTGCAGGTTCTTCGCCGAGTTGCCCGCCGCGAACGACACGGCCTGCGACTGGAAGGTGAAGTCGAGGACCGAGTTCATGTCCGTCTTGCGCACGTACGGCGAGAGCTTCACCGGGTCGGCGTCGTAGACCTCGCCGAACATGAAGAAGTCGGGCTTGCCCTGGGCGTGGGCGTACTCGAGGACCTCGGTCGACCACTCCTCCCAGAACTCGAAGTTCACGTGCTTGGCGGTGTCGATCCGGAAGCCGTCGATGCCGAGGTCGACCCAGTCCTGGTACACGTCGATGAAGCCGTCGACCACGGTGGGGTGCTCGGTCATCAGGTCGTCGAGGCCGACGAAGTCGCCGAACGTCACCGATTCGCCCGACCAGGTCGAGTCGCCGCGGTTGTGGTACAGCGTCGGGTCGTTGAGCCACGCGGGGACCTTGACGTCGGCATCCTCGGGCGCGACGGTCGGCGTGTACGGGAAGCTCGTGGCCGGGTCGAGCGCCGGGAAGTCGGCGCTGCCCGCGATGGTGCTCGGGTCGAACACGTTGCCGTCGGCGTCGCGGTACGGGCTCGTGGCCTTGTCGATGTACGAGTACTGGCCCTCCTCGTACGAGATCACGTCGGCCGTGTGGTTCGTGATGATGTCGAAGTAGACCTTGATGCCGCGCTCGTGCGCCTCGTCGATGAGCGCCTCGAGCTCGGCGTTCGTGCCGAGGTGCGGGTCGATCTGCGTGAAGTCGGTGATCCAGTAGCCGTGGTAGCCGGCGCTGGCGTTCGCGCCCTCGCCCTGCACGGGCTTGTTCTTGAAGCTCGGCGTGAACCAGATCGCGGTCGTGCCGAGGCCCTCGATGTAGTCGAGGTGATCGCGGATGCCCTGGATGTCGCCGCCGTGGTAGAAGCCCTTGTCGGTCGGGTCGAAGCCGTGCGCGAGGTGGTCTCCCGCGATGCCGGCGGTGTCGTTCGACTCGTCGCCGTTGGCGAAGCGGTCGGTCATGACGAAGTAGAAGTTCTCGGCGCTGCCCGGCTGGCGGACGGGCGGCAGCGCGAGTGCGGCATCCGCCTGCTCGTCGTACGCGCCACGGGTGCTCAGCAGCTCGAGGCCGACGCGCTTCTGGGTGTCGTCGAACACGACGCGCACGTCGGTGTCGCCGCCGACCGTGAGCGGGATGTTGTCGCCGCCCCCGTCGAGACCCCACGAGGCATCCCACGAGTCGTTCGCCGCGACCTTGTACTCGTACGAGCCCGCCGGGACGGTGAACTCGGCGGCGTAGAGGCCCGCGGTGTCGGTGGGCAGCAGCTCGGTGGCCTCGCAGCTCGGCTGCCAGTCCTCGGAACAGCCCAGTTCGCTCTGCAGCGAACCGACGAGTGCGAACGTGTCGCCCTCCTCGGCTGCAGCCCCGATGGGAACGACGGCGAGCACGGATGCCGCGACGGCGCCCGTCACCCCCAATGCCAACCAGCTGCGAGCGCGCGCTCGATGCGTCATCTTCGACTCCCGATTTCACGGCACGACGACGTGCCTGAACGACATTGGGTGCGACGCTATCGCGGCAGCACGGTTAATGCAAACGCTTGCAACACACCTCTTGCGCTCGTCGGACCTCGTGCCTATCTTGGGGGGCAGTCGTCGTCGTGACGCGGCTGCCGCAGCGACGCGGCAGTGGCGCGGTCTTCTCAGGGATCCCGGCCTGGAACCGCAGAACTGCAAAGGAATCGGCTCCATGACAGGCCTTCCCGACTCCGGGACGCTTCGACGCCCCGGCCCGCGCAAGCGTTTGCGAACGCTGATCGCGGTCACCGCCGCCGCGGTCCTCGCCGGCCTCGCCGCCATCGGTCCCGGCGCGCCCGCCGGCCCCGCCGAGGCGGCCGCCCCCGGCCCGAAGGACGCCACCGCGGTGCTCTTCTCGTACACCTGGAACGCCATCGCCCGCGAGTGCACCGAGAACCTCGGACCCGCCGGCTACGGCTACGTGCAGACCTCGCCGCCGCAGGAGCACGTGCAGGGCCCCCAGTGGTGGATCCACTACCAGCCCGTCAGCTACCGCGTCGAGTCGCGCCTCGGCACGCGCGCCGAGTTCAAGGCCATGGTCGACACGTGCCACGCGGCCGGCGTGAAGGTCATCGCCGACGCCGTCATCAACCACATGAGCGGGTACAGCGCGGGCGGCGTCGGCTGGGCCGGCTCGTCGTTCCAGCACTACTCCTACCCCGGCATCTACCAGTCGCAGGACTTCCACTCGTGCCGACGCGACATCGCGAACTACCAGGACCGGTGGGAGGTGCAGGAGTGCAACCTCGTGAACCTCGCCGACCTGAACACCGGCTCGGCCTACGTGCAGGGCCGCGTCGCCGCGTACCTCAACGACCTCGTCTCGCTCGGCGTCGACGGGTTCCGGATCGACGCCGTCAAGCACATCTCGGCGGCCGACATGAACGGCATCCTCTCGCGCGTCAACGACCGGGCGCGCCTCTACCTCGTGCAGGAGGTCATCCGCGCCAACGAGCCCGTGCAGCCCGAGGAGTACCTGGGCCTCGGCGACATCCACGAGTTCGCGTATGCGCGCAAGCTCAAGGAGGCGTTCGGCGGCCGCACCCTGAACTGGCTCATCAGCGGCGCGGGCATCGGCCCGAGCTGGGCCGGCTTCCTGCAGAACGCGGATGCCGCGGTGTTCGTCGACAACCACGACACCGAGCGCAACGGCGAGACGCTGAGCTACCGCGACGGCGCGGCGTACGACCTCGCGCAGGTGTTCACGCTCGCGTGGAACTACGGTTCGCCGTCGATCCACTCCGGCTACCAGTTCTCGAACAAGGACGCCGGACCGGCGCTCGCGGGCAACGGACGCGTGGTCGATCCCGTGTGCGGGCAGAACGGCTGGACCTGCAAGCACGCCCAGACGAACATCGAGAACATGGTCGGCTTCCGCACGGCCACCTACGGCACCGCCATCACGAACAAGTGGGACAACGGTTCGTCGGCGATCGCGTTCGGTCGCGGTGACAAGGGCTTCGTCGCCATCAACCGCGGCACCGCGGCGGTCGACCGCACCTGGCAGACGTCCCTGCCGGCCGGGCGCTACTGCAACGTGATCGTCGGGCTGCCGACGGCGAGCGGATGCAGCGCCGGAGGCGTCATCACGGTCGACTCGAGCGGCCGGTTCGCGGCATCCGTCGCCGCCGACACCGCGCTCGCCCTCCACGTCGGCGCGAAGGCCGGCGGCACCGGCACGACCCCGCCGCCGACCGGATCGACGATGACCGTGTACTTCGCGACCACGAAGGGCTGGACGAACCACTACGTGCACCACCGCGTCGGCTCGGGCGCATGGACCGCCCTGCCCGGCGCAGCGATGGCGGCGGCCTGCACCGGTTGGGTGTCCAGGACCATCGACCTCGGATCGGCGACGGGCATCACCGCGGCCTTCACCAACGGCGCGGGCGCGTGGGACAACAACGGCGGGCGCGACTACGCGCTCACCGGATCCGTCGCCGCCGTGAAGGACGGGGTCGTCACCGCGACGAACCCGTGCGCCGCGCAGCCCACCTCGACCACGGTGTACTACGCGACCGGATGGAGCACCGCGAACATCCACTACCGCGTCGGGTCGGGCGCCTGGACGGCGGTGCCGGGCGTCGCGATGGCGAACGCCTGCGCGGGCTGGAAGTCGAAGACCATCGAGCTCGGCGCGGCATCCGGCATCGCCGCGGCCTTCAACAACGGCGCCGGCACGTGGGACAACAACGGCGGGAAGGACTACGCGATCGGGGCGGGCGCGATGAAGGTGCAGAACGGCACCGTCACCGCCGGTAACCCGTGTAGCTGAGAGACCTCACGGCGGCCGGGGCTTCCGGCGCCGTGAGCCGGGAAGGGGCGGCATCGGCGCGAGCTCGCGTCGATGCCGCCCTGTTGCGCGTCAGCGCGGCCGCGGCAACGCTGCGTCACGGCAGGCGTTCGAGTGCGCGATTCGACGACGAGCGCGCGTGCCGGCGCCCGCGCACTCGTCGCGAGAACGCGCGCTCGGCGACCGGGGATCCGCCGGGCGGTCGGATCAGAGACCCGAGTACGCGTGCAGTCCCTTGAAGAACAGGTTCACCACGGTGAAGTTGAACAGCACCGCCGAGAAGCCGATGATCGCGAGCCACGCCGAGCGGGTGCCGCGCCAGCCGCGCGTCGCGCGAGCGTGGATGTAGCCGGCGTAGACCACCCAGATGATGAAGGTCCACACCTCCTTGGTGTCCCAGCCCCAGTAGCGACCCCAGGCCTTCTCGGCCCAGATCGCGCCGGCCATCAGGGTGAAGGTCCAGAGGATGAAGCCGATGATGTTGATGCGGTACGCGAGGTTCTCGAGCGAGGCCGCGCTCGGGAGGGTCGCGAGGAACGACTTCTTCGCGGCATCCGCCGTCGCCGCGATCGCCTCGCGACGCGACTGCATGAGCTGCACGACCGACAGCGCGAAGCCGAGCGCGAAGAAGCCGACCGCGGCGGTCGCCACGAACACGTGGATGACGAGCCAGTACGACTGCAGCGCCGGCGGCAGCGGGACGACGCTGACGTAGAAGTTCACGGTCGCGACGCCGAGCGAGACGAGCACGAGGCCCGTGATGAACGTGCCGAGGAAGCGCAGGTCGGTCGTGCGCGAGAAGGTGATGACGACGAGGTAGACGGTCGTGATGACGAGGGTGCCCGTGAGCGCGAACTCGTACATGTTGGCCCACGGCACGCGCTCGGCGGCGATACCGCGCAGCACCGTCGCGGCGAGGTGCAGCGCCCACGCGATCACCGTCATGGCCACGGCGACGCGCAGCGACGGCGAGCGGCCGTACGCGACGGCGCCGTCGCCACCCGGTCGAGCGGATGCCGCCTTCGCCGGGGCGTTCGCCTTCACCGCGGTCTGCACGGAACCACCGGCCGCCGCGGTCGCGGCAGCCTTCGAGGTCGTGCCGGACGCGGCCGCGACCTGGGCGTCGGCCGCCGTGGCGGACGCCGCCGATCGCTTGGCGAGGTCGATCGAGTAGGCGATGAACGCGATCGCGTACACGGCCATGGCCGAGTACACGGAGAGGATGGAGATCTCGTCGAGCGTCACTGTTCTACCTTACGTCGAAGAATGTTCGGGTTCGCTGGGGGGTCTCGGTACGCGTGCGGCTCCGCCGCGCGCTACTCGGCCACCGGTTCCTTCCCGGCGTGCGCGTCGGCGAACTCCTCGACCGCGCGCTCGAGGCCCGGGTCGTCGCCGCGGGCGAGGCCCGCGTACTGCAGCACCGTCGAGCCATCCGCTCGGGTCACCGCCTTGACCCACATGCGCCGGCGCGGCACGAACAGCGACAGCAGCAGCCCGCCGAGGATCAGCACCGAGAACACCAGCACCCAGCCCTGCGACGGGTCGTGGTGCACGTCGAACGAGGCGAACCGCGGCACGCTCTCGGAGTAGTCGCCGTCCGCGGCATCCGGGGTCGCGTTCTCGAACTCGACCGTGCCGAGCCCGTTCGGCAGCTCGGCGGACTCGCCCGGCATGAGCTCGATCGAGTCGACGCCGGTCTGCCCGCCCGTGAGCTGCTCCATGCCGCTCGTGTCGAGCTGGTACACCGACCGCGGGGTGCCCTCGTTGATGCCGAGGTCGCCCTGGAACACGTTGAGCGTCAGCACCGGATACACGAGGTCGGGGTACGACGACGTGAACGCGCCGGACGACAGCGTGGTCTGCGTCGGATAGAAGAAGCCGACCATGCCGACCTGCTCGTCGAGGCCGTCCGGCACCTTCACGACGCCGATCGAGGTGAGGTTCGCGTCCTGCGGGAGGAACGGCACCGAGTCGGTGAACACGACCTCGCCGTCGGGGTCGCGGACCGTGATCGTCGGGGCGTACCCGTTGCCGAGCAGGTACACGTCGGTGCCGTACTCGTAGAGCGGCTCGTTGACCTTGAGCTCGCGGGCCGCCGCCTCGCCGTCGCCCGTGATCGACACACGCGCCGTGAAGTCGATCGGCTGCCCGAGCGCGTCGCGGTTCTCGGTCTCGTAGACCGCCTCGAGCTCGTCGAGCGTGAGCCGGTACGGGGTGAGCGACGTGTCGTCGAAGAACCGGCCGGGGTTGAACGAGTCGTAGGCGGCGAGCGTGTTCACGAACGACTGCCCCTCGACGATCACGCGCTGACCCGAGAAGCCGAAGCCGCCGCCGATGCCGACGGCGACGAGCACGCCGACGAGCGCGGTGTGGAACACGAGGTTGCCGGTCTCGCGCATGTAGCCGCGCTCCGCCGAGACGGACGGCGCACCGCGCACGTCGTAGCGCTCGACCCGGTACCCGGCGCGCTTGAGGTCGGCGGCGGCGCGCTCGATCGCGGCCTCCGAGGTCGGGGCCCCGTCCGTCGCATCCGACGAGGCGAGGGGGCGCTCGACGTACGCCGGCAGCCGCTCGAGCCGCGCCGGGGTCTTCGGCGGCCGAGCACGCAGCGCCTGGAAATGGTGCTTCGTGCGCGGCACGATGCAGCCGATGAGCGAGACGAACAGCAGCAGGTAGATCGACGAGAACCAGACCGACGTGTACACGTCGAACATCTGGAACGAGTCGAGCACCGGCGCGAGGTCGGGGTTGTCGGCGAAGTACTGCACGACGCCGTTCGGGTCGCTCGAGCGCTGCGGCACGAGCGAGCCGGGGATCGCCGCGATCGCGAGCAGCAGCAACAGCAGCAGCGCCGTGCGCATGCTCGTGAGCTGCCGCCACGCGAAGCGCAGCCACCCCACCGGTCCGAGCTTCGGCCCCGTGACGGCGTCGCCCCGGTTCCGGTCAGCGGATGCCGCGCGGCCGGGGTCGCCCGCGTCCGCGCCGGCGCCCGCGTCCGCGCCCGTCGTGCCGTCGTCGTAGTCGGAGGGGCGCAACGGGTCGACGCCGGTGTCGCGCGCGGACGCGGCATCCGCTCGCTCAGCCTCAGATCGCCGGGACGAAACCACTGATCACCGCCTGCAGGTCGTACATCCAGATGGTCCACAGGCCCGACACCATCAGCAGGCCGATCACGATGAGCAGCGCGCCCCCGACGATGTTCACCGCGCGGATGTGGCGCCGCACGAACGCGAGCGCGTTCGCCGCCCAGCCGAACCCGAACGCGACGAGCACGAACGGGATGCCGAGGCCGATGCAGTACGCGAGGCCCAGCAGCGCACCGCGACCCGGGTTCGCGGAATCCGCGCTGAGCGCGAGCACGACGGCGAGGGTCGGGCCGATGCACGGCGTCCACCCGAGGCCGAACACGATGCCGAGCAGCGGCGCGCCCGCGAGCCCCGTCGCCGGACGCCACGACGGCTTGATCGTGCGCTGCAGGAACGTGAACTGCCCGATGAACACGAGGCCCATCACCACCAGCACCACGCCGAGCACCCGGATGATCAGGTCGGAGTACAGCCGCAGCCACGCCCCGAGCACCCCGAACGCGGTCGTGAAGACGAGGAACACGAGCGTGAACCCGGCGATGAACAGCAGCACCCCGAGCAGCAGGCGACGGCGGGCGCGACGCTGCTCGTCGACCTCGGCGCTCGCCTCAGCGAACCCGCCCAGGTAGCCGAGGTACCCGGGCACGAGCGGCAGCACGCACGGCGACAGGAACGACACGAGGCCCGCCGCGATCGCGATGGGCACGGCCACGAGCAGCTGGCCGCTGAAGATGATCTCGCCGAGTTCCATCCGTCGCCGCCGCTACGCCGCCGCGGCCTCGTCGACGAGGTCGCCGACGATGGTCGACAGGATCGACGCGTCCTTCAGCTGGCCGAGGATCCGCGCTGCGACCCGGCCCTCGGCGTCGAGCACGAGCGTGGTCGGCACGGCCGACGGGGGCACGTCGCCCGCGAACGCGTACTGCACGGCGCCGTCGTTCACGTCGATGATCGACGGGTAGGTGATGCCGTAGTTCTGCTCGAAGGATGCCGCGGTCGCCGCCTGGTCGCGCACGTTCACGCCGACGAACGCGGCGCCCTCGCCGTCGAACTCCTCGTGCACCTGCTGCAGCAGCGGCGCCTCGGCGCGGCACGGCGCGCAGCCGGCGTACCAGAAGTTCACGACCACGACCTCGCCCGCCAGGTCGGCCGAGTCGATCGGCTCGCCCTCGATGGACTCGCCCGCGAACTCGACCGGCTCGCCGCGCTGATCGGCGGGGAACTCGGCGATCGTGCCGTCACCGGCGATGTAGCCCTTGTTGTCGCCCGCGCGGTACTGCTCGGCCAACGGGTCGCTCGAGCATCCGGCGAGCACGAGCACGGATGCCGCGGCGAGCGCCACCGCGGCGGAGAACCTCCGGTGGCCCATCACACCGCCCCCACATCGGTCGCCTGCTCCTGGAGCCCGGCGGCGGGATCGCGGTACCCGACCTCGACGAAGCGGCGGCCGCGCCGCTCGAACGTGGTGATGCTCGAGAGCGCGCAGCGGCGGCGGCGCGGGTCGTGCGCGAGGGACTTGCCGGCCACGCGGCGATGCACCATCCAGATCGGGAGCTGGTGACTGACGAGCACCACGTCGCCGCCGTCGACGGAGTCCGCGGCGTCGGTCATCGCGGCGAGCATGCGGTCGGCGATCGAGCGGAACGGCTCGCCCCAGCTCGGCTCCCACGGGTTGACGAGGAACGCCCAGTTGCGCACGTCGCGCAGGGCCGAGTCGCGCCCCGACATCCGCTTGCCCTCGAACCGGTTCGTCGGCTCGATGATGCGCTCGTCGAGCGTCGGCTCGAGCGAGAACGCCTTGCCGATCGGCTCAGCCGACTGCTGGGTGCGCTGCAGCGGCGAGGAGATGAGCGCGGCGACGTCGCGCTTGCGCATCGCGAGGTCGACCGCGGCCGCTTCGGCCATCGCGTGACCGAGGTCGCTCAGTCCGAAACCGGGGAGGCGACCGTAGAGCACGCCCTGGGGGTTGAAAACCTCGCCATGGCGCACGAGATGGATCTGCTCGGCCGGCACGCCCTCCAGTCTACGAAGCGGTTCCCTTTGAATCCCCCGAGCGCCGGCGCGGGAGCGGGAAGGAGCCCGGTCGGGCGGGGAAACCGCGGCCGGTAGGATGGGCGCTCGTGAACACGCGCACCCTGGTCAAGCAGCTCGCCGCCCTCCCCGACGGCTCCGTCACCGTCGCCGGATGGGTCGAGACCGTCCGTGATCAGAAGAAGGTGCAGTTCATCATCCTGCGCGACGAGTCCGGCGCGGTGCAGCTCGTGAACCCGGCCGTGCGCGAGCTCGACCCCGAGGGCGTCAGCGTCGGCGCCGCCGAGGCGTTCGCGCTGACCGAGCAGATCTCGGCGCTCGGCCACGGCACGTTCATCACGGTCACCGGGCAGCTGAAGCACGACGAGCGCGTGAAGCTCGGCGGGCTCGAGGTGAAGATCGAGTCGCTCGAGATCGTCACCGAGGCCGAGGAGACGCCGATCGCGGCCGACTCCAGCCTCGACAAGCGCATGGACTGGCGCTTCCTCGACCTGCGCCACCCGAAGCAGAACCTCATCTTCCGCGTGCAGACCACGTTCCTGCACGCGCTCCGCACGTACTGGGTCGAGCGCGACTGGGTCGAGATCCAGACGCCGAAACTCATGGCCTCGGCATCCGAGTCGCGTGCCGAGCTGTTCGAGCTCGGGTACTTCGAGGGCAAGGCGTACCTCGCCCAGAGCCCGCAGTTCTTCAAGCAGATGGCGCAGCCCGCGGGCCTCGGCCGCGTGTTCGAGGTGGGCCCCGCGTTCCGCGCCGACCCGTCGTTCACGTCGCGCCACGCGACGGAGTTCACGTCGATCGACGCCGAGATGAGCTGGATCGACTCGCACGAGGACGTGATGCGCATGCACGAGGAACTCCTCGTCGCGGGTTTCACGGCCGTGAAGGAGAAGCACGGCGCCGAGATCGCCGAGCTGTTCGGCGTCGAGGTGACCGTGCCGACCACGCCGTTCCCGCGCATCCCGCTCGCCGAGGCGAAGGAGATCGTCGCGTCCCGCGGCTACGTCGTGCCTCGCGCCGACGCCGACATGGACCCGGAGGGCGAGCGCCAGATCTCGCAGTACGTCAAGGAGGAACTCGGCCACGAGTTCGTGTTCCTCACCGACTACGCGTCGAGCATCCGGCCGTTCTACCACATGCGCCACGAGGGCGACCCGTCGCTCACGAACTCGTACGACCTGATCTACAACGGCGTCGAGATCTCGACGGGCGCGCAGCGCGAGCACCGCATCGACGTGCTCGTCGAGCAGGCGAAGGAGAAGGGCCTCGACCCCGAGGAGCTCGGGTTCTATCTCGACTTCTTCCGCTACGGCGTGCCCCCGCACGGCGGCTTCGGCATGGGCCTCGCGCGCCTGCTGATGCTCATGCTGCACGAGCACTCGATCCGCGAAACGACCTACCTCTTCCGCGGTCCCACCCGCCTCCTCCCCTGACCGTCGTCCTCCCGTGAGCGCGTCGAGATGACGCGAAACGCCGTCGACCCGCCGGCGAACAGCCGATCGCGTCATCTCGCGGCCGACGCGGTCCAGCCGGCGGCGGTGAGGGCGTCGCGCACGCGTTCGATGCGGTCGCTGCGGCGACGGCCGACGTGCGTGGCGTTGAAGCGGATGACGCGCCACCCGGCGTGCGCCAGGTCGTCCAGCCGATCGACGTCGCGGCCGTACTGCCGCCGCTCGAGCCGGTGGTGCTCCCCGTCGTACTCGACGATCACGCGCCACTCGGGGTAGACCAGGTCGGCGATGGCGATCTGCCGCCCGTGGGCGTCGTGGATCGCGACGTTGACCTCGGGCTCGGGCAGCCCCGCCTCGATGAGGTCGAGCCGGAGCTCGGTCTCGGCCGGCGAGTCCGTGCGCGGCCGCACCTTCGCGAGGGCCCGCACGAGCTTCCGGCTCCCGCGCCGCCCGGCCATGCGCCGCGTCGCGGCCCGCAGCTGCTCGAGCGTGGCCGATGCATGGCGCCGGCGCACGAGCGCGTCGCCCAGCACGACCAGCTGCCGCTCGGTGAGCTCGGCCGCGAGCTGGCACCACGCGTCGACCGCCGACACGACCCGCAGGCCGTCGAACTCGACGACGCGGACCAGGTCGGGTCGGAGGCGGTGCCCGCGGACCCCGCGCGCTCGCGGGATCCCGTGGGGTTCGCACGCCCCGACGTCGATGAGCCCATCGCCTCGCGAGGGAACGGGGAGGCCGTGCAGTGCTGCGGCGGTCCGATGCGTGAAGGCCTCGCAGGGCCGCATCCGCTCGCCGTACGCCCGGCATCGCACGCGCAGGTCTGGGTCGACGGATGCCGCGAGCCGGACTCCGTGGAACGGCCGGGTGAGATCGGGCCCCCGGAGCCGGCCCGGCCCGAGGCCGGCGGCCCGGCCCCGCTCGACGGAGAACGGGCCGCTCGCGACCTCGTCCGGCAGTCTCACGCGCGCACCCACCGCGCCAGTGTCCCGCTCGCGCGCCGACGCCCACGCCGGACCCCCCTTCCCCGTGGACGCGCCCCCGTCTCCCCGCCCTGTGGAGAACCAGTCCCCCCTCCCTCCCCCTCCCACCCCGGGCCGTGAGATGACGCGAAGCGCCGCTTGGGCGCGCTCCAGAAGCGATTCGCGTCATCTCACGGCCCGGCGCAGAGGGGCGGGCGTAGGCTCGGGGGGTGGGGGCGACGACGACCCGGATGGTGCGGCTGCCCGGCGGCGCGTTCCGCATGGGCTCGACGGAGCAGCCCGAGGAGGGCCCGGTCCACGTGCGCGAGGTGCCCGCGTTCGAGCTCGACGTGCACCCGGTGACGAACGCGCAGTTCGCCGCGTTCGTCGACGCCACCGGATACCTCACGGTCGCCGAGCGCGACCTCGACCCGTCCGACTTCCCCGGCGCCGACCCGGCCGAGCTCGTGCCCGGGTCGCTGGTGTTCACGCCGACCGACGGGCCGGTCGACCTGCGCGACTGGCGCCAGTGGTGGCGGTGGGTGCCGGGCGCGAGCTGGCGGCATCCGTTCGGCCCGGGAACGACCGTCGACGATCGGCCGGACCACCCGGTCGTGCACGTCGCCTTCGAGGACGGCGCCGCCTACGCGGCCTGGGCCGGCAAGCGGCTCCCGACCGAGGCCGAGTTCGAGTTCGCGGCGCGCGGCGGGCTCGACGGCGCCCGGTTCGCGTGGGGCGACGAGGAACGCCCGGGCGGCCGCCTCATGGCGAACAGCTGGCAGGGCGACTTCCCTTACCGCAACACCGGGGCGAGCGGATGGCGCGGCACCTCCCCCGTCGGCACCTTCCCGCCGAACGGCTACGGCCTCGTCGACATGACCGGCAACGTGTGGGAGTGGACGACCGACTACGCCACCCCGCGCCACGTCGTGCCGGGCGCCGAACCGGGCCGGGGCGTCGAGCGCGGCGGCCGCCGCGACCTGTTGGCGGATGCCGCGGCGAGCGCCGAACCCGGGTCCCGCATGCCGCGCCGGGTGCTCAAGGGCGGTTCGCACCTCTGCTCACCGCAGTACTGCCTCCGCTACCGGCCGGCAGCCCGGTCGCCGCAGGCGGAGGACTCGTCGACGACGCACGTCGGGTTCCGCTGCGCGCGGGACGCCTGAGGCGTCATCCGCTCGTCGTCGCGCCGCGCGTGGCGGCGGGACCGGGTGCTGCCTCGCCGCCCACGGCAGCCGGCTCCTCGACCCCGGCGTCGCGCTCGGCGGTCGCGCTCGAACGCGCGGCGCGGAGCAGGACCTCGAGCGGTGCGGCGTCGGCGCGGGCGAGATCGGCGACCGCGGGGCCCTCGATGCGTCGTCCTCGGTGGTCGAACCGGGAGGCGTGCAGCGGGCAGTCCCAGGTCGACTCGGCGGCGTTCCAGTTCAGCACCCCGCCGAGGTGCGGGCACACGGCCGACACTTCGCACGTGTCGCCGCCGACCGTCGAGATGCCCACCGGGCGGAGTCCGCGCCGGGCGATGCCGCCGGCCCCCTCGGGGGGCGTCGGTGCGATCTCCGCCTCGGGCGAGCGCAGCGCGCCGACCCAGCCCTGCACCGCCGCGACGCCGGTCCGGATACCGGCCACGGCCCCGTTCGCGAGGTCGGCGGGTCGGGTGAGCCGCGTGCCGATCGTGCGGGCCCAGTCGGGTCGGCGAGCGCCGAGGATCTCGTGCGAGATGCGGATGCCGGCGGCGACGCCGTTGGTGAGCCCCCACTTGCCGTACCCGGTGCCGAACCAGACGCGGCCGCGGCCGCGTGGCATCCGCCCGACGAACGGCACGGTGTTGAGCGAGTGGTAGTCCTGCGCGGCCCAGTGGTCGGGGTCGCCCGCGTCGGGCCACCATGCGCGGGTCCAGTCGAGGATCTCGTCGAGCAGTTCGGCGGTGTCGGCGCGACCGGTCGGGTGGTCGCCGCCGCCGATGATGAGGCGGGTGCGTCCGCCCCAGTCGGCCGAGCGGATGCTGCGCGACGGGTCGTCGACCGACAGGTAGAGGCCGTCGGGCAGCCCGGTTCCGGCGCCCGGCGATCCGACCGGCCCCGCCGACGGCAGCTCGAACGACACGAGCATCGAGCGCACGCCGCTCGCCTTCGCCCAGTACAGGCCGCGGTCGAGGATCGGCGTGCCGGTCGCGATGACGACGGATCCGGCGGTGAAGACGCCCGCCGAGGTGCGCACGCGCACCGGGTCGGTCGCCCGCACGCCCAGCACCCGGATGCCGGTGACGAGGTCGCCGCCTGATGCGACGAACAGCTCGGCGAGTCCGCGCATGAGCTCGGCCGGGTCGAGCGCGAGCTGCCCGTCGAGGGCCGCCGCCCCGGCGAGCGGGAACGGCACGTCGTCGGCGACATCGCGCACCCGCCGCACCGGCAGCCCGGCTTCGCGCCCGGCGCGCACCTCGGCGTCGACGGCATCCAGTCCGTCGACGGACTGCGCGTAGCTGTACGCCGTCGCCTCGCGGAAGCCTACTCCGGCGCGCTCGCACGCACGCCGCAGCCAGTCCTGCCCGGCCCGGTTGGCCTGCGCGTAGGCCCGCACCAGCGCCGCAGGGTGGTGCCGACGGATGGTCGACAGGCGCGTGCCCTGCAGCAGGCTGGCCTTGCCGGTGTTGCGTCCGCTCGCGAGCGCGCCCGGGACGTCCTGCTCGAGCACGATGACGCGGCGGCCCGCGTCGCGCAGCATGATCGCCGTCGAGAGCCCGGTGATGCCCGCGCCGACGACGATCACGTCGGCGTGGTCGGGCACGCCGGGGAGGGCAGCAGCGGGCGCATCAGTGGTCGTCATGCGGCCAGTCAACGCCACGCGGCATCCGTCGTCACCCCCTTGAGCGAACGGATGCCGCAGGCTAGCGCCGCACGGGCGCCGCTCAGCCGCGCGCGAGCAGCGCGGTCTTCAGCCGCACCGGGTCGAGCCGCCAGTAGGCGTGCATCTCGCCGTCGATGAGGAGCACCGGGATCTCCTCGGCGTACTGGGCGCGCAGCGCCTCGTCGTCGAGGATGCTCAATTCGTCGAGCGTCGTGCGGGGCGAGCCGGGCGTGGCGGCGAGTTCCTCGCGCACGCAGGCGACCACCTCGCGTGCGTCGTCGCACAGGTGGCATCCGGGCTTGCCGATGAGGGTGAGACGGATGTCGCGGGGGGTCATGCGCTCAGGATACGTCGCCGGAAGGCAGCGAAAAGCGCCAGGCCGACGGCCTGACGCTTCGTGCCGATCGCCGGAGCGACCTACTTCTTGTTGCGACGCTGGTGGCGCGTCTTGCGAAGCAGCTTGCGGTGCTTCTTCTTCGCCATGCGCTTGCGACGCTTCTTGATGACGGAACCCACGAAAACCTCACAAAGATCCGAGTCGGCCGCGCGTGCCGCAGCCGAGGGCCGAAAGGCCTCGCGGTAGTCTAGCCCATTCGCCGATCAGGTCGCGAAACGCCCGGGTCGACGCAGGTGCGGCATCCGCTACCGTCGAGGGATGCCGCGACCCGAACTCGTGATCCGCACCACCGGCGAAGACGACTGGCAGGCGGTGCGCGCACTGCGACTCGAGATGCTGCGCGACACCCCCATCGCCTACGCCGACACGCTCGAGCGGGCCCTCCAGTACGACGAGGCCGAGTGGCGCGTGCGGGCGCGCCGCGGCGAGGGGCCGAACCAGACCGTCGTCGTCGCCATCGAGGACGGCCGGTGGGTGGGCACCATGGGCTGCTACGTGCCGGATGCCGAGACGGGGCCGCTCCTCGTCGGCGTCTACGTGGCGCCCGACCGGCGCGGCGACGACGCGGGCGTGACGCGCGCACTGCTCGCCGAGATCGAGCGCTGGGCCTCTGAGCGAGCCGACACGCTCCGGCTCGAGGTGCACGAGGACAACCCGCGGGCGCGGCGGTTCTACGAGAAGCTCGGCTTCACGCTCACCGGGCACACCCGCCCGTACGAGCTGGAGCCCGGCGGGCTCGAACTCGAGATGGCGAAGCGGCTGCGCTAGGCGCGCTAGCGGCGCTTCTTGGCCGCGACGACCGCCGTGACCTGGTGGGCGGTATCGGCGAACGCCTTGCCGAGCGCCGAGGCGAACGCGCGCTGCTCCTCCTTCAGGCTCGCGTCGCCGGCCGCGTCGACGCCGGCGAGGGCGGCCGCGTCGGCCGCGGCATCCGTCGACACGAACGGGATCAGCCAGTCCTCGAGCCGCTCGAGCGGCCCCCGGTCGAGCCGGTAGTAGCGGTGCTGGCCCTCCTCGCGCACGAAGACGAGGCCCGACTCGCGGAGCACCTTGAGGTGCTTGGACACCGTCGGCTGGCTGACGCCCAGGGCCGTCACGATCTCGCCGACGCTGATCTCGCCGTGCGACTCGGGTACCGAGGTCTCGCGGTCGAGGAGCACCCCGAGGATGTCGCGCCGGGTCGGATCCGCCACCACGTCGAAGATGTCCGCCATGCGTCAAGGGTAGTCACTCGCGACGGGGAGTACCATGACACACGCGTCGAGCGGAGGAGGGCGGATGGCCGCGCAGCCGGGGGGACGCCGTCGACCCTCGCAGCGCCCGCTCGGAGCGCGTCAGCGTCGCTCGTGGCTGGCCGGCGTCCGCGAAGCCGTCGACTCGCTCGTCCGCACGTCGCCGGCCCGCTTCGCGATCCTCATCTTCGCCGGACTCATCGGCATCACGACGCTCCTGCTGTCGCTGCCGATCGCGCGCGCCGGCGAGGTGAGCGCCACCCCGCTCGCCGACGCGCTCTTCACGGCGACCTCGACCATCTGCGTGACGGGCCTCACGACGGTGGACATGGCGACGTACTGGTCGCCCTTCGGCAACGCCGTCATCTTCATCGGCATGAACATCGGCGGCATGGGCGTGCTGACGATGGCGTCGATCCTCGGCCTCGTCGTCTCGCGGCGGCTCGGCCTGCGGGCGCGGCTCATCGCCGCGAGCGACACGAACGCCGCCCGCGCGCACGCCGGACCCGTGTCCGAGCAGCAGGCGATCCGGCTCGGCGAGGTCGGCGGGCTGCTCGCGACCGTCGCACTCAGCACGCTCGCGATCGAGTTCGTCATCTTCGTCGGCATGATCCCGAGCGTGCTCGCGCAGGGCTACGACTTCGGCACGAGCGTCTGGTACTCGGCCTACTACTCGGTCAGCGCGTTCACCAACACGGGCTTCAACCCGAACCCGCAGGGGCCGGTCGAGTTCTTCGACGACTACTGGTTCCAGTCGCTCATGATGCTCGCCGTGTTCCTCGGCAGCCTCGGGTTCCCGGTGATCTTCGCGCTGCTGCGCACGTGGCGGGTGCCCCGGCGCTGGAGCGTGCACGTGAAGCTCACGCTCACGACGACCATCAGCCTCTGGATCGCCGGCGCCCTCGCCCTCCTCGTGCTCGAGTACGACAACCCCAAGACCTACGGTGCGTTCGGGTTCGGCAAGACGCTGTACGAGGCGTTCTTCATGTCGACGATGACGCGGTCGGGCGGGTTCGCGACCATCGACATGGCCGACCTCTACGGCTCGAGCCTGCTCGTCACCGACATGCTCATGTTCGTCGGCGGCGGCTCCGCGTCGACCGCGGGCGGCATCAAGGTCACGACGCTCGCCGTGCTGTTCCTCGCCGCCTACGCCGAGGCCCGAGGCGCGCCCGCCATGGAGGCGTTCGGCCGCCGCATCCCGCGCGACATGCTGCGACTCGCCGTGAGCGTCGTGCTGTGGGGCGCGACGATCGTGGCCGTGTCGACGGTCATCATCGTGCAGATCACGAAGGCGCCGCTCGACTTCGTGCTGTTCGACGTCATCTCGGCGTTCGCGACCTGCGGACTGTCCACCGGCCTCACCGAGTCCCTCCCACCGGAGGGCAAGTACGTGATGGCTGCGACCATGTTCATGGGACGTGTCGGCACCGTCACGCTGGCCGCGGCCCTCGCGGCGGCGCAACGGCGCCAACTGTTCAAGCGACCGGAAGAGAGGCCCATCGTTGGTTGATCGCATCAAGCACGACGCCCCCGTGCTCGTCATCGGACTCGGCCGGTTCGGGGCGGCCACCGCCGGCCAGCTCGACCGACTCGGCCGCGAGGTGCTCGCGGTCGACGAGGACGAGAACCTCGTCCAGAAGTGGGCGGAGCGCGTGACGCACGCCGTCGTCGCGGACGCGCGCTCGCTCGAGGCGCTGAAGCAGATCGGCGCGCAGGAGTTCTCCATCGCGGTGTGCGCGGTCGGCTCCTCGATCGAGGCGTCGGTGCTCATCACCGCGAACCTCGTCGACCTGAAGATCCCGCAGATCTGGGCGAAGGCGATCTCGAGCTCGCACGGCAAGATCCTCGAGCGCATCGGCGCCAACCACGTGATCTACCCCGAGCGGCAGGCGGGCGAGCGCACCGCGCACCTGGTGAGCGGCCGCATGCTCGACTTCATCGAGTTCGACGACGACTTCGCGCTCGTGAAGATGTACCCGCCGAAGCCGATCCGCGGCAAGAACCTCACCGAGTCGGGCGTGCGTTCGCGGCACAACGTCACGGTGGTGGGCGTGAAGAGCCCCGGCAAGCCCTTCACGTACGCGACCGAGAAGACGGTCGTCTCGACCCACGACCTCATCATCGTGTCGGGCACCGAGGGCGACATCGAGCGGTTCGCCGCGCTCGAGTGACGGATGCCGCGACCCGGCGTCAGTCGATGAGGCCCGCGACCGTCGACGCGATCGTCGCGAGCAGGCCGATCGAGAGCAGGATCGCCGCGAGGCCGCCGAGCGCGCGCGGCAGCGGCGAGTCGGGCTGGAAGCGGAGCCGGTCGGGCGTGCGGCGCCGGTAGTACGCCGGCTGCGACTCCCCCGGCTCGATGTGCTGGCGCTCCTCCTCGTCGAGCGGCCGCTCGTGGAACTCGCCGCCCGCGAACCAGCGCACGCATCGCCCGGCGGGTCCGTCGGCGACGACGGCTTCGGTGGGCTCCCAGGTGCCGTCGACCATGCGTGCGAACGCGAACGCCAGCAGGCACAGGGCGCCGCCGACGAACGTGATCCACGCGACCACCTCGCCGACGAGCGCGATCACGACGAGCACACCCATGCGCTGAGCGTACCCGCGCGATCGGGCGACGGATGCCGCGGGGCCGGCGCCGCGACATCCGCCCCTACCGTCGTGCCCGCGCCGGGCGTACCATCCGCGCCATGACCACCGTGATCAGCACGCGCGCCCTCGAGAAGCGGTTCGGGCGGACGGTCGCCCTCGACGGGTTGGACCTCGAGGTTCGGGAGGGCGAGATCCACGGCTTCCTCGGGCCGAACGGCGCGGGCAAGTCGACGACGATCCGCATCCTCCTGGGGCTCGCGCGACCCACCGGCGGCGAGGCCCGGCTGTTCGGCGACGACCCGTGGCGGAACGCCGCCGCGCTGCACCGGCGGGTCGCGTACGTGCCGGGCGACGTGAGCCTGTGGCCGAACCTCACGGGCGGCGAGGCGATCGACCTGCTCGCGCGTCTTCGCGGCGGCGTGGCCGACCGGCGGACGTACGAGGATCGGAAGGCGCGGCTCCTCGAGGCGTTCCAGCTCGATCCGCGCAAGAAGGGCCGGGCCTACTCCAAGGGCAACCGGCAGAAGGTCGCGCTCGTGGCCGCGCTGGCGACGCCGGCCGAGCTGTACATCCTCGACGAGCCGACGAGCGGCCTCGATCCGCTCATGGAGCAGGTGTTCAACCGGGAGATCACGCGCGCGGCGGGCGAGGGCGCGACGGTGCTGCTGTCGAGCCACATCCTGTCCGAGGTCGAGGTGCTGTGCGACCGCGTGACGATCATCCGCGCCGGGCGGCGCGTCGAGTCGGGGACGCTGCCGGAGCTGCGGCACCTCACCCGCTCGTCGGTCGCGTTCGCCCACCGCGCAGGGCAGGAGTCCGAGCTCGCCGCGCTCGAGGGCATCCACGACCTCGCCGTCGACGACGGCCGCGTGAGCTTCACGGTCGACAGCGATCGCATCGCGCACGTCCTCCCCGAGCTCGGGCGCCTGGGCGTGCAGGGACTCACCGTCGCGCCGCCGTCGCTCGAGGAGCTGTTCCTCCGGCACTACGGCGACGAGCTGTCGCCAGTGGGCGAGGGGGCGACCCGGTGAACCGGCTCGCGGTGCTCCTCGGGCACCGGATGCGACGCGATCGGGTGCAGCTGGCGCTCTGGATCGTCGGCACGGCGGCCCTCGCGCTCATGGCGACCACGGCCGTCGCCGACACGTTCGGCGACCGGGCCGAACGCGAGTCGATCCTGCGGCTGACGATCCTCGCCCCGGCGATCCTCGTCTTCCGCGGCACGCCCAACGGGGCCGGCGAGGGCGAGTTCGCGACGTTCCTGATCCTCGCCTTCCTCGCGCTGCTCGCCGGGCTCATGAGCACCTTCCTCGCGGTGCGCCACACGCGCGGCGACGAGGAGCAGGGGCGCGCCGAACTCGTCGAGGCGACACCGGCCGGGCGCACGCTCCCGACGGCCGCGACCGTGGTGCACGGCGTGCTCGCGAACGCGCTGCTCGGCATCGCGGTCGCCCTCGCGTTCGCCGTGAGCGGGCTGCCCGCCGACGGCTCGGCGGTCGCGGGCGCTGCGGTCGCGGCGACCGGGCTCGCCTTCTTCGCGATCGGCCTCGTCGCCGCCCAGGTGTTCCGCACGTCGCGCGGCGCCAACGGGTTCTCGGTCGCGATCGTGCTCGGCGCGTACCTGGTCCGTGGGCTGGGCGATGCCCTGGGCACGGCGTCCGAGGACGGGCTGACCCGGACGGCCGCGTGGCCGAGCTGGCTGTCGCCGATCGGCTGGGCGCAGCGGACCGAGCCGTTCGCGGCGAACGACCTCGCGCCATTGCTGCTGTCGGTCGGCGTCGCGGCGCTGCTCGTCGGCCTCGTCTTCGCGTTCCAGTCCGCTCGCGACAGCGGTGCGAGCATCCTGCCCGACGCGCAGGGCCGGTCGCATGCCGGTCCGCTGCTCGGCAGCGCGATCGGGCTCGCGTGGCGGCTCAACGCCGGCGCGATCCTCGCCTGGGCGGTGGGCGCGACGGTGTTCGGCGTGCTGGCCACGACGATGTCACCGCTCGTCGACGAGATCGGCTCGGATGCCCCGGCGATCGCCGAGACGCTCCGACGGTTCGCCGGCGAGACCGCCTCGTTCGAGGAGGCGTTCGTCACGACCTTCTTCACGATGGTCGGCATCCTCGCGGCCGCCGCGGCACTCCAGGCGGTCATGCGCGCCCGGCTGGAGGAGGCGCACGGCACGGCCGAGCCGGTGCTCGCCGCACCCGTCGCCCGGGAGCGCTGGCTCGGCGGGTACGCCGCGGTCGCCACGATCGCCGCGGCCGTGGTCGTCGGCCTCTCCGCGGTCGGCGCGGTGGTCGGCGCGCAGAGCACCGACGACCCTGGCGCGACGACCGAGCTCGCGCTGCGGGCGGCGGTCGCGCAGCTGCCGGCGGCGCTCGTCTACCTCGGCGCCGTGCTGGTGCTGTTCGTGCTCGCCCCGCGACTCGTCATCCCGCTGGGGTGGGCGCTGCTCGCGCTCGGGGCGTTCTTCGGCGTGTTCGGCGAGCTGCTCGGCATCCCCGAGTGGATGCACGAGCTGTCGCCGTTCGCGCACGTGCCGGTGCCCGTCGGCGGCGACGTCGACTGGACCGGCGGGACGTGGCTGCTCGCGATCGCGGTCGGGCTCGTCGCGGCATCCGTCGTCGGGATGCGCCGCCGCGAGCTCGTCACCGAAGGCTGACCGCGGGCCGGCCGCGGGGCCGACCGCGCGACGCCCCGCGTACCCTTGACGGGTGCAGTGCCCGTACTTCGACGCGGGGCGATGCCGGTCGTGCTCGCTCATGGGTCGGCCGTACCCGGCGCAGCTCGCCGACAAGCAGGCGCTCGCCGAGCAGCTGCTCGCCCCGTTCGACGTGCCGGCCTGGCTGCCGCCCGTGGCATCCGGCGAGCGCGACTACCGCAACAAGGCGAAGATGGTCGTCGGCGGCACCGTCGAGGCGCCGACGATCGGCATCCTCGACGCGGACGGGCACGGCGTCGACCTGCAGGCGTGCGGCATCTGCTCGCCCGGGCACCGGGCCGCGTTCCCCGTGCTCGCGCGGTTCATCACGCTCGCGCGCATCACGCCGTACGACGTCGCCGCCCGGCGCGGCGAGCTCAAGCACGTGATCGTCACCGAATCACCCGACGGCGAGCTCATGGTGCGCTTCGTGCTGCGCTCGACCGAGCCCCTCGGCCGCATGCGCAAGCACCTGCCGACGCTGCTCGCCGAGCTGCCGAACGCGCGCGTCGTCACCGCGAACCTGCTGCCCGAGCACAAGGCCGTGCTCGAGGGCGCCGACGAGGTCGTGCTCACCGAGGCCGACACCCTGCCGATGCGGCTCAACGACGTGACGATGCACCTGCGGCCGCAGAGCTTCTTCCAGACGAACACCGCGATCGCCGAGGCGCTCTACGCCGAGGCGCGCGACTGGATCCGCGACCTCGCACCCGAGGACGCGTGGGACCTCTACTCCGGCGTCGGCGGGTTCGCGCTGCACCTGGCCGACCCGGCCGGGCGCACCGAGGTCACCGGCATCGAGACGAGCGTCGAGGCGGTCGCGAGCGCCGAGCTGAGCCGAACGGATGCCGCGCTCTCACGGGTGCGCTTCGCCGCGGGTGACGCGACCGCGTACGCCCTGGCCGCGGCATCCGCCCCCGACCTCGTGGTCGTGAACCCGCCGCGGCGCGGGATCGGCGCCGAACTCGCGGGCTGGCTCGAGCGGTCGGATGCCGCGCACGTGCTCTACTCGAGCTGCAACGTCGCGTCGCTCGCGAAGGACCTCGCGGCGATGCCGTCGCTGCGGCCCGTGAAGGCGCGCGTGTTCGACATGTTCCCGCAGACGACCCACTTCGAGGTCATGGTCCTCCTCACCCGCAACTGAAGCGTGCGAGGCCATGGTCCGCCTCGCCCGCAACTGAAGCGTTTCTCAGGACGCCCGGCCGGAAACGGCACCGTTCTCAGGAGGACACGCCGCCCGCGATCGCGACCCGCCGCATAACTCCTGAGAAACGCAATCGCACACGTGCGCGCTGAGGAGGGCGCCCGGGCCTAGGCGCCGGCGGCGAGCTCGCGGGCGCGGGCGAGGGCCGCGTCGGTCGCGCGGTCGAAGAGGGCCGCGAGGTCGGCCTCCTGCAGGACGGCGACCGCGCGCTCGGTGGTGCCCTTGGGGCTCGTCACCCGACGCCGCAGTTCGGCCGGGTCGTCACCGGATGCCGCGAGCAGCTCGCTCGCTCCGCGGAACGTGCCCTGCACCATGACCGCCGCCTGTTCCGGCGTGAAGCCCTTCGCGACCGCCGTCTTCGTGAACTCCTCGATGAGCAGGAACACGTAGGCGGGGCCGGACCCGGAGATCGTCGACAGCGCGTCGAGCTGCGCCTCGGGCACCACGAGCACCTCCCCGACGGTCTCGAACATCGACACCACGAGCGCCAGGTCGGCGTCGCCCGACCGGGTGCCCGCCGAGACGCCCGTCACCGCGCGACCCACGACCGCGGGCGTGTTCGGCATCGTGCGGACCACCGAGACGTGCGACGGGAGGTGCGACTCGAAGGTCGCGACCGTCACCCCGGCGGCGACGCTCACCACGACCGCGCCCGGCTCGAGCGCGTCGGCGATCTCGTCGAGCAGGTCCGGCACCATGCCGGGCTTCACCGCGACGACCACGAGCTTCGCGCCGGCGACCGCGCGACGGTTCGCCTCGGCATCCGCTTCGGTCGCGTACGCCGTGACCCGCGGCTCGTCGTCGAACTCGGCCGCCTTCGCCGCCGACCGGTTCGTCGCGCGGATGCCGCCGGCGACCTCGACCTGCGGCTGGAGCAGCCCCGCGAGGATGGCGCGGGCCATCGAACCGGCCCCCAGGAAGGCGATCGCGGGCAGGTCGACGGTCTGGCGGGAGGTCATGGCGACCATCCTAGGATTGGCCCATGAGCGCATCCGGCGGCACGAAGGCGATCCTGGCGGCATTCCTCGCGAACACCGGCATCGCCGTGACGAAGTTCATCGCGTGGCTCGTCTCGGGGTCGGCGTCGATGCTCGCCGAGGCCGTGCACTCGGTCGCCGACGCGGGCAACCAGCTGCTGCTGTTCCGCGGCGGGCGCAAGGCCCGCAAGGAGGCCGACCGCGAGCACCCGTTCGGCTACGGCCGCGAGCGGTACGTGTACGCCTTCGTGGTCTCGATCATCCTCTTCGCCCTCGGCGGCATGTTCTCGATCTACGAGGGCGTGCAGAAGATCCTCGACCCGCACGAGATCACCAACGCGTGGGTGCCGCTGACCGTGCTGGCCGTCGCGATCGTGCTCGAGGCGTTCTCGCTGCGCACGGCCGTGCGCGAATCGAACCAGGTGCGCGGCAAGCAGAGCTGGGTGCAGTTCGTGCGCCGCGCGAAGGCCCCCGAACTCCCGGTGGTGCTGCTCGAGGATGTCGCCGCGCTCGTCGGTCTCGTCTTCGCGATGTTCGGCGTCGGCCTCACGGTGATCACGGGCGACACGATCTTCGACGCCATCGGCACGCTCATGATCGGCACGCTGCTCGTCATCATCGCGATCATCCTCGGCATCGAGACGAAGAGCCTGCTCGTCGGCGAGGGCGCGAGCGAGGGCGACGTGGGCCGCATCGAGAAGGCGATCCTCGCGGGTCCCGAGGCCGAACGCATCATCCACATGAAGACCCTCTACCTCGGTCCCGACGAGCTGCTCGTCGCCGCCAAGCTCGGGTTCCACGCCGACCTGCGGCTGCAGGAGGTCGCGACGGCGGTGAACGTCATCGAACGCCGCATCCGTGACGCCGTTCCGGCCGCCCGCGTCATCTACCTCGAGCCCGACATCTGGGTCGACCCGAACCTGCAGGCGCCGCCCACCGACGCGATCGTCATCAAGGGGCTCGAGTGACGGATGCCGCCGGCCGCCCGACCGCGCTCGTCCTCCGCCACGACTCCGCGATCGGCCTCGGCAACCTCGGGCCCGTCCTGGAGGAGCACGGCTACGAGGTCGTCGTCGTCGACGCCCCTCGGGAGGACGTGACGGCGGTCGACGCGCTCGCACCCGACCTGGTCGTGGTGCTCGGCGGCGACGAGGCCGCGTACGAGACCGACCGCTACCCGTACGTCGGGCATGAGATCGAGCTGCTCCGGCAGCGGGTCGCCGCCGAGGCGCCCGTCTTCGGCGTCTGCCTCGGGGCCCAGATGCTCGCGGAGGCGATGGGTTCCCGGGCGTACCGCGGCCCCCGCAAGGAGGTCGGCTGGCTCGGTGTCGACCTCACCGAGGCGGGGGCGTCGTCGCCGGTGCGCCATGCGCGCGGCATCCGCTTCGTGCAGTGGCACGGCGACACGTTCGACCTGCCGGAGGGCGTCGAGCGGCTCGCGTCGTCGCCGCAGTATGCGAACCAGGCGTTCCGTGCGGGCGACTGGCTGCTCGCGGTGCAGTTCCACCCCGAGGTGACGCCGGCGATCCACGAGGACTGGCTGGCCGCGTGGGGCGACGAGCTGCCCGAGTACGACCTCACGGTGGAGCGCATGCGCGCGCTGCAGGGCGAGCACGGCCCGGCGGCGGAGGCGGCCTCGCGCGCGATCCTCGGCGAGTTCCTCGACGGGCTGGGTCAGGGCCGGCGCGCCGGGTCCTCGAAGAAGTCGACGAGCAGCTTCGACGAGGCATCCGCCTCGACGCCCGCGTAGACCTCGACGCGGTGGTTGAGCCGCCGGTCGCGCAGCACGTCGTAGAGCGACCCGCCCGCGCCCGCCTTCTCGTCCCACGCGCCGAACACGACGGTCGGCACGCGCGCGGCCAGGATGGCGCCGGCGCACATCACGCACGGCTCGAGGGTGACGACGAGCGTGCAGTCGGTGAGGTGCCGGTCGCCGGTGACGCGGGCGGCCTCGCGGATCGCGAGCAGCTCGGCGTGCGCCGTCGGGTCGCGGTGCAGCTCGCGCTCGTTGCGGCCGGTCGCGATGACCTCGCCGTCGCGCACGACCACGGCGCCCACGGGCACGTCGCCGGTGGCGAGGGCGGCGGATGCCTCGGCGAGCGCGAGCCGCATCCACTCGACGTGCTCCGGGCGGGGCAGCGGCATCCGTTCGGCCCTTCTCACCGGCGGGCGGCCCCACCGTCTTCACGCGCGGGAACCCCCCCGCAACTAGACTCGAGCCTATGCGAGTCCATGTTGCCGACCACCCGCTCATCACCCACAAGCTGACGGTGCTCCGCGACTCGCAGACCACCTCCCCCGTCTTCCGTGCGCTGGTCGAGGAGCTCATGACCCTCCTCGCGTACGAGGGCACGCGCGATGTGCGCGTCGAGCCGGTCGACATCATCACCCCGGTCGCGCCGACGACGGGCGTGCGCATCGCCGAGCCGAAGCCGCTCATCGTGCCGATCCTCCGCGCGGGGCTCGGCATGCTCGAGGGCATGGTGAAGCTCCTGCCGTCGGCCGAGGTCGGCTTCCTCGGCATGGCGCGCAACGAGGAGACGCTCGAGCCCACGACGTACGCCGAGCGCCTGCCCGACGACCTGTCCGGTCGCCAGTGCTTCGTGCTCGACCCGATGCTCGCCACGGGCGGGTCGCTGATCGCCGCGATCGACTTCCTCCTGCAGCGGGGGGCGACGGATGTCACGGCCATCTGCATCCTCGCCGCGCCGGAGGGGCTCGAGGCCGTCGAGAAGGCCATGTACGGACGCGACGTGACGGTCGTGCTCGGCGCGGTCGACGAGAAGCTCAACGAGCACGGCTACATCGTGCCGGGCCTCGGCGACGCCGGCGACCGTCTCTACGGCACCGTCTGAGTCACCGGTCGCGTCGCGCCCGCCAGGGTGGGCGCGGGTGTGCTAGCGCGCCTCACATCGCAGGATCTTCGTCGTGAGACACGCCGACGCTGATGCGATCTGGCGAAATTCGACGAAATCCCCCCATACCGAAGGATCTTGCACTCGGCTCGACGGGTGCGCGGAACCCCCTCTCCCCTGCGCAGGGCGCGCGCACCGCGTGCGACGTCGCGACGCGTCATCCGTCGTCACTATTTGACACATCCTCGGCGTCCCGGTTGACTTCCCCCATGACTGACACCGCACGCACCCTGATCGCCCTCGAGGCTCAGAGGTCTGCCGGCACGATGATGCCGGCGCGTGCGCCCATGTGTTGTCGAATGTGCCGCTGACCAGCGACCCCCCCGCCGAGTCACGCGACTGATCCCACCCCGATCGGCGCGGCTCCGTCGAACCCGATGCGCTTCCGGGTTCTCCCGGCCCATCTCGCGGCCATCGCTCCGACCCCATGACCGGGGTCCACGACGCATCCTCAGCACTAGGAATCCGCCATGTCTCTCACGCTCGCCCGTCCCGTCCGCACCACCCACCCCGCCGTGCGCACCGCGCACCCCGCCGCCTACGTGCCGCAGCCGGCCGCTCGCCCGGTCGCCGCACCCGCACCGACGCCTCGAGCCGCCTCGGTGCCGGCCTCGCCCGCTCCGGCAGCCGAGCGCTCGGCGCCCCGCGTCCGCGCGGTGCCCGAGGGCACCGAGGCCCGCGGCTTCGTGCTGTACGTCGGCATCGACGAGGCGAAGGCCGAGGCCGACGGCACGAGCCTGCACCGCATCGTCGAGGCCCTCCGCACCCTCACCGCCGAGCTCGCACCGTCGGCCGAGACCTACGCCGCCGTCGCCCTCGCGCCTGAGGGCGCAGGCGGCCGCGACGTCGACGTCGTCCGGCTGGCCCTGCAGGACCCGGCGGCGCTCGCCAAGCAGCGCGAGGAGCAGGGCTCGGGTCTGCGCGCCGACGCCGACCGCCACCCCGACGGCGTGATCATCGACATCTCGCGCAAGCGCGTGCTGCTCGACGGCGAGCCGGCCGGCCTCACCTACAAGGAGTTCGAGCTGCTGCAGTACCTCGTGCTCCGCGAGGGTCGCACCATCGACCGCCACGAGCTCATCGACGGGCTGTGGTCCGATGAGGACGACGTGCCCAACGAGCGAACCATCGACGTGCACGTGCGCCGCCTGCGCGCCAAGCTCGGGCACTACCAGGACATCGTGCGGACGGTTCGCGGTGTCGGCTACCGCTTCGACCGGCACGCGGACGTCTCGATCCGCCAGGCCTCCACGCCGAGCCCGGACGTCTTCTAGGACGCCCCGCATTCGGGGCACAGAGGACTAGCGCCCGTTACCTTTCCGTTATATATTCGGAGTGCGCCGGTTGTTTGCTGTGGCGGCCGGCGCGGAATGTGATTGCAGGACACTCTTGGTGCAAGGGCGAGGGCCGGTCGTCAGCCTCTACGACCGGCCCTCAACCGTTCCCGGCGCGGCTTCCCCCAGAAGGGGTGACGTGCGCGCACGGTCCCCCGCACCGGGCCCGCGCTTCCCTATCCTTGACAGACCGGCGGCACGTCGCCTCGACGGCGTCGCAGCCGGGACGACCCGAGGAAGGAGCACGGCGTGGGGGATCGCGCGGCGGCGGTGGCGGCATGGGAGGCGCTGTTCCGCGCCCAGGTGCAGGTGATGCGCGGGCTCGCCGCCGAGTTCCCGACCGAGGTGATGTCGTTCAACGAGTACGACGTGCTGCTCTACCTCTCGCGGGCCCCCAACCGGTCGCTCCGACTCAAGGAGCTCAACCGCCACGTGCTCATCTCCCAGCCGAGCGTGAGCCGGCTCATCGACCGCCTCGCCGGACGCGGGCTCGTCGAGAAGTCCGACGACCCGAACGACGGCCGCGGCACCCTGGTCCGCCTCACCCCGCACGGGTTCGAGCAGTTCCGGCGCGCCGCGATCCTGCACATGCAGTCGATCACCGACCGCGTCGGCACCGCTCTCGAGGACGATGAGCTGCGCGAGCTGACCGCCCTGTGCGACCGGCTCCGCGAGGCGCAGGAGGAACGCGCGGCTCGGACGCGCTCGAACACGCCGGCAGTGGACTGACCGCGCGTCGAACGGGCGCGCGGTCAGTGCCGCGCGTCACTCCTTGTTGAGCTTGTCCTGAAAGCGGCCGGCCACCTTCTCCACGGTGTTCGGAACGTCGGTCGTGCCGTAGAACCGCGCATCGGGACGGGTGGGCGGCGGCATCGGCGCGGACGTCGTCGGGCCGTCGTGGTAGCTGAACTCGCCCTTGCCGTCGGGCGTGGGGCCGGACGCCCAACTCCCCTCCGCAGCGGCGACCCCGTCGCTGAAGTTGAGGTATTGGTAGGCGACGTCGCGCTTCTCCTTGGAGAGCGGGAAGTTGCTCGGCACGGGCAGTTCCTCGACGCCCTCCTCGCGGAGTTCCGCCGCGGCGGCGAGCCACTGGTTCTGGTGCATGGTGTCGCGCGCGAGGAGGAACGCGAGCAGGTCCCGGATGCCGTGGTCGTCGGTCATGTGGTACAGCCGGGCGACCTGGACGCGTCCCTGCATCTCGGCGTTGGCGTTCGCGGTGAAATCGGCGAGTAGATTGCCGCTCGCGGTGATGTAGCTCCCCTGCCACGGGTTGCCGTTGCTGTCCACCGGGCGCGCTCCGGCCCCGGCGACGATTCCCTGCTGCACGTCGGTGCCGCCGATGACCGCGGCCACCGTCGGGTCGTCCTGGACGGCGTCGCCGGTGATGCCGAGCGGCGCCTTCTCGAGGAGCTGGGCGATCATCACGGCGAGCATCTCGACATGGCCCATCTCCTCCGCTCCGATTCCGAACACCAGGTCGCGGTACTTGCCCGGCAGGTGCATGTTCCACGCTTGGAACTGGTACTGCATGGCCACGGTGATCTCGCCGTACTGTCCGCCGAGCACCTCCTGGAGCTTGCGCGCGTAGGCGGCGTCCGGTGCGTCGGGCTTCGCGGAGTGCTGGAGTTCCTGTCGGTGGAAGAACATGGATGGTCCCCTCGTTCGTGACGTTCAGTCGACGCAGACGCGCACTGAAGCCCACCGAACGACGGAAGCGGCGAGTCGCCGATGCCCTCCCCTGGCGGACGTGGGGGCCACGGTACGTTCCGGGCTCGTCAGCGTTGAGGGGCTTGACAGTCGGCTCGCGGAGATCGACCCTGAGCTCCCGGCGGAATGACGGTGGGGCGGGAACCCTACCTCCCGCCCCACCGCGGCCTCGCAAGAGGCCCTCCCCGCCGAGCGACCCGAACTGAGCTCGGCGAGCTGGATCCCGAGCGACCTCTGCTGGGACATCCGGTCGCATGCGGCGTCTTTCGACGACTGCCGGGCTCGGGGACCCGGCTCGGGTGTTGAGCGATCGTATCGTCCCGCGCGTGCCCGGCACACCGCCCCAGAGCGGGGGTCACGCCCGGACGGCCCGGGTCAGCCCTCGCGCGGCGCGCCCTCGGGCCAGTCGACCGACGCCTCGTAGCCGTCGTGGCGACGCAGGTACGCGGCGATGAACGGGCAGCGCGGCACGATGCGCTCCCCGCGGGAGACCGCGTCGTCGAGGACGTGGCGGGCGAGCATGCTGCCCAGCCCTTGCCCCTCGCGGCCGGGGAGCACCACCGTGTGGGTGAACACGATGGTGCCCTCCGGCCGGATGCGGAACTCGGCGAATCCGGCGAGCTCGCCGTCGACGTGCATCTCGTAGCGGCGAGCCTCGTCGTCTCGACGGAACCGCACCCCGGTGTCGGTCACGACTCGACCGGCTGGATGGACTCGCCGCCCGCGGCGACGGACCGCGTCGAGTCGGCCGACTCGACGACGACCTTGCGCGGCTTGGCCTTCTCGCTCACCGGGATGGTGACGCTGAGCACGCCGTTGGCGTAGCTGGCCGAGATGCGCTCGGTGTCGACGCCCTGGCCGAGGCTCAGCTGGCGCAGGAACGAGGCGGCCTCGCGCTCACGCGTGATCCACTTGACGTCGTCGCCCGAGGGCAGCGTGCGCTCGGCGCGGATCGTGAGCAGCTGCCCGTCGACGTCGATGTCGACCGAGCCCGGGTCGATGCCCGGCAGGTCGGCGGTCAGCACGTAGTGGTCGCCGTCGCGGTACAGGTCCATCGGCATGCGACGCGGCCCTCGGCGCGTCGTGTCGAAGATCGCGGACGCGAGGCGGTCCAGGTCGCGGAACGGGTCGTTGGTGGCCATGATCGGATCTCCTTTCGGTCGCGGCGAAGTTGAGTCGCATCGACTCATGCTCTACCACAATCGTACGAATTGAGTCGGCTCGACTCAAGTTCTGATCGGAGTCAACCGCGCGAACGCCCCGGCCATTCCCGGCGGTGAGACGACGGATGCCGCGCGGCGGGCGGGTCCACGCGACGCACCCGCCGGCTCGAGCACCGCGGTGCCGTCCACGGCGCCGCGCATCGACTCGCCGGCCGGTTCGTCGACCAGCGGCTCGAGCTCGGCGAGCTCGTGGATCACCACCGGGTGCGTCGTCACCACGAGGGTGATCAGCCATACGAAGACGAGGGCGAACGCGACGATCTCGAACACCGTCAGCGACACGAGCCCCAGCCGCTCGTAGATGACGAACGCCGACACCTCGAGCGCGAGCGACGCCCGCGACGTGCGGACCAGCACCCGCGGCATCCGTCGCACCAGGACGGGCGTGAGCGAGGCGAGCAGCGCGAACGCCGCACCGGCGCCGCACGCGAACACGTTGTGCAGCACCTCGTCGGTGTCGATCGGCACGACGCCCACCCCGGCGAGCGCGACGCCGATGACCGCGATCAGCGCCCGGACGGTCGGCACCGCGCCGCGCCGGGCGTCGTAGGCGCGTCGGGCGATGCCGCTGGCGAGTCGGCCCGACATCGCGGCCATGGCGCCGCCGGAGAGGATGAGGGCGAGGTTGAAGCACGCCGCGGCGATGTCGTTCGAGGTGCCCAGGGTGCTGAAGTTCAGGGACCACCAGTCGCCCGTCGACGTCAGGCTCATGCTCGCCAGGCAGCCGGCCGCGAGCAGCATGGCGACGACGTTGAACGACCGGTACGCCGACTGCCGGTGCGCCCGCCGGTGCACGGCGCCCGTGACGGCGGCCAGCGCACCCGCGATCAGCGCGGCCGCGACGACCGCACCGCCGGGAAGCGGGGTGAAGGCGTCCCCCGCCGCGCCGACCGCGAGCGCCGCAATCGCCGCCCACACCGCGGCGTTCGCCGCGGCGCGGCGGCCGCTCGTGAGCCGGAGGCTGCCGCGCGACGCGACCTCGGCCGGAGGCCGGTGGTCGGCGCCGGCGACGATCAGCGCCCCGAGCAGCACCGTCGCGACGACGACCGCGACGATGAGGCATGCGGTCGCCACCGCCGCATCGACCGCGCCGATCGCCCGTCCCGACCATCGCAGCAGCAACTGCACGACGGCGACGGCCACCGCGAACGCGATGGCGGTCATGGCGGCGAGCATCGCCGCGCGACGGATGATCGGCGCCTGGCCGATCGTGGTGGTACCCCTCATAGTCGACCCCGATCGCGGAAGACAAGCCGGTTCCGAGGGTATCCGGGAGTCCTGAGTGCGCGACATCGCGTTTCGCCTCGGGACGGCCCGCGGGAGGCCCCGATCGCCGCAGATCCGCGTGATCACGCGGAAAGCGCGGTTGTCCCCCAAACCGGGGGACACGGGCCCGGAATGGTGCAGTCTTGACGTATGGCACGCCTGGGAACCGACGCCGCACGTGATCTCGCAGACATCCGCCGGGCGCTGCCCGCGGCATCCGTCACCGCCGATGCGGCGTTCGGGGCGCGCCTCGCCGCGCACTTCCCCACCCTGCACGGGCTGTTCCGACGCCTGTACGGCGACCGGCCCGACGCGCTCGAGGCCCTGACGGGCGTCGTCGCCGACGCCGGTGCGTCGTGGGCGGCCCGTCCGGCCGACCTCAAGGCCGCCGACGCCCGCCGCGAGCAGGACACCGGATGGTACCTGTCGAACCGGATGCTCGGCGGGGTCTGCTACGTCGACCGCTACGCCGGCGACCTCGAGGGCGTGCGCGCGAAGATCCCGGAGTTCGTCGAGCTCGGCCTCACCTACCTGCACCTCATGCCGCTGTTCGCGGTGCCCGAGGGCAACTCCGACGGGGGCTACGCGGTCACCAGCTACCGGGCGGTCGCGCCGCACCTCGGCACGATCGACGACCTGCAGCAGCTCGCGACCGAACTCCGCGCCAACGGCATCTCGCTCGTGCTCGACTTCATCTTCAACCACACGGCGTCGAACCACGAGTGGGCCGAGCGCGCGGTCTCGGGCGACCCCGCGTACGAGGACTTCTACCTGATCTTCCCCGACCGCACGATGCCCGACGCCTACGAGCGGACCGTGCGGGAGATCTTCCCCGACGACCACCCCGGCTCGTTCGTGCAGCTGCCCGACGGCCGCTGGATCTGGGCGACGTTCCACTCGTTCCAGTGGGACCTGAACTACGCCAACCCGGCGGTGTTCCGCGCGATGGCCGGCGAGATGCTCTTCCTCGCCAACCTCGGCGTCGACGTGCTGCGCATGGACGCGGTCGCGTTCATCTGGAAGCGACTCGGCACGCCGTGCGAGTCGCTCCCCGAGGCGCACCTGCTGCTGCAGGCGTTCAACGCCGTGCTGCGCATCGCCGCGCCGAGCCTGCTGTTCAAGTCCGAGGCGATCGTGCACCCCGACGAGGTCGTCGAGTACATCTCGCTCGGCGAGTGCCAGCTCTCGTACAACCCGCTGCAGATGGCGCTCACCTGGGAGGCGCTCGCGACGCGCGACCCGCGGATGCTGCGGCAGGCGCTGGAGCGCCGGCACGCTTTGCCCGACGGGTGCGCGTGGGTGAACTACGTTCGCGGCCACGACGACATCGGCTGGACCTTCGCCGACGAGGATGCCGCCGAGTTCGGCATCGACGGGTTCGACCACCGCCGGTTCCTCAACGCGTTCTACGTCAACCGGTTCCCGGGCAGCTTCGCGCGCGGCGTCCCCTTCCAGGAGAACCCGCGCACGGGCGACGCGCGCGTGGCCGGCACCACCGCCTCGCTCGCCGGCATCGAGGCCGGCGACCCGCACGGCGTCGACCGGGTGCTGCTCGCCCACGCGATCGCGCTGTCGACGGGCGGCATCCCGCTCATCTACCTCGGCGACGAGGTCGCGCAGCAGAACGACTACTCGTACGTCGACGACCCGGCGCTCGCCGACGACAGCCGCTGGGTGAACCGACCGCACTACCCCGCCGAGGCGTACGCGCGCCGCCACGACCCGTCGACGCCCGCGGGCGCCGTCTACGCGGGGCTGCGTCGCCTCGTGCAGGTGCGGCGCTCCACGCCCGAGCTCGCGGGCGGGCGGCTCGTCCCGTTCGACGCGAAGCACCCCACGGTGCTCGGCTACCAGCGGCCGGGCGGGGCGGATGCCGCGGCATCCGCCGACACCACGGTCGTGCTCTGCCTGGCCAACGTGGGTGACGCGCCCGCGACCGTCGACGCGCTGACCCTCTCCGGGTTCGCGCCGGAGGCGCACGAGCTCATCACCGACCGGCGCATCACGCTCGACCGCGGCATCGTGCTCGACCCGTGCCACGTGGCGTGGCTGCACGTGCGGCCGGCCGACGCGCCGCCGCGCTTCTAGCCGACCGCTCCGGCGGGCCGCACCCGGAAACGACGAACGGCCCGCCGAAGCGGGCCGTTCAGTGGTTCCGCGCGCCCGGAGGGACTCGAACCCCCAACCTTCTGATCCGTAGTCAGATGCTCTATCCATTGAGCTACGGGCGCATGGGATGTCGCCTGCGCGATCTCCGCTCATCAGGCAACCCCGTTACTCTAACCCACCCGCCGCCGCGGCGCCAATCGACGGCCCGACCGCCTCCCGTCAAGCCCATGCCGGAACGCGCTGCTCGGGGAGTACGTTCCGAGCATGAGGCTCGTGTTCACCGCGTGGGTGGTCGGCATCTTCGCCGGGCTCGCGTACATGTTCGCCGTCGCACTCTCCGGGAGGTAGCCATGCGCGTCCGCCAGCACCTGCTCAGCATCGTCTTCGCCGCGCTGTTCCTGATCTCGCTGGGCCTGCAGTCCCTCGCCGGTCTCGCGGTCGTGAACGAGGAGCACGTCGAGCACGGCCAGCCGGTCGAGACCTGGGTGCAGTTCGTGACCTCGTCCGACTTCGTGGTCGACGTCGCCGAGAACTGGCAGTCCGAGTACCTCCAGTTCTTCGCCTTCATCCTCGCGACGATCTGGTTCGTGCAGCGCGGGTCGCCCGAGTCGAAGCAGCCCGGCGAGGAAGGCGTGGAGGGCGACGACGAGCAGCACGTCGGCCGGCACGCCCTCCCGGACTCGCCTCGCTGGGCTCGCGTCGGCGGCTGGCGTCTGTGGCTCTACAGCAACTCGCTCCTGGTGACGATGGGCGCGATCTTCCTGCTCTCGTGGCTCGCGCAGGCCCTCACCGGACAGGTCGTCTACAACGAGGAGCAGGCCATGCACGGCGAGCCTGCCGTCACCCTCGCGGAGTACGTCGTGAACCCGGACTTCTGGAACCGCACCCTGCAGAACTGGCAGTCGGAGTTCCTCGCCGTCGGCAGCATGGTCGCCCTGACCATCGTCCTGCGACAGCGCGGCTCGAGCGAGTCGAAGCCCGTGGGCACGCCGCACGACGTCACCGCGGTCGAGGGCTGAACGGATGCCGCGAGGCGGGGCGTGGGGGGCGCGGCCGGCCCCGCGGCATCCGCTCGTCTAGCCCTTGAGTCCCGTCGAGGCGACCCCGTCGATGATCCGCTTCTGCGCGAGGAAGAACACGATGATCAGCGGGATCGTCGTGATCACGCTTGCCGTGACGATGATCTCCCAGTGCCACTCGCCGCCGAAGCCGTAGGCGTCGACGAGCGACTTGAGGCCGCGCGGCACCGTGAACGTCGACGAGTCGCGCAGGTAGATCAGCGCGCGCATGAGGTCGGTCCACACCGCCTGCACCTCGAACACGAGCACCACGGCGAGCGCCGGACCCGTGAGGGGCAGGGCGATGCGCCAGAAGACGCCCCACTGGCTCGCCCCGTCGATGCGCGCCGCCTCGAACAGGTCGCGCGGCAGCCCGAGGAAGAACTGCCGCAGCAGGAAGATGTAGAACGCGCTGCCGAAGAGGTTGCCCGCCCACAGCGGGGTGAGCGTGCCCACCTGTCCGAGCGCGTTCCAGATCAGGAACGTCGGGATCATCGTCACCGCGCCCGGCAGCATCATGGTCGCCAGCACGAGCCCGAACAGCACCCCGCGGCCCCGGAAGCGGAAGTAGGCGAATCCCCACGCGACCATGGCGCTCGAGATCGTGACCGTCACGGCCGCGAGCACCGTGACGATCGCGGTGTTCAGGATCCAGAGCGCGAGCGGCGCCTCCTGCCACACCTGGAAGTAGTTGTCCCAGGTGAACGTCTCCGGGATGAGCCGGTTGTCGAAGACGTCGCTGCGCGGCTTGAAGGATGCGCTGACCAGCCACACGAACGGGTACACGAACACGATGCCGAGGAGCGAGAGCGCGACCCACGCGAGCACCGTGCCCACGCGTCGCTTGGTTCGCGCCCGGCCCCGGGGGCCGGCCGGGACCGACCGGGTGGCGGCATCCGTGCCGCTTCGATCGGGCTGCACCGCCTCGGATTCGGCGGCCGCCACGCGGATGTCGGTGCTCATCGGTCCCCCTCGTAGTAGACGAGCCGGCGCGAGACGACGAGCTGGATCGCGGTGATGATCATGATGACGAGGAACAGCAGCCACGCCATGGCGGACGCGTAGCCCATGTTCAGGAACTCGAACGCCTGCTGGAACAGGTAGATGACGTAGAACAGGGCCGCGTCGTTGCTGTACGTGGAGTTGCCTGCGCCGAAGAACGCGGTGTACGCCTCGTCGAACGTCTGCAGCGCCGCGATCGTGTTGACGACGATGATGAAGAACAGTGCCGGGCTGATCAT
Source organism: Agromyces sp. NDB4Y10 (assembly GCF_001620055.1). Lineage (GTDB taxonomy): Bacteria > Actinomycetota > Actinomycetes > Actinomycetales > Microbacteriaceae > Agromyces > Agromyces indicus. Next base: position 55,849 of record NZ_LQGY01000034.1, on the reverse strand, counting down.
CGGCAGGGTCACGCTCGTCGCCTGCCGCCAGAAGCCCGCACCGTCGAGCTGTGCCGACTCGTAGAGCTCCTTCGGCACGTTGCGGAGGGCGGCGAGCAGGATGATCACCGACGCGCCGACCGTCCAGAGCGACATGAGCACGAGGCCCGGCTTCACCCAGTTCGGGTCGGTCGTCCACGACGGACCGTCGATGCCGACCATCCCGAGCGCGGCGTTCACGATGCCGTTCGAACCGTTGAACAGCAGGAGGAACAGCACGCCCACCGCGACCGGAGGCGTCATCTTCGGCAGGAAGAACACCGTGCGGAAGAAGCCCGACGCCCGGCCGGCGCGGTCGAGGAGCAGGGCGAGGCCGAGCGAGACGACCACGTACATCGGCACCTGGAGCAGGGCGAAGAACGCCGTGTTGCCGAGCGCGAGGAGGAGCTTCTCGTCCGAGGCCATCGCCACGTAGTTCTCGATCCCGACGAACTCGGGATTGTTGATCACGTCGTAGTCGGTCAGCGAGAGGTACGCGCTGTAGATCATCGGCCACGCCGTGAAGACGAGGAAGCCGATCATCCACGGGCTGAGGAACAGCAGCGCCGAGAAGAGGTTGCGTCGCCGCGCCCGCGCCCGGTTGCGGGGAGCCGCCCCGGTCGGCGGCGCGACGCGCGCGCCGCCGACCGGGGGCTTCGAGTCATCCGGCTGGGAGCTGACGCCGCCCGGCCGGGTCGCCGTGGTCATCAGTCACCGCCCTCGAGCTCCGCCCATGCCTCGTCGAGCGCCGCCTGCGCGGTCTGCTGCGCCTTGGCGAGCGCCTCGGCCGGCTCGGCCTGGCCGTTCAGCACCCGGTTCACCGCCTCCTGCATCGCGTCGTCGAACTCGGCGTCGGCCGGGTTCGCGGGGAGCGTGCGGGTGTTCTGGTTCGCCTCGTACATCGCGGCGACGCCCTCGCTCCACGGCGCCTCGTCGGCGGTGGTCATGCCCTCGATCTCCTCGTCGGCGACCGTGTTGCCGGTGAGGATGCCGGTGAAGGGCAGGCCCTCCTCCTCGCGGAGCGCGACTCGCGCATCGGCGGCGGCGCGCCAGGCGTCGACCGAGGTCATGACGCGCGCCCAGCGGCAGGCCGCCTCGGGGTTGTCGCTGCCGGCCGGGATCGCCCACGCCGAACCGCCGGCGAAGGCGATGGGCTCGCCCTCGGTCGTGCGGACCGTGTCGAAGGCCATCGGCGCGTCGGGCGACACCTCGTTCAGCACGTTGAGGTACCACTGCTCCATGGGCATGGCGCCCAGCGTGTTCGTGGCGAACTGGTTGCCGCCGCCGAAGAAGTCGGCCGCGTCGCGGGTCGCCTTGATCGCGCTGAACCCGCCCTGCTGCTCGTAGATGTCGACCGCCCACTCGAGCGACTCGATGGTCGTCTCGTCGTCGAGCTGGGCGGTGCGGCCGTCCTCGCTCATGACGGATCCGCCCGCAGCGGCCACCCACAGCGGAAGGAACTCGGGCAGCTTGGAGTCGACGCCGATGACGCTGACCTTGCCGCCGTCGTTCTGGGCCATCGCGGCCGCCGCCTCGGTCATCGCCTCGCGGTCCGACCCGTTGACGTCGTCGATGCTCATGCCGGCCGCCTCGAGGAGGTCGGCGTTGGCCATCGTGAGCTGCACGGTGTTGAACTCGGGGATGCCGTAGACGGTGCCGTCGAGCGTCACCTGGTTGAGCGCGGACTCGACGAAGTCACCGGTCTCGATCCCCTCGCCGTCGATGCAGTCCTCGAGCGGGAGGATCGCGCCGCGGGCGGCGAGCGAGCCGATCTGGTCGCGGTCGGCGTACAGGAGCGAGGGCGGGTCGCCCGTCGCGACGGCGGAGAGGAACTGCTGGATGTCCAGTTCGCCCTCGATGAGCTTGACGTTCACGTCGCCCAGTTCGGACTCGGCGAGTTCCATGCGCGAGGTCGCGACCTCGTCCACGCCCGAGAATCCCATCACCGTCAGGTCGCCCGACAGCTCCGCACCGGAGTCGAACTCGGCGTCGGTTCCCCCGGACTGTCCGCCCGTGCCGACGGCGCATCCGCTCAGCAGCAGACCTGCCGCGGCGAACACCCCCAGCGCACGTGCGCGTCGATCGATACCCATGCCAACCCCATTCGTCTGCGTCCACGTCCCCCGGACGGAGCAAAGCTAGGCGGGTGCGGGCGGTGCCGAGAAGGGCCTTGACAGAAGCGCTTCTCTGGCGAAGCGGTTGTCCCCTCGCCGGGGGACAACCGCTTCGCCGATCGGCTCCGGATGGGCGGGCTCAGGGCTTCAGGACGACCTTCACGCAGCCCTCGCGCTTCTCCTTGAAGAGGTCGTACATGGCCGCCGCCTCGGTGAGGGGGGCGCGGTGCGTCGCGAAGTCGGCGAACCCCAGCGGGTCGTCGTCGGCCTCGGCCAGGGGCACGAGGTCGTCGAGCCACCGCTGCACGTTGGCCTGGCCGAACCGCACGGTGAGTTGCTTGTCGAAGATCGTCATCATCGGCATGGGGTCGGCGTTCCCGCCGTACACCCCGACCACCGACAGCCGACCCCCGCGGCGGACGCCGTCGATCGAGAGGTTCAGCGCGGAGAGCCGATCGACCCCGGCCTTCATCAGCATGCCCTTGGCGAGTCCCTTCGGCAGCGACCCGACGACGTTCTGCAGGAGCGCCGCACCCGGACTGCCGTGCGCCTCCGTGCCGACGGCGTCGATGACGGCGTCCGGCCCCGCGCCGCCGGTCGCGCTCAGGAGGCCGTCCACGGCCTCCTCGTGGCCCGCGTAATCGAGCGTCTCGACGCCGTACCGCTCGGCCATGAGCCGGCGCTCCTCGACCGGGTCCACCCCGAGGACCCGATGCCCGCGGTGGCGGGCGATGCGCGCGGCCATCTGGCCGACCGGGCCGAGGCCGACCACCGCGACGGTGTCGCCCGGCTCGAGCCCCGCGTACTCCACTGCCTGCCAGGCCGTCGGTGCGACATCCGTGAGGAAGAGGTACCGCTCGTCGGGCAGGTCGCGCCCGACGACGCGCAGGTTCGCATCGGCGAGCAGCACCCGGAGTGCCTCGGCCTGCCCGCCCATGACCCGCCCGTAGAGCTCGGTGTACCCGTACAGCTTGGCGCCGGTGCCCTGGTCCACGTTGCGGGTCGTCTCGCACTGCGTGTTCAGGCCGCGCCGGCACATCGAGCACGCGCCGCACGAGATCACGAACGGCACGATGACGCGGTCGCCCACCGCCACGCGCTCCACGGCCGACCCGACCGCCTCGACGACGCCCATCGCCTCGTGGCCGAGGATGTCGCCCCGGTGCATGACCGGGCCGAACACGTCGAGCAGGTGCAGGTCGGATCCGCAGATCGCCGTCGACGTGACCCGCACGATGGCGTCGGTCGGATCGACGATGCGCGGGTCGTCGACCTCGTCGACGCGGATGTCTCGGGCAGCGTGCCAGGTCACGGCTCTCATGCGTGCCATCCCAGCGGGCCCTGCCGCGAGGCGTCAGGGGGTTGACACCCCCTCGCCGCCGTCATGGTACGGGGATCAGGCCCTCCGGCGCGTTAGAGTCTCGGCATGGGCAAGCTCATCTACAACTCCTCGAACCGCGAGATCGAGATCGAGGACCGGACCCTCGCGCACCTGCGCGTGGCGATCATCAACAAGCTGCGCCGTTCCGAGAGCTTCGCCATGACCTGGGAGCACGGCATCGAGCACGGAAGCGGTCGCACCACCCTCTGGCTGCACGAGTCGATCCCGCTGCAGTTCGTCTTCAGCGGCAATCGTCCGCCGAAGCTCAACCGCCTGTGGATCGAACAGCTGCTGCTGTCGGCGAACAGCACGGCCGGGCTGCAGTACGTGCCCGAGCCCACCGAGGACGAGCCCCTCGAGATCGAGTGACGCGCGTCGCGCCGAGGTTCGAGCCGGTCAGTCGACCGGCTCGATCTGCGTGCGGATGAACCGCACGTCGGCGTCGGAGAGCCGCTCGGGCGCCTCCCCGTCCGAGTGCTCCGCGATCTCGCGTCGCACGTTCTCGGGCAGGTCGCCCTCCAGGTCGTCGAGGATGGCGTGCTTCGCCTCGATCGACACGTGCGGCCACCACCGCTCGGCATCCGTCGCCTGATCACCCATTCGCGCACCCCCGAGCTGTCGTCGTCCCTCCGTGGTATCAGCGGCCGACGGATGCTGCAACCCCTCGACCCCTCGGAGGCGCCTGCCTAGCGTGAGGTCTGGGCGCGCACCGAGCGTGCCCGGAACGGAGGATCAGCATGAGCACGACCGTCACCGCTGACATCGAGGTGGACGTGCCCGTTCGCGTGGCCTACGACCAGTGGACGCAGTTCGAGTCGTTCCCGCACTTCATGAGCGGCGTCGAGTCCGTCACGCAGGTCGACGACACCACCACGCACTGGGTGGTCTCGATCGCGGGCGTGAAGCGCGAGTTCGACGCCGACGTCTCCGACCAGGTGCCCGACGACCACGTCGCATGGCGCAGCACCGCCGCCGAGGTCCAGCACCGCGGCCGCGTCGACTTCCGGCCCGGATCGGACGGACGCACCCGGATCGACCTCACCATCGAGTGGGAGCCCGAGGGCTTCATCGAGAAGGCCGGCGCTGCACTTCAGCTCGACGACGCGCAGGTCAAGCGCGACCTGCACCGGTTCAAGGAGTTCATCGAGGACCGCAACGCCCCCACCGGGGCCTGGCGCGGCGAGGTGCACGGCGGTCAGGAGACCACGCCGGGCACCGGCGGCACCGGCACCGCGGGCGCCGGGATGGGCGGCGGCACCGCCGCACCGGGTTCCGTGAACCCGCCCACGAGCGACGGCGTCGCCGGCAGCGACCCCGACCTCCGCGCCTGACGCACTAGTCGGCGCGCGCCCCGACACCGGGTTCGATCGCGAGCGGGTCCACCGTCGCGATCGGCCCGGTGTCGAGCTGTTCCGGCACGAGTCGGATGCCGCCGGTGGAGTTCGCCGACCGCATCAGCTCCTCGATCCACGCCCGGCTGAGCTCCGGAGGCTCCGGCTCGTCGAACACGAACCGCAGCGGGATGTTGGGATGCAGCCAGAGCGTCGATCGCCCGCGTGGCTGGTCGTCGGCGTGCTGCCAGGAGACCGTGAAGGACTCGCCCCGGCGCAGCTTCGTGATGATCGCGACCTTGAGATGAGCGAGCGCGCGATCCTCGATGCCGATCGGGGTCGCGGCGTCGCCGTAGAACAGCGTGCCCATGCCCCGAGGGTACTCCCGCACGACGACGGCGGGCGCCTCCCGAAGGAGACGCCCGCCGTGAGGTCGGTGCGGTCGGTCAGACCGCCTTCTTCCCACCGAGGTAGCGCACCAGGAACACGATGACGGCCAGGACCGCGAGCACGAGGCCGACCCAGAGCAGGAACTGCAGGGACTGCACGACGCCGCCCGTGATCAGCAGCACGATGGCGGCGATGGCGATGATGGCGATGAGGATGTTCATGATCTCTCCTTCGGGTTCCGTCGCGTGGACGGTTCACGGCCCGCCGGGCTCGGCGGGCCTCCGAGGCAGCCAGTGGCCTCGTGCCCTCGACCGTACGGGGGACGCGACGCCGGTCGCGAGGGGTTGCCGCTGCTTCGCGGCGCGTGATACCCGCGCGGCATCCGCTCGCCCCGCCCCCGCCGCGCAGCGCCTCGGCGGCGCCTGTCAACCCTTCGCGGCGGCCGTTGGCCGCGCGTACGGTGGCATGGTCCGGACGAGCTGGAACCGACACGAGGAGGTCCCATGACCGACCACCTGATCGACCCGACCACCAAGCACGCCGCCGAGCCGTTCCCTCGGCAGGAGCAGCAGCCGCCCGGCCTCACGCCGGCGATGTCGCCGCAGCCCGACCACGGCGAGTACAGCTACCGCGGCTCGGGTCGGCTGACCGGCCGCCGGGCCCTCATCACCGGCGGCGACTCCGGCATCGGCCGCGCCGTCGCCATCGCCTTCGCCCGCGAGGGCGCCGACGTCGCCATCTCCTACCTGGAGTCGGAGCAGGCCGACGCGGAGGAGACCGCCCGCTGGGTCACCGACGCCGGTCGCAAGGCCGAGCTGCTGCCGGGCGACCTGCGCGACGAGCAGCACTGCGCCGACCTCGTCGACCGCACGTGCGACGCGTTCGGCGGCATCGACCTGCTCGTGCTCAACGCGGCCCATCAGCGCGACCGCGGCGGCATCGACGAGGTGCCCTCGGCCGACTTCGACGCCGTCATGCGCATCAACCTCTACGCGAGCGTGTTCCTCGCCCGGGCCGCCGTGCCGAGGATGCAGGCGGGGGCGTCGATCATCACGACCTCGTCGATCCAGGGCTTCGACCCGTCGTCGCGCCTCGTCGACTACGCGATGACGAAGGCGGCGCTCGTCGCGTTCACGCGCGCGCTGGCCGAGGAGCTCGGGCCCCGCGGCATCCGCGTCAACTCGGTCGCGCCGGGTCCCATCTGGACCCCGCTCATCCCGGCGACGGGATGGCCCGACAAGCTGCCGAAGTTCGGCCAGGACACGCCCCTCGGCCGTGCCGGCCAGCCGGCCGAGCTCGCCGGCGCATACGTCTACCTCGCCTCGGACGACGCGTCGTACACGTCCGGGGCGATCCTCCCGGTCACCGGGGGCAAGCCGCTCTGAGCCACGGGCGGCCGCAGCAACGAGGAAGGAGCAGGTCATGCCGGCGAATCGACGGGGACAGTCGTCCCTGAAAGACCCGGAGCTCTACGAGAAGCTCCGCGACGAGGGGAACTCGAAGGAGAAGGCGGCCCGGATCTCCAACGCCGCCGCTGCGCGCGGCCGCAGCTCGGTCGGTCGCAAGGGCGGCAAGTCGGGCGACTACGAGGACTGGACCGTGCCCGAGCTGAAGAAGCGGGCGAAGGAACTCGGCCTCTCCGGGTACAGCAGCAAGCGCAAGGGCGAGCTCATCAGCGCCCTGCGCAACCACTGAGGGGCAGCGGATGCCGCGACTGCGACGCGTCGAACCGTACGCGTCGCCCGGCATCACGCGGCTCCGCCGGGGTCGCGGCTTCGCCTACCGGCACGCCGACGGCACGCCCGTCGACCGCGTCGACCGCAACCGGATCGCCGACCTGGCCATCCCGCCCGCCTGGGACGACGTCTGGATCGCCGAGGCACCGAACGCGCACATCCTCGCGGTGGGCGTCGATGCCGCCGGGCGCCGGCAGTACCTGTACCACCCGGTGTGGCGCGAGCAGCAGGACATGGAGAAGTTCCTGCGGATGACCGCCCTCGCCGAGGCGCTGCCGGGTGCCCGGCGCAGCGTGCGCCGCGACCTGGCCCTCGCGGAACTCGTGCGCGAGCGCGTGCTCGCGGCGGCGTTCCGGACCCTCGACCTCGGCGCCATCCGCATCGGCTCGGAGGAGTCGCTCGCGACGGCGCGCAGCCGCGGCCTGACGACGCTGCTCGTGCGCAACGCCCGGCTCGAGGGCGAGGACGTGGTGCGCCTGAAGTTCCGCGCGAAGGGCGGCATCTCGCAGGACCTCAAGCTCTCGGACGAGTCGCTCGCGGCGTTCATCGCGGCGATGGAGGGCCGCTCCCCCAGCTCCCGGCTGTACGCGTTCAGTCACGGACGCCGGATGCGGCCGCTCGGGCCGGTCGACGTGAACGAGGACATCCGCGGTCGCACGGGCGGCGACTTCACGGCGAAGGACTTCCGCACGCTGCGCGGCACCGTCGCCGCGGCCGACCGGCTCGCACAACTCGGCACCGCCGGCACCAAGCGGGCTCGAGCGGCATCCGTCAAGGAGGCGATCGTGCACGCGAGCGAGGTGCTGGGCAACACCCCGGCGATCGCGAAGGCGAGCTACGTCGACCCGCGGGTGATCGAGGCGTACGAGCACGGGCGGCTCGTGAACCTCCGCGGCACCCGCGAGACGGCGCTGCTCCAGCTGCTCGTCGACGACGTCTCCGAGGAGTCGTAGCATCGCCCACCCGTGTGCCGGGTGGCGGTCTGCTGGGGATCTGCCGGACATGCCCCACGCGGTACGCACTCCGACGTACGCTTGCGATATCTGCAGCGGGCATTCGCTCGTGCTACACCGGCTGGGAAGTCGACGACGACGACAGGCCGGATCATCACGACGCTCAGCCCTTCCGCGCACCTCGGTGCCGTTCGCTCCACCTCGCCCCGCGGGAACCGTCCCGCGGTCACCCAGAGCTACTCCGCGCTCTCGCAGGTCATCAAGGAGAGCGGCCTGCTGCGACGCACGCCGTGGTTCTACAGCCTGCTCGTGGGCGGGCTGGCAGTCGCCCTCGGCGGCGCCATCGCCGGGTTCGTCCTGCTCGGCGACTCGTGGTTCCAGCTGCTCATCGCCGCGGCGCTCGGCATCATCTTCACGCAGTTCGCGTTCTTCGCGCACGAGGCCTCGCACCGCGCGGTGATGTCGTCGGGCAAGGCGAACGACCGTGTCGGCCGGGTGGTCGCGACCGCCGTGGTGGGCATCAGCTACCAGTGGTGGATGACCAAGCACACCCGGCACCACGCCAACCCGAACCAGGTCGGCAAGGATCCGGACATCGAGTTCGACACCGTCTCGTTCACCGAGGAGTCGGCGGCGAAGCAGCGCGGTCTCATCCGCTGGATCACACAGCGCCAGGGGTGGCTCTTCTTCCCCCTGCTGATGCTCGAGGGCATCAACCTGCACGTGACGTCGATCCGGTCGCTCTTCGAGCGGCGCGCCGTGCCCGGCCGTGCGCTCGAGCTCGGGCTCATCGGCACGCGTCTCGCACTGTACGTGGGCGTCGTGTTCTGGTTCCTGCCGCTCGGGATGGCGTTCGCGTTCCTCGGGGTGCAGCTGGCCGTCTTCGGCGTCTACATGGGCGCCTCGTTCGCCCCGAACCACAAGGGCATGCCGCTCGTGCCGGCCGGCGCGAAGCTCGACTTCCTGAGCAAGCAGGTGCTGACCTCGCGCAACATCACGGGCCGGTGGACCAGCCCGCTGATGGGCGGTCTCAACCACCAGGTCGAGCACCACCTGTTCCCGAGCATGCCGCGCCCGCACCTCGGCAAGGCGCGCGACATCGTGCGGGAGCACTGCCGCTCCCTCGACATCCCCTATACCGAGACGACCCTCATGCGCTCGTACGGGATCGTCGTGGAGTACCTGAACCGGGTCGGGCTCGCCGCCCGGGATCCCTTCGACTGCCCCGCGGCGGGCGAGCTGCGCCGCCGCTGACGGCATGGCGAATGCCGGCCGTCCCGTAGCGGACGGCCGGATGCGTCGGACCGGCGTACCCCCCGGGTCAGGCCGCTTCGACGGGCTTCGGCCCGACGTGCGTGCCCAGTTCCTTCGCCATCCGCTCGGGGTCGAGCTGGATGCCGCCGCCGGAGTTCGCGGACCGCATGAGTTCTTCGATCCAGTCGCGGCTGAGTTCGCCGGCCTCGACCTCTTCGAAGACGAAGCGGAGCGGGATGGCGGGGTGCAGCCAGAGCGAGCTGCGCCCGCGAGGCTGGTCGTGGCCGTGGCGCCACGAGAGCATGAAGCTCTCGCCGCGTCGCAGCTTCGTCGTGATCGCGATCTTCAGATGCGCGAGCGCGCGATCCTCGACCTCGACCGGAGTACCGGAATCGCCGTAATAGAGAGTGCCCACGGGGCACACGGTACCCCCGTTCGGGGGCGACCGCACTCATCTTGTTCCACAATGACCGCTCTGTACGTCGATTCACAGGTCGTTCGGGCAACCGCGTTCCCCTGAACGACCTCAGGCGCCGTCCTGCGGCTCCTCCAGCCGGATGTCCTCCGGCCGCTTGTCGGGTCGCAGTCCGCGCCACCTGGGGTGCCGGGCGACCCCCGTGCGCGTCCACTCGCCGAACTCGATCTCGCCCACCAGCTCGGGTCGGACCCAGACGGCGTCGACGAGATCCTCGCCGGGGACGCCCGGCACCGGCGGCTCCGGCACGCTCATCCCGTCGAGCCGCTCGAGCAGGCGTTCGGCGTCGCGCTCACGCAGGCCCGAACCGACCCGGCCCGCGTAGCGCCATCCGCCCTCGGCCGTCGGCACGCCGAGCAGCAGCGAGCGGATGCGACCGGCACGGCCGCCCACGCCCCGCCGATACCCCACGACCACGACCTCCTGCGTGCGCGACAGCTTGACCTTCACCCAGTCGTCGCTGCGCGCCCCGGGACGGTAGGTCGACCGGCGGCGCTTGGCGACGAGCCCCTCGAGGCCGAGGCGGCGGGCCTCCTCGAGCGCCTCCTCGGGCGGCATCCCGACGCCGGCCGGCAGGTCGACCGGGACGTCGTCGCGACGCCGCACGAGCCGCTCGAGCCGCTCGCGCCGCCGCTCGTACGGCTCGTCGACCGTCGCCGTGCCCGCGACCTCGAGCACGTCGAACAGGTGCAGCACGACCGGCACGGATGCCGCGGCCGCCTCGATCTCGCGCGGCTTCGACAGGTTCATGCGCCGCTGCAGCAGCCCGAAGTCGGGGCGCTCGGCCTCGTCGAGCGCGACGATCTCGCCGTCGACGACCGCGTCGGCGCGGAGCACGCGTGCGAGTTCGCCGAGCTCCGGATAGGTGGCGGTGACGTCGATGCCGTTCCGGCTCACGAGCCGGGTCTCGCCGTCCTCGACCTGGGCGATCACGCGGATGCCGTCCCACTTCCACTCGAGCGCCCAGTCGTCGCCCGTCACGCGGCCGATGGTGCCCGAGGTCGCCAACATCGGCTTCGGCACGGCCGGCAGTCGAGCGGATGGCGCGGATCCGCCGCGGGCCCGCGGCCGGCGGGCGGCCGGCGGCGCGGGGTCGGCGACCGTGGCCCGGGCGGCGGGCTCCGTCTCGGCCCGGGTCGGCTCCGCGGCCGACGCGTGCTGCTGCTCCTTCATGCGGTGCAGCAGCCACTGGCTCTTCTCGCCCTCGCCCTCGGTCCGGATGAGCGCGAGCCGCACGCGGCCGAGCGGACCGCCGACGCGACCGGAGAGCGTGAAGATGACCTCGTCGTCGCGCCACTTCTCGGTCTCGTACGTGCCGGTGTCCCACACCGTCATCGAGCCCGCACCGTACTGTCCGTCGGGGATGGTGCCCTCGAAGACGAGGTACTCCATCGGGTGGTCCTCGGTCTGCACGGCGAGGCTGTTGCGCTGGGCCGTCTCGGGCACGCCCTTCGGCACCGCCCAGCTCTTCAGCACGCCGTCCCGCTCGAGCCGCAGGTCGTAGTGGAGCCGGCGGGCGTGGTGCTCCTGGATCACGAACCGCGGGTCGCCGTCGTTCGCGACGCCCCACGGCGACTCGGGCATCGGCTCGGGGGTCGCGCCCGCGGTGCGCATGGACAGGTACGTGCTGAGCGGGCCCTCGGCCGACGCCTGCGTCACCGCCAGCATCGGGTCGCCCCGCTCGGCGACGAGGGCGACCACCTCGTCGGCCTCGAGGTGCCGCAGCTCCGGGTCGTCGAGCTCCTCCCACGTGCGCGGCGCCGCCACGGTGGGGCGGAACCGGCCCCGCAGCGAGTACGGCGCGATGGTCGTCTTCTTCCCGTTGTTCTGGCTCCAGTCGATGAGCACCCGGCCGCCGCGGATGCTCTTCTTCATGCTCGACACGATGAGGTCCGGGTGGTCGGCCTCGAGCGCCTTCGCCAGCTCGTGCGCGACCGCGGAGATCTGTTCCGAGGTCTGCGAGCCGTCGAGCGCGGCGTACAGGTGGATGCCCTTGCTGCCGCTCGTGACGGGCACCGCGTCGAGCCCCATGCCCGCGAGGATGCCGCGGACCATGCGGGCGACCTCCGCGCACTCGGGCAGCCCCATGCCCTCGCCCGGGTCGAGGTCGAAGACCATCCGGTCCGGGTTGCCCTGGTCGCCCGCGGGCGTGAATCGCCACTGCGGCACGTGCAGCTCGATCGCGCCCATCTGCGCCAACCAGACGAGCGTCGCCCGGCTGTCGGCCATCGGGTACGACTTGTCGCCGTCGCTGTGGTGCTGCACGCCCCGGCGGATCCAGTCCGGCGCGTGCTCCTCGAGGTGCTTCTCGAAGAAGGCCTGCTCCGGATGCTGCGGCGTGCCCACGCCGTTCACCCACCGCTTGCGCGTGATCGGCCGACCGGCCAGGTGCGGCAGCATAACCGGGGCGATCTCGGCGTAGTACGCGATCATCTCGCCCTTGGTCATGCCCGTCTCCGGGTACATGACCTTGTCGAGGCTCGTCAGGCGCAGCCGCCGTCCGTCGACGTCGACCATCTGGTACGGGCCCTGCGCCATGACCCCATCCTGCCGGGCCGGATCCCGCAAGGGGTACCGCTGGCGGCATCCGCGGGTGTCTACTAAAGGGATGCGAGCCGTCTGGAAAGGGGCGGTCACATTCGGCCTGGTCAATGTGCCCGTCAAGCTGTACAGCGCCACCGAGGACCACGACGTGTCCCTGCACCAGGTGCACGACAAGGACGGCGGTCGGATCCGCTACCAGCGCGTGTGCGAGATCGACGGCGAGGTCGTGCCCTACCAGCACATCGACAAGGCGTACGACGACGGGGACCGCACCGTCATCATCACCGACGAGGACCTGAAGTCGCTGCCCGCCGAGCGAAGCCGCGAGATCGAGGTCGTCGAGTTCGTGCCCACCGAGCAGATCGACCCGATCATGTTCGACCGCAGCTACTACCTCGAACCCGACTCGGCATCGAACAAGGCCTACGTGCTGCTGCGCGAGGCGCTCGAGTCCACCGAGCGCACGGCGGTCGTGCGGATGGCGCTGCGGCAGAAGACGCGGCTCGCGGCGCTCCGCGTGTTCGGCGACGTGCTCATGGTGCAGACGCTGCGGTGGAGCGACGAGGTCCGCGAGGCGAAGTTCCCCGCGCTCGACGAGCCCGCGAAGATCACGTCGAAGGAGCTCGAGCTGTCGAAGCAGCTGATCGAGAGCCTCTCGAGCGACTTCGACCCCGAGGAGTTCGTCGACGAGTACCAGCAGGAACTGCGCACCCTCATCCAGGCGAAGCTCGAACAGGGCGACGCGATCGACACCGCGGCGACGTTCGGCGAGCAGCCCGAGGAGGAGGGCGGCGAGGTCATCGACCTCATGGAGGCCCTGCGGCAGTCCATCGCCGCGAAGCGCGGGGGCGGAGGCGCCGCCGAGGACGAGGACGCGGAGAAGAAGCCCGCGAAGAAGCCCGCCGCGCGGAAGTCCACCGCCAAGGGCGCCGCCAAGGGCTCGTCGAAGGGCGACGACGAGGAGAAGCCCGCGGCGAAGCGCCGCACGTCGAAGAAGGCGGGCTGACGGCCCGCCGCGGGAGCGTCAACCCCTGTGCCCTCGCGGTCGCGCCGACGTAGCGTGGCGCCATGAGCGACAACGACGACATCCTCTCGCGCTTCGCCGCCGGCGAGGGCGAGGACGGCCCGCCGCCGCCCCGGGCGGACACGAGCGGGTCCGGCGACGACATCCCCGGCGCCAACACGAATCCGGACGACGAGCGCACGAGCCCGAGCTCGGAGAACGAGACGGCGGCCAAGCAGTCCGACCCCGTCCCCGACCGGGTCGCCGACGACGTCGACGAGTCGCGGATCCGCGCGGTGCCGGGCACTGGTGGCCCCGACGACGCGGGCGACGTCGAGGTCGATCCCGACGAGCTGAACCTGCCCGGTCGGAGCTGAGTCCGACCGGGCCGTTCTGGATCAGCCGAGGAGTCCCGCGGCGACCTCGCGCGCGATCGCGACCGCCTGGCCCTCGTCGTCAGACTGCACCTGGAGCCAGTCCGCGCCTACGACGAGGTCCACCGTGCACGTGTACTCGGTGCATCGCAGGAGCGCGCGGTCGGGTGCGGTGAGATCCAGCCCCGGGTCGGATCCCGCCGGCACGAGCGCCCCCGCCTCGTCCAGGCGGTCGGCGGCCCAGCGACCGCCGCGGATCCACGAGACGGCGGCCACCGACTCCTCGGTGTCGGGAGTGGTCCACCGGCACCAGCCGTTCCCCGCGATCGACATGGCCTCGGCCCACTCGCTCCAGCCCCCGGCCGACGTGGTGGCGACGAGACCGCTCGTCCCGGTGAGCGACTCGACGGCGGTGGTCGGCACGAGCGCCTCGCACTCCGTCGGGATCGCGGAGTCGGGCTGCGTCGGGGCGGCGGACGGGCTCGCCGCCTCGATCGCGGCGGCCGCGGCATCCGCGACCGCGGCGGCGGCGGCCGAGTCGGCGGCGACCTCCTCACCGAGGCGGCTCTCCGCGGCGACCCAGGCGTCGGCCGTCGCGCGGGTCATCGAGCAGAAGCTCGCCTCGCACCACTCCCCCGGCTGCGGCATCCCGTACTTCGTCGCGCGGGACGACCAACCGGCATCCGGCATCGGGACCACCGTCACGAGCAGCCCGACGTACGCGGGGTTGGTGCCGAACTGGCTGTTGTTGGGCTCGCCGTTGCTCCACTCGCACGCGAGGCCGCCGATGGCGACGACGGAGGTCATGCGCGGAATCGAGGGTCCGGCGCTCGCGGCCGTCGCGAGGGGGTCGGCGGGACCGACCGCATCGCCCATCAGCGCGGACACGAGGTCCGCCGGGACGAGGTCGTCGCAGTCGAGGTCGTAGCGCGACTCCGGCGCGACCGATCCGGGCACCGGCGTCGGGGCCGGCGTGGCCGTCTCGGTCGGGGGCGGAGCGGCATCCGTCGTCTCGGCGGGCGCGGACGGAAGACCGGTGCACGCGCTCAACGCGAGTGCACCGAGGATGACGACGATGCCGACCATCGTCGTCGGGCGTCGGGTCATGGTGCGGGCGCCTCCGGAGGAGCGCTCGTGGTGAAGGGTGTCCATGGCCGAACAGTAGGGGGCCGGTCCCGACGTCGTCCTCAGGGCGGCCCCCGAGTCGGCGCCGTCCCGGCGATCAGTGCACGAGCAGGACGGCCGCCGACTCGGCGGGCAGCGCCAGCACTCCGTCGGCCGGGACCTCGTCGGCGAGCGCCGGGCCCGTGGTCAGCAGGATGCTCGCGGGTTCGCCGAGTTCGACCTGCCAGGCGTCGGGGCCGAGGTTCGCCAGCACGACGACGCGTTCGGGCGCGCCGGGCGCACCGCGTTCCATGCGGAACCGCTTGGTCGCGTCATCCGCCCAGGCGCTCGTGTGGCCGAACGCCGGGTCGGTGAGCTCGGGCCGCGCGCGGCGGAGGGCGATCAGGCGGCGGTGCAGGTCGAGCAGGCGGGCGTTCGCGCCATCCGTCGGCTCGGCCCAGTCGAGCTTCGACCGGCGGAACGTCTCGGGATCCTGCGGGTCGGGCACGACCGACTCATCCCAGCCCATGCGGGCGAACTCGGCGATGCGGCCCTCGGCGGTGGCCCGCCCGAGCTCGGGTTCCGGATGCGACGTGAAGAACTGCCACGGCGTCGACGCGCCCCACTCCTCGCCCATGAAGAGCATGGGCGTGTACGGCGTCGTGAGGTTCAGGACCGCCGCGATCGCGAGCCGCGGCTCGGACAGGGTCTGCGAGATGCGGTCGCCCGTCGCGCGGTTGCCCACCTGATCGTGGTCCTGCGTGAACGTGACGAGGCGCCACGTGGGCGTCGCGGGGTCGATGGGGAAGCCGTGGTCGCGGCCGCGGAACGACGAGAAGGTGCCGTCGTGGAAGAACCCCCGCGTCGTCGTCTTCACGAGCGCGTCGAGCGACGCGAAGTCGGCGTAGTAGCCCGCCGTCTCGCCCGTGAGCGCGACGTGCATGGCGTGGTGGTGGTCGTCGCTCCACTGCGCGGTGAGGCCGTAGCCGCCGGCGTCGCGCGGGGTGATCAGCTTCGGGTCGTTGAGGTCGGACTCGGCGATGAGCGTGAGCGGTCGGCCGAGGTCTACCGAGAGCGCGTCCGCGTGCTCCGCCAGCTCCTGCAGGATGTGCCGCTCGGAGCCGTCGCGCAGGGCGTGCACCGCGTCGAGCCGCAGGCCGTCGACGTGGAAGTCGCGCAGCCACATCATCGCGTTGTCGACGATGTAGCGGCGCACCTCGGGCTCGTCGAGGTTCACCGAGTCGCCCCAGGTGTTGCGCTCGGCCGCGCGGAGGTAGGGTCCGAACCGCGGCAGGTAGTTGCCGCTCGGGCCGAGGTGGTTGTACACGACGTCCTGGATCACGCCGAGGCCGCGCGCGTGGCACGCGTCGACGAACCGCTGGTAGGCGGCCGGCCCGCCGTACCCCTCGTGGACGGCATACCAGAGCACGCCGTCGTAGCCCCAGTTGTGGGTGCCGTTGAACGCGTTCACGGGCAGCAGCTCGACGAAGTCGACGCCGAGGTCGACGAGGTGGTCGAGGCGGTCGATGGCGGAGTCGAGGGTGCCCTCGGGCGTGAACGTGCCGAGGTGCAGCTCGTAGATCACCCCGCCCGCGAGCTCGCGGCCCGGCCATGCGGCATCCGCCCACTCGTGCGCCCCGAGGTCGACGGCCGCGCTGAGGTCGTGGACGCCGCGCGGCTGGCGGCGCGACCGCGGGTCGGGCAGGGCCCGGTCGTCGTCATCGAGGACGAAGCCGTACTCGTCGCCGACGGCGAGGTCGACCTCGGCGCGCCAGTGACCGGCGTCGTCGCGCCGCATCGGCAGGTCGTCGTGGCCGGGCCGGCGGAGCACCACCCGCTGCGGGATGGGCGCCCAGAGCTCCACGGTCATCGGGTCTCCTCGGATTCGGCGGGGGTGAGCAGGGCCACGGGATAGGTCGCGAGCAGGTCGGCGAGGCGCACCCGGCCGCCGTCGAACCGCCGGCCGGTGAGTGCGTCCCGCAGCGGCATCCGCCGCACGAGCACCTCGGTGTCGCCCCAGGCCTCGGGGCCGACGGATGCCGCGGGGTCGCCCCCGGCACGCTCGGCGAGGGCGACGGGGAGTCGCGTGGCCACGGTGATCGCGCCGCCGCGATCGAACGCGACCGCGTGCCGTGCCGCATCGCCGACCACCTCGAGCGGGGTGTACCTCGTGAACCGCTCGGGGCGGTCGCGCCGCAGCCGGAGGGCGCGCGACGTGAGAAGGAGCTTCGCCGCAGCGGTCCCGTCGACGTCCGGCAGCTCGCCGCGCTCGAAGCCGGCGTCGACCTCGCGCAGGAGGCGCCGCCGCAGGTCGAAGTCGACCGGCCGGCGGTTGTCGGGGTCGACGAGGCTCGTCTCCCACAGCTCGCTGCCCTGGTAGACGTCGGGCACGCCCGGCATGGTGAGCTGCAGCAGCTTCGCGGCGAGCGAGTTGGACCAGCCGGCGGGGGCGAGCCACGCCACGAACGCGTCGAGGCGTTCGCGCACGGCCGCCACGTCGAACGCCCGGTCGATGACCTCGTGCATGCGCCGCTCGAACGCCTCGTCGGGCGCGGTCCAGTGCGTCGACACGGATGCCTCGCGCGACGCCTTGTCGGCGTAGGCGTGCGCCCGTTCGCGCTCGAGCGGCCACGCTCCGACGATCGCCTGCCAGAGCAGGGCGTCGAAGGGGCCGTCGCCCGTGGAACCGGCCGTCGCGCGCAGCCCGTCGAGTTCGAGCGACCAGCGTTCCGGGATCTCGGCGAGCACGTCGATGCGGGCGCGGACGTCCTCGCCGCGCTTGGTGTCGTGCGTCGAGAGGGTCGTCATCGACGCCGGCCACGCCGCGTGCCGCCGCAGCTGGCGGGCGTGGAAGGCCGCGACGTCGATCGCGAACTCCGACGGGTCGCCGCCGACCTCGGTGAGCGATCCGAGGCGCGTGAAGCGGTAGAACGCCGTGTCCTCCACGCCCTTCGCCATGACCATGCCGCTCGTCTGCTGGAACCGGATGGCGACCGGATGGGTCGGATCGGCGAGCACGGGCAGCAGCGCGTCGACGGATGCCGCGAGGTCGGGCCGGTGCTCGCGCGCGAGCCGCGCGGCCTCGTCGAGGTGCTCGCGGCCGGCCGGGAGGTACGAGCGGTACACCGGGAAGCACGCGAGGAGCTCGGCGAGCGCGTCGGCGGCGTCGGCCGGTCGGGGGTCGGGCAGCATCCGCTCGAGCCGGAGCACCTCGCTGCGGAGGATGCCGTCGGCGATGCCGCGCTTGGTGCCGTGGATCAGCTCGTGCCAGTCGGTCGGGCCGTCGATGCCGGTCTCGGCGCGGAGGCGGGCGTCGAGGGCGTCGAGCGCGGCCTCCCCCGCCGGGTCGACCAGGACCCGGTCGACGTCGGCGAGCGCGTCGTAGCCGGTCGTGCCGTCGGTGCGCCAGTGCGGCGGCAGCGGCTCGTCGCCCTCGAGGATCTTCTCGACGAGCACGTAGGCGTCGTCGGTCGCGTCGGCCAGTCGGTCGAGGTAGTCCCCCGGCGCGGCCAGCCCGTCGGGGTGGTCGACCCGCAGCCCGTCGGCGAGGCCCTCGCGCACCCAGCGGACGATCTCGGCGTGCGTGCCGTCGAACACGTCGGGCCGTTCCACGCGGATGCCGGCGAGCTCGTTCACCGCGAAGAAGCGCCGGTAGTTGAGTTCGGCGTCGGCGCGCTGCCAGTTCACGAGCTCGTAGTGCTGTCGTCCGTGCACGTTCAGCGCGTCGGCGCCGTCATCGGCCGAGCCGGGCGCGAGCGGGAACCGGTGCTCGAAGTACCGCAGCTCGCCGTGCTCCACCCGCAGGTCTCCCGCGGCGGCCGCCTCCTCGACCGTGCCGCCGAGCACCGGCAGGCGCACCCGCCCGCCCGTCAGCGCCCAGTCGACGTCGAACGTGTCGGCGTGGGGCGACTCTGGCCCGTGCTGGAGCAGGCTCCACCAGGCCGGGTTCTGCGCGGCATCCGCGACGCCCACGTGGTTCGGGACGATGTCGACCAGGATGCCGCGGCCGCGAGCGTGCGCGGCATCCGCCACCGCCTCGAGGCCCGCCTCGCCGCCGCGCGCCGGGTCGACCCGGTCGTGCGCGACGACGTCGTAGCCGTGGTCGGAGCCCGCACGCGACGGCAGGATCGGCGACAGGTAGACCCAGTCGGCGCCGAGGGCGTCGAGGTAGTCGACGACGGATGCCGCGTCGTGCAGGTCGAACGACGGCCGCACCTGCAGCCGGTACGTCGAGCGCGGCGCGCGCCGCGGCGCCCGGCTCACGCGCCGGCCTCGGCCTTCGGGGGCGACCCCTCGCTCGTGCCGGAGCCGGCCATCGCGGACAGCGACGCCGCGACCGAGTGGTCGACCTCGTCCGGCTCGGGGTCGCGCTGGCAGAGCACCATCATCGACCGCTGCTCGAGCGCGATCGCCTCACCCGGCTCGATCGGCCCCGCATCGGCCCGCTTGCCGGCGGTGTCGATGACGACCTCCCACTCCGGCGAGAACTCGTGCATCGGGATCCTGAACTCGACCGTGTCGTCGTGGGCGTTGAAGAGCACGATGAAGTGGCGGTCGACGATCCGCTCGCCGCGCCGGTCGCGTTCGCGGATCCCCTCGCCGTTCAGGAACACCCCGATGGCCTTGCCGAACCCGGCATCCCAGTCCTCGGGCTCCATGGTGGAGCCGTCCGGACGCAGCCAGACGATGTCGGGCACGGGGTCGCCCTCGCCGCGCCGGACGGGCCGGCCGTCGAAGAACCGGCTGCGCCGGAACGTCGGGTGCTCGGCGCGCAGCTTCGCGACCGCCGCGGTGAACTCGACCAGCGGCTGGTCGGCGTGCTCCCAGTCGATCCAGCTCAACTCGTTGTCCTGCGCGTACACGTTGTTGTTGCCCTGCTGGGTGCGCCCGAGCTCGTCGCCGTGCAGGAGCATCGGCACGCCCTGCGACAGCAGCAGCGTCGTGATGAAGTTGCGCTGCTGCCGAGCGCGGAGGGTGAGGATCTCGGGATCGTCGGTCGGCCCCTCGACGCCCAGGTTGTACGATCGGTTGTGCGATTCGCCGTCGTTGTTGTCCTCGCCGTTGGCCTCGTTGTGCTTCTCGTTGTACGAGACGAGGTCGCGCAGCGTGAACCCGTCGTGCGCGGTGACGAAGTTGATGGATGCCACGGGCCGGCGACCCGAGTGCTCGTACAGGTCGGCCGAGCCCGTGAACCGCGAGGCGAACTCCCCGAGGGTGGCGGGCTCGCCGCGCCAGAAGTCGCGCACCGTGTCGCGGTACTTGCCGTTCCACTCGGTCCACTGCGGCGGGAAGTTGCCCACCTGGTAGCCGCCGGGACCGACATCCCACGGCTCGGCGATGAGCTTGACCTGCGAGACCACCGGGTCCTGCTGCACGAGCTCGAAGAAGGTCGACAGCTTGTCGACCTCGTAGAACTCGCGGGCGAGGGTCGAGGCGAGGTCGAAGCGGAACCCGTCGACGTGCATCTCGAGCACCCAGTAGCGCAGCGAGTCCATGATGAGCTGCAGCGAGTGCGGGTGGCCGACGTTCAGCGAGTTGCCGGTGCCGGTGTAGTCCATGTAGTACCGCTTGTCGTCGTCGACGAGGCGGTAGTAGGCGGCGTTGTCGATGCCGCGCATCGAGAGGGTCGGGCCGAGGTGGTTGCCCTCGGCGGTGTGGTTGTAGACCACGTCGAGGATGACCTCGATGCCCGCCGCGTGGAGCGACTTCACCATCCCCTTGAACTCCTGCACCTGCTCGCCGCGCTGCCCCGTCGAGGCATAGGCGTTGTGCGGCGCGAAGAACGCGATGGTGTTGTAGCCCCAGTAGTTCGACAGGCCCTTCTCCTGGAGGGTGCCGTCGTTCACGAACTGGTGCACCGGCATCAGCTCGATCGCCGTCACGCCGATCTTGACCAGATGGTCGATGACGGCGGGGTGCCCGATGCCGGCGTACGTGCCGCGGAGCTCGTCGGGGATGCCGGGGAGCGTCTCGGTGAGGCCCTTCACGTGCGCCTCGTAGATGAAGGACGCGGCGTACGGGGTGCGCGGGTGGCGGTCGCCCGTCCAGTCGAAGAACGGGTTGGTCACGACGCCGAGCATCATGCTCTTCGCGGAGTCGTCGTCGTTGCGCTTCTCGGGCTTGCCGAACTGGTACCCGAACAGCGACTGGTTCCAGTCCAGCTCGCCGTCGACCGCCTTGGCGTAGGGGTCGAGCAGCAGCTTGTTCGGGTTGCAGCGCAGCCCCTGGTCGGGGTCGTTCGGCCCGTGCACGCGGTAGCCGTACCGCTGGCCGGGCTGCACCTGCGGGAGGTAGGCGTGCCAGATGTAGGCGTCGACGTCGATGAGCTCGACCCGCGTCTCGCGACGGCGGTCGTCGAACAGGCACAGTTCGACCTTCTCGGCGACCTCGCTGAAGAGCGCGAAGTTCGTGCCGTTGCCGTCGAACGTCGCCCCCAGCGGGTAGGTGGAACCGGGCCAGGTGTGCATGCATCCCCCAACGGTCAGCTTCAGGTCATCGTAGGCGCCAGCGCCCGGTGCGTCGTACGGCCCCCGAACCGGATGGTCCGGTTGGAGGTGCGCCGAGACGACGAGACGGCGCGGGCCGGGTGTCGATGCGGTATCGCACCCGGCCCGCGCCGGTCGTGGTTCGCGGACCGGCTAGCGGTCCTCGCCGCAGACGGCCGTGACCTCGCCGGCCGCCTCCTGGACGGCGGTCTGGCGCTCGGCGAGCTCCTCCGGGTCCTGCTCGATCGCGGTGACCGACGGGTCGTCCTCGGTCGGCGCCTCCGTGAGGCCGCCGGCGTACTCGCCGACCGCGTCGAGCTCGCTCTTGAAGTCCTCGACCGCGGACTTCAGGTCGTCGTCGTCGCCCGCCTCCTCGGCGGCGGCGTCGACCCGCGACTGCGCGTCGCTCAGGTAGGACTCGATCTCGTCGGTCGACGACGCGGATGCGAGCGTGTTCTGCACGCCGTTCGAGACGTCGCGCACCTCGCTCGCGACCGTGGTGCAGGTGTCGCCGCTCGAGCCGGCGGTGTCTCCGCCGCCCTCGGCTGCGCAGCCCGACAGGGCAAGGGCACCGGCGAAGACCAGTGCGGCAGGCATGGCGATGCGTCGCATGCGTATTCCTCCGTGTTCTCGTGAAACAGATGGAGTCTACTCAGCGGCGCCGACAGGGCCCGGGGGGTTGCGCCTGACGGCCCCGACCCATGGCGGATACGACGAAGGCCGCCCCTCGGGGCGGCCTCTCATCGAGCGGAGACGGCGGGATTTGAACCCGCGGTCCCCTTACGGGGACTCCACCTTAGCAGGGTGGTGCACTCGACCGGACTATGCGACGTCTCCATGCGCGAACCCGGAGGCGCACGCGACTGCCATCATAACCGGCATCCGCTGCGATGGCGATTCGGGCACGGATGCCGCGTGGCGGCCTACTGGTCGGCGAGCGTGCGACCGGCCGAGCAACGCGTCTCGGCGGCGGTCTGGCCGGTGACGTCGGAGGGCAGGGCCTGCTCGGTGGGCGCGGGCGCGGCCTCGCCGGTCTCGCCCGTCTCGCCTGTCTCCGCGTCGCCGGTCTCGGTCGCCGTCTCGGGCGCAGCCTCGGGCGCGGGCGCGTTCGGGTCGCCGACCGACGCGTACGAGTTGTCCTCGAGCGCCGTCGGGTCGAGCACGATCGGCACGTCCTGCTGGAGCGCGAGGTTGACCGCCTCCGCCGAGTCGGTCGGCATCACCGCGCTCCAGTCCTCGGAGTACGCGGTCGGGTACTGCACGAACGCGATCTTGGCGAGGTCGATGTCCTTCGCCGCCTTGGCGATCGAGACCATCTTGGTCGGGTCGGCGAGGGAGTTGGACAGCTGCATGTTGTCGAGCGCCGCCTTGGCGATCGAGTACATCTTCGTCGGATCGGTGAGCGTGCCGTTCGACTGCAGCTCACGGGCGAGCGCCGACATGAAGACCTGCTGGTTGGAGATGCGGCCGAGGTCGGACCCGTCGCCGACGCCGTAGCGCGTGCGGAGGAACTGCAGCGCCTGCAGGCCCTTCAGCTCGTGCGAGCCGGCAGTGAGGTAGAGGTCGGTGTGCTCGTCCTCGATGGGCTCGGCCACGCACACCTCGACACCGCCGACGGCCTCCGAGATGGCCGCCGCACCCATGAACTGCACGATGCCCGCGAACGGCACCGTGACGCCGGTCAGGTTCTCGACGGTCTTCACCACGCACGGCATCCCGCCGTAGTCGAGCACCGAGTTCAGCTTGACGCCGTACTGCTCCCAGAGCTCCTCGCCCGTCTCGGGGTCGGTGCAGCCCGCGGGCACGTCGACGAGCATGTCGCGCGGGAAGCTCACGACGGACGCGTGCGTGTGGTCCTGCGAGATGTGGAGCAGCAGGTTGACGTCGTTGAGCACGCTCGTCTCGAGGTCGGGGTCGCCGAACCCGTCGCCCTGGCCCTCGCGGCTGTCGCTGCCGATGACGAGCAGGTTCACGCCGCCCTCGATGGCGCCGACGTCGGGGATGCCGTCGAGCGCCGACTCGTTGCCGAGCTCGATCGTCGGCTTGGCGGTCGCGGCGAGGTCGAACGCGGCGTACGCGGCGACGGCCGTGCCCGACGCGAGGACGACGGCGAGCACCGAGGCGGTCGCCTTCGCGACCGTGCCCCAGACGCCGTGACGGCGAAGACGGCCGTGACGGGCGATCGCCGGCGCGTCGTCGGCGCCACGAGTGGTTCGCTGGCGGCTCACTCCGGGGATCTCCTCTCGGCTCGTCGAAGTCGTTGCTGATCAGGGTCTTGTGGTGCGGAGGGCGTGGGATTCGAACCCACGAGGCATTGCTGCCCACCGGTTTTCAAGACCGGCTCCATCGGCCGCTCGGACAGCCCTCCTCGCCGCGCATCGGCGCCGGCTGGGCGGTGCCGAGTGGCGGACAGGCCCCGATTCTAGCCGACGCGCACTTCCGAAAGCCTGCCACGGCGTGCCTGTGGGAGCGCTGAAACGGATGGCGCGCCGCGCCGATCCGGTCGGATCAGCCGGGATTCGCCGTGGCGCAGCGCTCCTCGGCCGCGGTGAGGCCGGTCACGTCCTGCGGCAGCTGCTCCGCGGCGGGCACGGTCGCGGGAACCGTGGGCACGGGCGTGTCGGCGGGGTCCGATGCGGGCGGCTGGTTCGCGGCATCCGTCGGCGGCGCGTTCGGGTCGGCCGTGCCGTACGACGCCTCGCTCGTGGCGTTCGGGTCGAACACCACGGGTTCGTCCTGCTGCAGCGCCCGGTTCACGATGTCGGCAGACGACGTCGGCTCGACGGCCGAGAAGTCCCACGTGTAGGCGGTCGGGTACTGGATGAAGGCGATCTTCTCGAGGTCGACGTCGGCGAGCGTGCGCGCGACCGAGATGAGCCGGCCCGGATCCTGCAGGGACGTCGACAGCGTCATGTTCTGCAGGACGGCCTGCGCGATGCCGTAGAGCTTGACCGGATCCCGAAGCGTGCCGCTCGACTGCAGGGTCCGCGCCAGCGACGCCAGGAAGGTCTGCTGCACCGAGATGCGGCCGAGGTCGCTGCCGTCGCCGACGCCGTGGCGGGTGCGGAGGAAGGCGAGCGCGTCGTAGCCGGAGATCTTGTGGCGCCCGGCGTCGAGCTTCAGCCCGGAGCGCGGGTCGTCGATCGGGTCGACGAGGCACACCTCGACGCCGCCGACCGCCTCCGACAGCGCCGCCACGCCCTTGAACTGCACGATGCCGCCGACGGGGATGGTGATGCCGGTGAGCTGCTCGATGGTCTTCGCCACGCAGGGCAGGCCGCCCCAGGAGAGCACCTGGTTGAGCTTCACGTCGTAGCCCGGCGGAAGCGTGCTCGAGGCGTCGGCCGGGTCGGTGCACTCGGGCACGTCGACCAGCATGTCGCGCGGGAAGCTCACCACCTCGACGTGGGAGTGGTCCTGGGAGATGTGCAGCAGCATCGTGACGTCGTTGAGCTCGGCCGAGTCGATCTCGGGGTCGCCGAACGACCCGTCGGCGGGTCGCTTGTCGCTGCCGACGAGGAGGAAGTTGAGGCCGCCCTCCATCGCGCCGATGTCAGGCACGTCGGCGAGGATCTCCTCGCTCTCGAACACGACGCCGGGCTGCACGCCGCGCACCAGGTTGCCGACGGCGTACGCGCCCACCGCCGTCGCGCTCACGGCGACCACGGCGACCGCGGCGCCGACCACCTTCGCGACCGTGCGCACCGTCGAACGACGGGTGAGACGCCCGTGACGGGCCGGCGGCACGTCGGCCTCGCCGAGCACCGGGGTGCCCGTGTGCGTCCGTGAGGGCGCGGGCGGCACGGGCGTGTCGATCAGCCCATCACCGGCGGGCGCATCGGCCGCGGGCGCAGCGTCGATCGGCGCATCGCTCGTGGGCGCATCGGTCTCGGGCGCATCCGTGCCCGCGTCGCCGTCCGTCGCCGGCGCCGCCCCGTCGCGCTCCGCATCACGCGGACCCGGATCCTCATCGCCCATTCGCGTGTCCCCCACCGTCGATCCTACTCGCGGCGGGGCGGCACGGCCGTCAGGGCAGGGAGTCGAGAACCGCCGCGAGTCCCGCGTCGTCGATCGTGCCGGTCGCCTCGCTCGCGGCCGCCAGCACCTCGCCGGGCGCCTGCCCCATGGCGACGGCGCGACCCGCCGCCTTCGCCCAGTGGAACATCTCGATGTCGTTGCGTCCGTCGCCGACCGCGATGACCCGGCGCAGGGGCACGTCGAGCCAGCCGCGCACGCGTTCGAGCGCCGTCGCCTTGTTCACGCCGTCGGGGGCGATGTCGAGCCAGGCCGTCCAGCCGACGGCGTAGCTGACGTGGTTGAGGCCCATCTCGTCGACGATCGCGAAGAACTCGTCGAGCTCGTGGTCGATCGACGTCGCGACGACGCGGATGGCGGGCTGCCCGAGCAGTTCGTCGAACTCGACCTTGCGGGCACGCTCGAGGTTCCAGTCGGTCATGCCCTCGGTGAAGAGCCGGTAGCCGTCGGCCAGCTCGACGAGGAAGCGGCCGCTCGGCAGGACCTCGCGGATCTGCCGCAGCACCGGCGTGGCGTCGAACGTCTCGACGTGCGCCTGCACCCAGCCGTCTGGCGACGAGGGGTCGCGCCGCATGGTCATGGCGCCGTTCGCGCACACCACGTACTCGGGGTCGAGCTCGAGGTGCTCGAGCACGGGCCTCGTGGTCGACCACGATCGGCCGGTCGCGAGGGTGACGCGGTGGCCGCGGGCGACGGCGGATGCCACGGCGTCGGCCACGCGCGCGTCGATCGACTCGTCCTCATGCATGATCGTGCCGTCGACGTCGAGCGCCACGAACCAGCGGTCGGCCTCGGTCGCGGGGGCGGGGGCGTCCCGTCGAGCCGCGCTGCGCGGCATCCGCTCGCTCATCGCTCCACGGGGCGGAGCACCTCGAGGCCGCCGAGGTAGCTGCGGAGGGCCTCGGGCACGACGACCGAGCCGTCCTCCTGCTGGTGCGTCTCGAGGATCGCGACGATCCACCGGGTCGTGGCGAGCGTGCCGTTGAGGGTCGCGACCGGCGCCGTCTTCCCGCTCTGGGTGCGGTGGCGGATGTCGAGGCGCCGGGCCTGGAACGTCGTGCAGTTCGACGTGGAGGTGAGCTCGCGGTACGCCTGCTGCGTCGGCACCCACGCCTCGACGTCGAACTTGCGCGCCGCGCTCGAGCCGAGGTCGCCCGCGGCGACGTCGATCACGCGGTACGCCAGGCCGAGCGCCTGCAGCATCTCCTCCTGCCATCCGAGGAGCCGCTCGTGCTCGACCTCGGCGTCGGCCGGGTCGACGTACGAGAACATCTCGAGCTTGTCGAACTGGTGCACGCGGATGATGCCGCGCGTGTCCTTGCCGTGGCTGCCCGCCTCGCGGCGGTAGCAGGTCGACCAGCCGGCGTAGCGGATGGGGCCGTTCGACAGGTCGAGGATCTCGTCGGCGTGGTACCCGGCGAGCGCGACCTCGCTCGTGCCCGTGAGGTAGAGGTCGTCGGCCGGCAGGTGGTAGACCTCCTCGGCGTGCGCGCCGAGGAAGCCGGTGCCCTGCATGATCTCGGGCCGGACGAGCGTGGGCGTGATGAGCGGCGTGAAGCCGTTCGCGATCGCCTTGTCGAGTCCCATGTTCATGAGCCCGAGCTGCAGGCGGGCACCCACGCCCTTGAGGAAGTGGAAGCGCGCACCCGACACCTTGGCGCCGCGGGCCATGTCGATGCCGTCGAGCAGCTCGCCGATCTCGAGGTGGTCGCGCGGCTCGAAGCCGAACGCGGGGATCTCGCCCACCTCGCGCAGGATGTCGAAGTCCTCTTCGCCGCCGGCCGGCACGCCCTCGATGACGACGTTGCCGATGCGCTGGACGGCCGCGCCGAAGGCCTCCTCGGCGGCGCTCGCGTCGGCGTTGGCCTGCTTGACCTTCGCCGCGAGCTCCTGCGCCTGCGCGACCAGGGCGGCCTTCTCCTCCTTCGGCGCCTTCGCGACCTGCTTGCCGAACGCGTTCTGCTCGGCGCGGAGGGTCTCGAACGACGCGATGGCGGCGCGGCGCGCGGCATCCGCGGCCACCGCCTCGTCGACGAGGGCGGCAGACTCGCCGCGCGCCTCCTGCGAGCGCTTGACCAGGTCTGGGTTCTCGCGGAGCAGCAGCGGGTCGATCACCCGTGCAAGTGTAGTCGCGGCATCCGGCGGCACCCCCGCGCGGTCAAGCCCCCGGCGCGAAGACGGCCGCACGGCTCGCTCGCGGCGACCATGCCCTAGATTCAACCCATGAGGGCTGGCGACGAACAGGTGACGGATGCCGCGGGCGGCAGCAAGCGCGCCGCGGTGATCTTCAACCCGATCAAGGAGGGTGTGGAGGAACTCCGCACCGTGGTGACGGAGGTCGAGCGGGAGCACGGCTTCGGCCCCACCCTGTGGCTCGAGACGACACCGGAGGACCCGGGCACCGGGCAGGCGCGGAAGGCCGTCGAGGAGGGCGTCGACCTCGTCATCGCCGCCGGCGGCGACGGCACGGTCCGCGCGGCGGTCGAGGGCCTCGAGGACTCGGGCATCCCGGTCGGACTGATCCCGCTCGGGACCGGCAACCTCTTCGCCCGCAACCTCGACATCCCGGTGAACGACATCCCCGCCGCGACCGCGCTCGCGTTCACGGGCGTCGACCGCGCCGTCGACGTCCTCCGCGCGCGCGTGCGGCGCCCCGACGGCACCACGCACACCGAGGTCTCGCTCGTCATGAGCGGCATCGGGTTCGACGCCGCCATGATCGCCAACACCGACCCCGACCTGAAGAAGCGCGTCGGCTGGCTCGCCTACGTCGACGCGGGCATCCGCGCCATCCCGAACTCGGCGCCCTTCCGCGTGGCCCACCGCATGGACGACGGCCGCACGCACCGGTCGCGCGTGGCCAGCGTGCTCATCGCCAACCTGGGGTACCTCCCCGGCAACATCGAGCTCATCCCCGAGGCGGCCATCGACGACGGCCGGCTCGACGTCGTCCGCCTGCAGCCGCGGAACGTGTGGGGCTGGCTCATGGTGTGGCGGAAGGTCGCGTGGGAGAACCGGGTGCTGCGAAAGACCGCGCTCGGCCGTCAGCTCATCGACCTGACCGGCGGCAACAAGCGCCGCGAGGTGGTGTACGCCAGCGGTCGCACGGTCGACATCGTGATCGACGGCGAGGCGCAGGAGTTCGAGATCGACGGCGAGGAGATGGGGCAGATCACCGCCGCCCGCTTCGCGATCGACCCGAAGGCGCTCGTCGTCCGCGTCGCCGAGCAGACCGCCGAGCGGGCGTCCGAGGAGGCCACGGAACGCGCGACCGAGAAGGCGGCCGCGGGTGAACCGCCGGCCGACGAGGAACTCGACAGCGAACTCGACGAGGCGGAGCTCGAGGCGGCCGAGGCCGCCGCCGAGGAGGCGGTCGCGACCCAGCCCGTGTCCGGCGAGATCTCGACCGCGGAGATCGCCGCCGCCGACGTGGCGGCGTCCGAGCGGGACGACGCCGAGCGGTAGACCCCGGTCAGCCGGCGCGACCGCGGGACCGCACGCGTCAGTCCTCCTCGGGCTCGCCGCTCAGGATGCCGCGCAGCCAGTCGCGCGCCTCGATGAAGATGTCGTCCTCGTACTTGGAGTGGTACTGCGCCTCGCGCCGGTCGGCGCGGGCGTACGAGCCGAGGAAGATGACCTTCGGGCTGAAGCGGCGGAGGCCGAGCAGCGCGTCGGCGACCCGCTCGTCCTCCACGTGGCCCTCGAGGTCGACGACGAACCGGTACCGGCCCATCTCGTCGCCGATCGGGCGGGACTGCAGCAATGACAGGTTCACGCCCCGCGTCGAGAACTGCTCGAGCATGGCCAGCAGCGATCCGGGCTCGTCATCGGGCAGCTCGACGATGAGGCTCGTCTTGTCGGCGCCCGTGCGCGGGGCGATCCGGCGCGACCGGCTCACGAGCACGAACCGCGTCATCGCGTTCGGGTTGTCGCCGATCGACTCGGCGAGCACGTCGACGTCGAGGTGGTCGACGATGCCGGGCGGGGCGACCGCGGCATCCGCCAGGCCGTTCTCGAAGAGGGATGCCGCGGCCTGCACGTTGCTCGTCGCCGGGATGTGGCCGTGCTCGGGCAGGTGGCGCTCGAGCCAGCCCCGCGACTGCGCGTACGCGACCGGGTGCGCGTTGACGACGCGGACCTCGTCGAGCCGCGTGCCGGGGCGCGCGACGAGCACGAAGTTGACCGGCACGAGGTACTCGCCGACGATGCGCAGGCCCGGGACGGTCGCGAGCGCGTCCTGGGTGGCGGTCACGCCGCCGTCGACGGAGTTCTCGATCGCGATCATCGCGGCGGTGGAGCGCCCGGCGAGCACGTCGGCGAGCGCCTCCCCGACGTTGTTGACGCTGCGCCAGTGCTTGCCGGCGGCCTCGGGCACCTGCTTGAGCGCGGCCTCGGTGAAGGTGCCGGCCGGGCCCAGGTACGAGTACGTCTCGTCGGGTCGTGGCGTCGCGGCATCCGTCATGCGCCCAGCCTACGGCGCACGCTTTTCTCAGGAGTTCTTCGGCGGGTCGGGGCAGGGTGCGGCGTGTTCTCCTGAGAAAGCGGCAGATGCGGCGAACACTCCTGAGAAAGGGATGGTGCAGCGATGACCGAGACGACGGATGCCGCCACGCGGCGTCGCACGCTGCCGACCGACGCCGAGCGGCTCGACGCCCTCGTGCGCATGAAGCGGCTCGCGACGAGCCTGCTGCTCGTGGCCGCGGTGGTGTTCGCGTTCGCGTTCGCCCTGCAGGACTCCGTGCCCTGGCTGGGCTACGTGCGCGCCGCCGCGGAGGGCGCGATGGTGGGCGCGCTCGCCGACTGGTTCGCGGTCACCGCGATCTTCCGCCACCCGATGGGCCTGCGGATTCCGCACACCGCGATCATCCCCAACCGCAAGGACGAGATCGGCGCGGCGCTCGGCGCGTTCGTGCAGGACGAGTTCCTGCGCGACGACGTCGTGCGCGACAAGCTGCAGCGCATGGGGCTCGCCCGGCGCGCGGGCGAGTGGCTGCGCGAGCCCGCCAACGCGGAACGGGTCGTCACCGAGGCATCCGTCGCCGGGCGCGGCGTGCTCACCCTGCTCTCCGACGACGACGTCGCCGAGGTGCTCGAGCAGCTCGCCCGACGGCACCTGCTCGAACCCGAGTGGGGACCCGCGATCGGCCGGGTCGGCGCGCGACTCGTCGAGGCCGACCAGCAGCGCGCCGCGGTGGACGCGGTGTTCGAGCGCGCCGAGGCCTGGCTCGCCGAGCACCCGGAGGCGTTCGGGAGCATGGTGTCCGAGCGGCTCCCCCGCTGGATGCCGGGCTTCGTCGGCCGCGTCGTAGACGACCGGGCCCACCGCGAGATCGTCGGGTTCGTGGCCGGGGTGCGGGAGGACCCGCGACATCCGCTGCGCCTCGCCATCGACGAGTGGCTCGCCGAACTCGCGCACGACCTGCAGCACGACCCGGCCGTGATCGCGCGCGTCGAGCAGCTGAAGCACGACCTCGCCGACAGCCCGCGGCTGCGCGAGTTCGCCGGCGAGGCGTGGTCGTCGATCAAGGAGACGGTGACCGCCGCGCTCGACGACCCCGACAGCGACCTGCGGCGCCGGGCTCGCCGGGCGCTCGCCGAGCTGGGCACGCGACTCGCGACCGATGCGGCGCTCGCGGCGAAGGTCGACGCGTGGGTGACGGATGCCGCGACCTACGTCGTCGGCCGCAGCCGTCACGAGATCGCGGGGCTCATCACCGAGACCGTCGAGCGGTGGGACCCCACGGAGACGACCGAGAAGCTCGAACTGCAGGTGGGGCGCGACCTGCAGGTCATCCGCATCAACGGCACCGTCGTGGGGGCGCTCGCGGGCCTCACGATCCACGCGATCGCGACCACCGTCCAGTCCCTCGCGTGAGCCCCTTCTCAGGAGTCCTGCGTCCGGCGGCGCGTGTCGCCGGCGTGTCGTCCTGAGAAAGGTTCCGTTCCGCCGCGCCGCTCCTGAGAAGAGTGCGAGGGAGGCGCAAGGGGTGTCGCCGATCCGGAGGGCGCGGCAGGATGGGGGCATGCACGAGCGAGCGGGAACTCCGGCGACCGAATCCGACCTGATCGACGTGGAGGCCCTGCTCAGGGCGTACTACGACCGGCATCCGGATGTCTCGATCCCGGAGCAGCGCGTCGTGTTCGGCACCTCGGGGCACCGCGGGTCGAGCCTCAACACCGCCTTCAACGAGGACCACATCCTCGCGATCACGCAGGCCGTCGTCGACTACCGGAACAGCCAGGGCATCACCGGCCCGCTGTTCATCGGCGCCGACACGCACGCGCTGAGCGGCCCCGCCCAGACCACGGCGCTCGACGTGCTCGTCGCCAACGGCGTGCGCGTGCTCGCCGACGAGTTCGACGACTACGTCCCCACGCCGGCGCTCAGCCACGCGATCCTGAAGTGGAACAACGACCCCGCCAGGCGCGCCGAGGGCGAGGCCGACGGCATCGTCATCACGCCGAGCCACAACCCGCCCCAGGACGGCGGCATCAAGTACAACCCGCCGCACGGCGGCCCGGCCGACTCGGATGCCACGAAGTGGATTGCGGACCGTGCCAACGAGCTCATCGCCGGCTCGCTCCGCGAGGTGAACCAGGCCGAGCCGAGCGCCGTCGAGACGTACGACTTCCGCGGCAACTACGTCGAGGACCTGGCGCAGATCATCGACTTCGACGCGATCAGGGCGAGCGGCATCCGCATCGGCGCCGACCCGCTCGGCGGTGCGTCGGTGGGCTATTGGGGCGCCATCCGCGACCGGTACGGCATCGACCTCGAGGTCGTGAACGAGAAGGTCGACACGCGCTGGTCGTTCATGACGCTCGACTGGGACGGCAAGATCCGCATGGACCCCTCGAGCCCGAACGCGATGGCGTCGGTGCTGGCCAACCGCGACCGCTTCGACATCCTCACCGGCAACGACGCCGACGCCGACCGGCACGGCATCGTCACGCCCGACGGCGGACTCATGAACCCGAACCACTACCTCGCGGTCGCGATCGAGTACCTCTACACGCACCGTCCCGGCTGGCCGGCGGATGCCGCGATCGGGAAGACCCTCGTCTCGAGCTCGATGATCGACCGGGTCGCCGAGGCGCTCGGCCGGAAGCTCGTCGAGGTGCCGGTCGGGTTCAAGTGGTTCGTGCCGGGCCTCCTCGACGGCTCGGTCGCCTTCG
Organism: Agromyces sp. NDB4Y10; assembly: GCF_001620055.1. Lineage (GTDB taxonomy): Bacteria > Actinomycetota > Actinomycetes > Actinomycetales > Microbacteriaceae > Agromyces > Agromyces indicus. Next base: position 23,476 of record NZ_LQGY01000034.1, on the reverse strand, counting down.
GCGGCGAGGAGAGCGCGGGCGCCTCGTTCCTCCGCAAGGACGGCACGGTGTGGACCACCGACAAGGACGGCATCCTGCTGTGCCTGCTCGCATCCGAGATCCGCGCGGTCACGGGCAAGAGCCCCTCGCAGCTGTACGCCGAGCTCGTCGAGCGGTTCGGCGACCCGGCCTACGAGCGAACGGATGCCGCGGCATCCGCTGCGCAGAAGGCCGCGCTCGGCAAGCTCGACGGCGCCGCCATCTCGGCCACCGAGCTCGCGGGCGAGCCGATCCTCGCGAAGCTCTCGTCGGCGCCGGGCAACGGCGCGGCGGTCGGCGGCGTGAAGGTCGCGACCGAGCACGCGTGGTTCGCGGCCCGCCCGAGCGGCACGGAGGACGTGTACAAGATCTACGCCGAGTCGTTCCGCGGGCCGGAGCACCTGGCCGAGGTGCAGGCCGAGGCGAAGCGGATCGTCGACGCGGCGCTGCAGTCCGCGGGCTGACGCGCGCGCCCTCGACGCCGGCCGGCGGGGCGCCGACCCGGCCGCCTCAGGCGGCCGAGCGCGCGCCTTCGACGAGCGCCTCGTACGCGAGCTCGGGTCCAGGCCGCTCGGCCTGGCGCGCCGCGGCGTCGTCCAGACGCGACCGCGCGGCGGGGTCGAGGTCGAGCACGCGGCGCAGCGCGACGGCGAGGTCGTCGACGGATGCCGCGTTCGGGTCGAGCGCGACCCCGAACCCGGCACGCTCGATCGACGCGGCACCCGCGAACTGGTCGGTCGAGAACGGCAGCACGACGAGCGGCACCCCGGCGCCGATCGCCTCGGTCACCGAGTTGTTCCCGCCGTGCGTGACGGCCGCCGCGGCGTCGTCCAGCAGGCGCACCTGCGGCAGGTAGCGGCGCACCAGCCAGTCGTCCGGGAGGTCGCCGAGCTCCGCGGCAACGGTCGACCCGGTGGCCACGGCCGCCCGCAGACCGAGCTTCCGGAGCGCCTCGACGACCCGGCGCAGCACGTCGCCGCGCACGGAGAGGAAGCTGCCGAAGCTCACGTAGACGAACGGCCCGGCGCCGGCGATCCACCGCTCGATGTCGTCGTCGACCCGCTCGATCCGCCGGGCGGAGCCGAGGAACCGGTGCGGCGGCAGGAGGTTCCGTCTGTCGTCGTCGGCCAGCTCGGCCGGCGAGTTGTACAGGACGAGGGGCCCGTGCTCGGCGAACGCGTCGGCCGTCGGCGGGTGCGACGGGGCGAGCTCGCGTGCGGCGGCGTTCCACTCGGCGGTGAAGCGCGCCGAGACCCGCTCGCAGAGCTCCCGCAGGCCTGCGAGCTCGGCGGGCTCGGGACGGAAGGCGGACGGCCACGCCGGCGGATACCCGTACACCTCGTCGCCGACGGGCAGGGCGGTCGGGTGGCCGAGCACGACGTCGCCGTGCGGGACGCCCCCGGTCTGCAGCCCGAGCCGAGCACTGAAGGCCAGGTGATCGACGATCACGCGGTCGGGACGCACCTCGTCGACGATGCGGCGCACGGCACGGGCCGCCTCGACGGGCCGCGACATGAGGTCGGTGAGCCGTTCCGCGGCCTGGTACGCGAGGGTCGGCACGGCCCCGTCCCGGGTCGCGGCGAAGAAGCCGCGCAGCGACTCGCCCTCGCCGACTGGCTGCTCGTCGGCGGCGATGACGCCAGGGTTGCTGCCGCGACCCAGCCGCAGGTCGACCCGCTCGAGCCCGAACTCCTCGACGATGGCGGCCGTGGCCGGCCCGGTCGCGACGACGACGCGCTCGCCGCGATCGCGCCACGCGGTGGCGAGCGTGGCGAGCGGCAGCAGGTGCGAGGCGTAGTCGGGACTGATCACGAGGAGCGTCATGCGACCGCCTCGGCGCGGCGGAGCAGTTCGGCCTCGGCCCGGGCGACGCCGTCGTAGACGCCGGCGAGCGCCTGCGACATCCGCTCGATGGTGAATTCGGCCCGCACCGTCGCCCGGGACAGGTCGGCTCGCGAGTCGTCGCCCGCCGCCGCTTCGCCGCCGGCCGTGTCGAGCGCGGCGGACAGCGCCGCGCGGAGGCGGTCCGGTTCGGACGTCGCGGTGAGGATGCCGGTGACGCCGTCGTCGACGTACGTCGCCGGTCCCCCGCCGTCGGGGGCGACGACGAAGAGGCCGGTCGCCATCGCCTCGAGGATCGCGAGGCCGAACTCCTCCTTCATGCTGGCGCAGGCATACACTCCGCCGGGGGCGGCGAGGTCCGGCAGGCCGACGCGGGCGGCCGCCATCCAGCGAGCGGTGACGCCGTTCGGCCGGTGGCCCGCGAGGATCAGTCCGGCGGCGGCGCGATCGGCCGGCGGCACGCAGGCGTCGATGCGGTCGAGCTGCTCGCGCTCGTCGGGTGACGGATGCCGCAGGTCGCCTCCCACGATGAGCAGGTTCGCTCGCGATGCGAGCCCGCTGCCGGCCCACGCCTCGACGAGCGCCGCCATGCCCTTCACGCGGTGGAGCCGCCCGACGCTGATGACGATCGGGAGTCCGCGGCGCTCCGGGGCGAGGTCGGCGAGGAGGTCGCGGAGTTCGGCGATCGCCGGTCTCGGCGCGCCGCCGTCGGCGTGACCGGTCGCCTCGGCCACGGCCCCCTCGATCGTCGCGAAGTCGACGCCCTCGGGCACGATCGTGTGCCGTTCGGCATGCGCGGTCAGGTCGACGCCGACGAGCCGGAGCAGGTCCTCCTCGAGTCGCGGCCGCGGGAACAGCACCGTGTGGGCGGCGTTCGCCGCGACGCGCTGCACGAGCCGCGCGCGGAACCAGAAGTGCTCGGCGAGGTCGGTGCGCCCGAAGTTCTCGCGCGTGAGCCGGCCGGCGCGGTCGAGGGTCTCGATGACCCCGTGGGGGTCGGGAGCGAGCGAGAACACCACGGGGATGCCGAGCTCGCGGGCGGCCTCGACGGCGGCGAGCGTCCCCACGTCGGCCATCCGGAGGTGCAGCGCGTCCACGCGCCCGGCCGCGCGGAGCACGCGACGGATGGCGCGCTCGGCCGGAACCCGGAGCGGCCACGCCGCCGCGGACGGCACCGGGTCGTGCAGCAGCGGGATGCGGCCGTACACGTGGCCCGCGGCGTCCTCGCGGAGGGCGTCGAGGTCGACGACCGCCTGCCGTGCCGATCCGCGCGAGAGGGTGAGCACGCGCCGGATCCCCGCGTCCGGCGACGCCGCGAGCGCATCGCCGAGCCGGACCAGCAGCGTGGCGATGCCCCCGTTGTCGCCCGCGCCCGCCGCGCTGAGCGCGGGGTCGATGTCGGCGTGCAGGAAGAGCTGCGCGACCGTGATGCCGGAGCGGGCCGTCCGGGTCGCCGCGTCGGGCGCGGGTTGGGCGAGGTCCGCCAGCGCGAGGCGGGCCACGTCCGCCAGGAGCCCGTCGCCGTCCGCGAGGCGCTCGAGCTCGGCGAGCGGCTCGGGGCTCGCGGGGCGGTCGCCGAGCGCGGCGATCGCGGCCACGCGGACGGGCTCGGGCTCGGCGGCATCCGTCGCCACCCGGACGAGCGCGGCCGTCGCGATCGGGTCGCGGACGAGGCCGAGCGTCTCGACGAGCCGGGCGCGGGCTGCGGGCTCGCGAACCCCGAGGAGGGCGCCCTCGACGCCGACGACGAGCGGGTCGGCGTTCGACTCGGCCCACTGCTCGAGGGGGCGCTGCGCGATCATGCCCGTGAAGCCGCCGTCCGTCACGAGGCGGAGCAGCGCGCCCATCGCGTCGGCCCGCGGCAGACCTGATGCGAGCGCCCATGCGGCGTGCTCCCGGAGGAACGCGCGCTCGTCGGACAGCAGGCGCACGAGCAGCTTCGCCGCCCCCGCGTCGAACACCCCGGCGAGCGCGTGCGTCGCCGCGATCGCGGTGAGCTCGTCGTCGCCCTGGAAGGCCTGCGCGAGCACGCGCACGGTGCGGAGTCCGGGATCGCGGCTCGCCTCGAAGGCGAGGTCATCGGCCAGGCGCATCGCATCGACGATGGCCGGCGCGCCCGTGACGGCGTCGAGTGCGGTCTGAACGCCCATCGGTGGTCCCCTCGTCGGCACGCGCGGGCGGGCTCCGCGGCGTGACACCGGTGCGGGCGCCGGAATGCCGCCCCCTCGCGGATCATATGGTCGCGAGGTTGACGATTCGCTACGGCTTGCTGGGAATGCGGTGAGGGCCGGAGGGTCGCTCGCTGGACGCGGTCGGGCGTCAGCCCACGACGACGGTGCGGCGGGGGCCGCTCGTCGGGCGGCGGTTGCCGACGCGGTCGGCGCGGTGGCGCGGATGCCGCGGGCGCTCCCCCGCGGGCCCGGCGACGAACGACGACCGGGCGACCTGCGGCCGCGGTGCGCTCGTTCCGGTGGCCGCCTGCTCGCCGGCGAGGCCGTGGCGACGCGCCGCCGCCGCGCGGTCCTCGGCCGCCTCGGCGGCGAGGCGCTCCTCGACGAGTCGCCGCTGCTCGAGCAGTGCCGTCTCGATCGACTGGCTCCGCAGGTCGTCGAGCTCGGCGAGTTCGGCGGCGGGTCGGCGGTCGTCGTCGACGCTGGCCCCGGGCAGGGCGAGGTCGAAGCGCGCGGCGGCCTCGGGATCGGGGGCGCGGAAGGTCGAGCGGCGGAACGTGGGGAGGAGGATCTTACGAGGCACGGTGGGCGGGGGTTCTCATGTCGGCATTAAGGGGGACATGACCATGAGAACACGGCGCCGTGTGAGGATCCCTCGCACTGGCTGGGAACCGGGTGAACGCTCAGCCGTACTCGGGGGCCGGCGGGAGGCCGAAGAACTCCTCGAGCGTCGTGATGCCCTGGGTCCGCATCTCGGCCGCGAGGTCCGTGCCGACGTAGCGGAAGTGCCACGGCTCGAACTGGTACCCGGTCACCGCCTGCTTGTCGGCCGGGTAGCGCAGGATGAACCCGAACCGGTGGGCGTTGTCGCGCAGCCACTGCCCCTCGGGCGTGTCGGCGAAGCACACGTCGAGCGAGCACACGCCCGACTCGGGGCCGATGTCGATGGCGAGTCCGGTCTGGTGCTCGCTGAAGCCGGGGCGTGCGGTGAGGTCGTCGTCGCCGGCGTAGATGCTCTCCTGGGCGCCGTACGAGCGGTAGGCGCTGTTCGAGGCGAGCGCGAGACCGGCCTCCTGCGCGGCGGCGTCGAACATGGCGACGGCGGCGTCGGCCGCCTCCTGGCGCAGCAGCGGCTCCCAGGTGTGGGCGACGGGCACGGCGACGAGGTCGGCCGGCTCGTAGTCCTGCGGCTGCAGCGGGCGCAGCTTGTCGACGACGACCCAGATGCTCGCGGGGTCGTCGATCGAGTGCGCACCCTTGTCGAACGCGGGCACCACCGGCTCCGGCGTGGCGGTCTCGGCGGGCGCGGGGCGTTCGGTCGCGGGGGCGAGCGTCGCCTCGGCGGATGCCGCGGGCTCGCCGTCGGCCCCGCGACCGGCCGTCCCGGCGCCCGTCGCGATGAGCGCGGTGAACGAGCCGATGATCAGGACGACGCTGAGCACGGACGCCACGATGAGCCGTCGTCGCTGCACCTCGGGGCTGGGTCCGGTTCCCTCCGACATCAGCCGGCCAGGCGCCAGTAGTAGACCGAGGCCCCGGGGTGCTCCTCCGTGATGGCCACGTCGACGTCGCGGTAGTCGCTGTCGCGCGTGTGCCCGGCGAAGTAGACCTTCACGTCGCCGTCGTCGCTGCGCTCGATGCGCGTGACGATGCCGGTGTGGTCGCGGTCCCCCGAGTCGTCCCAGTCGAACTGGACGAGGTCGCCGAGCTGCACGTCGGCACGATCCGAGTCGTCGAGCGGCGTCGCGAGGTCGGGGCGGGTCGAGAGCCACTCGTGCATCGCCGTAGAACTGCGCCAGGTCGGGCTGGACGCGTAGGGGTCACCACCGTGGAACCACTCGTCGTCCTGCTCCCAGCCGCGGACGACCAGCGCCTGGCTGGCGAAGTTCACGCAGTCGTTGCCCTCGAGCACGCCCCACTCCTCGTCGTTGTAATCCGACCAGTATGCGAGGACGTACTCGAGCTGCGCCAGCACGGCCGGGTCCGACGTCTCGTCCGCGACGTACTCGGACTCGACGTCCGACCGCTCGCCCGAACCCGCGACGCCGGCGCGCGGCACGGAGGCGGCGGCGTCGGGCGAGGTCGCCTGCGGCGGCAGCGGGGGGATGCCGGCGCAGCCGGTCGCGCACAGCGCGAGTCCCGCGGCCAAGCCGGCGGCGAGGAGGGTTCGGATCACGCGGGCCACGCTAACCGCGCCGGCTCCGAGGACGCCGGGAGCGGCATCCGCTGGGCCTGAGTGCGAGGTGGGCAGACGCCGGGACCGGCGGCGGGCTCCCCGACGCCGCGGGATGCCGCGCCCCGCCGGTCACGATCAGGTCACGGCGCGACATCTGTGAGAGCGCTCTCTTGACAAGTCGCATTCCGGGTCCCTAGCATCGGGAACCGCATCGTGAGAGCGCTCTCACCACTCGGTGACGCGTGCTCGCGAGGCCCCCGTCAACCACGCACACAAGGGAGTGACCGTGATGCTTTCACGACGCACCAAGGCGTTCGCGGCCGTCGCCGGCGCCGCTTCGTTCGCCCTCATCGCCACCGGCTGCGCCTCGGGCGCCGACAGCGCCTCGGAGGAGGGCGGCCCGGTCGAGCTGACCATCGCCACGTTCAACGACTTCGGGTACACCGACGAGCTCCTCCAGGAGTACATGGACGAGAACCCGGACGTCACCATCGTCCACAACCGCGCCGCCACCTCCAACGACGCGCGCGCCAACTACTTCCAGAAGCTCGGCAAGGAGGGCCTCGCCGACATCGAGGCCGTCGAGGTCGACTGGTTCACCGAGGCGATGCAGTACTCCGACCTGCTCGCCGAGGTGCCCGACAGCGCCAAGGGCCGCTGGCTCGACTGGAAGGAGGCCGCAGCCACCGACGCCGAGGGCCGCCTCGTGGGCTTCGGCACCGACATCGGCCCGCAGGGCGTCTGCTACCGCGCCGACCTGTTCGAGGCCGCCGGCCTCCCGACCGACCGCGGCGAGGTCGCCGCCCTGCTCGAGGGCGACTGGGAGAACTTCTTCGACGTCGCCGACCAGTACACCGCCGCCACGGGCAAGCCGTTCATCGACTCCGCGAACTCGGTCCTCCAGGGCATCGTGAACCAGCTCGAGACCGCGTACGAGGAGCCGGACGGCACCATCGTCGCGACCGAGAACGCCGACATCGAGGAGGCGTACAACACCGTCGTCGAGCGCGCCGTGCCGATCTCGGCCTACGCCGGCCAGTGGAGCGACGACTGGTTCGCCTCGATGGCCAACGGCGAGTTCGCCGCCATGCTCTGCCCGGGCTGGATGCACGGCGTGATCTCCGGCAACGCGCCCGAGATCGAGGGCTGGGACGTCGCCGACGTCTTCCCCGGCGGCGGCGGCAACTGGGGCGGCTCGTACCTGACCGTCCCGGCCAACGGCAAGCACGTCGAGGAGGCGCTGAAGCTCGCCGACTGGCTCACCGCGCCCGAGCAGCAGGTCAAGGCGTTCGCCAACGCCGGCACCTTCCCGAGCCAGACCGAGTCGTACGCCGACGAGGACCTCACCGCCTTCACCAACGAGTACTTCAACGACGCCCCCACCGGTGAGATCGGCATCGCCCGCGCCGAGGCCGTGACCGTCGCGACCTTCAAGGGCCCGAAGTTCTTCCAGTTCCACGACGCCCTGCAGAACGCGGTCACCCGCGTCTTCGACGGCGTCGAGGACCAGACGACCTCGTGGAACACGTGGGTCACCGAGGTCAGCGCCTTCTAGTCCCCCGCTGACCGGGTGGGGGCCGCGCGCCCGCACGGCCCCCACCCGCCCTCGATCGCCCACCGCACACACCGGGAGTCCCCGTGACCGCCACCGCCACCAGGCCGCCCGCCGCACCGACGAGCGGACCGCCCCGCCAGCCGCGCGTGATCTCGTTCAGCCAGCGGCTCAGCCGCTGGGACCTGAAGGTCTCGCCGTACCTCTACATCTCGCCGTTCTTCATCATGTTCGCGATCGTCGGGCTCTTCCCGATCGTGTTCACGGCCGTCATCTCGTTCATGGACTGGGACCTGGTCCGCAACTCCGGCGAGTTCATCGGCTTCGACCAGTACGCGTGGATCCTCGGCCAGCCGCAGTTCTGGACCGCCCTGCGCAACACCTTCAGCATCTTCCTGCTCTCGAGCGTGCCGCAGCTCATCGTCGCGCTGTTCATCGCCGCCATGCTCGACCGCAACATCCGCGCCAGGACCTTCTGGCGCATGGGCGTGCTCGTGCCGTTCGTCATGGCGCCCGTCGCCGTCGCGCTGATCTTCAGCAACATGTTCGGCGACAACCACGGGCTCGTGAACAACGTGCTCGCCGACATCGGCATCAGCCCGATCCCGTGGCACAAGGACCCGTTCTGGAGCCACGTCGCGATCGCGACGATGGTGAACTTCCGCTGGACCGGCTACAACACCCTGATCCTGCTCGCGGCCATGCAGGCGATCCCGCGCGACTACTACGAGGCGGCCAAGGTCGACGGCGCGGGCGCGTTCCGCCAGTTCTGGAGCATCACCCTCCCGTCGCTGAAGCCCACGCTCATCTTCGTGATCATCACCTCGACGATCGGCGGCCTGCAGATCTTCGACGAGCCGCGCATGTACGACCAGTTCGGCCGCGGCGGCGCCGCGCAGCAGTGGCTCACGATCACGCTCTACCTCTACGACATCGGCTGGGGCCAGTGGAACTTCGGCCGGGCGGCCGCGCTCGCCTGGATCCTGTTCCTCATCATCCTGATCATCGGCCTCATCAACCTGCTCGTCACGAGGCGACTCGTGCGCGACGAAGGGCGGCGATAGCCATGACCGCACTCGACACCTCCCCCGCCTCGGCGCCCGCCCCCGAGGCGACGCCGGGCGCAGCCGAGCGGATGCCGCGTGGCCGGGCGCCCCGCGGCCGCCAGCGCACCACGCGCATCCGCGGCGCCCGCGCCGGCTTCTGGGTGTACGGCGGCCTCACGGCCGTGCTCCTGGCCTCGCTGTTCCCCTTCTACTGGTCCTTCCTCATCGGGTCGGGCGACGCGTCGACGCTGAACGACCCCGACATGTCGTGGATCCCCGGCGGGAACTTCCTGAAGAACGCGGCGACGGTCGTCAACGACCCGGCCGTGAACTTCTGGCCCGCGCTGTGGAACTCGATCTACAGCTCGGCCCTCATCGCGGCATCCGTCGTCGTCACCTCGACGCTCGCCGGCTGGGCCTTCGCCAAGCTGCGGTTCCCCGGGTCGAAGCCGCTGCTGGTGTTCGTCGTCGCGACCATGGCCGTGCCGATGCAGCTCGGCGTGGTGCCGCTGTACATCCTGTTCGCCGACCTCGGCTGGACGGGCACGATCGGGGCGATCATCGTCCCGGCCCTCACGAGCGCCTTCGGCGTGTTCTGGATGACGCAGTACCTGCGCCAGGCCGTGCCGGACGAGCTCATCGAGGCCGCGCGCGTCGACGGCGCATCGATGATCCGCACGTTCTGGACCGTCGGCGTCGTCGCCGCCCGGCCCGCTGCCGCCATGCTCGCCCTGTTCACGTTCGTGACGGCCTGGAACAACTTCTTCTGGCCGTTCATCGTGCTCGACCGCAGCGACCCGACCCTGCCCGTCGCGCTCTCGCTCCTGCAGTCCAACCACTTCGTGGACTACTCGATCGTGCTCGCCGGCGTGCTGCTGTCGACCCTCCCGCTGCTGCTGCTGTTCGTCGTCGCGGGCAAGCAGCTCGTTTCCGGAATCATGCAAGGAGCCGTCAAGGGATGACCATCACCACCCACCCCGCCGCCGAACCGATCGCCGCGGCGGTCCGCCGCTTCCCCGAGGGCTTCCTCCTCGGGGCGGCCGCGGCCGCCTACCAGATCGAGGGCGCCGCCCACGAGGACGGGCGCACGGACTCCATCTGGGACGCCTTCAGCCGCGTGCCCGGCGCCGTGGTCAACGCCGACAACGGCGACGTCGCGTGCGATCACTACCATCGCTACCGCGACGACGTCGCGCTCATGCGCGAGCTCGGCCTCAACGCCTACCGGTTCTCGACGTCGTGGGCGCGCGTGCGTCCCGACGGCGGGCCCGTCAACCCGAAGGGCGTCGACTTCTACTCGCGCCTCGTCGACGAGCTCCTCGAATCGGGCATCACGCCGTGGCTCACCCTCTACCACTGGGACCTGCCGCAGGCCCTCGAGGAGCAGGGCGGCTGGGCGAACCGCGACACCGCGTACCGGTTCCGCGACTACGCGCTGAGCGTGCACGACGCGCTCGGCGACCGCGTGGGCATCTGGACGACGCTCAACGAGCCGTGGTGCTCGTCGTTCCTCAGCTACACGGGCGGTGCGCACGCGCCGGGCCGGCAGGATGTCGCGGCGGGCCTCGCCGCGGCCCACCACCTGCTGCTCGGCCACGGCCTCGCCGTGCAGGCGCTGCGCGAGCGCGACGCCTCGCTCGACCTCGGCATCACCCTGAACCTCACGGTCGCGAAGCCCGTCGACCCGGCCCACCCCGGCGACCTCGACGCGGCCCGCCGCATCGACGGGCAGTTCAACCGCGTCTTCCTCGACCCCCTCTTCCGCGGGCACTACGCCGACGACCTGCTCGCGGACGTCGGGCCCCTGGGCCTCGACGCGGTCGTGCAGCCCGGCGACCTCGAGGTGATCTCGTCGCCGATCGACGCGCTCGGCGTGAACTACTACCACGGGGAGTACGTGAGCGACCGTCCGGCGGCGAACCCCGTCGAGGGCCAGGCGCCCACCGACCGGCCGACCCGGTCGCCGTTCCCCGCCGCCGAGGGCGTGCACTTCCACTCGCAGGGCCTGCCGCGCACGGGCATGGGCTGGGAGGTGCAGCCCGACGGCCTCCGCGAACTGCTCGGCCGGGTGCACCGGGAGTACACCGGGCCGGCCGGGGTGCGCCTGTTCGTGACCGAGAACGGCGCCGCCTACGACGACGAGGTGTCGCCCGACGGGGCCGTGCACGATGTCGAGCGCACCGGCTTCCTGCTCTCGCACCTGTCGTCGATCCTCGACGCGATCGACGAGGGCACGCCCGTGCACGGCTACTTCTACTGGTCGATCCTCGACAACTTCGAGTGGGCCTGGGGCTACGACAAGCGGTTCGGCATCGTCCGGGTCGACTACGAGACCCAGGAGCGCACCATCAAGGACAGCGGCCTGGCGTACCAGGCCGTCATCCGCGACCGCGCGCTGCCCGCGGCATCCGCTCGCTGACCCCCGCCGGACCCCCGGACCCGACCACCGCGTGCCACCCGGAAATAGACTGACGGCATGCAGGGGGTGATCGGGTCCGGGGCGCGTCCGCCCGCGCCGACCCTCGAGATGGTCGCGCGAGAGGCCAACGTGTCGCGTGCGACCGTGAGCCGCGTCGTGAACGGCTCGCCGAAGGTCTCGCCCGAGGTCGTGCGCGTGGTCAACGAGGCGATCGCGAAGCTCAACTACGTTCCCAACCGGGCGGCGCGCTCGCTCGCGAGCCGCACGTCGGGCGCGATCGCGCTCGTCGTGCCGGAGGACACCACCCGGTTCTTCGGCGACCCGTACTTCGCCGCGATCGTGCAGGGCATCACGCGCCGGCTCGACGTCAGCGAGTACCTGCTCAACCTGCTGCTGTCGACGAGCGACCCGACGCGCAAGACCCTCCGGTACCTGCGATCCGGCGTCGTCGACGGCGCGCTCGTGGTCTCGCACCACGAGGGCGACCACTCGCTGCACGAGGCCGCGCACGAGATGCCGATGGTGTTCGGCGGCCGGCCGCCCAACATCACCGACGACGACATCTTCGTCGACGTCGACAACATCGAGGGCGGCATGACCGCCACCGAGCGGCTGCTGGCGATCGGCCGCCGGCGCGTGGGCACCATCACGGGTCCGCTCGACATGCCCGCCGCCGTCGACCGGCTCGAGGGCTACCGGCGCGCGGTCGCGACCGCCGGCCTGCCCGACGACGCGGTCGAGACCGCCGACTTCTCGGTCGCCGGCGCGGTGGATGCCACCCGGCGACTCCTCGACCGCGCACCCGACCTCGACGGGCTGTTCGTCGCGAGCGACCTCATGGCCACGGGCGCGCTCTCGGTGCTCCGCGAGCGCGGCCGGCGGGTGCCCGAGGACATCGCCGTGGTCGGCTACGACGACAGCCCCGCGGCCACGTCGTCGGCGATCCCGCTGACGACCGTGCACCAGCCCTCGGAGGAGATGGGCTACCTCATGGCCGACCTGCTCCTGCGCCTGCTCGCCGGCGAGGACGTGCCGCATCGCAACATCATGGCGACGCGGCTCGTGCGTCGCGCGTCGGCGTAGGCCTCAGGCTCCGGCGGCCGCGTCGGTCGGCGTCGGGCGTTCGAAGCGGATGCCGCCGGCCTCCGCGAACCGGCGGCGCATGACGTCGATCGCGTCCGCGTGCTCGTCGATCAGCACGAACCGCCGGTCGAGCGACCGCGCGACGGCGCCCGTCGTGCCGGACCCCGCGAACGCGTCGAGCACCCAGTCGCCGGGCCGGCTCGACGCCTGCACGATCCGACGCAGCACGCCCTCGGGCTTCTGCGTCGGATACCCCGTCTTCTCGCGGCCGGTCGGCGAGACGATCGTGTGCCACCACACGTCGGTCGGCAGCTTCCCCGCCGCCGCCTTCTCGGGCGTGACGAGACCGGGCGCCATGTACGGCTCCCGATCCACGGCGGCCGAGTCGAAGAAGTACCGCTCCGGATCCTTCACGTAGACGAGGATCGTGTCGTGCTTCGTCGGCCAGCGGCGCTTCGACTTCCCGCCGTAGTCGTAGGCCCAGATGAGCTCGTTGAGGAAGCACTCCCGCCCGAACAGCGCGTCGAGCAGCACCTTGGCGTAGTGCGCCTCGCGGTAGTCGAGGTGGAGGTAGAGGGTGCCGTCGTCGGCGAGCAACCGCCACGCCTCCACCAGCCGCGGCTCGAGGAAGCCCCAGTAGTCGTCGAACCGGTCGTCGTACCGCATGAGGTCGCCCCGGATGCGCTCGTACCGCTTGCCGGCGAACCCGGTGATGGTGCCGGACGGCGCCGGCACCGCGGCATCCGTCGCGCCCTGCCGCACGTGCCGGGTGGACTGCCGTGACTGCGCCCGCCCCGTGTTGAACGGCGGATCGAGGTAGACGAGCGTGAACGAGCCGTCGGCGAGCGTCGGCAGCACGTCGAGGTTGTCGGCGTGGATGACGCGGTCGGGCTCGGCGACGGGCACCGGTCAAGTCTGCCAGTGCGCACGCCACCGGCCGAAGGTCCCACTCGGCACGGCACGCGCCGCCGTAACGTGGCCCGCCAGGACCCGAACGAAGGAGCGAGGAGCATGATGCGCGCGCTGGTGGTGTACGAGACGATCTGGGGGAACACGGGCGAGCTCGCGCGTGCGATCGCCGAGGGGTTGCGGTCGAGCGAGGGCGTGGACGCGGTCGACGTGGTCGAGGCCGTCTCGGCGGCGGACGAGATCGACCCCGACGTGGACCTCGTCATCGTCGGCGGGCCGACGCACGCGTTCTCGATGACCACCGAGTCCACGCGCGAGTCCGCCCGCCAGCAGGGAGCGACGACGATTCCCGCGCGCGGGATCCGCGAGTGGCTCGACGCGCTCGCCCCGCCGTCGTCGCCGATCGCGGTCGCGACCTTCGACACGCGCACGGTGAAGCCGCGCCTTCCCGGTTCGGCCGCGAAGAAGGCGTTGAAGAAGCTCGTCTCGAAGGGGTTCCGGCCGGTGGACCACCCGGTGACGTTCGGGGTGCACGGCTACTCGGGCCCCGTCGCCGACGGTGAGCTCACGCGGGCGCGCGAGTGGGGGGCGACGCTCGTCGACGCCTAGGGCGCGCTGCGGCGATGCGGCCGCGCGCGCTCCGCGTCAGCGGATGCCGCGCCTCAGCGCTCGACGTCGAGGCGGATGCGACCGCGGAACCGGTCCGGGTCGTTGTCGCCGGCGTCGGCCGCCGCGTAGGAGATGCCCTTGTCGCCGTCGCCGGGCACCGGCGCCGGGACGGGCAGGCGCGCCTGGCGGTCGACCTCGACCTGCGCCTCGTACTTGCGCGGGGCGAACACCTCGTCGCCGATCATGAGGACGGCCGAGCCGCTCGGCTTGCCCTGCTTGGTCTTGTCCGACAGGTCGATCCAGCGCAGGCGCACCGCGAGCGCGCCGAACGCGAGCACCGCGCCGGCGATGAGCAACGCCATCCACCAATCCACCCGGCGAGTCTAACGGCGTGACATCCGCTCACGTTCAGCGGTTCCCCAGCCGGGGCCACGGGTTTCGCAGGAGGCGACGCGGCTCACGGCACGCGCTGCAGCCACTCCTCGGTCGCGAACTTCGAGGCCACGAGCGCCTCCGCCTCGGCGAGCTCGTCGGCGGTCACCGAACCGGACGTCGCACCGTACAGCTCGGCGAACGTCTGCTTCAGCCGCTCGATGATCTCGGCCCGCGCGAGGCCCGTCTGCGAACGCAGCGGGTCGACGCGCTTCGCGGCCGACGCGATGCCCTTGTCGCTGATCTTCTCGCGCCCGATGCGCAGCACCTCGAGCATCTTCTCGTTGTCGAGGTCGTACGCCATGGTCACGTGGTGCAGCACGCCGCCCGATCCGAGGCGCTTCTGCGCGGCGCCGCCAATCTTGCCGGCGGGGCTCGCGATGTCGTTCAGCGGCTGGTACGTCGCCTCGATGCCGAGCGCCCGCAGCCCCTGCAGCACCCAGTCGTCGAGGAACGCGTACGAGTCGGCGAAGCTCATGCCCTGCACGAGCTCGGCGGGCACGTACAGCGAGTAGGTGACGACGTTGCCCTTCTCCATCATCATCGCGCCGCCGCCCGAGATGCGGCGCACCACGTCGAAGCCGTACTTCGCCGCGCCGTCGGGGTCGACCTCGTTGCGCACGGACTGGAACGAGCCGATGACGACGGCCGACTCCTCCCATTCCCAGAACCGCAGCGTGGGCTTGCGGCGCCCCTCGCCGACCCGCGTGGCGAGCACCTCGTCGAGCGCGAGGTGCAGGCGCGGCGACACGGCGGGATCGTGGACGATCTCCCACTCGTAGTCGGCCCAGGTGGTGGCATCCGTCAACGCCCGGCGCACGGCGACGGCGACCGCCTCGGGCGAGAAGCCCAGCATGACGGCGTCGGCCCGCAGCCCCTTGGTGATCGCCGCGGCGATCTGCTTCGCCTCGGATGCCGCGGGCAGCCCGTCGAGCGCCGCATTGAGGTCGTCGAGCGCCTCGTCGGGCTCGAGGAAGAAGTCGCCCGCGACGCGCGGGTTGCGGATCGCGCCGTCGACCACGTCGAGGTCGACGACCACGAGCTTGCCGCCGGGAACCTTGTACTCACCGTGCATGGGCCCAGCCTACGGACCCGGGGCCGGGCGTAGGCTCGGGCCAGGTCCGATCCGACGACAGAACGGATGCCGCGATGAGCACGCTCCTCCTCGTCCGCCACGGCGAGACCGTCTGGCACGCCGAGCACCGGTACGCGGGCTCGTCCGACGTGGAGCTCACCGACCACGGACGCGCGCAGGCCGACGAGCTCGCCGAGTGGGCCGCCAGGGCGCGCCTCTCGGCGGTCGTCGCCTCACCGCTGCAGCGGGCTCGGCTCACGGCGGCGCCGTCCGCGGCCGCCACCGGCCTCGACGTGCGGATCGACCCGCGGCTCGTGGAGATCGACTTCGGCGCGGGCGAGGGCCTCACCCCGGGCGAGCTCGACGAGCGGATGCCGGCGGAGTGGGCGGCCTTCGAGCGGCATCCGGCCCGCCAGCCGATGCCCGCCGGCGAGTCGGGGGTCGAGGGCGTCGCGCGGGCGTTGCCGGCGCTGCTCGAGCTCGTGGACGAGTTCCCGCACGGGCGCGTACTCGTGGTCACGCACGCGACGCTCATGCGGCTCGTGCTGTGCGAGCTGCTCGGCATCGACCCCGACCGCTACCGGGAGCTGTTCCCGGTCGTCGGGAACTGCGCGCCGACGATCCTGCGGTTCGAGGAACTCGGCGGCGAGCGCCGCGCCCGCCTGCTCGGCTTCAACATCCCGCCTCGCCCCTGACCCGCCATCCGCTCGCTCGGGCACGTGCTTCTTCTCGGGCACGTGCTTTTTCAGGACCGACGGCCGTTTCGGCGGGTTTCTCAGGACGACACGCCGACGGTCGGCAGGACACGCCCGCAGCGCTCCTGAAAAGGGGTTCAGTCGACGGCGAAGCGCTCGTCGAGCCAGCGGACGAGGTCGGCGCGGACCTCCTCGCGGTTGGTCTCGTTGAAGATCTCGTGGCGGGCGCCGTCGTAGACCACGAGGGTGACGTCGACGAGGCCCGACCGACGGGCGTACGCGTTCGCGAGCCGGACTGCGCTCTGCTCGCCGCCGAGCGAGTCGTCGGAGCCGACCATGATGAGCACGGGCAGCTCGGCGGGCAGCGACCGGCGCGGGCGGCCCACCAGCCGGGCGGCCTCGATGAGTCCGAAGAGCTCCTGCAGCGGGACGGCGGTGGTGTACGGGTCGCGCACGAACGCCTCGGCGACGGCCGGGTCGCGCGACAGCCACTCGAGGCCGGTCGTGCCGAGGTGGCGGTGTCGGCGGTTGAGGTCCCCCGAGTTCATGTGCGGCGGCATCCGGTACGCGGTGCCGCTGAGGACGACGGCGTCGTACTCCTCGGCGGAGCGGTTGACGATGATCTGCGCCATGAGCGAGCCCCAGGAGTGGCCGAGCAGCACGAGAGGCACCTCGTCGCCCTCGGTCTCGCGGATGACGCCCGTGAAGCGGTGCACGTCGTCGATGGCGGCGCGCAGCCCGCCGGGACCGAGCCGGCCCATGCGGTCGAGGTCGCCGCCGTGCTGCTCGAACCCGGTCTGGCCGTGACCCCGGTGGTCGTCGGCCCACACCGAGTACCCGGCGGCGTTCAGCTCGGCGACGAGTTCGCCGTAGCGGCCGATGTGCTCGCCGACGCCGTGCACGAGCTGCACGACCGCGACCGGCTCGGGCACGCGCCAGTGCTCGTAGTGGATGCGAACCCCGTACGGATCGGTGAACGTCGCCATGCGCTCATCTTGTCATCGACCCGGGGGCGGTGCGGCGGGCGCCGCGCGGCATCCGCTTTACTTAGCATTGCTAATTTGTTATGCTAAGGAACCCATGGGGACGATCGCCGAGCAGAGCACCGCGCTCCGCATGTCGACGCTGCGACTGGCCCGCCGGCTCCGCGCCGAGCGGGTCGACCCGAGCCTGTCCGACGGGCAGTTCGCGGTGCTGGGCTGGCTGCACAAGCACGGGCCGCTCACGCTGACGCAGCTCGCCGAGCACGAGCGCGTGTCCGCGCCCTCGATGAACCGCACGGTCAACTGCCTCGAGGAGTCCGGCTACCTCGTGCGCGAGGCCGACGAGGCCGACCGGCGGCGCAGCAACATCCGCCTCACCGGGACCGGCCGCGACATCGTCACCACCACCCTCAAGCAGCGCGACGCGTGGCTCACCACGCGCCTTCGAGACCTGTCGAAGGAGGATCGCGCCACCCTCGCCCGAGCCGCCGAACTGATGGGAGACCTCGCCACCCTGTGAAAGCCATGTTCCGCTCCCTCGCGTCGGTCGACTACCGCATCTGGTTCGTCGGCGCGCTCATCTCCAACATCGGCGCCTGGATGCAGGCCACGGCCCAGAGCTGGGTCGTGCTCACCGAGCTGACCGACAACGACGCGTTCGCCGTCGGCATCACGATGGCGCTGCAGTTCGCGCCCCAGCTCCTGCTCGTGCCCGTCACCGGGCTCATCGCCGACCGGTTCGAGCGGCGCAAGGTCCTCATGTTCACGCAGTCGGCGCTCATGGCGCTCGGCCTCGCCCTCGGCGCGCTGCTCATCTTCGGCCACGCCGAGCTGTGGCACCTCTACGGCTTCGCCGGCCTCCTCGGCATCGTCAACGCCGTCGACCTGCCCGCCCGCCAGACGTTCGTCGCCGACCTCGTGTCATCGTCGAACATGTCGAACGCGGTCGCCCTGAACTCCGCCTCGTTCAACGCCGCCCGCATGATCGGGCCGGCGCTCGCGGGCCTGCTCATCGTCCTCGTCGGCTCCGGCTGGGTGTTCGTCATCAACGCGATCACGTTCGTGGCGGTGCTCGTGGCGCTCGCCAAGCTGCGCGTTTCGAGGCTGCGACGGATGCCGCGGGCGCCGCGCGAGCGCGGCCAGTTCGTCGCCGGCTTCCGCTACGCCGCAGGCCGCCCCGACCTCATGGTCGTGTTCGTCATCGTGTTCCTCGTCGGCGCGTTCGGCATGAACTTCCCCATCTTCGCCTCGACCATGGCCGTCGAGTTCGGCCGCGGCGCAGGCGAGTACGGGCTGCTGTCGTCGATCCTCGCCATCGGTTCGCTCACCGGCGCGCTGCTCGCCGCCAAGCGCGAGCGCGCCCGCATGCGCGTCATCATCGCGGCGGTCGCGTTCTTCGGCGTCGCCGCGACGGTGGCCTCCGTCATGCCCACGTACTGGCTGTTCGCCGCGTCGACGGTGTTCATCGGCTTCAGCGTGGTGACCATGCTGACTACGGCGAACGGCTACGTGCAGACCACGACCGACCCGCTGCTGCGCGGCCGCGTGATGGCGCTGTACATGGCGATCCTCTCCGGCGGCACGCCCATCGGCGCGCCGATCGTGGGCGCCGTGGCGAACGCCTGGGGTCCGCGCTGGGCGCTCGGCGTCGCCGCCGTCGCGGCCGGTATCGCCGCGCTGATCGGGATCGGCTGGCTCATCGTCGCGCGCGGGCTGCGGGTCGTCCGGCATCCGGCAGACGGGTGGATGCCGCGCTTCGGGCTCGACTACGCCGAGGCGCCGACCGCGGCGATCGCGGTGCCGGTCACGCGCCCGGTCGCGGTCACCCGGCCGGATGCGGTGCCCACCGCGGCGCCGTCCGCGGCGCACGTCGCCGCGCGACGCACCGGCCCGCTCGCCCTCGGGCCGACCCCCGGTCGACCGGCTCGAGCGGGAACCGCACCCGACCGGGCGTGAGCTGCGCGCGGTGCGCGGCCGCCGCGCCGCGCGGATCAGTGCCCGTGCGCGAGCTGCTGCAGCGCGACGACCGCGAGACCGAGGGCGACCAGCGCGCCCAGCGCCACCAACTGCTTCCACCACTCGGCGCGCGTGCGGCGCACGGCGACGAGCCCGATGAGGCCGAGCGTCACGAGGTAGAGGATCGAGGCGGCTCGCAGCGCGGGCTCGAGGTCGAACAGTCCGAACGCGGCGAGTGCCAGCACCACGAGCGGTCCCGCAGCGGAGGCGATCGCGGTGCCCGAGACGCGCAGCATGCGGCCGACCTCCGCGCGGTCGGGGAATCCGCCGTGCACGGCGACGTGGGCGACCACGTCGGCGACGAAGCCCGCCGCGGTGATCGCGACGATGCCGATGAGCAGCGTGGCGGTGGCGCGGGCCGCCCCGACGTGCTCCACGTTCTCGAGCTGCACGAGCACGATCGCGAGGCCCGTGAAGCTCGCGTACACGCGTTCCTTCAGCGCCTCAGCGAGCTCCTCGCGCGGCCGCCGCGAGCGCTCCCGGTGGAGCCGATGGGCACGTCCGTGACGCGCGGGATGCCCCGCCACCGCAGCACCGTCGACGTCGATCGCGTCAGGACGACCCGCCGGCGCCGCGCCCACCCCGTCGGGCGCTCCCGCCCTCTCGTCCATGCGCGTCACGGTACCACCCGCGCCGGTCGCCGGCGCGGACGTTCTGGGAGGATCGTCGCATGACCGAGACCCGGCCCCTCCTCGTCACCGTGCCCGGCGCGACGCTCCGTCGCGCGCTCGAACAGACGCCCGGCGGCGTGCCCGACGGGGTCGAGCTGGTCGAGTGGGACCTGGCCGGTCCGCCCCCCGGCGCGGCATCCGGTCGCCGCATCGACGTGGTGGTGCCGCCGTACATGGGGGCGTCCGGCCGGCTCGGCGCCCTCGAGGGGCTCGACGTGGGCCTCGTGCAGTCGCAGTCGATCGGGTACGACGACATCGCGGCGGCACTGCCGCCGGGGCACGTGTTCGCCAACGCGGCATCCGTGCACGAGACCTCGACGGCCGAGCTCGCGGTGGGCCTCGCGATCGCGGCGCAGCGCGGCCTGCCCGACTTCGTACGAGCGGCGACCGAGGGGCGATGGGCGCCGGCGCGCCACGCGAGCCTCGCCGACCGACGCGTGCTCCTCGTCGGCTACGGCGGCGTGGGCCGGGCGATCGAGGCCCGCCTCGCGCCGTTCGAAGTCGAGCTGACCCGCGTCGCCAGCCGTGCGCGCGACGACGAGGTCGGCCGCGTCCACGGCATCGACGAGCTGCCCGCGCTGCTCCCCCGGGCCGAGATCGTGATCGTCGTCGTGCCGTTGACGGATGCCACGGCCCGCCTCGTGGACGCGGAGTTCCTCGCCGCGCTGCCCGACGGTGCGCTCGTGGTGAACGTCGCTCGCGGGCCGGTCGCCGACACGGAGGCGATCCTCGCCGAGGCGTCGAGCGGGCGGCTCCGCTTCGCGCTCGACGTCACCGATCCCGAGCCGCTGCCCGACGGGCACCCGCTCCTCGCGCTGCCGAACGTGCTGATCTCCCCGCACGTCGGCGGCGCCACGACCGCGATGATGCCGCGCATGGCGCGGCTGCTGCGAGACCAGATCGAGCGGATGCGACGCGGCGAGGAGCCGCGGAACGTCGTGCTCCGCACCTGATCGCCCGAGCGACCGACGGGTCAGCCGACGAGGCGGACCGAGTTGAAGCCGGAGCCGATCGCGTTCCCGGTGGTCCACGATGACGGCCCCGTGCGGACGTACCGCCAGAGCACGCCGGACGGGTCGCGCGCGATCAGCACGCGATCACCGCCGGTCACGGCGGTGAAGGTGCACCACCCGGAGCCGATCGGGCCGCTGTTGCGCAGCGACCCGTCGCCGGTGCCGGAGTAGAGGAGCAGGTCGTACCCGCAGGCGATCGTCTGGCCCTCGTCGTTGGCGCTCGGGGTGGAGACGAGATCGGCGCGCCCGTCGAAGTCGAGGTCGCCCCCGCCGACCACGTGCTGGAAATCGGCGAAGCCGGTGCCGATGACCCGCGGCGTCAGCCATCCGCCACGGCCGTTGCCGGGATAGAACAGCAGCTGCCCCTGGGGGTCGCGGGCGGCGACATCGGGCGCGCCGTCGCTGTTGAGGTCGCCGGCGCCGAACACCGAGATGAACCCCTGCCAGCCGCGCCCCGCCTGGTACGGCGCGAGCCACCCGCCCGTGCCGTTGCCGGGGTAGACGAAGAGGTCGCCCGCCGCGTTGATCGCCATCACGTCGGCGCGCCCGTCGCCGGTGAAGTCGCCGGGGACGAAGACGCGGTCGAACCCGCTCCAACCGGTGCCGATCCGCACGCCGCCCGTCAGCGAACCGCTGCCGGTGGCGCGGTACATGAGCAGATCGCCCGACTCGCTGATCGCGAGGGTGTCGTCGATGCCGTCACCGGAGAAGTCCCGCTCGGGGCCGGAGCCCGGCGCGGCGACCACGGCGGCGACCGGCCCACCAGGGGGTGCGGCGGTCGCCGGGGCGGCGACGGCGACGAGCGGTCCGACGAGGGCCGCGATGCCCGCGAGGGCGATCAGCGAACGACGGTGGCGAGCGTGCGGCAGTGCAGTCATCAGGGTCTCCCGAACGTCCCGGATCCGGCAGGGTTCGCTCAATGTACCCCTCTTCGGGGTACATCCGCATCTGCCAGCACGCGCGGAACCTCAGGTGACGATGCGCAGGTTGCTCCAACCGGTGCCGACGACCACGGGCGACGCCCACGAAGCGGGTCCGGTGCGCACGTAGCGGAGCAGGGTACCGGAGGCGTCGCGGGCGATGAGGACGCGGTCGCCGCCGCCCATCACGGTGTTGAAGGGGCACCATCCCGAGCCGATCGCCCCGGAGCGGGCGAAGCCGCCGCGACCGGTGCCGGAGTAGAGCAGGAGGTCGGCGCCGCTGCCGCAGCCCGGGGCCGGACCCTCGACCTCGCCGTAGGCGACGGCGAGCACGTCGGCGGCTCCGTCGAAGTCCATGTCCCCCGCCGCGGAGAGGAACTTCAGCCGGCCCCAGCCCGAGCCGATCTGGGTGGTGGGCAGCCACCCGCCGGCGCCGTTGCCGGGATAGAGCAGGAGTCGACCGGAGGCGTCGCGGCCGATCACGTCGCTCGTCCCGTCGCCGTTGAAGTCGCCCGCCCCGAGGATCGCGGTGAACCCCTGCCAGCCGTAGCCGACGCGACCGCCGCCGAGCCAGCCGCCGTTGCCGTCGCCCCGGTACAGGAAGAGGTCGCCGCCGAGGTCGCGCGCCATCACGTCGGGGCGGCCGTCGCCCGAGAAGTCGCCGACGGCGAAGACGAGGTCGAAGTTGGCCCACCCGTTGCCGACGCGGGTACCCGCGCGGAGCGGACCGGCCTCGGTGCCCCGGTAGAGGAGGAGTTCACCGGTCCCGCCGATGGCGAGCACGTCGGCGACGCCGTCGCCGTCGAAGTCGCGGTCCGGCCCGCCGTTCGGCACCTGCGGCGCCATCACGGGTCGGACGGGCGCCATCGCGGGTGCGGCGGAGGGCATCGCGGCGGCCGGCGGGCCGGTGATCGCCGTGGTGAGGAGGAGTGCAGCGCCCGCGCCCGTCGCGAGGAGACGCACGAACCGGGGAGCGGCCGACGGCGGACGGTGCGGCATGACGACCTCCAGCAGGGTTGGGTCAGCAGGGTGCGTCCACGGTACCGGCGTGGTCGCGGTGCCGCCATGATCCGGGCGCGCGAGCCCCGAGCCCGCGCCGACCGGGCGGCGCCGATCACGGACGGGGCCTACGATCGGAGGACACCCCGACGGAAGGTCGACATGGCCACTACGGCAGAACCCCGGGTCGCGCTCTACTTCGACTTCGACAACATCGTCATCTCCCGGTACGACCAGTTGCACGGCGACAGCTCGTATCGCAAGGACACCAGCCGCACCAAGACGGTCGCTCCGGGCACCCAGGCGTGGAAGCGCCTGCAGCAGGCCACGGTCGATATCGACGCCGTGCTCGACTTCGCGGCGACGTTCGGCACGATCGCGATCGCGCGCGCCTACGCGGACTGGTCGACGCCGGTCAACGCCAGCTACCGCGGCCAGCTGATCGACCGTGCGGTCGACCTCGTGCAGCTGTTCCCGCTCTCGGCGACGAAGAACGGCGCCGACATCCGGCTCTCGGTCGACGCGATCGAGGACCTCTTCATGATCCAGGACCTGTCGCACATCGTGATCGTCGCGGGCGACTCCGACTACGTCGCCCTCGCGCAGAAGGCCAAGAAGCTCGGCCGCTACGTCGTCGGCATCGGCGTGGCCGGCGGCACGAGTCGAGCGCTCACCGCCGCGTGCGACGAGTACGCCGACTACGACGCGCTGCTGGCCACGGATGCGGCGGTCGCGGACGACGAGGATCGCGCCACGTCGCGAGGCGCCGAGCCGAAGTCGTCGACGACCGGCGCGCCCGAGCCCGAGCCGGCGGCCGAGCCGGCGCCCGCGCCCGCGCGGCGCCGGC
>NZ_LQGY01000033.1 GCF_001620055.1 Agromyces sp. NDB4Y10 | reverse complement strand
CCGGGCGCCGCAGTCGCAGCCGCCCCACCTCGAACGCCGGCAGCGGCACCGCGCGGTGGCGGACCGCCGCCCGGCGCTGCACCTCGCCCCATCGTGCGACCACCTCGGCGTCGCCGAAGCGCGCGGCGGCCGCTCGGGCCGCCTCCCGCAGCCGCGCCCGATCCGCCTCGGGGAGTTCCGCCACGTGCCGGACCGCGTCGGCGAGCGCCCGCACGTCGCCCGGCGCGACGAGGAATCCGTCGACGCCGTGCTCGATGAGGTCGGCCGGTCCGTAGGGGATGTCGTACGCGATCGGCACGCAGCCGCGCGACATCGCCTCGAGCAGTACGAGCGGCGCGCCCTCCGACGTGCTCGTGAGCAGGGTGACGGATGCCTCGGCGAACGCCTCGGCGGCGTCCGTCCGGTGCCCGGCGAACTCGACGACCTCGCCTAGGCCGCGGTCGTGCACCGCGGCGTCGAGACGCGCCCGCTCGGGTCCCGAGCCGAAGATGCGCAGCGTCGCGGGAACACCGTCCTCGCGCGCGAGTGCGACCGCCTCGACCGCGTGGTGCACGCGCTTGCGTCCGGTCAGGCCCGCGACGACGACGACGGACGACGGGTCGCGGGTCGCGTCGTCCGCGGTCGGCTCCGGAGCGGCCGGGTCGATCGGAGCGGGGGTGGCGTTCGGCACGACGGCGAGGTTGCCGCCGTCGCCGAGGAGGGTCACGACATCCGCTCGCTGCCGTTCGGTGAGGAACACCACCGCATCGAACCGCTCTGGACGCGAGAGCGCGTCGCGCCGGGACGCGCGGAGCGGCCCGAGGGGCCGACCCCGCCCCGAAAGGTGCGCGTTGTGCACGACGTGCAGCGTCACGACCTCCGGCAGGTGCACGCGCGCCATGAACCGAGCCGCGGTCTTGCTGTCGACGATCGCGAACGCCGGCCCGTCGCCCGCGACGTCGGCGATCCAGTCGGCGTAGCAGGCCCACGCCGACTCCCACCGGCGCACCGGCCGCTCCTCGCGGTCGAAGGCCGTGATGCGGCGACGCTCGCCGTCGTTCCGCGGCTGCTCGTCGAGCACCGCGAGCGAGCCGTCGGCGCGGCGATGCTCGACGCGGAGGCCGCGCGCGACCTCCCGGGAGACCACGGTGCCGGGTCCGGCGTCGGCCGGGTCGCCCCGCAGCTCCTCGTAGAGGTTGCGGATGCGCAGCCCGGGCACGAGCTCGCCGCGCGCCTCGAGCCGCACGCGCACGGCGGGATAGTCGGTGCGCGCGTCGAAGGTGAGCACGTCGACCTCGGCGCTGGCGAGCCGCACGAACGAGCGCGACCGCCGGAGCATCGCCCCCGTCATGCCGCCGGGTGCATCGGGGATGCTCCACGTCACGGCCAGCTGCCGGCCGTGCGGCAGGAGCTCGCGGTCCTCTCGCGGCGTCATGCGGCGGGCACCAGCCAGTTCCGCAGCATCCGCGTCACCCACGGCAGCACCCAGTACGTCATGATCGGCGTCAGCACGAGGGTCGTCGCGAGCACGCGCAGCGCCAGCGGCACGTCGTCCCAGCCCGGGACGAACGCCATGAGCAGCGCGAACACCAGGTTCACCGGGAAGAAGCCCAGCCAGATGCTCACCGCCTGCTTCCAGCGCGGGGGCGCGGCGGGCAGGGCGGCCGGCTCCGCGGCATCCGTCACCGAGGGCACCGAGCCCGTGGGCGGGTCGTCGAACCAGCCCTCGATGCCCGTGCGTCGCTTCGCCCGCTCATCGCGGACGAAGCCGCGACCCATCTCGAGCCACCACGCGCGCTCGGGGGAGTCCTCCCACGCCGCGAGGGTCTGCTCGTCGGAGAAGCGGTACAGCATGTGCCACACCGTCGAGTCGTCGCCCGCGCGCACCCAGCCCGACCCGAGGAAGCCCGGGTACCGGTTGGCGAGGTTCACGCCGGTCTGCACCCAGACGGTCGCCTCGGCGATGCGGTCGGGATCCACCTCGCGGCGGATCGAGACGGTGATCGGTTCGCTGGCCATGCCACCATCGAACCCCACGCGCGTTGCCGGTGCGTAACGGATGCCGCCGGCCGCCCTCATCCAGCGCCCTCCTGCCGCGCGCCGGCGAGCATCCGGGCCGACGCGCGGATGTCGGCCTCGCGCTGCTCGCGGTTGAGGCGCACGAGGCGCTCGTCGCGCAGCTCGAGCCGGAGCGTCTCCTGCGCGGGGATCCCCGCCCGGAGCTGGCGGGCGCGCTCCACCTCGGAGTCCAGGACCGCGCCGACCAGCACGGCCATGTTGCCGAGCCAGGTCCACAGGAGGAACGCGATGATGCCGCCGAGCACGCCGTAGACGCGGTCGTAGCTGGCGAAGTTCCACACGTACAGGCCGAAGAGCACGGTCGTCAGGATCCAGACGGCGAGCGCGACGCCCGCCCCGACGGAGATCCAGCGACGACGGGGTCGGCGCACGTTCGGGGCGGCCCAGTAGAGCACGGCGAGCATGAGTCCCGCGAGGACCGCGACGAACGGCAGCTTGGCGAGATCCCAGACGAGCACCCAGCCGTCGTCGATGCCGAGCGCCCGGAACATGGCCGTCGCGACGTTGCCGCTCACGACGAGCGCCACCGCGACGAGCGAGCCGAGCACGACGAGCACGGCCGCCGCGCCCAGCATCGCCGGGCGGGACTTCCAGAACGGGCGGCCCTCGGGCACGCCGAGAATCCGGTTCATCCCGCGTCCGAACGTGCCCAGGTACCCGGACACGGTCCAGAGGGTGACCACGAGCCCGGTGGCGAGCGCGAGCCCGGCGCGGGAGGCGTTCAGCAACTGGTCGAGCGGCTCGGTGAGCGCCGACGCGACATCCTCGCCACCGAGGTCGCGCACCGCGGCGAGGGCACCGCCGGCGACCTCGTCGGCGCTGCCGAACACGCCGAGCAGCGCCGCCGCCGCGAGCAGCGCCGGGCACACCGTGAGCACCACGTAGTACGTGAGGGCGGCGGCCAGGTCCCAGCACTGGTGGATGCGGAACTCGTGCACGGTGCGGGTCGCGATGACCTGCCAGTCGGGACGGGTCGCCGTCGTCGTGAGCATGACCCGAGCCTAGGCACGGCCCGACGCCGGCGCAGGGGATTGCCTACCCGAGGTGCGTATGCAGGAATGCGGCGACGCGCTCGCGGAGGGGCGCGTCGAGGATGCCGATGGAGTGGGCCGAGCCGGGGACGAGGGCGACCTCGACCGGCACGGCGGAGGCGCGGAGGGTGGCCGCGAACCGCTCGGCCTGGCCCACGGGGACGACCTCGTCGGCCGCGTGGCCGATGAGCACGGGCGGGTCGCTCGGGTCGACGTGCGCCGTCGCGGACGCCTCGATCGCCTGCGGGCACGCCGCGTCGTCGGCCGTGGGCTCGCAGCCGAGGAACTCGCCGACGATGCCGCGCAGCCACTCGGAGGCGCCGTCGGCCTCGAGCTCGGCGGCACCCAGGCCGACCGGGCCCGACAGCTGTGCGACGGCGGCGACGCGCGACCCGGTGTCGAGCGGCCCGTCGCCGAGCATGCCGAGCAGCGCCGCGAGGTGCCCGCCGGCCGAGCCGCCGAAGACGCCGATGCGGGCCGGGTCGAGGTCGAAGCGCTCGACCTGCGCGGGCTCGCGCAGCCAGGCGACCGCCGCCGCGACGTCGTCGATCTGCGCCGGGTAGCGCGCCTCCGGCACGAGGCGGTAGTTGACGGATGCCGCGACGAAGCCCTCGCTCGCGAGCCACAGGCACACGTTGCGCCAGTCGGCGTTCGCCTTGTCGCCGCGGGCCCAGCTGCCGCCGTGCACCGACACCACGACCGGCTGCGACCCGCCCACGGCGTCGGCGGGCGGACGGCAGACGTCGAGCGTCAGCAGCGTGCCGTCGGCGGCGATGCCGTACTGCAGGTCGGCGTCCACGCGCAGGCCGGCGGGCGGCTCGAACGTGCGGATGCCGATGATCTCGGCGCCCGCGACCTCGCTCGAGGCCTGCTCGGCGGTGGGGTCGAGCTCGCGCACCGGCTGGTGGAACGCCGAGACGGCAGCCGCGATCGAGAGGGCCGCGGCGACGGCGAGGGCGACCCGGACGGACCGGCGGCGCCGGCCTCCGCGACCGCCGGAGATTCGGGTGGGGGTCACGGGGGCTCCGGGTTCAGGGGTGAGGTGATGCTACCTCACGTTCGAACGGATGCCGCCCTCCGGATGCGACCCCGGTCCGTCAGTCGAGCAGCTCGCCCGTCGTCGCGTCGAACGGCACCACGGCGTCCTCGTACGCGGAGTCGAGCATCACCAGCATCCGGAGCGGCCGCACGCCCGTGGCATCCGCCACCGGCGACCGTGAGACGGTCACGATCACGCCCGTCGGCTCGGTGATGCCCGAGTGCTCCTCGGCGGCGTCGATGAGCGCGGGGATGCGGTCCCAGTCGATGTCGCCGACGTCGAACAGCGCGGCCTCGGGATCGTCCGGCTGGATCGGGTCGGGTCCGCCGTGCGAGGTGCGGTCGTAGCGGTACTCGTACGAGTCGATGGTGAGCGCGCCGGGTTCGCTCGGCGCGGACGCGAGCGCGTACTCGCCGTAGAACCCGATGCTCGCGAATCGCGTGCCGCCGGTCTCCGCGACGAGCGCGTCGACGATCTCTCGATGCCGGTCGCCGAGGACCACGCCGGCCGACGACGGGTCGCCCGAGGCGATCGCGCGCGCGTTGCGCCCGATCGCGTCGTAGGCCGGGACCAGCACGACCGCCGCGGTGGCGACGGCCACGCCCGCGAGGAGCACGCGCCGCGTGGTCCGGCGCGGTGCGGTCCCGCGGCGGCCCGCGGACGGCTCGGACGGCTCGATGGGCTCCCACCTCGGCGCCTGCTCGGCGAGCGGAACCGTGCGCTCGGCCCCCGTCCGCAGCTGCTCGGCATCGCGCAGCCGCGCCCAGTCCGCCGGAGGATCGAGTTCGAGGACGACCGCGGGAGCCGCGTCATCCGGCCGCCGCACCACCACGACCTCGCCCGGCTGCACGCGAGGGATCGCCACGACGTCGACGACCTGGCGGTGCGTCGTCGTGTACGCGGCGCGGAACCGCGGAGCCACCGTGAGGAGCAGCTCGACCTGCGGTTGCCCGCTCACCGTGAGGCCGGTCCGGCCGATCCGCTCGACGCGCGCCAGCGCCAGCTCGCCCGTCGGTGGCGCAGCGCCGGTGCCGGCGGCGCGCCCGACGGCGCCCACCGACCGCAGGAAGGCGAACACGGCGGCGACGATGGCGATCGGGAGGGCCAGGCTCCACGCGATGATGTAGCCGGGTCGCCCGTCGCGATCGCGCCGATCGCACCCCCGAGCGTCACGCCGAAGGCGACGGCCGAGATCAACGCGAGCACGCGAAGAAGGCTACTCGCCGACCGCCACCGGGACCTCGCCCGTGCGCGGCCCGCTCGCGAATCCGACGAGCGACTTCGACATGCAGACGCTGAACCGCTCGCCGACGTACTGCCCGAACTGCGGGATCCGGCGGTAGCCGTGCTTCGCGTACAGCGCCAGCGCCGCGTGGTGCAGCGGGCCGGTCTCGAGGAGGATCTCGTGGATCCCCCGACCCGCGGCATCCGTCTCGATTCGCTCGATGAGCGCGCTGCCCACCCCGAGGCCGCGCGCGTCGTCGTGGACGAACATGCGCTTCAGCTCGCCGCGAGCCGGGCCGAGTTCGTCGGACTCCACCAGGGCGGCCATGCCGAGGGCCACGCCGTCGATGCCGCGCGCCACGTACACGGTCGTGCCCGGTGCCTCGAGCTCCTCGACCTCGAGGAGGAAGTTCGACTCCGGCGGGTACAGGGACTGCGCGTGGGCGGTACTGCCGGCGAGCAGGCGATCGATGCCCGGCTCGCGGGGCGACTCGATGGAGATCGACAGCGGTGTGGTCACGGCGAGAGCGTACGCGATCCGCGTTACCGGGTCGTTACGTTCCGTCATCGCGCGTGGGCTGCCGGGCGGATTCACAGGAGCACCTCCGGTACCCTTGGGAGGTCGGTTCTGGACACCGCGCCATGCGCGGATGGGTTTGTGAGTCCTGAGGGCCGGTTCCGCTGCACTCCGCGGCGGATAGTCACATGTATGTGAACGGCCCCGGTCGACGACTGCCCGGGTTCTCAGTCAGGTCGCGCCAGCGTGCCCGGCTGCCATGTACACGAGTACAACCCAGGAAGCAGCCATGCCCAAGAACAAGAAGCCCGCCGGCGGACGCCCCGCCCGCAACTTCGACCCCTCGTACGCGAAGGGCGGCCGCTCGGGCGGCTCGGCCCAGCGCAAGCCCGGCTCGCGCAGCCCCAGCCACCGCGGCTACCGTCCCGAGGAGGCCGAGGCGCCGCGCAAGGCGCGCTGGAGCCGTGAGGAGCGCGTCGAGTCCGGCCGCACGCCGCACCGCGCCGAGCGACCCGGCCGCGACGAGCGTCGTCGCGACGACCGTCCCATCGCCGGTCGAGGCGCACCTCGCAGCGGCGCGTCGCGAGACCGCGACGACCGCGCGCGCCGATTCGACCGCGACGACCGCGCCCCGCGCCGGTTCGACCGCGACGACCGCACCGCCGGTGGTCGAGTAGCACCGCGGAGCGGCGCGTATCGAGACCGCGACGACCGCGCCCCGCGCCGGTTCGACCGCGACGACCGCGCCCCCGGTGGTCGAGTAGCACCGCGGAGCGGCGCGTATCGAGACCGCGACGACCGCGCCCCCCGCCGGTTCGACCGCGACGACCGCTCCGCCGGTGGTCGAGTAGCACCGCGGAGCGGCGCGTATCGAGACCGCGACGACCGCGCCCCCCGTCGCGACCGCGAGTTCGACCGTCCCGGCTTCCGCGACTCCGAGCGCCGGCCCTCCTCCTTCTACCCGGCGCCCGAGCGCGCCGAGCGCTTCGCTCCGGCCGACGACGTCGTGCTCGAGCGCCTCGAGGCCGAAGCCATCCAGGCCGAGCAGGTCGACGGCATCGGCTTCGCCGACCTCGGCCTCGGCGGCAACATCGTCCGCACCCTGAAGGAGCTCGGCGCCGAGACGCCGTTCCCGATCCAGGCCGCGACCATCCCGGTCGTGCTCGAGGGTCGCGACGTGCTCGGCCGCGGCCGCACCGGGTCGGGCAAGACCATCGCGTTCGGTGCGCCGACCGTGGAGCGCCTCATGACGCTCTGGGCCGAGAACGGCGGCCGCGCCGGCGGCAAGCGCCAGTTCGGTCGCAAGCCCCGCGCGCTGATCCTCGCGCCGACGCGCGAGCTCGCCCTGCAGATCGATCGCACCGTGCAGCCCATCGCGCAGAGCGTCGGCCTGTTCACGACGCAGATCTACGGCGGCGTGCCCCAGGGCCGCCAGGTCGGCGCGCTCCAGCGCGGCGTCGACATCGTCATCGGCACCCCCGGTCGTGTCGAGGACCTCATCGAGCAGGGCCGCCTCGACCTCAGCGAGGTGGCGATCACGATCCTCGACGAGGCCGACCACATGTGCGACCTCGGCTTCCTCGAGCCGGTGCAGCGGATCCTCCGCCGCACCGCGCCGGACGGCCAGAAGCTCCTGTTCTCGGCGACGCTCGACTCGGGCGTGGCGACGCTCGTCGACGAGTTCCTCGTCGACCCGGCCGTGCACGAGGTCGCCGGTGAGGACCAGGCCTCGGGAACGATCGAGCACCGCGTGTTCGTGATCGACAATCGCGACAAGCGCGACATCGTCGCCCAGCTCGCCGACCGCGAGGGCAAGACCCTGGTCTTCTCGCGGACGCGTGCGTTCGCGGAGGACCTCACGGACCACCTCGCCGACGCCGGCATCCTGGCGGTGGCGCTGCACGGCGACCTGAACCAGTCGCGCCGCACGCGCAACCTGCAGCAGCTCACGAGCGGTCGGGTCGACGTGCTCGTCGCGACGGATGTCGCCGCCCGCGGCATCCACGTCGACGACATCGACCTCGTCATCCAGGCCGACGCGCCCGACGAGTACAAGACGTACCTGCACCGCTCGGGCCGTACCGGCCGCGCCGGTCGCGAGGGTCGCGTCGTGACCCTCGTGCCGCGCAACCGCCAGCGCCGCCTGGCCGACCTGCTCGGCCGCGCCGAGATCGAGGTCGACTTCGAGGACGTGCGCCTCGGCGACGAGGTGCTCAGCGCCCTCTGACCCGTTCGTTTCTCAGGACGGCGCGCCGCACCACGGTGCGAACCCCCGCGTGTCGTCCTGAGAAACGCGGTGCACCGACCGGAGGCTCCTGAGAACGGGAGTGCGGGGTCGGGGGAGCGGGTCGGCGGCGCCCGACTGGCGGATGCGGCATCCGTTCGGCATACTTACTGACTGAACGGTCGGTTGTGAAAGCGCAGCCGAGAGCGGATGCCGCGCTCGCCCTGCGCCGGCGACGGACATCCCCGACAACGTGGTCAGGAGTGGGCATGGCGGACGCGTACCTCGTCGGCGGAGTGCGGACCCCGGTGGGTCGCTACGGGGGTGCGCTCGCGAGCGTGCGACCCGACGACCTCGCGAGCCTCGTCGTGGGCGAGGCGGTGCGGCGGGCCGGGCTCGAGCAGGCCGCCATCGAGGCGGGTGCGATCGACGAGATCATCCTCGGCGCCGCCAACCAGGCCGGCGAGGACAACCGCAACGTCGCCCGCATGTCGGTGCTGCTCGCGGGCCTGCCCGACTCGGTGCCGGGCATCACCGTCAACCGCCTCTGCGCGTCGGGCATGTCGGCGATCACGATGGCGGCGCAGGCGATCCGCGCGGGCGACGCCGACCTCATCGTCGCCGGCGGCGTCGAGTCGATGACCCGCGCGCCCTGGGTGCAGGCCAAGCCCGCCAAGCCGTGGGCGAAGCCCGGCGACGCGTACGACACGTCGATCGGCTGGCGCTTCCCCAATCCGACCCTCCTCGCGCGCGACAAGGCCACCTACTCGATGCCCGAGACGGCCGAGGAGGTCGCCCGCGTCGACGGCATCACGCGCGAGGACGCCGACGCGTTCGCACTCCGCAGCCAGCAGCGCGCGGCGGCCGCGATCGACGCGGGCCGCTTCGAGGCCGAGATCGTGGGCGTGCCGACCGGGCACGGCGAGGTGCTCGTCGACGAGGGCCCGCGCCGCGACACGTCGCTCGAGGCGCTCGCCGGGCTGCGGCCGGTCGTGCGGGGCGGCTCGGTCGTCACCGCGGGCAACTCGAGCTCGCTCAACGATGGCGCGTCCGCGATCGTCGTCGCGAGCGAGGCCGCCGTCGAGAAGTACGGGCTCGAGCCGCGCGCCCGCGTGGTCGTGGGCGCCTCCGCGGGCCTCGCGCCCGAGATCATGGGCCTCGGACCGGTGCCGGCCACCGAGAAGGCGCTGGCTCGCGCAGGCTTGGGCGTCGGCGACCTCGGCTCGATCGAGCTCAACGAGGCGTTCGCGACGCAGTCGCTCGCGAGCATGCGCCGGCTCGGGCTCGACCCCGAGATCGTCAACGCCGACGGCGGCGCGATCGCGCTGGGCCACCCGCTCGGCTCGTCCGGTGCCCGGCTCGTCGTGACGCTGCTCGGGCGCATGGAGCGCGAGGGCTCGCGCTACGGGCTCGCCACGATGTGCGTCGGCGTCGGGCAGGGCTCGGCGCTCATCGTCGAGGGCGTGCGATGAACACGCCGGATGTCGCGGTGGGACCCGAGACGCCGGAGCCGCTCCTCGTCGAGCGTCGCGACGACCGCGTCGTGGCGACGCTGAACCGTCCAGACAAGCGCAACGCGATCGACCAGGCCACGATCGGCGCCCTGCATGCGCTCTGCGCGGAGCTCGAGGCCGACCCGCGCATCCTCATCGTCACCGGTGCGGACGGCGTCTTCGCGTCGGGCGCCGACATCGCTCAGCTGCGCGAGCGACGCGCCGCCGACGCGCTCGCGGGCATCAACGCGAACGCCTTCGTGCGCATCAACGAGCTGCCGATGCCCGTCATCGCGGCGGTCGACGGCTGGGCGCTCGGCGGCGGCGCCGAGCTCGCGTACGCCGCCGACATCCGCATCGCGACGCCGGACGCGCGCTTCGGCAACCCCGAGACGGGCCTCGGCATCATCCCCGCCGCCGGGGCGACCTGGCGCCTGAAGGAGATCGTCGGCGAGGCCCGCGCGGCCGAGCTGCTGCTCACGGGCCGCATCGTCGACGCCGCCGAGGCGCTCTCGATCGGCCTCGTGACCGGGGTGCACCCGACCGGCGACCTGCTCGCCGAGGCGCACGCGCTCGCCGACCGCATCGCGAAGAACGACCGCGCCGCGACCATCGCGACCAAGCGCGTCCTGCGCGCACCGCGCTCGGATCACCCGCGCGTCGACCTCGAGGTGCAGGCCGAGCTCTTCGAGAGCCCGGAGAAGCACCGTCGCATGACCGAGTTCCTGGAGAGGCGGAAGAGATGAGCGGATCCAGTGCACCCGAACGCGTCGGCGTGCTCGGCGGCGGCCGCATGGGCGCGGGCATCGCGCACGCGTTCCTGCTCGCCGGCTCCCACGTGACCGTCGTCGAGCGCGACGACGCGGCGGCCGAGGGGGCGCGCGGGCGCGTGCTCGACTCGGTCGCGGCATCCGTCGCCCGCGGCACCACCGACGAGACCGCCGAGGCGCTCGGCGGGCGCCTCGCCGTGGCGACCGAGGTCGACGGGTTCGCCGATGCCGGGCTCGTCGTCGAGGCCGTCCCCGAGGACCTCGACCTCAAGGTCGACGCGCTCACCCGCGCCGAGGGCGTGCTGGCAGCGGATGCCGCGCTCGCGAGCAACACGTCGTCGATCTCGATCGACGAGCTCGCGGGGCGCCTCGACCGGCCCGCGCGGTTCCTCGGCATGCACTTCTTCAACCCCGTGCCCGCGTCGACGCTCGTCGAGGTGGTGCGCGGCACCGGCACCGACGGCGCGCTCGTCGAGGAGGCCCGCGGCTGGGTGCAGGCGATCGGCAAGACGCCGATCATCGTGCACGACGCCCCCGGCTTCGCCTCCAGCAGGCTCGGCGTCGCGCTGGGGCTCGAGGCGATCCGCATGCTCGAGGAGGGCGTCGCCTCCGCCGAGGACATCGACGCCGCCATGGCGCTCGGCTACAAGCACCCGGTCGGCCCCCTGAAGCTGACCGACCTCGTCGGCCTCGACGTGCGGCTCGGCATCGCCGAGTACCTTGCGGGCGAGCTCGGCGAGCGATTCGAACCGCCCGCTCTGCTGCGCCGCATGGTCGCCGAGGGCAAGCTCGGTCGCAAGACCGGCGAGGGCTTCTACCTGTGGGACGCGCAGTGATGCGGGTCCCGACCACCGAGGAGAACCAGATGACCGAGATCCTGCCCAGCTACGTCCGCGACGCATGGTGGACGCCCGGCGACGAGGCCGCGGCATCCGCTGCCGAGGTGCGCGACGCGTCGACCGGCGAGGTCGTCGCCCGGGTCTCGACCGAGGGCCTCGACCTGGCCGCGGTGCTCGAGCACGCCCGCACGGTCGGCCAGAAGCGCCTCGGCGAGCTGACCTTCCACCAGCGCGCGGTGCTGCTCAAGCAGATGGCGCTCGTGCTCACCGAGCGCAAGGCCGAACTCTACGAGCTGTCGGCGCGCACGGGCGCGACCCAGCGGGACTCGTGGGTCGACATCGACGGCGGCATCGGCGTGCTCTTCACCTACTCGTCGAAGGGTCGCCGCGAGATGCCGAACGGCAAGGTCCTCGTCGACGGTCCGGTCGAGCCGCTCTCGAAGGACGGCTCGTTCATCGGCCGCCACGTCTACACCCGGCTTCCCGGCGTCGCCGTGCAGATCAACGCCTTCAACTTCCCCGTCTGGGGTTCGCTCGAGAAGTTCGCCCCGGCGTTCCTCGCGGGCGTCCCGACCGTCGTGAAGCCCGCGACGCCCACCGGCTACCTGACCGAGGCCTACGTCCGCATCCTCGTCGAGTCCGGGCTGCTGCCCGCCGGCTCGCTGCAGCTCGTGTCGGGCAGCGTGCCCGACCTGTTCGAGCACCTGCGCCTCGGCGACCACGTCGCGTTCACCGGCTCGGCGTCCACCGCCGAGCGGCTCCGCGCGCACGACTCGGTGCAGACCGGCGGGGTGCGGTTCTCGAGCGAGACCGACTCGATCAATGCGTCGGTGCTGGGTACGGATGCCACGCCCGAGACGCCCGAGTTCGACGCCTACGTCAAGCAGCTCGTCACCGAGATGACCTCGAAGGCCGGGCAGAAGTGCACCGCCATCCGCCGGGCGATCGTGCCCGCGGCATCCGTCGACGCGCTCGTTGACGCGGTGCGCGAGCGGCTCGCCGAGCGCGTGGTCGTGGGCGACCCGCGCCAGGAGGGCACGACCATGGGTCCGCTCGCCTCGACCGGCCAGCGCGACGAGGTGCTGCGCCAAGTGCGCAAGCTGCAGGATGCCGGCGGCGAACTCGTCATCGGCACCACCGAGGCACCGGCGGGCGTCGCGGCCGAGGGGGCGTTCGTCGAGCCGATGCTGCTGAAGTTCGCGGATGCCACGGCGCCGGCGGTGCACGAGGTCGAGGCGTTCGGCCCCGTGGCCTCCGTCATCGCCTACGACTCGATCGACCAGGCCGTCGACCTCGTGGCGCGCGGAGGCGGCTCGCTCGTGACCAGCGTGGCCACCCACGACCCGGAGGTCGCAGTCGCCCTCGCGACGGGCATCGCGCCCATGAACGGCCGCCTGCTGTTCCTCGACCGCGACGACGCGCGCTCATCCACGGGCCACGGGTCGCCGGTTCCGCACCTCGTGCACGGCGGACCGGGTCGCGCGGGCGGCAGCGAGGAGCTCGGCGGCATCCGCGCGGTCAAGCACTACATGCAGCGCACCGCGGTGCAGGGTTCGCCCGCCATGCTCACCGCGCTCACGGGCGTCTGGCACTCGGGCGCCGAGGCGCGCCCGTACCTGGCCGCGGGGGAGCCGCACCCCTTCCGCAAGTCGCTCGCCGACCTGCGCATCGGCGACCAGGTCGCGTCGGAGCCGCGGACCGTGACCCTCGAGGACATCGAGACCTTCGCGGACTTCACGGGCGACACGTTCTACGCGCACATGGACGAGGAGGCCGCGGCCGCGAACCCGTTCTTCCCCGGCCGGGTCGCGCACGGGTACCTGCTCGTGTCGTGGGCCGCAGGCCTGTTCGTGGATGCCGCGCCCGGCCCCGTGCTCGCCAACTACGGCCTCGAGAACCTGCGGTTCATCACGCCCGTCTCGCCCGGCGACTCGATCCGCGTGGAGCTCACCGCCAAGGAGATCTCGCCGCGCGAGACCGACGAGTACGGCGAGGTGCGCTGGGATGCGGTGCTGAAGAACCAGGACGACGAGATCGTCGCGACCTACGACGTGCTCACGCTCGTCGCCAAGGAGCCGACGCCGGTGCCGCAGCCGGCGTAGGCGCGCGCGGTCAGCCGCGAAGGGCGAGCGCGAACGGCAGGACCCCGGTCGCGCCCGCCTGCCGGAGCGCCCGGGCGGCGACGGTGAGGGTCCAGCGGCTGTCGGCGAGGTCGTCGACGAGCAGCACCGGACCCGCGGGCACCTCGAGTCCGTCGGCGGAGAAGCGGTTCCAGACGCCCGCGAGGCGGAAGGCGCTGTTGCCGCCGGGCGCGCCGGAGGGCCCGCCGTCCGCGGGGGCGAGCGCGCCGAGGTACGGCAGGCGCCCGACCTCGGCGAGCCCGCGGGCGAGCGAGTCGACGAGCTGCGGCCGCGAGCGTGACGGCACGGATGCCACGGCGACGGGCCGCTCGGCCCAGCCCCAGTCGGCGAGCACGCGCACGCACGCCGCCATGACCTGCGGCGGGACCGGTCGGTCGCCGGCTCCCGCCGCGAACAGCTCGCGGAGCGTGCCGCCCCAGCCGAGGTCGGTGAGCCGCGCGAGGGCGCGTCCCTCGGCGGCCTGCTCGCCCGGCGCGATGCGCCCCTTCACGGGGACGCCGAGGCGATCGGCACCGGTCGGCCACGCCCGGCGCGGCTCGATGGGCACGCCGACGCGGTCGAGCGCGGCGGCCGCCGCCTCGGCGGCTCCCGAGTCGAGGCCGCCCGGGTACCACGCACCGGCGCAGTTGTCGCAGCGGCCGCAGGGCTTCGCGGTGTCGTCGTCGAGGGAGCGCTGCAGGAACTCCATGCGGCATCCGTCGGTCGTCTCGTACTCGATCATGTGCTGCTGCTCGGCCTCGCGCTCGGCGGCGATGCGCGCGTAGCGGCCGGCGTCGTACGACCACGGCTCACCCGTGGCGACCCAGCCGCCCTGCACGCGCCGGACGGCGCCGTCGACGTCGAGCACCTTGAGGAGCAGCTCGAGCGGGGTGCGCCGGATGTCGACCCGCGCCTCGAGCGCCGGCGTGGAGAGCGGCACGTCGGAGAGCTCGTCGATGACGCGCCGCGCGCGGTCTTCATCCGGCATCGACGCGGTCGCGAAGTAGTGCCAGATGGCGCGGTCCTCGGGGCCGGGGAGGAGCAGCACGTCGGCGTTCTCGCTCGCGCGGCCGGCGCGGCCGACCTGCTGGTAGTAGGCGACGGGGGACGACGGCGCCCCGAGGTGCACCACGAACCCGAGGTCGGGCTTGTCGAAGCCCATGCCGAGCGCGCTCGTCGCGACGAGCGCCTTCACCTCGTTGCGCTTCAGCATCGCCTCGGACTCCTCGCGTTCCTCCGGGTCGGTCTGGCCGGTGTAGGCGCGCACGTCGTGGCCGCGCTCGCGCAGGAGCCGGGCGGTGTCGTTCGCCGCCGAGACCGTGAGCGCGTAGATGATGCCCGAGCCCGGAAGGTCATCGAGATGGCTGAGCAGCCAGGCGAGCCGCGTCGGCGCGTCGGGCAGGCGCAGCACGCCGAGCCGGAGCGAGGTGCGGGCGAGCGGGCCGCGGATGGTCAGGACGTCGGCGCCCGACCCGAGCTGCTCCGCGACATCCGCCACCACCCGGCTGTTCGCCGTGGCGGTGGTCGCGAGCACCGGAACCCCAGCCGGTATCTCGGCGATCAGGTCGCGCAGCCGCCGGTAGTCGGGGCGGAAGTCGTGCCCCCAGTCGCTGATGCAGTGCGCCTCGTCGACCACGAGCATGCCGATGCGCCGCACGAGCGACGGCAGCTGCTGCTCGCGGAACGCCGGGTTGTTCAGGCGCTCGGGGGAGACGAGGAGCACGTCGACGGCGTCGTCGGCGAGCCGCTGCCGCACGTCGGCCCACTCGTGCGGGTTGGTCGAGTTGATCGCGACGGCGCGGACGCCGGCGCGTTCGGCGGCGGCGATCTGGTCGCGCATCAGCGCGAGCAGCGGGGAGACGAGCACGGTCGGCCCGCCGCCGCGACGGCGCAGCAGCAGCGTCGCGACGAAGTACACCGCCGACTTGCCCCAGCCCGTGCGCTGCACCACGAGCGCCCGTCGCCGCCCGTCGACGAGCGCCTCGATGGCCTCGTACTGGCCGTCGTGGAAGTCGGCATCTGGGCGACCGACGAGGTCGCGAAGCGCGGCGAGCGCCTCGGCGCGGGTGGCGGAGGGCGCATCGACGGAGGTCATGGCTCCACTCTGGCGGATGCCGCCGACAGCCGCGCGGGCGGTCCGACCGGATCAGCCCGGCCCGGTTTCGCGATGCGCAACCCCCTGAGCGCGTCCGGAAGCCGCGAGTAGAATGCATCCGCATGCGCCCCCCGGACCCTGGGGCACACGGACGATACGTTCGAGGAGGCGCGACATGGCGCAGCGGATCACCTACGCCGGCGGCGAGTTCGTCGTCGCCGACATCGTCGCCGACGCGCTCCTCGACTACGCCCTCACGCTCGCGCGTCGCGCGCGGGTCGACGTCGTGCACGTGCGGACCCGCCGCATCGACGGTTCGGTCGGCCGCATGCGGCTCCTCATCGGCGATGGGATGCCGCTGGCCAGCGAGGCGAAGTGGGAGGAGTCGACGGCCATCGACTCCCACCCCGACGACGAGGCGGCCGCCGCGCTCATCCGGCACCGAGCGGCGGCGTTCGGACGGAGCCCGACGATCCGGTTGGACGGCGAGGGGAACGGGCACTCCGACCTGCTGAGCGCCTACGACGAGTTCTGATCGACGCTCCCGGCGCGCGGCTCAGAAGATGAGTTCCCGGTGCACGACCCGCTCGGCGACGACGCCGAGCGGCAGGCTGTGGCTCCGGGCGTGGGTGCGCAGGAGCCCGAACGCCTCCTCGGGGGAGATGTCGTGGGTGTGCGCGAGCACGCCCTTCGCCTGCTCGATGGTCACGCGCGAGTTCAGGGCGAGCTGCAGCTGTCGACGCGTCAGGTCGCTCGCGCGCAGGGCGCGTTCGTGCAGGATGCCGATGGTCGCGACGTCGGCGAGCGCCTGTGCCGTCCGGAGGTCGAGGCGGTTGAGCTCGCCCGGTTCGGTGCGGAGCAGGTTGAGCGAGCCGATGGTCTCCTCGCGCAGCCGCATCGGGATGCCGTAGGCCGACGCGAACCCGCTGTGCAGCGCCGCCGCCTTGAACCCGCGCCAGCGTTCCGGCGCCGAGGCGATGTCGGGCACGTGCACCACCGACGTGGTCCGGAACGCCTCGATGCAGGGGCCGTCCTCGGCGGCGAGCTGGATGGTCTCGACGAGCTCGCTGTCCTCGCCGGTCGAGGCCATCACCTCGAGGTTGCCGTCGGCGTCGGCGAGCAGCAGGCCGACGGCCGAGACGTCGAGCAGCTCCTGGCAGCTCTCGACGAGCATCTGCAGGAGTTCGACGGTGTCGTAGTCGTCGACGAGGGTGTCCGCGAGGGTCGCGAAGACCTCGAGAAGTCGTTCCTGGCGCGAGGTCTTCGTCATGATTCCTCCTCGATCCGGCCGTCATCCGTCGTGAACGACAGGCGGCGATCGATGATGTCGTGGGCGATCTCGTTCATCGTGCGGCCCTGGGCGAGCGCCTGGCCCTGGATGAGCAGGTACGCGTCCTCCGGCGAGAGCCCGAGCTGGGCGATCACGAACCCGGTCGCCTGGTGGACGACCCGGCGCGCGTGGCGGTGCTCGGACGGGTCCGGCTCGCCGGCCAGCCGCAGCGCCCGCCGCATGACGTACCGGCTGATCAGCGTGGCCATGGCCGCGGCGCGACGCGCGTCCTCGTCGCTCAGCTCGGCCGGCCCCTCGTGGTAGAGGTCGAGCGCGCCGATGCGCAGCGTGCCGATCGACAGCGGGAAGGCGAAGATCGCCCCCACGGGCTCGCGCTGGATCGCCTCGATGAACGCGGGCCACCGGTGCCGGGGGCGGGTCTGGATCTCGGGCTCGAAGATCGGGCGGCCCGCCGCCACGACATCCCAGCACGGCCCTTCGCCGAGGTCGAACTGCAGTTCGTCGACGCGCGCGGCGATCGGGTCGGTCGACGAGATCGTCTCCTTCTCGAGGATGCCCCCGAGCGTCGAGACGGAGGCGCCCGTGACCGGGACGGCGCGGAGCACGGTCGAGGCCAGGTCCGCCTCGGCGGCGCGGCGGTCCGCGAGCCCGTGCATGGCCGAGTCGAACGCGTCGTCCACCCGATCACCCCTTCGGGCGCGTGGTGCGCCTCCGTCCCACGGTACTCCGCTGATCGGGTCGCGTCAGGGGGCGTCGGAGTACGTTCCGCTCTTGCCGAGGGAAATGTTAGTCACTAACATAGTCGCGTGAGCACGACCTCCACTGCCC
Organism: Agromyces sp. NDB4Y10; assembly: GCF_001620055.1. GTDB lineage: Bacteria > Actinomycetota > Actinomycetes > Actinomycetales > Microbacteriaceae > Agromyces > Agromyces indicus. Next base: position 35,115 of record NZ_LQGY01000033.1, on the reverse strand, counting down.
CGACCGGTCGCCGGGCGCGCACGCGACAGCGCCTCATCGATCACGGGCTCGAGCTGATCGAGCGGCAGGGGTATGAGCAGACCACCGCCGCGCAGATCGCCGCGGCCGCGGGCGTGACCGAGATGACGTTCTTCCGGCACTTCGCCACCAAGGAGCAGCTCGTCCTCGAGGATCCGTACGACCCCTTCCTCGCCTCCGGCATCGGCGAGCAGCCGCGCGAGCTGCCCCCGCTCCGGCGCGCCGCGGCGGGCATCCTCGCCGTCTGGCGCTCGCTGCCCGAGCCCGAGCAGCCCGAGATCCGGCGGCGGGTGCGCATCGCGGCGCGCACGCCGGCACTGCGCGGGGCGATGTGGCGCAGCACCGGCAACACCGAGGCGGCGATCGTCGCGCAGCTCGTCGACGACGGCACCGACCCGCTCGATGCCCGCGTCGCGGCATCCGCGGTGCTCGCCGCGCTCGTGACGGGACTGTACGCGTGGGCCGACGGCGAGGTCGAGACCCTCGGCGCGGCGATCGAGCGCGCGCTCGCCGTGGTGGGAGCCGACCGTGACTGAGGCGACGACCGCGGCGCGACTCGAGGCGAGGGGACTCGTCCGCCGGTTCCGCGGCGATGCCGGCATCCGCGGGATCGACCTCGACGTGGCGGCCGGCGAGATCCACGCGCTCGTCGGGCTCAACGGCGCCGGCAAGACGACCCTGCTGCGGTCCGTCCTCGGCATGCTCCGGCTCGACGCGGGCCGCGTGCGCCTGCTCGGCCACGACATGGAGCTCGCGCCGCCCGAGGCGTGGTCGGCGGTCGGTCACCTCGTCGAGCAGCCGTTCGCCTATCGCGAGCTCGACGTGGCGACGAGCCTCGCTGCGGTCGCCCGATTGCGGGGCGTGCCCCGCGGCGACGTGCGCGAGGTCGTCGAGCGCGGCATCGCGGCCCTCGGCCTGCAGGGCCTCGAGCGTCGACGCGTCGGCGAGCTCTCGCTCGGTAACCGCCAGCGCCTGGGTCTCGCCGCGGCGCTGCAGCACCGGCCGCGGCTCGTCGTGCTCGACGAGCCGTCCAACGCGCTCGACCCGGCCGGCGTCCTGCTGCTGCGCGCCGAACTGCTCGCGCTGGCCGCCGACGGCGCGGGCGTGCTCGTCTCGAGCCATCACCTCGACGAGGTCGCGCGCGTGGCCGACCGCATCACCGTCGTCAACGCCGGCCGGGTGGTGGGCGCCCTCGACCCCGCCGGAGCCGACCTCGAACGGGCGTTCTTCGCGCGGGTGCACGCCGACGACCTCGAACGGAGCGGGACATGACCGGCTCGCGACCCCTGCACGGGATCGGCACCGCGATCGCCGTCGAGGCACGGAAGGCCGTGGCGTCGCGGGCGCTGCAGGGCATCACGGCGTTCCTCGTCGTCGGCATCGTCGTGCTCGCGGTCGGAGCCGCGGCGGGCGCCGCCTCCGGTGACGAACGGCTCGCCGCGAAACTCGGACCGCTCGCGGGCGCGGGCGGCTGGAACGGTCTGGTCGGGGTCGTCGCGCAGGTCGAGTCGGCGGCCGCGCTGCTCGGCTTCGGCGTCGCCCTGAGCTGGCTCGTCGGCCGCGAGTTCGCCGACGGCACGGTCGCCGGGCTCTTCGCCCTGCCGATCCGGCGGTCGACGATCGCCGTCGCCAAGCTCGTGGTCTACTTCGCGTGGGCGGCGACCGTGGCGGTCCTCCTGACGGGCGCGGTCGCGGTCGCGGGGCTCGCGCTCGGGCACGGCGTGACGGATGCCGCGGCGTCGCTGCTGCGCATCCCGCCCCTCGCCGTCCTCACCGCGCTCATCGCGACCCCCGCCGCGTGGGCGGCGACGGCGGGCCGGGGCCTGCTCCCCGGCATCGCCGCGACGGTCGCGCTGATCGCCGTGGCCCAGGTGCTCGCGGTCGTGGGGGTCGGCGGGGCCATCCCGTTCGTCGCTCCCGCACTCTGGGCCATCGAGCCGGATGCCGCGACCGGCTGGGGCCTCGCGCTCGTGCCCGTCACCGCCCTCGCCTTCGCCGGGCTGTGCGCGCGGGCGTGGTCGCGGCTGCAGCTCGACCGCTGACGGAGCTCAGCCGGCGTACGACTCGATGACCGCGGCGAACCGCGCGGCGATGAACGCGTACCCGGCGTCGTTCAGGTGCAGGCCGTCGCCCGCGTCGAACCGGACCGAGTTGCGCTCGTTGATCCACGCGTCCGGCAGCTTCGGGTCGACGAAGGTCGCGCCCGCCTCGTCGGCGCCCTCGCGGATCGCGGCGAGGCGCGCGCTGCGCTGCACGCCGAGCGCGAGCGGCTCGAGCGGTCCGAACACCACGATCGCGGCATCCGGCCAGCGCTCGCGGGCGGCCTCGACGGCCTGCTTCGTCGCGACGACCTCCTCCCGGTGCGGGGCGAGGAAGTCGTTGAGCCCGCCCTGGAGCACGATGACGTCGTACTCCGCGCCGGTCGCCGCGTGCGCCTCGATGCGGTCGCCGAACGCCAGGCCGGTGCGACCGTCGGAGGCGACGCCCTTCGTGAAGCCGGTGCCGCCGACCGCGTCGATCGTGGCGCGCCACGACAGCGCGTCGGAGGCCGTGCGCGCCCAGCCGGCGTCGGGCTTGGAGGCGCCGACGCCCTCCGAGAACGAGTCGCCGATGATCAGCGCGGTGGGCTCGTCGGGCAGCGTCGAAAGCGGATCGACGGGCGCCCGCTCCTCGGGCGGGAGCTCCGACGAGGCGAGCGGGTCGGCCACCACGGCCACGCCCACGCCGGCGCCGAGCATGGCCCCGATCACCAGGGTCGCCGCGACCCGGGTGATCGCGAGCGCGCGCGATCGTACGGGGCGGGGCTGGTCGGGCACGGATCGATGGTAGAGCACTCGGTTGGGCGTCAGCCGCCCAGCACGGCCTCCCGCTCGGCGGCGGGGACGCGGAGCCCGTCGAGCGCGACCGCGATCACGTCGTCGGCGAGCCGGGCCGCGTCCTCGCGGCCGCCGGGCCGGTACCACTCGACGATCGAGTTGATCATGCCGAACAGCAGGCGCTCGACGATGCGGCCGTCGATGTCGGTGCGGAGCGTGCCCTCGGCCTGCGCCGTCGCGACGAGCGCCATCACGCGGCGGTCGAACGCGCGCCGGCGGGCGAGGGCGGTCCGCTCGATCTCGGTGTTGCCGCGCACGCGCAGCAGCAGCGTCACGTACGGCAGCTGGTCGACGAGGACGTGCACGGCGCCGCGCAGCACGTGGTCGAGCCGGTCGGCCGCGCTGCCCTCGGACGCGCCGGACTCGTCGAGGACGCCCTCGAGCGCCCCGAGGGCCTGGTCGAGCGCGCGCTCGAGGATCTCGTCCTTCGAGGCGAAGTGGTGGTAGATCGCCGACTTCGACAGGCCGAGACGGTCGGCGAGCACGCCCATCGACGTGGCGTCGTAGCCGTACTCGTTGAACGCGGCCACCGCGACCTCGAGGATGCCCTGCTGGTCGTACCCCGGCCGTCCGCGCCGCGCCCCGTTCTCCGTCATCCGCTTCAGTCTCGCATCACCGGGGCTCGCGCAGGTCGTACACGCGCTTGTACTTGCCCTCGCTGCGGGGGAGCGCACCCGGCTCCTCGAGCTGGACGCGCACCGACGAACCGACGAACTCCTTGATGCGGCCCGCGAGCACGACCGTCGCGGCCTGGCAGGCCTCGACGGGCAGGTCGGGGTGGCGCTCGATCCGCACCGTCATGTCGTCCATGTGGCCGGTGCGGGTGAGCTCGAGGATGAAGTGCGGCGTGAGGTGCTCGATGCCGAGCACGAGCTCCTCGATCTGCGTCGGGAAGAGGTTCACGCCGCGCAGGATGATCATGTCGTCGTTGCGGCCCGTGATCTTCTCCATGCGGCGCATGCCCGGGCGGGCGGTGCCGGGGAGCAGCCGGGTGAGGTCGCGCGTGCGGTAGCGGATGACCGGGAAGGCCTCCTTGGTCAGCGACGTGAACACGAGCTCGCCGCGCTCGCCGTCGGGCAGCGGTTCGCCCGTGTCGCCGTCGATGATCTCGGGGAGGAAGTGGTCCTCCCAGAGGTGGGGGCCGTCCTTCGCCTCGACGCACTCGTTGCCGACGCCGGGGCCCATGACCTCGCTGAGCCCGTAGATGTCGACGGCGTCGATGCCGAGGCGCTCCTCGATCCGGCGGCGCATCTCGTTGGTCCACGGCTCGGCGCCGAGGATCGCGGTCTTCAGGGTGGTCGAGCGCGGGTCGATGCCCGCCTCCTCCATCGCGTCGGCGATGGTGAGCAGGTAGCTCGGCGTGCACATGATGGCGTCGGGCTCGAAGTCGCGGATGAGCTGCACCTGCCGCGCCGTCTGGCCGCCCGACATCGGGATCACGGTCGCGCCGAGCTTCTCGATGCCCGCGTGCGCGCCGAGGCCGCCCGTGAACAGGCCGTAGCCGTAGGCGTTGTGGACCTTCATGCCGGGCCGCACGCCGCTCGCACGGAGGCAGCGGGCGACGAGCGTCGCCCAGCGGTCGAGGTCGGCGTGCGTGTAGCCGACGACCGTGGGCCGGCCGGTCGTGCCGGAGGACGCGTGGATGCGCGCCACGCGGTCCATCGGCACGGCGAACATGCCGAACGGGTAGGTCTCGCGCAGGTCGGCCTTGGTCGTGAACGGCAGCTTCGCGACATCCGCCAGTGTCCGGATGTCGTCGGGGTGCACGCCGTGCTCGTCGAACTTGCGGCGGTACAGCGGCACGTTCTCGTAGGCGTGGCGCACGGTCCACTGCAGTCGCTCGAGCTGGAGCGCCTCGATCTCGGCGCGCGACATGCGCTCCTCGGGGTCGAGCTCGTCGGGCGACGCGGGCACGAGGCCCGACACGGTGGGGCGGGACTCGGCGGGGGTCTGCGGAAGGGTCGTCGTCGACACGGTGGCTCCCGGGTGGGTCAGAGGGTGCGGTTGGTGGTGATGGAGCGGCCGCGGAACTCGGCGACGGCGTCGCCCTGCTCGTCGACGACCGTCACGTCGTAGAGGCCCGTGCGCCCGCTGCGGGCGCGGCGCACGGCGGTCGCGGTGAGCGTCTGCCCGGCGACCGTGGACTTCAGGAAGGTGATGTCGGCGCCCGCGGCGACGGTGACCTGGTGGTCCTCGTTGCAGGCAATCGCGAAGGCCGTGTCGGCCAGCGTGAAGACGAGCCCGCCGTGGGTGATGGCGAAGCCGTTCGTCATGTCCTCCCGCACGCGCATGGACACCACGGCATGGCCGGGGTCGTCGCGCTCGACGACCATGCCGAGCGACGCCGAGGCGAGGTCGCGCTGCATCATGGCGCGGTTCGGGCGAGCGGATGCCGCGGCATCCGCCTGCTCGCCCGCCGGCCGGCCGGCGTCGTGGCGTTCGGTCGCGACATCCGTCATGCGCTGCTCCTCGTCGAGTGCGTGGGGATCGCCGTCGGTCATGTTGCCGAGGCGCTGGACACGAGCTTATACTAACTGAACGATCGGTTGGTAATGTCGGATGCCACGGCACCCGCCGCCGCCGGTCCCGAGAGCATTGGAGTCGACGATGACCGCACCCGCCGATCTGAGCGTGGTCGAGGACGAGGCCGCCCAGGCCCGCTTCGACGAGCTCATCGCCCAGGACTCGCGCATCGAGCCGCGCGACTGGATGCCCGACGCGTACCGCAAGACGCTGATCCGGCAGATCAGCCAGCACGCGCACTCCGAGATCATCGGCATGCAGCCCGAGTCCAACTGGATCTCCCGCGCGCCGAGCCTCAAGCGCAAGGCGATCCTCATGGCCAAGGTGCAGGACGAGGCGGGCCACGGGCTCTACCTCTACTCGGCGGCCCAGACGCTCGGCATCGGCCGCGAGGAGATGATGCAGCAGCTCATCGAGGGCAAGGCCAAGTACTCCTCGATCTTCAACTACACGACGCCGACGTGGGCCGACATGGGTGCCATCGGGTGGCTCGTCGACGGCGCCGCGATCTGCAACCAGGTGCCGCTGTGCCGCGCCTCCTACGGCCCCTACGGCCGCGCCATGGTCCGCATCTGCAAGGAGGAGTCGTTCCACCAGCGGCAGGGCTTCGAGATCCTGCTCGAGCTCATGCAGGGCACGCCCGAGCAGCGCGAGATGGCACAGGACGCGGTCGACCGCTGGTACTGGCCGAGCCTCATGATGTTCGGCCCGCCCGACGACCAGTCGCCGAACTCCGCCCAGTCCATGGCCTGGAACATCAAGCGCTTCTCCAACGACGAGCTGCGCCAGCGCTTCGTCGGCATGCTCGTGCCGCAGGCCGAGGTGCTCGGCGTCACCCTGCCCGACCCGAACCTGAAGTGGAACGAGGCGGAGCAGCGCTACGACATGAGCGAGATCGACTGGACCGAGTTCCACGAGGTCCTCGCCGGCCGCGGCCCCGCCAACGCCGAGCGGCTGCGCCGCCGGCGCGAGGCCCACGAGGAGGGCGCCTGGGTGCGCGAGGCGGCCGCCGAGTACGCCCGCAAGCAGGCCGCGAAGCAGAAGGCGGTGGCGTGATGTCGACCCCCGGTGAGACCGGCACCGAGGCCTGGCCCCTCTGGGAGGTCTTCGTGCGCGCCAACCGCGGCCTGAGCCACGTGCACGTCGGATCGCTGCACGCACCCGACGCCGACATGGCCGTCCGCAACGCGCGCGACCTCTACACCCGCCGCAACGAGGGCGTGTCGATCTGGGTCGTGCCCGCCGACGCGGTCACCACGAGCGACCCCGACGCCAAGGGCGCGTTCTTCGAGAGCCCGGCCGGCAAGAACTACCGCCACGCGGTGTACTACACGAAGTCCGAAGGGGTGAAGCACCTGTGAGCGCCGAGACCGACCTCGACCCGCACGGCGAGGTCACCGTCGACCGCGTCGCGCTCGCCGAGGAACTCGCGGGCGCCGAGGCGAGCGCCGGCCACGCGGCATCCGCCGACGTCGCCGAGGTCGCCCTGCGCTACGGCGACGACGCCCTCGTGCTCGCCCAGCGCCTCGGCGACTGGATCACGCGCGCCCCCGAGCTCGAGGAGGACGTCGCCCTCGGCAACATCGCCCTCGACCTGCTCGGCCACGCTCGCTCGCTGCTGCACTACGCCGGCACGCACGACGGCCGCAGCGAGGACGACCTCGCGTACTTCCGCGACGAGCCCGACTTCCGCAACGCGTGGCTCTTCGAGCAGCCGAACGGCGACTTCGCGCACACCATCGCGCGCCAGCTGTTCGCGTCGACCTACCTCGTCGAGCTCTACCGGCACCTCGAGCAGTCGACGGATGCCACGCTCGCGGCGATCGCGGCCAAGGCCTCCAAGGAGGTCGACTACCACCGCGACCACGCCGTGCAGTGGACCCTGCGCCTCGCCGGCGGCACCGACGAGTCGCGCCGCCGCATGATCCGCGCCGTCGAGCAGACCTGGCCGTACGTCGACGAGCTGTTCCGCGACGACGAACTCGCCGAGCGCCTCGCCGCCGAGGGCGTCGCGCCGCTGCCGTCGTCGCTGCGGCCGGCGTTCGACGCCGTCATCGACCAGGTCTTCGCCGAGGCCGAGCTCACCCGCCCCGAAGGGCGCCTCGCGTTCGTCGTCGGCGGCCGCGGACGCCAGGGCGGGCACACCGAGCACCTCGGCCCGATGCTCGCCGAGATGCAGGTGCTCGCCCGGTCGCACCCGGGAGCGTCGTGGTGACCGGGACCCCCGAGGCATCCGTCGCCCGCCCGGTGCCGAGCGACCCGGCCTCGCGCGCCGCGTGGGAGGTCGCCGCCACGGTGACCGACCCGGAGGTGCCGGTGCTCACGATCGAGGACCTCGGGGTGCTGCGCTCGGTCGCCGTCGATGACGACGGCGTGCACGTCGAGCTCACGCCCACCTACAGCGGCTGCCCCGCGATGGACGCCATGCGCGACGACGTCGTGCTCGCGCTCACGCACGCGGGCTACGACCACGTCGACGTGAAGCTGGTGCTCTCGCCCGCGTGGACCACCGACTGGATGAGCGAGTCCGGCAAGGAGAAGCTCCGGACCTACGGCATCCAGGCGCCGTCGGGACACGCGCCCGTGCGCGGGGGCGGGCCGATCCGCCTGCAGATGGCGGTCAAGTGCCCGCGCTGCGACTCCCTGAACACCCGCGAACTCGCCCGCTTCGGCTCGACGTCGTGCAAGGCGCTCTACGAGTGCCGCGACTGCCTCGAGCCCTTCGACTACTTCAAGGTGCTCTGATGGCCGCGATCAACCTGGGCTCCACCGGAGCCCCGACCCGCCCTGCCGGCAGCGCCGCCGGCGCCCTCGAGACGGATGCCGCGATCGCCGACGCGTTCCTCGCGAGCGCGGTCGGCGGCGACACCGCCCCGAAGCGGCGCCGCGCCCGGTTCCACTCGCTCGAGGTCGCCGAGGTGCGCCCGCTCACGGACGACTCGGTCGAGGTGACCTTCGCGGTGCCCGACGAGCTCGCCGACGACTACACCTACCTGCCCGGCCAGTACGTGGCGCTCCGGCGCGAGTTCGACGGGCACGAGCTGCGCCGGTCGTACTCGATCTGCCGGCCGCCGGTGCGCGGCAGCGTCTCGGTCGCGATCAAGCGCGACCTCGGCGGCCGCTTCTCGACGTGGGCCAACACCGAGCTCGCCGCGGGGGACCGCATCGACGTGATGAGCCCGCAGGGCACCTTCACCTCGGGGCTCGCGTCGCTCGACGGCAAGCACGTCGTGGGTATCGCCGCGGGCTCCGGCATCACGCCGCTCATGGCGCTCGCCCACACCGTGCTCGCCCGCTCGGACGACTCGCGGTTCACGCTCGTCTACACGAACCGGTCGACGCGCGACGTGATGTTCCTCGAGGAGCTCGCCGAGCTGAAGGACCGCTACCCGTCGCGGCTCGCGCTGCACCACGTGCTCTCGCGCGAGCAGCGCACCGCGCCGCTGCTGTCCGGACGCATCGACGCGGAGAAGCTCGAGCGCATGCTCGACGCGCTCATCCCGCCGGCGACGGTCGACGAGTGGTTCCTGTGCGGGCCGTTCGAACTCGTGCAGCTCGCGCGCGACACCCTCGAGGCCCGCGGCGTGCCCGTCGGCCAGGTGCGCTACGAGCTGTTCACGACCGACGCCGACCGTGCCACCGAGCCCCGGCAGGGCCGTCCCGTCGTGGTCGAGCGCGGCGAGAAGACGGTCGAGATCGAGTTCACGCTCGACGGGCTGTCGTCCACCGTCGAGAGCCCGGTGAGCGCGAACGAGTCCATCCTCAACGCGGCGCTGCGGGTGCGCGGCGACGTGCCGTTCGCGTGCGCGGGCGGCGTGTGCGGCACGTGCCGCGCGCGGGTCGTCGACGGCAGCGTGAACATGACCGAGAACTACGCGCTCGAGCCCGACGAGCTCGAGCGCGGCTACGTGCTCACCTGCCAGTCGCACCCCACGTCGGACCGCGTCGTGGTGGACTACGACGGGTAGCCCCGCGACATCCGCTGCCCGCCCCACCCGCACGAGCCGCACCACCCGCGACCGCGCGATTCCGCGACGAGTGCGCAGGCCAGCACCCGCGCGACCGTCGCGGAACCGCGCACTCGATGAGGAGGAGAGAGACCATGATCGAGCTCGAGATCCAGGACGGCGTGGCCGAGGTGGTGCTGAACGCGCCCGCGAAGCTGAACGCGCTGGGCGAGGCGGCGCTGCGCGACCTCTCCGACGCGTACGAGCAGGCCGAGTTCGCGGGCGTCCGCGCGCTCGTGCTGCGCGGCGAGGGGCGCGCGTTCTGCGCCGGCCGCGACGTCGCGGGCGTCGACCCGCGCGACGACGACGTGCAGGGCTACCTCGGCGGCATCGTCGAACCCCTGCTGAAGCGGATGTCGCGCTTCCCCGCGCCGACCTTCGCGGTCGCCCACGGCGCATGCCTCGGCGTCGGCCTCGGGCTGCTCATCGCGAGCGACATCGTCTACGTCGCCGACACCGCGAAGATCGGCTCGCCGTTCAAGAACCTCGGCGCGACGCTCGACTCGGGCGGCCACGCGCTGTTCTACGAGCGCCTCGGCGCGCACCGCACCATGGACCTCATCGTGACCGGACGCCTCATGTCGGGCGCCGAGGCCGTCGCGGCCGGCCTGTTCTCGCAGGTCTTCCCGGCCGATGAGGTGACGGATGCCACGCGCCGGGCCGCCCACGAGGCGGCATCCGGCCCCACGCAGGCCTTCATCGCGTCGAAGCGGCTCATCGCCGACCTGCGCGACCACCGGCACGGGCTCTGGTCGTCGATGTCGGACGAGAACCGCGCCCAGGCGGCACTCTGCGACACCGACGACTACCGCGAGGGATTCGCCGCGTTCCAGGAGAAGCGGCCCCCGCACTTCACCGGTCGCGGCTGAGCGGATCGAGCCCCGTTCTGGGGGAAGACCGGGTGAAACAACCTCCGTAGCATCGCGAAGACGGCACGGCTGCCCGAGTCGGGCCGACACCGGAGACCCGATCGCCATGAAATCCTTCTTCGCATCGCTCGCCGCGATCGTCATCACCGCCGCCACCCTCGGCGCCGCGCCGGTCCCCGTCCCCGTCCCCGCGCACGCCGGTCCTGCCGAGGCGGCCGGCCCGCTCGTCGCGGCCGCCGGGCCCCCACCCGTGAACCGGATCGTCCGCGAGAACCGGTTGGCGGGGCACTCGTCCTGGCAGATCCCGTGGTCGGGGTACTCGCTGTCCACCGACCGCGACCTCGCCGTGAAGGCGTACGCGACCAAAATCAGCATCGACAACGGCGAACAGGTCGACTTCCGGGTGCACGTCGCGTCGGCCGGGTCGGTGCGGTACGACGTGTACCGACTGGGCTGGTACCAGGGCCTCGGCGGACGTCGCGTCACGGGCGGCACCTTCAACGGCATCTCGCAGCCGGCGTGCACGACCGCCATGCCGGTGGGCATGGTCACGTGCGACTGGCGCACCCTGCTCACCGTGCAGACGACGGAGGACTGGACGAGCGGCGTCTACGCCGTCGTGTTCACCCGCGGAACCAAGCAGACCTACGCCTCGTTCGTGCTCCGCGACGACGGGGCGCCCGGCAAGCTCGTGCACGTCCAGCCGTCGTTCACGTACCAGGCGTACAACAACTTCCCCGACAACGGGAGCACCGGCAAGAGCCTGTACAGCTACAACTCGTACGGCGCCACGACCGCCACCGGGTCGACGGCGGCAGCGAAGGTGAGCTTCGACCGACCGTACGCCAACGCCGGCGCCTCGTTGATCATGGCCGAAGAGGCGCCGATGATCCGCTACGCCGAGTCGCGCGGTTTCGACATGACCTACGCCACCAACCTCGACCTGCACCGCAACCCGTCCCTGCTCAACGGGCAGCAGGGCATGGTCTCCGTCGGCCACGACGAGTACTGGACGAGCGAGATGTTCACCGCCGCGGAGGCCGCCCGGGACGCCGGCGTCGACCTCGCCTACCTCGGCGGCAACAACATGTACTGGCAGGTGCGAGTCGAGCCCTCGGCCTCCGGCGCGGCCGACCGGGTCGTGGTCTGCTACAAGAGCGCCTCGCTCGATCCCGTGAAGGGCGCCACGAGCACCGTGCTCTTCCGAGCCATTCCCCGACCCGAGCAGCCGGTGATCGGGCAGATGTGGCCGACCGGCGACGGTACCGGCCTCGTCGGGCCCAACGCGTCGTGGATCGTCCGAACCCCGGAGCACTGGCTGTACCGCGGCACCGGCCTCGCGAACGGCTCCGCCATCCCCGGGATGGTCGGTATCGAGGCGGACCGGCGGCACACCCAGTACCCCGCGCCCACCGTGAAGAGCGGGACCACGCAGGCGGTGCTCGCGCAGTCGCCGTTCACCGCCCGCAACGGCCAGCGCGGCCTCCACGAGTCGACGCTCTACCAGGCGCCGTCCTCGGCGATCGTCTTCTCGGCCGGGACCCTGAACTACACGGGCGGTCTGATGGGCGGCAACATCAGCCCCCAGCCGACGGTCCGCACGATGACCACCAACCTGTTCACCCGCTACAGCGGCATGGCCCTCGACGCGACGACCGACCGGGCCGGCGGGAGCGACCGGTACGCCACCGCGGTCGCCCTCGCGCAGCGCGGCTTCCCGAACACCGGGGTTCCGGTGGTCTACCTCGCGACCGGCGCGACGTTCCCCGACGCGCTCGCGGCCGGCGCGGCCACGCGCGGCGAAGGCCCGGTGCTGCTCGTCCCCGGCTCGAGCATTCCGCAGAACGTGCTCGACGAGCTGGCGCGACTCAAGCCCGCGAAGCTCGTCGTCGTCGGCGGGCCGACGATCGTGACGGACGCGGTCGTCGCGCAGGCCTCGGCGGCCGCCGGCGTCACCGCCGTCCGCGACTCGGGTCCCGACCGCTACGCGACGGCCGCGAAGGTGTCGCAGCGCGCGTTCTCGCCGGGCGTCCCGGTGGCGTACGTCGCCTCGGGCGCCGACTTCCCCGACGCGCTCTCCGCGGGCGCCGCTGCCGCGCAGCTGGGCGGCCCGGTGCTGCTCACGGCCTCCACGTCGCTGCCCGCCGCGACCAAGACCGAGCTCGATCGGCTGAACCCACAGCGGATCGTCGTCGTCGGCTCGGCCGGTGCGGTCTCCGAGAGCGTGCGCACCTCGATGACGGCGTACGCGTCCCAGGTCATCCGGCTCGGCGGTTCCGACCGCTACGAGACCGCGGCCGCCGTGGCGCGCGACCTCGTGGCCGCGGGCGGGGCGAACATGGTCGGCGTCGCGACCGGCCTGAGCTTCCCTGACGGCCTCGCCGCCGGTCCGGTCGTCGCGGCGAACGGCGGCGTGCTCATGCTCGTCGGGTCGGCGCTCACGCCGACGGTCGCCGAGGAGGTCGTCCGTGGTGATCCGCGCGTCGTGCTCCTCGCCGGTTCCGAGGGCGTCATCTCGGCGTCGGTCGCGTCGGGCATCGCCGGCCTGTTCTCACCGCCGGCGATGAGCAGCCCGAACATCGCCCTGAAGTCGGTGCCGAACGACCCGAGCGTGCCCGACACGGGTCCGCAGGACGAGACCATCGTGTCGCCGGAGCTGCGACCCGAGCTGCCGTGGCTCGACACGCCCGCCGCCGAGCACCGGCCGGAGCAGACCGGCGGCGGCTGACCCGCAACCGACGCTGACGAGCGCGGCCGTCGCGAGTGATGGCGGATCGCGCCGTCAGCGCGCGGGGCCGTCCTCGCGCAGTTCGTCCGACTCGGGCGCGCGCTCGAGTTCGTGCTCGTGCTCGTCGATGTCGCGACCGAGGTCGTCCTCGATGAGCAGGTCGCGCCGCACGTGGTCGCTGCGGTAGGCGGCGCGTCCGAGCATGTGGGCGGTCATGGGCTGCGTGAGCAGCTGGAACGTCATGATGAGGACCGCCGTCGAGACGACGCCCCACGTCGGTACGCGCAGCACGATCGCGAGCAGGACGACCGCGAGGCCCAGCACCTGCGGCTTCGTGGCGGCGTGCAGGCGGGTGAGGACGTCGGGGAAGCGCAGGATGCCGATGCCGGCGGCCATCGACAGGAACGCGCTGAGCAGGATCAGCCCGCCCACGCCCAGCTCGAACGCGGTCATGAGGCGTCCTGCTTCGCGACGAACCGGGCGATCGCGATCGAACCGACGATGGCGAACATGGCCAGCACGAGGAGCACCACGAGCGTGTCGGTGTGCCGGTTGATCGCCATCTCGGCGGCGAGGCCGCACATGGCGATCGCGAGCAGCACGTCGGTCGCCAGGGCGCGGTCGAGGATCGACGGGCCGCGGATGATGCGGACGATGGCGGCGATCGCGCCCACGCCGAACATGGTCGCGGCGGCGAGGCCGATGATGGCGAGCGGGGTCACGGCATGCCTCCGTTCCGGTCGGTGGCGTCGCCGCGGTCGCGGTCGACGTCGCGGGTCTCCGACGCGGCGTCGTGCTCGGCGACCGGATGCCGCGGCGCGGTCTGGGACGGCGTGACGTCGCCGGTCGGCACCGTGGGCGTCGCCCCGGTCTCGCCGGCCCGCCGACGTCGGCGCGCCTCGTGCACGGCCCGCGCCTGCGCGCGGGTGCCGATGGCGAGCACGATGCGCTCCTCGGTGCGGAGGATCCGCTCGCGCGCCCGGTCGATGTCGGCCTGGTCGCGTGCACCGAGTTCGTGGCAGTACAGCAGCCCGCGCTCGCGGTCGATGTCGACCACGACGGTGCCGGGGACGACCGAGATCGCCTCGGCGGTGAGCGTCGTCACGAGGTCCGAACGGGTGAGGAGCTGGACGTCGATGATCGCGTTCATGGGCTGCCAGGTCGGCCACACGGCCTTCGTCGCGACCTGGATGGAGGCGACGACGACGTCGAACATCATCCGGAGGCCGAGCAGGAGTGCGCGCCACACGTTGAAGCGGCCGCTGAGCAGCACCGGCGGCAGGTAGAGCAGCCGGGTCACGCCGATGGCGAGCAGGATGCCGGTGGTGACCGTCAGCACGTCGATGTGGTCCCACAGGAACACCCACAGGGCGACGAGGCCGAGCAGCAGCGGCAGCTGGCGCCAGACCGCCTCCCACCGGGAGAACTCCTCCGGCTCGGGGGTCCGGCGCTCGCCGGCGGCATCCGTCGTCATCGCACCCCCTCGGGGAAGACCAGCGAGACGTAGACGCTCGCATCGCGGAGGTTCTCGGCCGCGCGCCCCGCGAGGTCGTACAGCGGACCGGCGAACACCGTCAGCGCCACCGTGAGCAGGACGAGGGCCGTCGTGGCGGCGACCATGAGGCGCGGGGTGGTGCGCGTGGCGACCAGGGTGGCGCCCGCCGGAGCCTCCTGCATCGAGTCGATCATCGCCGAGCGGTATCCCTCGACATCGCCGGTGGGACGCCAGAACGCGAGGTTCCAGAACCGCGCGAGGGCGTAGAGCGTCACGAGCGAGGTCGCGGTGCCGACGGCGATGACGACCCAGATCAGCCAGGCCGGACCCGTCGAGGAGGTGCCGAGGGTCTGGGAGGCGGCCGTGCCGTTCGCAGCGTCGGCGCCCGCGACGAACAGGCCGACCTTGCCGAGGAACCCGGAGAACGGCGGGATGCCGCCGAGGTTCAGCGCCGGGACGAAGAACAGCACCGCGAGCACGGGCGACGCGCTGCGGAGCCCGCCGAGTCGCGTGATGGAGGTCGCGCCGCCGAACCGCTCGATGAGGCCCGTCGTGAGGAACAGCGTCGTCTGCACCGTGATGTGGTGCACGACGTAGTAGATGGTGGCCGCGAGGCCGGCGATGCTCGCCAACCCGATGCCGAAGATCATGTAGCCGATGTGGCTCACGAGCGTGAACGACAGCAGTCGCTTGATGTCGGCCTGCGTGAGCGCGCCCAGGATCCCGACGGCCATCGTGAGTCCGCCCACCACGAGGAACAGCGTCGACAGGTCGCTCTCGGGGAAGATGACGGTCTCGGCGCGGATGATCGCGTACACGCCGACCTTCGTGAGCAGGCCCGCGAACACCGCCGTGACCGGCGCGGGGGCCGTCGGGTACGAGTCGGGCAGCCAGAACGACAGCGGGAACACCGCGGCCTTGATGCCGAACGCGATGAGCAGCAGCAGGTGCAGCATGAGCTGCACGTCCTGGGGGAGCTCGGCGATGCGCACCGACAGCTGGGCGATCGTCGCCGTGCCCGTGGCGCCGTAGATCAGCGCGATCGCGCTGAGGAAGAACAGCGACGACATCAGGCTGACGATGATGTAGGTGATGCCCGCGCGGATCCGCTCGCCCGTGCCGCCGAGGGTGAGCAGCACGTAGCTCGCGGAGAGCAGGATCTCGAACCCGACGTAGAGGTTGAACAGGTCGCCTGCGACGAACGCGTTGAAGACACCGGCCGACAGGATCAGATAGGTCGGGTGGAAGATCGACACCGGCGTCTCGCGGTGCTGGTCGGCGATGCCCTGCCCGACCGCGTACACGAGGACGCCGAGCAGCATGATCGCCGAGATGATGATCATGATCGCGCTCAGCCGGTCGACGACGAGCACGATGCCGAACGGCGCCGGCCAGGCGCCGACCTCGACCGCGATGCCCGAACCGGACCCGTCGACCTCTGCGAGCAGCACCACGGCGATCGTCGCCACCGCGGCGAGCACGCCGGTGCTCACCGCCATCTGGGCCCGGAGGTGCCGACCGAGCATGAGCGCGGTCGCCGCGCCGAGCATCGGCAGCAGCACCATGAGCGGCACGAGCGCGTCGGTCATCGGCGCACCTCCTCGTCGCTCGCGTCGAGCACGTCCTGCACGGCCCGGTCGTCCTCGGCGGTGCTGCGGATGAGCCCGGCGGTCTCCACGGCGTCCTCCTCGGCGTCCTCCTCGTCGCCGATGATGTCGCCCTGCGCGCCGAGCTGCGCGAGCCACCAGGTGCGGTAGACGAGCGCGAGCATGAACGCGGTCAGCCCCAGGTTGATGACGATGGCCGTCAGCACGAACGCCTGCGGCAGCGGATCGGACAGCGCGGCCTCGTCGACGCCGTCGACGAGCAGCGGCGCGAGACCGGGGGCGCCGGCCATCGAGAACATGAACAGGTTCACGCCGTTGCCGACGAGCAGGAAGCCGATGAGCACGCGGGTCAGGCTCCGCTCGAGCATCACGGCCACGCCGGCGCCGAACAGCGCCGCCGCGACGATCACGAGCACCAGGGTCGGGGTCATGCCTCGGCCCTCCCGGGTCCGGTGGCGCCCGCGGGGTCGGCGGGCAGGTCGGGGTCGCGAACGGGTCGCGTCGGGTCGGCCGGCTCGGCGGGGTCGGCGGGGACCGCGTCCTCACCGGCCTCGTCGATCTGCCGGTCGATCTCGGCGCCGAGCGTGCGCAGGATGTCGAGCACGAGCCCGACCACGATCAGGTAGACCCCGATGTCGAAGAGCGTCGAGGTGCCGATCGAGAGCACGCCGAGCACGGGCACCTCGGTCTCGAACCAGGTCGACTCGAACACGGTCGCGCCGTACAGCAGCGGCATCGCGGCCGTGCCCGCGGCGAGGAGGAGCCCCGCGCCGAGCACGCGGCCGGCGTCG
This sequence comes from Agromyces sp. NDB4Y10, assembly GCF_001620055.1. Classification (GTDB taxonomy): domain Bacteria; phylum Actinomycetota; class Actinomycetes; order Actinomycetales; family Microbacteriaceae; genus Agromyces; species Agromyces indicus. The sequence goes on along the minus strand of NZ_LQGY01000033.1, from coordinate 18,201 downwards.
ACGGGCAGCGCCTCGCCGAGCTCGTAGCGCCCGCCCGCGAGATAGCGCGCGACGAGCGCGAGCCCGGCCACGAGCCCGCCCGCGAACCCGCCGCCAGGGGAGTTGTGTCCCACGAAGAGCAGGTAGACCGACACCACGATGGCCGGGTGGAACAGCAGCCGCACGAGCACCTCGATGAGGATCGAGCGGTTGCGAGGCGAGATGGTGCGGCCCGCGAGGAGCCACGTCTGGCGGGTCGCGGCGGCCTCGGCCGCGGCATCCGTCTCGTGGTCGACGTCGGAGAGGCGACGCCGCGCCGAGCGCATCGTGTCGGCCGGTTCGGGCAGCGGCCGCAGCCGGTCGCGCGGCGCGCCGAGGTCGAGCCGCGGGGCGCCGCCCGTGCGGCCCGAGACGAAGATGAGGCTCGCGACGCCGGTGGCGACGGCGACGAGCACCGACACCTCGCCGAGGGTGTCCCACGCGCGGATGTCGACGAGGAGCCCGTTCACGATGTTCTTGGCGTGCGCCTCGAGCGCGAGCGGCGGGTACCCCTCGGAGATCGCCGGCTCCTGCCGTGCGCCGAGCGCCACGAGTCCGGCCACGGCCATGACGAGTGCGGCGAGCGTGCCGATGACGGCGCGCACCGGGGCGCTCACCGTGGACTTGCGGCTCTGGATGTTCCGCGGCAGCCGCCGCAGCACGAGGACGAACACGACGATCGTGATCGCCTCGACGAGGCCCTGGGTGAGCGCGAGGTCGGGCGCGCCGCCCACGCCGAACAGCACCACGAGCCCGAAGCCGGTGACGCCCGCGAGCAGGGCCGCCGCCAGGCGCTGGCGGAGCACCACCACGGCGAGGGCGGCCACGATGATCACGAACCCGACCACGGGCTGCGCGGGCTCGTCGGCGAAGCGCACGTCGGAGGGCCAGCTGTCGTTCATCAGCGCCGCGCCGCCGACGCCGAGGATGAGCACGCTCACCGTCACGGCGAGGTAGCCGGGCAGGCCGCCGGACTGGATGAAGGTGGTGAGCCAGGCGGCGAACCGGTCGACGCCGCGCACGATGCGCAGGTAGCCGCGACCGGCCTCGAACGTGTCGGGCAGCGCCGCCTGCGCGCGGGCGACCGCGGCGCGGCGCCACACCATGAGCGCACCGAGCGCGTAGACCCCGAGCGAGATGAACAGCGCCGGCTCGAACCCGTGCCAGAGCGCCAGCTTGTACTCGGTCGGGCCGGGCAGGCCGACGGATGCCGCGGCGATGAGCGGCTCGATGGCGGCGACGCCGATCGAGGCGGCGAGCGAGGTCACCGCGAGCACGCCGGGCGCGACCGCGATGAGCGGCGACTCGCGGTGCAGCGGCGGCTCGGGCACGCCGGGCTTGCGCCCGAAGGCGCCCATCACGAATCGCGCGCTGTACGCGACGGTGAGCACCGAGCCGATGATCGCCCCGACGAGCCCGACCCACGCCCACGCGCCGCCCTCGGCGCCGTACGCGAGCTGCGCGTGGAACACCGTCTCCTTCGCGACGAACCCGAGCACGGGCGGCAGGCCGGCCATCGAGGCCGCGGCGACGGTGGCGATCGCCGCGATCCAGGGCATGCTGCGGCCGAGGCCGGACAGCTCGCGCACGTCGCGCGTGCCGGTCGCGTGGTCGATGATGCCGACCGTGAGGAACAGGGCCGCCTTGAAGAGCGCGTGCGCGAGGAGCAGTGCGCCGGCGGCGAGCTGCCCGTCGCGGGTGCCGATCGAGGCGACGAGCACGAGGAAGCCGAGCTGGCTCACCGTGCCGTAGGCGAGCAGCAGCTTGAGGTCGGTCTGCCTCAGCGCTCGCCATCCGCCGACGAGCATCGTGAACGCGCCCAGGCCGATGAGCAGCGGATGCCACACGGCGAGCTCCGCGTACCCCGGCGCGAGCCGCATCACGAGGTACACGCCCGCCTTCACCATCGCCGCGGCGTGCAGGTAGGCGGACACTGGCGTGGGGGCGGCCATCGCGGCCGGGAGCCAGAAGTGGAAGGGGACGAGCGCGCTCTTGGAGATGGCCCCGACGAGCACCAGTGCGATGCCGACCTCGCCCGCGACCCCGACGACCGGGTTGGCGATGAGCTCGGCGAGCGACGTCGTGCCGCCCGCCACGGTGAGCACGACGAGGCCGACGAACATCGTGAGGCCGCCGAACACGGTGACGGTGAGGGCCTGCAGCGCGGCGCCACGGCTCTCGCGCTTGGCGGAGTCGTGCCCGATGAGCAGGTACGACAGCACGCTCGTGAACTCCCAGAACGTGAACAGCACGTACACGTCGTCGGCCGTGACGAGGCCGAGCATGACGCCCGCGAAGCCGAGCAGGAGGGCCGCGAATCGCCCGAGGTTCGGCTCGTCGTCGCGGAAGTACCAGGTGCAGTAGAGCAGCACGAGCGCGCCGACGCCCGTGACGATGAGCGCGAGCAGGAGCGAGAGCGGGTCGAGCCGGAACGACAGGGAGATGTCGAGCGCCTGGATCCACGGGATGCGCTCGGTGACGACGCTGCCCTCGGCGGTCATGGGCACGTGCCACAGCAGCCACGCGAAGACGCCCGCGGGGACCAGCGCGATGACCGGGAAGATGCGGCGACCCAGCGCCCGCGCTGCGAACGGGGTGACGACGGCCACGAGCCCGAACAGCACGAGCGAGAGGATCATCCATCCTCCCGCTTCGCATCGACCGTTCCTGTCCGGTCATTCTATCGGGGGCACGTGAACGGATGCCGGGAGCCCTCCGGACTGCGAGGATGGCCGCATGCACGTGCTCATCGACGCCGCCGAACTCGCCGCCCGGCTCGACGACCCCAGCACGGTCGTGCTCGACGTGCGATGGACCCTCGCCGAGCCCGACGGACGCGACGCGTACCGCGCAGGGCATATCCCGGGCGCCGTCTACGTCGACCTGGACACGGAGCTCGCCGACCACTCGGCGACCGGCGAGGGGCGGCATCCGTTGCCCGGCGAGGCCGCGTTCACGGAGGCCATGCGGCGCTGGGGCCTGCGCGGGGGCGACCTGGTCGTGGCGGTCGACGACGCGGGCGGCATGTCGGCGGCCCGAGCGTGGTGGCTGCTGCGGCACGCCGGATGGCGCGACGTGCGCCTGCTCGACGGCGGCCTCGGCGCGTGGCGCGAGGCCGGCCTGCCGCTCGAGACCGGCGACGTCGTGCCGGAGCCGGGCGACGCGACGGCCCGCTTCGGCGGGATGCCCGTCGTCGACCTCGACGAGGCCGACGCGCTCGCGTCCGCCGAGGCGGGGGTGCTGCTCGACGCCCGCGCGGCCGAGCGGTACCGCGGCGACGTCGAGCCGATCGACCCGCGCGCCGGGCACATCCCCGGCGCGGTGTCCGCGCCGACGACCGGGAACCTCGGCGCCGACGGGCGGTTCCTGCCCGCCGAGGTGCTGCGGGAACGGTTCTCGGCGCTCGGCGCGGACGGGCGGCATCCGCTCGCCGTGTACTGCGGGTCGGGGGTGAACGCGGCGCACCAGGTCGCCGCGCTCGCCGTCGCGGGCCTCGACGCCGCCCTCTACCCGGGATCGTTCAGCCAGTGGTCGAACGTGCGCGAGCGTCCGGTCGCGACCGGACCCGAGCCGGGCGGCGACTGACGCCCGTCACTCCGGAGGTCGGTGGCCGACGGCGATGAGCGTGGTCAGGTCCACCGTGGCGGAGCCGCGGGACAGCCCCGCGACGTAGCGCTCGCGGACCGCCTCGCGCGTCTCGTCGTCGAGTCCGCCGATGAACGCCCGGAAGCCCGTGCCGGTCACGAGGCGCCAGGCCAGCTCGGGATCGAGGTCGAGGTGGCGCGGCACCACCTCGGCGCGCACGTCGGCGAGGCCGCGCTCGGTGAGCCAGTGGGCGAAGTTGCCGGCCGTGTCGGCGCCCACGATGGTGGCGCGGCGCGCGTCGTCGAAGCTCGGCACGCGCTCGTCGTCGGTGGGCAGCGCCTCGGCCAGGAGTTCGCCGATACGGTCCATCGCGCCGGTCGCCCACACCGTGAACACGGCGCGGCCGCCGGGTCGCACGCACTCGACGAGATGCCGCGTGCCGGCCGCCGGATCCTCGAAGAACAGGATGCCGAGCACGCACTGCACGAGGTCGTAGCCCGTGTACGGCCACGTCGTGACGTCGCCCACCTGGGGGCGCAGCTGCGGCATCCGCTCGCCCGCGCGCTCGCGCATGATCTCGACCAGCGGTTCGGCCAGGTCGACCGCGTCGACCACCCCGCCCGGCCCCACGAGTTCGGCCGTCGGCACGGCCGACGCGCCGTCGCCGGCGCACGCGTCGAGCACGCGCTCGTCGAAGCGGGGCTGGGAGCGGAGCACCGTCGCGCGCGAGATCGGGTTCCAGATCACCTCGTCGAGTTCGGCGAACGCCTCCCATCCGCCCCGGAACGACGTGATGAAATCGGGCTCGGCCCTGACATCCCCCATGTGCACATTGTGGTGCCCACCGGCCGATCCGTGAAGACTCAGCAAACGGAAAGCGGATTGCGTGCAGACTGGAGGGCGACTTCGCTCCCCGATCGAAACGAGAATCCCTCATGAACCGTGCCCTGCGTCGAGGTGCGCCCATCGCGCTCGCCTCCGTGACCGCCCTGCTCCTCACCGGTTGCGCCGGAGACCCCGCCGAGCCCGAGCCCACCGCCTCCGAAGAGGCCGCCGCGTGCCTCGAGGTCGACGCGGGCGAGCAGAGCGACGCCGTCGAGGTCGACGGCGAGTTCGGCGCCACCGCCACCGCCTCGTTCGAGACGCCCCTCGAGGCCGAGGAGCTCCAGCGCACGCTCGACATCGAGGGCGACGGCGACGTCACGGCCCCCGGCGACGAGGTCTCCGTCGTGGTCACCGCCTTCAAGGGCTCGACCGGCGACCAGGTCTTCTCGCAGCCCACGTCGCTGACCATCGGCGACGGCTCGCTCTACGAGGGCTTCCTCGCGGGCGTCGACTGCGTGCCGATCGGATCCCGCGTCGTCACCGTCGCGCCCGCGTCGTCCGTCTACGGCGAGCAGGGCAACGAGTCGATCGGCGTCGAGCCCGGCGAGACGCTCGTCATCGTCACCGACGTGCAGGACGTCGTCGAGGCCGAGGACCTGCCCACCCCCAGCGAGTGGACCGAGAACGTGCCCGAGGTCGAGTTCGACGGCGACGGCGTGCCCACCGTGACGATCCCCGACACCGAGCCGCCGGCCGACTACCAGCTCAAGGTGCTCGAGGAGGGCGACGGCGACACCGTCGAGGCCGGCCAGGTCGTCTCGCTCCACTACCAGGGCCTCAACTGGGCGACGAAGGAGATCTTCGACCAGAGCTTCGGCAACCCCGACCCGGCGCGCTTCGGCACGGGCGACGTGATCCCCGGCTTCGGCGGCGCGCTCGTCGGCCAGAAGGTCGGCAGCAAGCTCATCGTCACCATCCCGCCGGCGCTCGGCTACGGCGAGGAGGAGTCCGCGAACGGGCTCGGCGGGCAGACGCTCGTGTTCGTCGTCGACATCCTCGAGGTCCGCGACAACTGACCTGACGTCCGCCCCGACGCCGCGCCCGCGGCATCCGTTCACCGCAGCGGATGCCGCGGGCGTCGTCGTTCGCGGCCCGGCTCGCAGGTGCGCCACAGCGATATCCCCGCGGGTATTCAGGTGCAGCCACGAGGCTGGGAATGCCCCGGTCAGGGGTGATGTTGTACCTGTATCCGGGACCGACCCGACCTGACCCGGTTCCGGCGATTGGAGGACACGTGGGCATCAGCTACGTCGAGTTCGAGGACGAAGCCGGCATCCTGCGTCGCTACCGCAAGCACGTCAACGGTCGTGGCCTCGTCGCGACGACCGCGAAGGTGGATCCGACGGCGTTCGTCGACCCGACCGCCTACGTCGATCCGGGCGCGCAGGTGCAGCGCGGAGCCGTCATCTCGCACGGCGCCTGGATCGAGCAGGACGCGATCGTCGCCGAGAAGGCGACCATCGGCGTGAACGCGCACGTCGGACGCGGCGCCGTCGTCGGACGCTTCGCGGTCGTCGGGCCGTACGCGGCCGTCGGCGCGAACGCGCGCGTGCAGAACGGCGCCCGGGTCCCGCGCGAGGCGCACGTCGCCGAGGGCGGCGAGCACCGCGCGTCGGGCGACGACCTGCGCCGGCTCGGCCTCGCGGCCTGACCCGCCGCGGCGCGGCGCGCCACCGCCGCACCGCCGCACCCCGACCCACCCGATGCCCCGGGCCCCGCGCCCGGGGCATCGTCATGTCCGGGCGGTGCCTTCGCAGGACGTTCCGCGATCTGCAGGACGCGACCCGGCGTTCGCGTCCGACATTCCACCGCACGTCCTGCACTGCGGGGTGACGCCGGGGCGCCCGGCTGGAAGGATCGGGGCATGGGGAACGAGATCGCACCCGACTGGTGGAAGTCGGCCGTCGTGTACCAGGTGTACCCGCGCAGCTTCCAGGACTCCGACGGCGACGGCGTCGGCGACCTCCGCGGCATCATGCAACGGCTCGACCACCTCGAACGCCTCGGCGTCGACGTGGTGTGGCTCTCGCCCGTCTACCGGTCGCCGCACGCCGACAACGGGTACGACATCAGCGACTACCAGGACATCGACCCCGCGTTCGGCACGCTCGCCGACTTCGACGAGCTCCTCGCGGCGATGCACGCCCGGGGCATGAAGCTCGTCATGGACCTCGTCGTCAACCACACCTCCGACGAGCACGCGTGGTTCGTCGAGTCGCGGTCGAGCCGCGACAACCCCAAGCGCGACTGGTACTGGTGGCGCCCGCCGCGCGAGGGCACGCAGGGCGGCGACCCCGGTGCGGAGCCGACGAACTGGGAGTCGTTCTTCTCCGGTCCCACGTGGGAGTGGGACGAGGCGACCGGCGAGTACTACCTGCACCTGTTCGACGTGAAGCAGCCCGACCTGAACTGGGAGAACCCGGAGGTCCGGGAGGCCGTCTACGAGATGATGCGCTGGTGGCTCGACCGCGGCGTCGACGGCTTCCGGATGGACGTCATCAACCTCATCTCGAAGCATCCGTCACTGCCCGACGGGCCCGTTCGGGACGGCAAGCGGTACGGCGACGGCGGGGCGTCGTACACCAACGGCCCGCGCCTGCACGAGTTCCTGCAGGAGATGCACCGCGAGGTGTTCGACGGGCGCGACGGGCTCATCACGGTCGGCGAGACGCCGGGGGTGACGCTCGACGAGGCGATCCTGTTCACCGACCCGGGCCGCCGGGAGGTCGACATGGTGTTCCAGTTCGAGCACGTCGGGCTCGACCACGGCATCAGCAAGTTCCGGCCCCGGCCGCTCGAGCCCGGCGAGCTCGCGGCATCCCTCGTCAAGTGGCAGGAGGGCCTGCACGACGTCGGCTGGAACAGCCTCTACCTCGAGAACCACGACCAGGCACGGTCGGTCAGCCGATTCGGCGACGCCGACGAGCACTGGTACGCCTCGGCGACCGCGCTCGCGACGATGCTGCACCTCATGCGCGGCACGCCGTACGTCTACCAGGGCCAGGAGCTCGGCATGACGAACGCGCCGTTCTCGGTGATCGACGACTACCGCGACGTCGAGTCGCTGAACGCGTACGCCGAGGAGGTCGCGAGCGGCACGGCGGTCGCCGACGCGCTGTACGGTCTCAGCCTCATGAGCCGCGACCACGCGCGCACCCCGATGCAGTGGGATGCGACGACCAACGCGGGCTTCACGTCGGGCACGCCGTGGCTCGCCGTCAATCCCAACCACGACCGCATCAACGCCGCCGCGCAGCTCGGCGACCCGGGCTCGGTGTTCGAGTACTACCGGCAGCTCATCGCGCTCCGGCACGAGCGGCCGGTGGTCGCCCACGGCTCGTTCGAGCGAGCGGATGCCGGGCACCCGGCGATCCTCGCCTACGAGCGCGTGCACGGGGCCGAACGGCTGCTCGTCGTCGTGAACCTGACGTCGGCCGAGCACGACCCGGTGTTCCCCGACGAGGTCGCGGCGCGCTGGGGGACGGGCGCGGGGGAGCCGGGCGACGTGCCGATCCTGACCAACACGATCCCGGACTCGCCGGCCCCGTTCGACGCGTCGCTGGCGCCGTGGGAGGCCCGCGTCTACGCCGCCGGCGCCTGACGCGTCGCCTCAGGGGGCGAGGCCGGCGGCGAGCAGCTCGAGCGTGCGGGCGCGGCCGGATGCGGCATCCGCCGGCTCGTCGGCCCGTGCGCCCGCGACCGGCGCGATCATGACCTCGTCGACGCCGTGGCGTTCGGCGAGGGTGCGCACAGCGGATGCCGCGGCATCCGCGTCGGCCACGACCCAGCGGGGTCGCATGCGCGCGATGACCTCGTCGGCGTCCGAGTCGCGCGGCGCCGCGAGTGCCTCGTCGACGGTCTCGAGCGGGCGCATGGGCCGGTTGAGGCGCAGCCGCGCCATCGAGCGCAGCTGGGGGAGCGCGAGCTGCTCGGCCTCGTCGGCGGTGTCGGCGACCACCGCGTTCAGCGTCAGGATCGTCTGCGGCGACGGATGCCGCTCGCTCGGCCGGTACTCGGAGCGATACAGCTCGAGGGCCCGCTCGAGCCCCTCGCCCGAGAAGTGGTTCGCGAACACGTACGGCAGCCCCAGCTCGGCCGCGAGCCGCGCCGAGTAGTCGGAGCTGCCGAGCAGCCACAGCTCGGGCACCGCGGTCGCCGCGGGGGTGGCCTGGATCGGGTACTCGCGCCCGCTCGTCAGCCGCAGCGTCGCCCCGTCGGGCGAGAGCAGGCTCAGGATGTCGGCGACATGGTCGGGGAAGCGGTCGACATCGGCCGTCGGCCCAGAGATGCGCAGCAGTTGCGTGATCACCGGGTCACTGCCGGGCGCGCGCCCGATGCCGAGGTCGATGCGCCCCGGCGCGAGCGCCTCGAGCGCGGCGAACTGCTCGGCCACCACGAGCGGCGCGTGGTTCGGCAGCATCACGCCGCCCGACCCCACGCGGATCCGCTCCGTGCGCGCGGCCGTCGCGGCGATGAGCACGGGCGGCGTCGTCGAGGCCACCGCGGGCATGTTGTGGTGCTCGGCGAACCAGTAGCGGGTGAAGCCGAGGCGGTCGGCGACCTGGGCGAGGGCGACGGATGCCGCGACGGCATCGGCCGACGTCTGGCCGCTCCGCACGGGCACGAGGTCGAGCACTGAGAGACGGGGTGTGAGCAGCATCCCTCTCCCCAACCGGGCCGGTCGCGCGGGTATTCCGGACGGCGAACCGCGACCGGAAGCACGGGATAACCCTGAGCCGATCCGGGGGATGACCCTCTGTCCCGGGCGCCCCGCACGTCATTGGATGGAACCCGTCGTGAGCGCCCCCGGCAACCCGGGCGGCCGTCGGAGCAAGCGCCCTACCTCGGCCCGGCCCGCGACCCACGCACCTGAAAGGAACCACCCGTGAACTCCCTTGCCTTCGACACCGTCGCGCTCTCGCTGCGCGAGGCGTTCGCCATGCTCGACGAGCGGCTCGACGGTCGGCTCCACCTGCCCGGAGACGCCGACTGGGACGCCGTCCGCGCGGCCTGGAACCTCGCCGTCGACCAGCGGCCCGCGGCCGTCGTGGTCGCGGCATCCGTCGCCGACATCGCCACCACCGTGCGCGCCGCACGCGACCTCGGACTCGCCGTCGCCCCGCAGGCCACCGGCCACAACGCCGCACCGCTCGTCGACGGCCACGGGCTCGCCGACGCGATCCTGCTCCGCACCCACGAGCTCCGCGGCGTGGAGGTGCGCCCCAACCAGCGCATCGCCCGCGTCGAGCCCGGCGCGCTCTGGGGCGACGTGGTCGCCGCCACCGCGCCGCACGGACTCACCGCGCTCGCCGGATCGTCGCACGACGTCGGCGTCGTCGGGTACACGCTGGGCGGGGGCGTCTCGTTCCTCGGACGCGCCCACGGGCTCGCGGCCAACCACGTCGTCGCGGTCGAGCTCGTCACCGCCGACGGCGAGTTCCGCCGCGTCGACGCCGAGCACGACCCCGAGCTGTTCTGGGCGGTCCGCGGCGGCGGCGGCGACTTCGGCGTCGTCACCGCCCTCGAGTTCGGCCTGTTCGCGATCGAGCAGGTCATCGCCGGGGCGCTGTTCTTCCCGATCGACCGCGCCGGCGAGGTCCTCGAGACCTGGGCCGAGTGGACCGCGTCGGTGCCCGACACCGTCACGTCGGTCGGGCGGGTGCTGCGCTTCCCGATCATGCCCGAGCTGCCGCCGTTCCTCTCCGGCCGCTCGTTCGCGCTCATCGAAGCCGTCGTGCAGGAGACGCCCGAGGTCGCCGACCGCCTGCTCGCGCCGCTGCGCGCGCTCGCGCCCGAGATCGACACGATCCACCCGCAGGCCCCGGCCGAGCTGCTGCAGCTGCACATGGACCCGCCCGGACCGACCCCCGGCCACGGCGACGCCATGATGCTCAAGGACCTGCCCGCCGAGGCCGTGCGCGCGTTCATCGCCGCGGTCGGACCCGAGTCGGACACGGCGCTGCTGTCGGCCGAGATCCGCCACCTCGGGGGAGCGTTCGACCCGTCCGCGGCCGTCGAGCTCGCCGCCGAACGGGACCTGCCCGCCCCCGGTGCGATCGCCGGGTTCGAGGGGCGCTACCTCGTGTTCGGCGTCGGCATCGCCGCACCCGACACGATCGACGCGGTCGTCGCATCGCTCGGACGCCTGCTCGCCCGCATCGAGCCGTGGCGTGCCGCCGAGGAGTACCTCAACTTCACCGAGCGTCCCGCCGCCGGTGAGCGCTTCTTCGGCGACGACGGACGACTCGCACGGCTGCGGGCGCTCAAGGCGGCGATCGACCCCACGGGCGTCATCCGCTCGAACCACCCCGTGCGCCGCTGACGGAACCACGCGGGAACGGACCCGGCCGGACGGCCGGGTCCGTTTTCCATGTCCCGCTGGGTCTGTCGGATCGGAGCCGAGGTTCCTAGGCTGGGGACACGCGACGGCGAGGTCGTCGTCGCCGGAATCGGAGGAGGACGAATGACGGTCCACTACGAACTGCCCACCCCGAGCGACTTCACGACGCTCGCCGGTGAGCACCATCCCGCGGTCACGATCTACGCCTCGACGGCGCCGATCGTCAGCGAACGGGAACGCGCCGAGACGGCGGTGAAGAGCGCGTTCGACGAGGCGCTCGACCGGCTCCGCGCCGACGGCGAGGACCCGGCGGCGATCACGGCGCTCAAGGCCGAACGAGACCGGGTGCTCGCCGACGACGACGTGTGGAGGTCGCTCTCGCGCTCGCTCGCCGTCTTCGCGGCACCGGGCTTCAACGAGGTGTACGTGCTGCCGAACCGGCTCGACGACGCCGTGCACGTCGGATCGCACTTCACGCTCGGACAACTGCTGCGCGCACCGAGCCAGGACCAGGAGGCGTTCGCGGTCACCCTGTCGTCGAACGAGTGGGCGCTGTGGCATGCGCTGCCCACCTCGCGCGCCGAGGAGATGCCGCTCGACCCGAACCTGCCGAAGAACCTCGAGGAGGCCGTCAACCGCGACCTCGGCGAACCGATCCGCAAGAAGGGCGCCGGGCACGGCGACCGCGGTACGCCCGAGCAGGACCGCCGCCCCGAGATCCAGGACAACTACGCCAAGCAGGTCGCCGACGCGGTCTGGCAGGCGCTGCACACCCAGGACCCCGACGGCCGCGTGCCGCTGTTCGTGTTCGCGGCCGAGCCGCTGCTCACGTCGTTCATGGATCGGGCGCACAACGGACGCCGCGTCGTGGCCGTCCCGGGCGGCGCCGACCGCCTGAACGCGGCCGAGATCGACGAGGAACTCCGCCGCCAGCTGGCGGCGCTCAACGTGCGGGAGGCGAAGTCGGCGCTCAAGGGTCTCGCCGACGGCAGCGCCGGACGCGTCGAGCGCGACCTCGCCGCGATCGGTCGGATGGCCGCCGAGGGCGGCGTCGAGACGCTCTGGTTCGACTTCACCACCTCGGTCAACGGCACGCTCGACCCCGAATCCGGGGCGGTCGAGTTCGCCACCTCGAACGGCGGCGGACCGGCGCTCGCCGACGGGACGCGCGCGGGCGACCTCCTGCCCGAGCTGGCGATGATGGTGCTGTCGCGGGGCGGCAAGGTCGTCACCGTGCGCGGGGAGGACCTCCAGGACACCGAATGGACGGGACCGGCCGTGGCCGAGCTGCGGTTCGCCCTGACGTAGGCGGGAGTCCGCGTCATGCCGCGGGGTCGCTCCGGACGGGGCGGCCCCGCGGTCTGCGTCAGGCGGTGGCGGCCACCGGGCCGGCGGCGGCGACGGCGGTGCGGGCGGCGTGGAGCGTGCGGGTCGCGGCATCCGCCATCGCCCGGACCAGCGTGGAGATCGGGGCGAGGCGGCGGTGCGCGTCGGGCCGTGAGGCGCGGGCGCCGGCGCCGAAGCCGGGGACCGCCTCGAGGACCGGCACGACGACCGCCGGCTGGCACTCGAGGTGCACCTCGATCTCGCGCGTGCGGGGGTCCTCGATGATGGCCTCGAAGGCGACGCGTGCGCGGCGGACGCGTCCGCGGCGTCGCGGCGGCGTCGAGCGGATGCCGAGCCGGAGCCGTTCGGGCGACGTGCCGACGCCCGCGGGCCCGGCGGGGACGAACTCGACCCGCCACAGCTCGCTCGGGCACTCGGCGACGCCGGCGACGTGGATCAGGCGAACCCCGCCGGACGTGATCGCCACAGCGGAGAGCTGGTCCGGGTGCACGTGCGCGTGATCGGTGAGGTGCGACATGTGCGCAGACGCTACGGGCGCGGCCCGGCGGCGGCATCAGGGGTGACGCTGAGATCGGGGCATCCGTTTTCCGCAACCCCTGCGACCGCCTCCCCGGCCGACCTAGGCTTGCGGGATGCGATTCGGATTCTTCGTTCCCCAGGGATGGCGCCACGACCTCGTCGGCATCGAGCCGGCCGACCACTGGTCGACGATGCACGGCCTCGCGGCGCACGCCGACCGCGAGGACTCGCCGTGGGAGTCGATCTGGGTCTACGACCACTTCCACACCGTCCCCGTCGCGAGCGACACCGAGGCGACGCACGAGGCGTGGTCGCTGATGTCGGCGTTCGCCGCCTCGACCTCGCGCGTGCGGCTCGGCCAGATGTGCACGTGCATGTCGTACCGCAATCCGGCCTACCTCGCGAAGGTCGCCGCGACGGCGGACCTCATCTCCGGCGGGCGCATCGAGATGGGCATCGGCGCCGGATGGTACGAGCACGAGTGGCGCGCGTACGGGTACGGGTTCCCCGACGCTCCCGCGCGGCTGCGGATGCTGCGCGAGGGCGTCGAGATCATGCACCAGGCGTGGACGACCGGCCGTGCGAGCCTCGACGGGGAGTTCTACCAGGTCGACGGCGCGATCGTGCAGCCGCAGCCGCTGCAGCCCGGCGGCATTCCCATGTGGGTCGCCGGCGGCGGTGAGAAGGTGACGCTGAAGATCGCCGCGAAGTACGCGTCGTACACGAACTTCTTCGGCAGCCCCGAGGAGTTCAGCCACAAGAGCGAGGTGCTCCGCGGGCACACCGACAGGCTCGGCCGCGACTACGACTCGATCGTGCGCAGCGCCAACTTCAACACCGTCATCGGCGAGGACGAGGCGGATGTCGCGCGGCGCCTGGAGGCGATCGAGGCGCGCGTCGCCCCGTACCTCGGACCCGAGGTGACCGAGCGGTTCATGAACGACTACCGGGGGCCGTCGGCGATCGCCGTGGGCACGCCCGAGCAGGTCGTCGAGCGGCTCCTCGACATGAAGGAGCGCGGCCTGGGCTACGCGATCCACTACTTCCCGGAGCTCGCGTTCGACCGCACCGGGCTCGAGCTCTACGAGCGCGAGGTGCTCCCCGCCCTGCGCTGACCGGCACGGGGCCTTTTTCAGGAGTTATCCGGCGGGTCGTGTCGGTCAGCGGCGTGTCGTCCTGAGAACGGTGCCGAATCGGCGAGACGTCCTGAGAAGCGCAGTCCGAACGGACGGCGCAGTCCGAGCGGATGGCGCGGGCCGAGCGGATGGCGCGGGCCGAGCGGATGGCGCAGGCCGAGCGGATGGCGCGGTCCGAGCGGATGGCGCGGGGCGAGCGGATGGCGCGGTCCGAGCGGATGGCGCGGCCCGGGGCTGCGCGAAACGGCCCCCGCCCGGGCGGGCGGGGGCTGTTCGGCGTCGGGGCGACGGATGCCGCGGCTCAGGCGGCGGCGGAGTCCGCCTCGACCTCGTCGAGCTTCGCCGCGAGTTCGGCGTCGGACGGCTCGGTGAAGTGGGTGCCGTCGGGGAACACGACCACGGGGATGTTCGTGCGGCCGGAGATGGCCTTCGCGCGGGCCGCGCCCTCGACGACGACCTCGAGGTCGACGTACTCGTAGTCGACGCCGCGGCGATCGAGCAGCGCCTTCGAACGGCGGCAGTCGCCGCACCAGTCGGCGCCGTACATCGTGATGCGGTCGGGATTCACGTCGGTCGAGGTGGTCATGCGGATACCCTACGTGGATACCCTGTGAGGGATTCTCAGCGACGGTCGCCGCGGGTTGGCGCGGGCAACGCGTCCGGCGCGGTCACCGGACCGGGGCGCGGTCGAGCGTCGGCAGTTCCACGCCGACCAGCCGGGCGAAGGCACTGAGCTGCGCCACGCCCTGCGGGGTCCGCGGCAGTGCGTCGAGCAGGCCGGGGGAGTACACCAGGAAGGCCGCGACCTGCGCCCGCGAGATGGCGACGTTGAGGCGGTTCTTGAGCAGCAGGAACTCGATGCCCCGCGGCGCGGCGGCAGCCGAGGAGGCGGCGAGCGTCACGATGGCCACGGCCGCCTCCTGCCCCTGGAACTTGTCGACCGTGCCGACGGGCACGTCGCGGAACCCGGCGCGGTCGAGCGCGTCGCGCACGAGCGAGAGCTGGGCGTTGTAGGGCGTCACCACGATGAGGTCGGCCTGCGTCAGCGGGCGCGCGTCGGCGGGGCCCGGGTCGGTTCCGCCGCTCGCATCGGTGTAGGTGCGGGCGGTCAGGGACGCGGCGATGCGCACGACCTCGGCCGCCTCCTCGGGCGATTCCGTCGTGTTGCCGTCGTGGACGACCGGGACGGGGGTGAGTCCCGGGTCGACGCCCTCGATCGAGCGGAGCGCGGCGCACTCGTGCGACTCGAGCTCGCCCTCGTACGACAGGTGGGAGACGGGCGCGGCGAGCGCGGGGTGCATGCGGCGGCTCTGCGCGAGGAAGTAGCCGAGCTCGTCGGGGAGGACGTCGTGCCCGTCGGCGATCCACCCCAGCGCGGACATGTCGACCGGCTCGGGGTGCGTGCCCTGGCTGACCTGGGGGAGCTGCTGCGGGTCGCCGAGGAGCAGCAGGCGTCGCGCCGCGACCGACGCGGCGATGGTCGACGCGAGGGAGAACTGCCCGGCTTCGTCGATCACCAGCAGGTCGAGCGCGCGACGCCCCACCCGACCGGCGTTCGCGAAGTCCCAGGCGGTGCCGCCGTAGACGAACCCGGTGGCTGCGTTCGCCGCCAGGTAGGCGGACGCGCCGTCCTTCTCGATCGTGGTCCACGGTCGGTCGATGCCGTCGTCGCGGTCCTTCGGCGCCTTCGCGACGAGGCGGGGATCGAGCCCGGCGGCGACGACCGCGTCGAGCAGGTGCTCGACGACGGCGTGCGACTGCGCGACCACGCCGATCTTCCAGCCGTGGTGGCCGACGAGTCTCGCGATGACCCGCGAAGCGACGTAGGTCTTGCCCGTGCCGGGCGGCCCCTGCACGGCGAGGTAGGAGTCGTCGAGGTCGCCGAGCGACCGCGCGACGGCACCGACGTAGTCGTGGTCGGGCAGCGGAGCGAGCGATCCCGATCTCGTGCGCGGCGGGATGCGGCGCAGAAGGTCGACGGCCGGGTCGCGCGGCCAGTCCGGCTGCCGATCGACGATCGGGCGCGCCCATTCCGCGATGGCGTCCTTCTGGCGGCCCGCGGGCGGGGGATTGCCCGGCACCAGCGCCGCCGGCAGTTCCCGCCACGTCTCGCCGGCGACCGAGCGCTCGCACACGAGCACGCCGTCGGGCGCGGCCTCGAGCACCGTGGCGCGCGTGCTCGCACGGGAACCGGGACGCCGCACGTCGGACGGGAACGGCGCCGGCCATTCGTAGAGCAGGTAGAGCTCGGCGCCCGGACTGAAGCGCGATCCGGGGGCGATCCGGCCGCGCAGCAGCAGCTCGCGGCGATCCTGCTGCTGCCGACCCTCGCGATACCAGTCCTGCGTCACCCGGGTCTGCGCCGGGTCGACGACGAGGACGTCGCGGTGGTCCTCCCAGGCTTCGAGCGGTTGCTCGACGCGGAAGAAGTGCCCCCACCAGAAGCTCTTCATCTCCCGGTCGTGGTAGTCGATCGCGGCCGCCGCCATGGCGAGCGCCCGGCGATCGGGGTCGGCGGTGCGCTGCTCGGCCGGACCGGCGAGCCGCTCGAGCTCGACGGCGAGCGGACTGGCCGCGTACTGCTTGCCGGTGGGCTCGGCGAGCAGCAGGGCGGGAACGGGCGCGATGCCGCGCGACCGCGCGAGCCCGAGCAGCCAGTCGCGGAGGCGCAGCGTGGACACGCAGTCGTAGCGGTTGTACTCGGCAAGGTCGTCGAGCACGTGCTGTGCCGCGGCCTCGCCCGACAGCCCGGTCGCCGGGTCGAACCCGCCGGTCTCGCGCAGTTCGCGCGCCCGCACGTACTCGAGGATGGAGTCGCCGCCGGACTTCACGTCGGCCTCGCGCAGCTCGTCGCCCATGTAGAGCGGCTCGAGCTTCTTGATCGAGTACGAGCGGCTGCCGACGCGAACGGCGCGCTTGACGACGGGGTACAGGTCGACCAGCACGCCGTCGGCCAGCAGCTGGTCGACCTCGGCCTCGCCGACCCCGTGCCGGGCGGCGATCGAGGTCAGGTGCGTGCGCTCGTAGCTGGCGTAGTGGTAGATGTGCAGGTTCGGGTACCGCTCACGCCGCTCGCGGACGAACGCGAGGAAGCGGAGGAGCGCCTCGCGTTCCTCGTCGAAGCTGTGCGCCCAGATCGGCGTGAACCGCTCGTCGACGTCGATCATGCCGAAGAGGTAGTCGAGGCCCCACTGCGTCGCGGCGCCCTCGGTGTAGAGCGGGTCGCCCTCGAAGTCGAAGAAGAGGTCGCCGGGGTCGGGCTCGGGGATCGCGGCGAGCGCGCCGGGCTCGCGCACCTCGACGGGCGGCGGCAGCGGCGGGTCGTCGGGGGCACGGGTGCCGGATGCCGCGGCGTCGAGTTCGGCCGCCTCGGCCGCGAGCTGCAGCCGCGCCTGCACGCGGAGCCCGTCGAGCGTGGCGTCGAGCACGCCCTCGACGGGGCCTGAGGAGGCGGCGAGCTGGTCGATCGTGGTGATGCCGGCGTCGACGAAATGCGCCCGCTGCGTGGTGCGCATGCCGGCCACGAGCAGCAGGTCGCGGTGGGCCTGGACCTCGAGGTCGCAGGTCGGGCATCGCCCGTCGAACGTGTAGCGCGGGTCGCCCCACGCCACCGGCGCCTCGTCGGCGAGGCGCTCGTCGACGATCCGACGGAGGCGGTCGCGACGGAGGAGGTAGACGGGCTCGATGTCGTCGAGGCGGTGCGAACTGGTGGTGCCGTCGCCGAGCAGCAGCTCGACGGTCTCGGCGCGCGGGATGCCGAGCCGGTCGAGCTGGGCGGCGTACGCGGCGAGCTGCAGGAGCGCGGTCACGCGCGCTCGCCGCGCGAGCTTGGAATCCTGCACGAGGTAGCGCCCGTCGGGCTGTCGCACGATGAAGTCGGCGAATCCGACGAACCCGTCGTCGACGAACGTCGCCTGGAAGACGACCGGCGCGCCCGACTCGAACGCCGCTCGCGTCGCCTCGACGGCGGCGTCGAGCTGCTCGGGGTCGCGCAGGTCGGGTCGCGCGATCTCGACCACGCCGGCCCCGAACTCGTCGCGGTAGCGCTGCAGCACGCGCTCCTCGTGCGCGTCGCCGAGCCGGCCGGCGCGTTCGAGCATGGCATCCGTCGAGGGCTCGAAGAGCGTGTCGCGGCCGAGCTTGACGTCGAGCTCGCGGAGGAACGCGAACTCGCAGTCGGACGCCTTCTTGAGGTCGCTCGCGCTCGTGACGACCGTGTCGCCCACCAGGTACATCCGAGCCTCCCGACCTCGTCGTGCGATCAACGCTAGCCGCGACATCCGACACCGGCGCACGCGCCCGCGACGGCCGGCACGCCGGACGCGCCGGCACGCCGGACGCGCCGGGCCGACGGCGGCCCGCGGCGACGGC
>NZ_LQGY01000032.1 GCF_001620055.1 Agromyces sp. NDB4Y10 | reverse complement strand
TCGGCCGGGCCGCGCGGGAGGACGTCGCGGGACGCGCGGCCGACCTCGCCTTGGCCGCGCGCGCCTCGGCGGCGGCCGCAGCCTCGTGGGAGGTGCCCGGGGTCCGCGCCTGCCGGCTCCGCGCCGCGGTCACCGCCGGGTCGGGTTCAGCGGGCGGCGAGCAGATCGCGCAGAGGCCCTCGTCGAAACCGTGGATGCATTCCTCGCCCAAGTGGTGCCTTTCGTCGCTCGGCCCGCGGGGACGGCGAGCCGCCCGACTACAGTACGCGGTCCGGCCGGGTGCCCGGCACCGGAGGAGGATTCAGGCGCGCGCCCACGGCGCGGTATCGCCGTCCGGAGCCGTGCCAGGACCCACCGCGGGCGCCCCGAGCGCGTGCGCGGCGGCCATGAGCTCGTGCAGCGCCGCCTGGACCGCGAGCGGTCCCGGCACGTCCCGCAGCACCACGGGGACGTCGTGTCCGGTCTCGAGCCGGACGTCGCCGCTGCCGAACATCCGCTGCAGCCATCCGCGGCGCACCTGCACGTCGTACCCGCGACGGTGCCATAGCTCGCGCCGCACGCGCACGAAGAGGCCCCGCCGGACGATCACGCGACGCGTGGTGATCGTGGTCCGGGCGGCGAGCCACGACAGGTACGGGATGACGCACCCCAGGAGGACGACGAGGGCGGCGACGACCACGGCGACGAGTCGCGGCCATCCGTCGTCGAGGACGGGCACGAGGTACCCGACCCCGCCGGCGACCGCGACGAGCAGCAGCGCGGGCAGCACGAGCACGCGCGCGTGTCGCCGCAACCGGGCCACGATCCGCTCCCCCGGCGGCAGGCCGGGCGTCCCGCTCGCCTCCCCCATGGCCCCCATTAATACCTCAGGTGCGTGACGTCTCCGGCTGCGACCGCCCGGATCTCGCCGTCCTGGCGGTCCCGCACCATGAGCCGCCCGTCGGGCGCCACGGCCTCGGCGACGCCCAGCAGCTCGCCACCGCCGGGGAGCTCGACCCGCACGTCCCGGCCGAGCGTGCCGCACACCGCGACCAGCCGTTCGGCGGCGCCGCTCGCCACGGCGTCGCCGCCCGCGGCGACGAAGCGGTCGACGAGGTCGAGCAGGCGGGTCAGGTAGTCGGCGAGCACCGCGTCGGGGTCGGGACGACGCCCGGTGACGAGCAGCAGCGACGTCGACGTGAGCGTGGGCAGGTCGTGCTCGTCGAGGGCGACGTTGAGTCCGGCGCCGACGACCACGGTGCCCTCGGCCACGAGCTCCGAGAGGATGCCGCACACCTTGTACCCGGAGACGAGCACGTCGTTCGGCCACTTCAGCTCGACCTCGACGCCGCCGGTGCCGTCGTCCTCGCCGCCGCGGTCGACGGATGCCGCCGCCACCGCCGCGCGCACCGTCTCCGTCATCGCGACGCCGGCCAGCAGCGGGATCCAGCCGTACGCATCGGCGGGCAGGTCGGCGCCGGGCCGGAGCAGCACGGAGATCGCGAGCGTCTTGCCCGTGGGCGCGAGCCAGGTGCGGCCGAGCCGGCCGCGGCCCTGCGTCTGGTCGTCGGTGACGATGGCGGCGCCGTGCGGCCAGGCCGCGGCATCCGCCCCGGTGGCCGCCTCGCGGGCCACGTCGTTGGTCGACCCGGTGGTGTCGAGCCACTCGAACCGCGGGACCGCCGCCCGCGAACGCACCCACTCCATGCGCGCCTCCAGATCCGTCGCCATTAGGCTAGTGTCCGGGCGACGCCGGTGGCATCATCACCACGCACCACCGGGTTTTTGTGGGAAACCGTCAACGATCCCGCCCGGAGGCAGGCCGGTAGAGTGAAGCCTCGTGACCGAAGCGACGAACGACGGCCCCGACCTCTCCACCACCGCGGGCAAGCTCGCCGACCTCAAGCAGCGGTACCACGAGGCCGTCACGGCGTCGGGCGAGGCGGCGATCGAGAAGCAGCACGCCAAGGGCAAGATGACCGCCCGCGAGCGCATCGCCGAGCTGCTCGACCCCGGCTCCTTCGTGGAGTTCGACGAGTTCGTGCGGCACCGCACGTACGCGTTCGGCATGGAGGCCAAGCGCCCCTACGGCGACGCGGTGGTCACCGGCGTCGGCACGATCCACGGCCGGCAGGTCGCGGTGTACTCGCAGGACTTCACGATCTTCGGCGGCTCGCTCGGCGAGGTCGCGGGCGAGAAGATCATCAAGGTCATGGAGCACGCGCTGAAGACCGGCGTGCCCATCATCGGCATCCTCGACTCGGGCGGCGCCCGCATCCAGGAGGGCGTCGTCGCCCTCGGCAAGTACGGCGAGATCTTCCGCCGGAACACCGCCGCATCGGGCGTCATCCCGCAGATCTCGATCGTCTGCGGCCCGGCCGCGGGCGGCGCGGTCTACTCCCCCGCCCTCACCGACTTCGTCATCATGGTCGACAAGACCAGCCAGATGTTCGTGACCGGCCCCGACGTGATCAAGACCGTCACGGGCGAGGACGTCGGCATGGAGGAGCTCGGCGGCGCGCTCACCCACAACACGGTGTCGGGCGTCGCGCACTACCTGGCGAGCGACGAGTCCGACGCGCTCGACTACGCGCGCACCCTCGTGTCGTTCCTGCCGGACAACAACATGTCGGAGGCGCCCGTCTACGACAGCGAGGCGGAGCTCGAGATCACCGACGAGGACCGCCGGCTGAACACCATCATCCCGGACTCGCCGAACCAGCCGTACGACATGCACTCGGTCATCGAGGGCATCGTCGACCACGGCGACTTCCTCGAGGTGCAGCCGCTGTTCGCCCCGAACATCGTCATCGGCTTCGCCCGCATCGAGGGGCGATCGGTGGGCATCATCGCCAACCAGCCCAGCCAGATGGCGGGCACGCTGAACATCGCGGCGGGCGAGAAGGCGTCGCGGTTCGTCCGGTTCTGCGACGCGTTCTCCATCCCGATCATCACGCTCGTCGACGTGCCCGGCTACCTGCCGGGCACCGACCAGGAGTGGACGGGCGTCATCCGCCGCGGCGCGAAGCTGCTCTACGCCTACGCCGAGGCGACCGTCCCGCTCGTCACGGTCATCACCCGCAAGGCGTACGGCGGTGCGTACATCGTGATGGGCTCCAAGCAGCTCGGCGCCGACATCAACCTCGCCTGGCCCACGGCCGAGATCGCCGTGATGGGCGGCCAGGGGGCCGTGAACATCCTCTACCGCGGTGAGATCAAGCGGGCCGAGGAGGCCGGCGAGGACGTCGCCGCCGTGCGCACGCGGCTCGCCAACGAGTACACCTACAACGTCGCGTCGCCGTTCCTCGCCGCCGAGCGCGGCGAGCTCGACGGCGTCATCGAGCCGGCCGCCACGCGCGTCTCGGTGACGAAGGCGCTGCGTGCGCTGCGCACCAAGCGCGCGAGCCTGCCGCCCAAGAAGCACGGCAACATCCCGCTGTAAGGAGCCGCCATGACCACAGCACCCGGCGAGCCCGACGGCGCCCAGTCCATCGACCTCCGATTCCTGACGCGCGACGTGTCGGCTGAGGAGGCCGCCGCCGTGACCGCGGTCCTCGTCGCGGCCGTCGACGAGGAGCAGGCCAGCCCGCCCCCGCCGGCGCGCAGCGACTGGGCGCACCCGCGCAACGCCCTGCGTCCGCCGATCGAGGTCGGCCCGGGACGCTGGACCTCGTCCCTGCGCTGAGCTCGGCTGTCCCCCGAATTCGCCGCCCGCCGGAGCGGCGTGCGGCTCGCGTCGCCCGACTGCGTCGGCGGTCGGGCTCCGAGGGGGACGCGATTGTCCCCCGAAATGCTGACTACCGCCTCCGATCCCGCGGCGTAGCATTGATGCACGCACTCCCTCTACGGAGTCGTACCGCCGACGGCTGGGTACCGCCGGCGCTTTCTGGGGGCGAGTCAGGGCGATATTCGGGTTGTCGCCGTGACTCGGGCTTGCTGGGGGGTCGGTAGGGGCCGACCCCCCGCTTCCATGTCCGGGGCTCGCCGACGTCCCACCTCGGCCTCCTGCGGCAGCGGATGCCGCGGCACCTCACTCCGCGCGAGGGATCTCCAGCCACAGCTCGACCTCGGCGTCGTCGGACTCGAGCACCTCGCCCTCTCCTCCGCCGCGCAGGCCGACCACGGTGACGGCCACGGGTGATCCCGCGGCAGCGGTGCGCGCGATCACGCGGTCGGCCCCGGAGCCGGAGATCGCCTCGGCGAGCCGCGAGAGCACGCGGTCGCGCGCATCCTCGTCGAGGTCGTCGATGCCGCCCTCATCGAGCAGCGTGACGGTCGCGCCGCGATCGCGGGCCTCCTTCACCGATCGCCGCACGCCGTCGGTGAGCAGCATCCGCCCGCGGATCTCGTCGCGGATCGCCGCCTCGAGGGTGCGGCACTCGCGTCGCTCCGCCTCGGTCAGCTCGTGGTCGCCGTCGGCGATGCGACGCAGCATGGGCGCCGCGATCCGCTGCGTCTGCGCCAGCCGCATGCGCCCCTCGAAGAGGTGCGCATCCTGTGCGGCCTGCCACGCGGCGGCCTCGCGCTCAGCCTGGACGTAGCGGCGCGTCGAGCGCGCCGCGCCCGCGAGCGCGGACGAGAGCATGTGCGCGATCGCGACCCAGACGATCGAGCCGACGACGCCGAGCTGTCCGAGGGCGAGGGGCCCGGCCCAGATGACGGTCTGGACGGCGAGCGCGATGACGCCGAGCCATGCCGCGACGAGCTGTCGCCGGGCCGCCGTGATGGTCATCAGCGTGCCGACCGCCGCGACGTACCAGGTGGCGTAGCCGTTGTCGTCGGACGCGTCGAGCTGGCTGGTGACGAGCAGCGGCAGCACGATGCTCACCCCGAGGTTCAGGGCCGCCAGCCAGTCGGGCATCCGCGCGCGGCGCGCCGGCCACAGGCTGAGGGCGGTCGCGGTCGCGTAGAGGACGAGCGCGGCGACGGCGGGCCACGGCGAGGCGGGCTTGTCCAGCGAGTAGATGCCGAGGACGACGTGATACGCGCTGAACAGCGCGCCGAGCACGAGCAGCAGCCACCTCGGGACGGAGATCACGACCCGCTCCCCTCGACGCCGGCCGGCCAGGCGAGCGTGACGACGGTGCCCCGGCCGGGCGTGGATTCGACCGTGGCCGATCCGCCCGCGTTCGCCATCCGCTCCTCGATCGACACCCGGAGGCCGATCCGGCTCATCGGCACCGCGTCGGCGTCGAAGCCGCGGCCGTCGTCGACCACGCGGATGACGCAGCCGTTCGCCCCGGCGCCGCGGATCTCGACCGACCGCTCCGTGCCGCGCCCCGGCTCGTCGGCGTGCTGCACGCTGTTGACCATCGCCTGCACGGCGGCGGAGGAGAGCGCGTCGACCGCGTCGACGGGGAGCTCGACGCCCGCGAGGCCCGTCGGTCGCACGTCGATGGGTGCGGAGAATCCGGCGACGGCGCTGCGCAGTCGCCGGACGAGCACATCGAGGCCGATCCGATCCTCGTTGCCGGGCACCTCGGCCGCCGCCTCGTCGAGCCGGCGCACCGCGTCACCGGCCATCCTCGCTGCGAGCGCCCGCTCGGCCGGCGTCCGGGCGGCGGCGGCCGACAGCAGCGTCGTGAGCACGCTGTCGTGCACGAGGGCGTCCACCTTCACCCGCTCGATCTCGTTCGCGTGCTGCCGTGCCACGAGGTCGTACCGCTGCAGCGCCGCATCCTGCGCGGCATCCACCGCCTCGGCGGCCTGCCGGAGCATCGTGATGATCACGAGCGCGACGATGCCGAGGATCATCGCGTACATCGCGTCGAGCACCGCGAGGAACGGCTGCGCCCCACCGCCCGCGGGCGTCGCTCGGATCACGCCGTAGACGACGGGGATGACGACCGTGTATGCCGCTGCGGGCATCGGCGGCACGGCGATCACGGCGGCCGTGGTCGCGACGGTGACGAGGTAGTACAGCCACGGGGTCTGCCCGGCGATGGCCTCCGGCGCAACGACGAGGTACGGCCACGCCATGAGGACGATGGCGAACAGCGCGGCGAACGTGGCCGCCGCCGCCCGGACCGCGACCCGGGCGAACGTCGCCACGGCGAGCGCGGCGAGCGACCCGTAGAGCACCGCCATGACGGCGGTGCCCGCACCTTCCGCGAGCGCCGCCGACTGCTCGATCGCCGTCGGCACGGTCTGGCCTCCGAAGACGAGGCCGAAGACGCCCAGCGCGCGTCCGGACACGGTCTCGACCTGCGCCCGGCTGACGGCAGCGCGACGCGGGACCAGCCGCGCGGCGCGCCATTCAGCGGCGGCCATCCCCGCCTTCCTGGTCGAGGCCGGGCAGGATGCCGTCCTCCACGGCTCGGCGGAGGAGGTCGACCTTCGTCGGCGCGGGACGGCCCACCTCGACGTACTTGGCGCGGATCCGGTCGAGGTACTCCCGCGCGGTGGAGTGGGCGATGCCGAGGCGCTCGGCCACGAGCTTCAACGGGAGGCCCGAGGCGTAGAGGTGCAGCACGTCGCGCTCGCGGCGTCCGAGCTGCGCCTTCGCGAACTCCTGGTCGGCCTCGATGGCGCTGGCCCACTCGACGTTGTTCAGGGCGTCGCCGCGGGCGACCGTTGCGATCGCGGAGATCACGGCGGACGTCGGCGACGACTTCGGGATGACTCCGGCCGCCCCGGCGGCGAGCGCCTCCCGCACCGCGGCGACGCGGTCGGCGATGCTGTGCACGAGCACCTTGCTGCCCGAGCCCAGCACGGCGCGCACGTTGTCGGTCACGCTCGAGCCGTCGCCGAGCGAGAGGTCGAGCAGCACCACGCGAGGCGGATCCGTCGCCGGGTCGCGGAAGCCGGCGAGCAGCGACGCCACGTCGGCCGTCTCCGCGACGACGTCGTAGCCGGCGTCGCGGCATGCGGCACGCAGTCCGAGCCGCACGGCCTCGTGGTCATCGACGATCGCGACCGTCGTGCGCGACGGCATCGTTGCGGGTTCCGCGGTCACTGGGCCCCCCTCACTCGGCTCCACGGTCGATTCACACCCTAGCGGCCAAGCGCGCGACCGCCTCGACGTGGTGGGTGTTGGGGAACAGGTCGAACGCGCGGATCGCCTCCAGCTCGTACCCCCGCTCGCGGAGGAGCCCCACGTCGCGCGCCAGCGCGACCGGGTCGCAGGCCACGTACACGAGCTGGGCCGGGGCCAGCCGCACGAGGTGGTCGACGACGTCGCGGCCGGCTCCGGACCGGGGCGGGTCGAGCACGACGGTCGCGTCGCGCAGGGCCGGTCGCGCGGCATCCGTCGTCTCGGCGAGTTCGGCGAGGTACCGGTCGACGCGTGCGGTGACGGCCCGCGCGCCGACCCAGTCGGCGAGGTTCTCGCCCGCGTGGAGCGTCGCCCGCTCGTCGGCCTCGACGGTCGTGATGCGGGTCGCCGAGCCGAAGCGGTCGCCGACGGCGGCGGCGAGGAGGCCGACCCCGCCGTAGAGGTCCTGGTTCTCGGCGGCCGGGTCGAAGCGATCGGGATCCACGAGGTCCTGCACGGCACGGGTGAGCGTCGCGGCGGCGCCCCGGTGCACCTGCCAGAACCCGTCGCGGTCGACCGCGAAGCGACGGCTGCCGACGACCTCGGAGACCACGGGGTGCTCCTCCGGCCGGGCGCGCGCTCCCGTCCGCCCGCGGTCGCGCGCGTCGTGCTCGCGGACCACGAACTCCGCCGCACCGGTCGACGGCGCGACCAGGTCGACCCAGCGAGCACCGGGGAGGGACCGGTCGAGCGGGGCGAGGTCGGCGAGTTCCGCGACGGCGAGCGGCAGGGTCGTCACGGGGACCACGGTGTGGCTCCGGGCCGCGTACGGGCCCATCGTGCCGTCGGCGGCGACGTGCAGGCGCACGCGCGTGCGCCATCCGGTGCCCGCCTCGGCGTCGACGCCCGGCGCGAGGGCGGCGTCCACCGGGTCGACCTCGACGTCCGCCTCGACCCCGCCGAAGCGGGCGAGCGCATCGCGCAGCACCTCGGCCTTGAGCTCGCGCTGGCGCGG
Source organism: Agromyces sp. NDB4Y10 (assembly GCF_001620055.1). GTDB lineage: Bacteria > Actinomycetota > Actinomycetes > Actinomycetales > Microbacteriaceae > Agromyces > Agromyces indicus. The sequence goes on along the minus strand of NZ_LQGY01000032.1, from coordinate 74,420 downwards.
CATGCGGATGTGGCCGAACTCGGCACCGCCGGCGCGAGCCTCGGGCGCCCGGTCGACCGAGGCCTCGGGCCAGACGTGGTCCCGTCGGTCGGGCGAGGCGCGGAGGACCTCCACCGTCTCGGCCCGCCAGAAGCGATCGCGGCCGGCATCGATCACCTGCGCCCGGACGAGCTCGCCCGGGATCGCGTCGGCGACGAACACGACCCGGCCCTCGTGGCGGGCCACCGCGACCCCGCCGTGCGCGATGCGCTCGACCTCGAGGTCGAGCACCGGTCCGGGCTCGCTCGGGCGCCGGCGCGCGGCATCCGCGGTCGTGCGGGAGGGACGTCGACGACGTGGAGCTGCCATCATCCGAGCATCCCACACGCCGTCGCGGCCGAGATGGCCCGCGGACCGGCCCTGCGGGCAGGATGGGGACCATGCGCCTCTACCTCGCCTCGACCTCCCCCGCGCGACTCCAGCTGCTCCGCCAGGCCGGCATCGAGCCGGTCCTGCTGGCGCCCGGCGTCGACGAGGAGGCGGCCGTCGCCGAGCACGAGGCGACGCACGGGCCGCTCGCACCGGAGGAGCTCGTGCACCTCCTCGCCCGCCGCAAGGCGGAGGCCATCGTCGGCCGCACCGTCGACGGCGAGGCGATCGACGGGATCATCCTCGGCGGCGACTCGGCGTTCCTCGTCGACGGCGAGCTGTTCGGCAAGCCCCACCGCCCCGAGGTGGCCCGCGAGCGATGGGCGCGGCAGAACGGGCGGGCCGGCGTCCTGTGGTCCGGGCACTGGGTCATCGACCACCGCGGCGGCGCCGTCCGCGCGGCGGTCGGGCGTGCCGCGTCGGCCGTGGTGGAGTTCGCCCGCCTCGACGACGCCGAGATCGACGCGTACATCGCCACCGGCGAACCCCTCTCGGTCGCGGGCGCGTTCACCGTCGACAGCCTGGGCGGGCCGTTCATCCGCTCGGTGACCGGCGACCCGTCGACCGTCGTGGGGCTGTCCCTCTCGACGCTCCGCGAGCTGGTCCGCGAACTCGGCGCGACGTGGACCGACCTGTGGGACCTCCGCTGATCTCGCGGGATTGTCTGCCACCGAAACACTCTCCGGTCTTTTTTGTGGACCGCACCCAAAGTCCGGCGTGCGTCCGCCAATAGGCTTGGGAGTCATGCGCCGCATCAGCAAGGTCCTCATCGCCAACCGTGGAGAGATCGCCGTCCGCGTCATCCGGGCCGCCCGCGACGCCGGGATCGGCTCGGTCGCCGTCTACGCCGACCAGGACCGCGACGCCCGTCACGTGAAGCTCGCCGACGAGGCGTACGCCCTCGACGGCACCACGAGCGCCGAGACCTACCTGGTGATCGACAAGCTGCTCTCGGTCGCGCGCCGCTCGGGCGCCGACGCGGTGCACCCGGGCTACGGCTTCCTCGCCGAGAACCCCGACTTCGCCCGCGCGGTCATCGACGCCGGCCTGATCTGGATCGGCCCCTCGCCCGAGGCCATCGAGCGCCTCGGCGACAAGGTCTCGGCACGGCACGTCGCCGAGAAGGTCGGCGCGCCGCTCGCGCCCGGCACGCTCAACCCCGTGGCGAATGCCGCCGAGGTGCTCGAGTTCGTCGACCAGCACGGTCTGCCCGTCGCCATCAAGGCGGCGTTCGGCGGCGGCGGCCGCGGCCTCAAGGTCGCCCGCACCCGCGAAGAGGTCGCCGAGCTGTTCGACTCGGCGACCCGTGAGGCCGTCGCCGCGTTCGGCCGCGGCGAGTGCTTCGTCGAGAAGTACCTCGACAAGCCCCGCCACGTCGAGACCCAGTGCCTCGCCGACGAGCACGGCAACGTCGTCGTGGTCTCGACGCGCGACTGCTCGCTGCAGCGCCGCCACCAGAAGCTCGTCGAGGAGGCGCCCGCGCCGTTCCTCACCGAGGAGCAGAACCGCCTGCTGTACGAGGCGTCGAAAGCCATCCTCAAGGAGGTCGGCTACGTCGGCGCCGGCACGTGCGAGTTCCTCATCGGCCAGGACGGCACGGTCTCCTTCCTCGAGGTGAACACGCGCCTGCAGGTCGAGCACCCGGTCTCCGAGGAGGTCACGGGCCTCGACCTCGTGCGCGAGCAGTTCCGCCTCGCCGAGGGCGGCGTGCTCGACTACCCCGACCCCGAGACGACGGGCCACTCGATCGAGTTCCGCATCAACGGCGAGGACCCGGGCCGCAACTTCCTCCCCGCGCCCGGCCCCATCCACCAGCTCCGCTTCCCGGGCGGCCCCGGCGTGCGCGTCGACTCGGGCGTCACGAGCGGTGACGAGATCTCCGGCGCGTTCGACTCGCTGCTCGCGAAGCTCATCGTGACCGGCTCCTCGCGCAAGGACGCGCTCGAGCGCGCCCGCCGCGCCCTCGACGAGTTCGAGGTCGCCGGCCTGCCGACCGTGCTGCCGTTCCACCGCGACATCGTGAACCACGAGGCGTTCGCGCCCGCCGGCGACGAGCCGTTCCGCGTGTACACGCGCTGGATCGAGACCGAGTACGACAACACGATCGAGCCGTGGACCGGCGAGCTCGAGGAGACGAAGGGCCCGGCCGCGCGCACGAGCGTCGTCGTCGAGGTCGACGGCCGCCGCGTCGAGGTGTCGCTGCCGAAGCGTCTCGCGGGTGCGCCCGCGTCGGGCGGCGCGACCGCCGGGCCGGCGCCGCGTCGGCGGGCGCTGCACCACTCGGTCGACACGTCGACCGGTGACGCGGTCAAGGCGCCCATGCAGGCCACCGTGGTCAAGGTGGCCGTCGCCGAGGGCGACAAGGTCGTCAAGGGCGACCTGGTGCTCGTGCTCGAGGCGATGAAGATGGAGCAGCCGATCGTCGCCCACAAGGACGGCATCATCGGTCTCGTCAACGCCGAGCCGGGTGTCACCGTCTCGAGCGGTCACCTCCTCCTCGCCATCACCGACGCCTGACCTGCGTTCCCGCGCATTCCGCGTCTCTGCGTGTCTGCGTCTCTGCGTCTCTGCGTCTCTGCGTCTTCTGCGTTTCTCAGGTGTTATCCGGCGGGTCGCGTCGCTGAGCGGCGTGTCGTCCTGAGAAACGCACGGTTCGGCGTCGCGCGTCCTGAGAACGGTTCGTCGTGGTGAGTCGGCGAGCGGATGCCACGGAGCGGGGGCGCCGGCGCGTCGGCTCGTCAGGTCGGGTCGGGTCGGGTCCGGTCGGCTCGTCGAGACGGTCAGTCGAGCGCGCAGAGCGCGTGGACCACCCGGAGCGCCGCCGCCCTCGGATCGGCGATGACGTCCGCCGCGGCGAGGCGAAGCGTCGGGATGCCGCGTCGGAGCAGTTCCTCGTCCCGCCGCCGATCGCGGACGAAGGCGGCACGATCGGAGTGGAACTCGTAGCCGTCCGTCTCGACGGCGAGCCGGCCCGCCACCAGGAAGTCGATGAACCCGACCCCGTCGAACGGTACCTCCTGGATGAAGGGGACGCCGAGTGCGCGGAGTTCCATCGCCAGCAGGGTCTCGACGCCGGACCCGTCGAGGCCGCCGAGCACGAGGCGCGGCATCCGCTGCGGCAGGCTCGCGTCGGCCAAGCGCTGCGCGAGGTCGAGGGTCAGCAGTCCGCGTTGCACGGCCGATTCGAAGGCCGCGGCGACGTCGGCGTGCGGACGACAGCGCGAGAGAGCCGCCAGCGCGCGGTCGAGGGGCACCCTCCAGGGCGACTCGTCGCCCCGCGCACCGAACGGGACGTCGGTCCAGTGCAGGGCGACCTCGGTGCGGGCGCGGTCGGGCGTCAGCGGCTCGTCGGTCCGCACGAGCGCCCGGTTCGTGCGGAGCCGCGCGGCGTTGGCCGGAAGGACGACGTGCGCCACCGGAGTGGCTCTCGTCCAGATGCCGTAGCTCGCGAGTGCGCTCACGCAGCCGAGCCGTCCGCCCAAGCGGACGGCGCTGACGGCATCGCGCGGCGCCTCGGGCACGGCGTAGTGCGCGCGGCGCACGCGGATCAGCTCCCCGCCCTCACAGCTCGCGAGATGTCGATCCCCTGGACGCCCGCGTCGAGGATCTCCGCACGGGTCGCGATCCCACCGCGCTGGACGACGGCGACGACGGGTGATGGGCGCACGCCGTCGAGTCTTCCGCGGCATCCGTCGCTGCCCGGCTGTCAGGCCCGATGACCACGATGGGCTCGCCGCATGCCGACGTGTGGAGGACCGGACGCACGCATCGCGGCCCCGGCGGCCGCGGCATCCGCTTCGTCACCCGTCGCCGGTCATCCATCGCACGCGCTTCCCAGGACGCCCGGCCCGATCGGAGCCCTTCTCAGGATGACACGCCGTGTTCGAGCACGACCCGCCGGATAACTCCTGAAAACCGGAGGCCCCACGCGGACGACGCGACGGAAACGGAGGCCCCACGCGGACGACGCACCCGAAAGGGAGGCCCGCGCGCACGACGCGCCCGAACGCGCGCCCGCGGTCAGCGGACGACGTGCATGGCGCGCGCGGCGTCGGTGAGCGACCCGGTGAGCGACGGGTACACGGGGAACGCCTCGGCGAACTGGTCGACCGTGAGCCGGTGCTCGACGGCGAGCGCGAGCGGGAAGATCAACTCGGACGCCTTCGGCGCGACGATGACGCCGCCGATGATCGCTCCCGACCCGGCCGACGCGAACAGCTTCACGAAGCCGTCGCGGATGCCCATCATCTTCGCGCGGGGGTTCGACGACAGCGGCAGCTTGTAGACCGTGCCGGGCACCACGCCCTCCTCGATCTCCTTCTCGGTCCAGCCGACCGTGGCGATCTCGGGCTGCGTGAAGATGTTCGAGGTGATGTTGCGGTTCTCCGGCGGGTTCACGATGTCGCCCATGGCGTGGAACACCGCCGTGCGGCCCTGCATCGACGCGACCGACGCGAGCGGGAGGAAGGTGGTGCAGTCGCCGGCGGCGTAGATGTTCGGCATCGACGTGCGCGCGACCCGGTTCACGCGGATGTGTCCGGACTCGGCGAGCTGCACGCCGGCCTCCTCGAGGCCGAGGTCGGCGGTGTTCGGCACCGAGCCGACCGCCATGAGGCAGTGCGAGCCGCGCACCTCGCGGCCGTCCGACAGGGTGGCGAGCACCCCGTCGCCGTCGACCACGACCGACTCGGCGCGCGACTTCGACAGCACCTTCATGCCGTTGCGCTTGAAGACCTTCTCGATGACGGATGCCGCGTCCGCATCCTCGCCCGGCAGCACGTGCTCGCGGCTCGAGATCAGCGTCACCTTCGCGCCGAGCGCGCGGTAGGCCGACGCGAACTCGGCACCGGTCACGCCGGAGCCGACGACGATGAGGTGCTCTGGCACCTGCGAGAGGTGGTACAGCTGCGTCCAGGTGAGGATCCGCTCCCCGTCGGGCACCGCCGACGGCAGCACGCGCGGCGTCGCCCCGGTGGAGATGACGAGCGTGTCGGCCTCGATGCGGTCGAAGTCGGTGCCGCCCTTCGCGGTGGCGACGATGATCGCGTTGGCCCCGTCGAGTCGCCCCTCGCCCTGCACGAGGTTGACGCCCGCCTCGAGCAGGTTGGAGCGCATGTCCTCGGACTGCTGGGCCGCGAGGCCGAGCAGGCGCTTGTTGACCGCCTGGAGGTTGATCGCGACGTCCGGCTTCACGGCCTTGTCGTTGGCGCCCTTCGCGAAGAACTGCACGCCCAGGTCGGCGGCCTCCTTGACGGCGTTCGACGCCTCGGCGGTCGCGATGAGCGACTTGGACGGCACGACGTCGGTCAGGACGGCCGATCCGCCGACGCCGGCGCGTTCGACGAGCGTGACCTCGGCACCGAGCTGCGCCGCGGCGAGTGCCGCCTCGTACCCGCCGGGTCCGCCCCCGAGGACGGCGATCCGTTGCGTGCGCTCGAAGGTGGTGTGCATGGCGTCCATCCTCCCACGGGCCGCGGGCGCTCTCTTGCGGGCGGGCGCCGACGCACGCGGGCGCGCGGGCGCGCGAACGCGGGCGGGCGAGCGGATGCCGCGCGCAGGCGAGCATCGGTGCGCGCACGCCGCGCCGCGGCATCCGTCGCTTGCGTACCATGAGGGGATGCAGCAGCAGAACCCGCTCGACGACCCCGCCGCCGACCCGTTCGCCGTCGCACGCGACGCGGCCGCCCGCATCGCGGAGCTCACCGGCGTGGAGCGCCACGACCTCGCGCTCACCCTCGGCTCCGGCTGGGGTGCCGCGGCCGAGCTCATCGGCGAGACCACCCACACGATCCCCGCCCACGAGGTGCCCGGCTTCTCGAAGCCGGCGCTCGAGGGCCACGTCGGCACGCTGCGCTCGGTGGCGCTGCCGAACGGCCGTCGTGCGCTCGTCATCGGCGCGCGCACGCACTACTACGAGGGCCACGGCGTTCGACGCGTCGTCCACTCGGTCCGCACTGCGGCGGCCGCGGGCGCGACCACCATGATCCTCACGAACGGCGCGGGCGGCATCCGCGAGACGTGGTCGGCGGGCACGCCCGTACTGATCAGCGACCACATCAACCTCACGGCCGACTCGCCGCTCGAGGGTGCGACGTTCATCGACCTCACCGACCTGTATTCGGCGCGTCTGCGGGCGCTCGCGCACGAGGTCGACCCGACGCTCGACGAGGGCGTGTACGTGCAGTTCCGCGGTCCCCACTACGAGACGCCGGCCGAGGTGCGGATGGCGAAGGCCATCGGCGGCGACATCGTCGGCATGTCGACGGCGCTCGAGGCGATCGCCGCCCGCCAGGCGGGCATGGAGGTGCTCGGCATGTCGCTGATCACGAACCTCGCGGCGGGCATCCAGACCACGCCGCTGAGCCACGACGAGGTGATCGAGGCCGGCCGGGCCGCGGAGTCGCGCATCTCCGACCTGCTGGCCAAGATCGTCGCGGCGATCTAGCCGCACTCCCGCTCCCTCCCGCTTCCCGACCCCGGCGCCCGGCGCGGCGCACGCATTCGAGAGAGAAGGCCACGGATGCCGCAGCTCACCGACGACGACCGCATCGCCCTCGCCGAGGCGTGGATCGCCCAAGACCCCGACCCCGAGACCCGCGACGAGCTCGCGTCGATCGTGGCGGGCGTCCGGGCGGGCGACGCCGCGGCATCCGCCGACCTCGCCGACCGGTTCGACGCGCGGCTCGCCTTCGGCACCGCGGGGCTGCGCGGCGAGATCGCCGCGGGCCCCAACCGCATGAACCGCGTGCTCGTCTCGCAGGGCGCGGCGGGACTCGCCGCGTACCTGCTCGAGCGGGCGACGGAGGCCGGGTCCACCTCGGTGGTCGTCGGATACGACGGGCGGCGCAACTCCGAGGTGTTCGCGCGCGACGTCGCCGAGGTGATGGCGGGGGCGGGCGTGCGCGCCATCCTGCTGCCGCGGATGCTGCCGACGCCCGTGCTGGCGTTCGCCGTCCGCCACCTCGACGCCTCCGCCGGGGTGATGGTCACCGCTTCGCACAACCCGCCGAACGACAACGGCATGAAGGTCTACCTCGGCGGCGCCGACCAGGGCACCCAGATCGTCGCGCCGGCCGACGCCGAGATCGCCGCGCACATCCTGCGCGTCGCCGATTCGGTGCGTGTGCCCGACCTGCCGCGCGGCTCGTTCGAGACGGCGCCCGAGTCGGTCGTCGACGCCTACGTGACCGCGACGGCGGCCGTCGCGGCGACGCCGGCCGCGCAGCCGCGAGTGGTCTACACGGCGATGCACGGCGTCGGCTGGGAGACGCTGCGCCGAGTCCTCGACACGGCCGGCTTCGATGCGCCGACCCTGGTCGAGGCGCAGACCGAGCCCGACGGCCGGTTCCCGACCGTGGTCTTCCCGAACCCCGAGGAGCCGGGGGCGATGGACCTGTCGTTCGAGGCGGCGCGCGCGTCCGGCGCCGATCTCATCGTCGCGAACGACCCCGACGCCGACCGCCTGGCGATCGCGATCCCCGACGCGTCCGAGGCGAGCGGATGGCGCCGGCTCACCGGCAACGAGGTCGGGCTGCTCCTCGGCTGGCAGGTGGCCGAGCAGGTCGCGGCGGCCGGGCGCGACGGCACGCTCGCCTGCTCGATCGTCTCCTCCCCCGGCCTCGAGGCGGTCGCGCGCGCCCACGGGCTGGACTTCCGGGCCACGCTGACGGGCTTCAAGTGGATCTCGCGCGCGCCCGGGCTCGCCTTCGGCTTCGAGGAGGCCCTCGGCTACCTCGTCAACCCGGACACCGTGCGCGACAAGGACGGCATCTCGGCGGCGGTCGCGTTCCTCTCGCTGGCCGCCCGCCTCGCCGCCGAGGGGCGAACGGTCGCCGACCACCTCGACGACTTCACGGCGCGCTTCGGGTGCTTCGCCTCGGCGCAGGTCTCGATCCGCGTCACCGACCTGAGCCGCATCGCCGAGGTCATGGCGCGCCTCCGGGCCGCACCGCCCTCGGAGGTCGGCGGCATCCGCGTCGCCGCCGTCGAGGACCTCGCGCTCGGCCTCGACGGGCTTCCGCCGTCCGACGTGCTGCGGATCCGCCTCGAGGGCGGCGCCCGGGTCATGGTGCGTCCGAGCGGGACCGAGCCGAAGCTCAAGGTCTACATCGACGCGGCCGCCACCGAGGGGTCCGTCGCCGAGCGGCGAGCCGCGGCATCCGAGGCGGTGGCCAGGGTCGAGGCGGGCATGCGGGAACTCGTCGCCTGAGCGACCGGCGGGCTCGACCGGCGGTCGGTCCGGCGTGCTCAGTCCGGCGGGCTCAGCCCAGCGACGCGTCGAGTTTGCGGCCGATCTCGTCGACGTCGAAGTAGTTCTCGACCTCGATGATCTCGGCCCAGGTGCGGCCGAGCGCCTCGCGCACGCGGCCGGCCAGTTCCGTCGACGTGAGGACGACCTGCGCATCCGCGGCCGCTGCCGCGATCCCCGCGAGGTCGCTCGCATCGACGTCGGCGGTCAGGCCGAGCCGATCGAGCGCACGCTCGGCGTTCGCCTTCAGGATCGCCGAGGTGCCCACCCCGAGCCCGCACACCGCGACGATCCTCATGCCGAGGCCTCCCCCGCCGGGGCCGGCCGGCCGGGGGCACGGTCGGCTCCGTCGAAGACCTCGCGCACCTCGTCGATGGTCGACGCGGCAGCGAGGCGCTCGATGGCGCTGCGCTCGTTGAAGACGTTCGCGAGACCCGCCACGCTGGCGACGTGCTCGTCGGCACCGGTGACCGCGAGCCCCACGACCACGCGCACCGGGTCGTTGTGCGGGTGTCCGAACGGCACGGGCTCCGCGAGCGTGACCACCGCCAGGCCGTTCCGCACCACGTCGGGACCGGGCCGCGCATGGGCGAGCGCGAGACCGGGCGCGATGACGATGTAGGCGCCGAACTCCTCCAGCACGCCGACCATGCGCTCGGTGTAGCCCTCGCGCGTGGCCCCCGACCGCGCCAGCGCCCGCCCGACCGCGCGCACCGCGGCACGCCACTCGATCGACTCGTCGTGGAGGACGATCGCGGAGTCGGGAAGCGGCGGAAGGGTCATCGGGCTCCGTTCGTGGTGGTGCGGGATGTGGCGATGCCGGATCAGGCCTCGTCGAAGCCGTCCTGGATCTGCTCGGCCAAGTCCTCCCGCTCGTCGAGCGGGAGGAACGCCGCCGCGGCGGCGTTGAGCTGGAAGATCTCGAAGTCGTCGACGTCGTATCCGAAGGCGTCGGAGAGCAGGGCCAGCTCGCGGGTGAGCGACGTTCCCGACTGGAGCCGGTTGTCGGTGTTCACGGTGACCCGGAAGCCGAGCTGGTAGAGCAGGTCGAACGGGTGGTCGACGAGTTCGTCGCCCCACGCGGCGATCGCGCCCGTCTGCAGGTTCGACGACGGGCTCGTCTCGAGGGCGACCTCGCGGTCGCGCACCCACTGGGCGACCGGACCGAGCGAGACGTAGGTGTTCTCGTCGTCCTGTCGCTCGATCGTCAGGTCTTCGGCCAGGCGCACGCCGTGGCCAAGTCGCAGGGCGCGTCCGTCGAAGAGGGCGCTGCGGATCGACTCGAGTCCGTCGGCCTCGCCGGCGTGCACCGTGACCGGCATGAACCGGGTGGCGAGGAAGTCGAACGCCGTGCGGTGCCGGCTCGGCGGGAATCCGGCCTCGGCGCCGGCGATGTCGAAGCCGACCACGCCGCGGTCGCGGTGGCGCACCGCGAGCTCGGCGATCTCGAGGCCCCGGTCGGCATGCCGCATGGCCGTCACGAGCTGGCCGACCCGGATCCGGTGCCCCTGTCGACGCACGTCCTCCACGCCCTCGTCGAGGCCGGCCTGCACCGCCTCGACCGTCTCGTCGAGCGTGAGCCCGCGAGCGAGGTGCTGCTCGGGCGCCCAGCGGATCTCGCCGTAGATCACCCCGTCGGCCGCGAGGTCGTGCACGAACTCGCGCGCGACCCGGGTAAGCCCGGTGCTCGTCTGCATGACGGCCGTCGTGAGGTCGAAGGTCTTCAGGTACTCGACGAGCGAGCCCGAGTTCGACTGGTCCGAGAACCAGGTCGCGAGCTCGTCCGAATCGGCGGCGGGCAGCTCGAGCCCGATCTCGTCGGCGAGTTCGATCAGCGTCTGCGGCCGGAGCCCGCCGTCGAGGTGATCGTGCAGCGAGATCTTGGGCAGCGAGCGGATGTCGGTGCCGTCCCCCTCGAGTCGGTAGTCGGTCGCATGCGTATCCACCCCATCACGATACCGGCGGAAGCCGTCGGCGACGTGAGGGATTTCTCCCGCGGTCAGCGCCCGATGCGATCGGCGATGAGCGGACCGCCGTCGTGCACCTCGTCGCCGGCGTCGCCGATCGCCCAGGCGCCCCCGACGGCCTCGAGGGCGCGCGCGAAGCGCGCCGGCTCATCGGCATGGAGGGTGAAGAGCGGCTGCCCCTGGCGCACCGCGTCGCCGGGCTTCGCGTGCAGGTCGATGCCCGCGGCGTGCTGGACCGGGTCCTCCTTGCGGGCGCGACCGGCGCCGAGGCGCCAGGCGGCGATGCCGAACGGCAGGGCCTCCTGGCGGACGAGGACGCCGTCGCGGTCGGCGGTGACGACGTGCTGCTCCTTCGCGACCGGCAGGTCGGCGTCCGGGTCTCCGCCCTGCGCCCGGATGGCGGCACGCCACGTGTCCATCGCGCGACCGTCGTCGAGCGCGGCCTCCACGTCCTCGTCGGGTCGTCCGGCGAGGGCGAGCATCTCTCGGGCGAGGGCCACGGTGAGTTCGCGGATGTCGGCGGGTCCGCCGCCGGCGAGCACCTCGACGGATTCGCGCACCTCGTTGGCGTTGCCGATCGTGAGGCCGAGCGGGACGTTCATGTTGGTCAGCAGCGCGCTCGTGGCTACGCCGGCGTCCTCGCCGAGTTCGACCATGGTGCGCGCGAGCTCACGGGAGCGCTCGATGTCCTGGAGGAACGCTCCGGAACCGAACTTCACGTCGAGCACGAGCGCCCCGGTGCCCTCGGCGATCTTCTTCGACATGATCGACGACGCGATGAGCGGGATCGCCTCGACGGTGCCGGTGATGTCGCGGAGGGCGTACAGCTTCTTGTCGGCGGGCGCGAGTCCGGCTCCCGCCGCGCAGATGACGCCGCCGACGTCGCGGAGCTGGGCGAACATCTCGTCGTTGCTCAGCTCGGCGCGCCATCCGGGGATGGATTCGAGCTTGTCGAGCGTGCCGCCGGTGTGGCCGAGGCCGCGGCCCGAGAGCTGGGGCACCGCGACGCCGAACGCGGCGACCAGGGGCATGAGCGGCAGGGTGATCTTGTCGCCGACTCCGCCCGTCGAATGCTTGTCGGTGGTCGGCTTGCCGAGCCCGGAGAAGTCCATGCGCTCCCCCGAGGCGATCATCGCCATCGTGAGGTCGCGGATCTCGCGACGAGTCATGCCGTTGAGGAAGATCGCCATCGTCATCGCCGACATCTGCTCGTCGGCGACGTACCCGCGGGTGTAGGCGTCGACGAGCCAGCCGATCTGGTCGGTCGACAGCTCGCCGCGGTCGCGCTTGGTGCGGATCAGGTCGACGGCGTCGAACGCCTCGACTGCGGTCATGCGGTCTCTCCTCGGAACTCGGCGAGCTGGCGCGGACCGAACGCGTCGGGCAGCACCTGGTCGATGGTCTTGACGCCCGAGACGGTCTCGAGCAGCATGCCCTCGGCGGAGTGCTCGTACAGCAGCTGGCGGCAGCGCCCGCACGGCATGAGGACGTTCCCGTGCCCGTCGACGCAGGTGAAGGCGGTCAGCTTGCCGCCACCCGACATCACGAGCGCGGACACGAGGGAGCACTCGGCGCAGAGCGTCACGCCGTAGGAGGCGTTCTCCACGTTGCATCCGCTCACCACACGGCCGTCGTCAGCGATCGCCGCGGCGCCGACGGGGAACTGGGAGTAGGGGACGTACGCCTTCGCCATCGCCTCACGGGCGATCTCACGGAGGTGGTCCCAGTCGATCGCGTGCTGGGCGGTCATGGTGCTCCCGTCGTCAGGACTTGATGTAGGGCTTGCCGGCGGCGGCCGGGCCGCGCACCTTGCCGACGAATCCGGCCACGGCCAGGATCGTGACGACGTACGGCAGCATGAGCATGAACTCGCTCGGCACGGGAGAGCCCATGACCGAGAGCGTGTTCTGCAAGTTCGACGCGAACCCGAACAGCAGCGCCGCGAGGGTCGCCTTGATCGGGTCCCACTGGCCGAAGATGACGGCCGCGAGGGCGATGAAGCCGGCACCCGCCGTCATCTCCTTGCCGAAGGCGCCGACCGCGCCGAGCGTGAAGAAGGCGCCGCCGAGGCCCGCGATGGCACCGGCGAGCGAGACGTTCCAGAATCGGGTGCGCGCGACGTTGATGCCGACCGTGTCGGCCGCCGTCGGGTGTTCGCCGACCGAACGGAGCCGGAGGCCCCACTTGGTGTGGAAGAGCCCGAAGTACACCAGCGCGACGATCAGGTACATGAGGTAGACGATGATCGTCTGCCGGAAGAACATCGGCCCGATCAGCGGGATCTCGCTGAGCAGCGGGATCGGCAGGCGCTCCAGGCGCGGCGGCGAGTTCAGCAGGCTCGCGTTCGGCGCGAGCACCTGCGAGAACAGGAAGCTCGTGAGGCCGATGACCAGCACGTTCAGCACGACGCCGACGATGACCTGGTCGACGAAGTACTTGATCGAGAACGCGGCGAGCACGAAGGCGACGAGCACGCCGGCGACCGCGGCAGCGGTGAGCCCCGCCACTTGGCCGATGATCGGCCCGAGGATCCCCTGGCCGATCACCGAGGCGATCACCGCCGAGGTGAACGCGCCGGCGAGCAGCTGTCCTTCGATGGCGATGTTGATGACGCCCACACGCTCGGAGATCACACCGCACAGGGCGCCGAAGATGAGCGGGACCGACAGGCTGAGCGCCCCGGCGAGCAGGCCCGGCATCGGGATGACGGGGGTCCGGGCACCGGCGGCGGCCCAGGTGAGGAAGGCCATGAGGGCGATCACGGCGAAGACGACGAGCAGCCAGAGCGGCACGCGCCGTTTCGCGCGGACCAGCGCGGCGGACGCCACGGTGACGGCGGCGAGCAACGCGACGCCGATCCAGGTGGCCACGATGCCGTTCAGGACCAGTTCAGGAAGCTGGATGAGGTCACTGCCGGTCGAGAGCCGGAAGGTGGCGTCGCCGGCGTGCGGTGACGCGATGAACAGGATGGCGAGGAGGACGGTGACGACCGCGAACGCGATCGGGGCCTTCCAGCTGACGACGACGGTCGTGTCGAGTCCGGGCGAGGACGTCGTGGCGTGGTGCTGCGTGGGAGCGGTCACTTCGCCGCCACCTCCTCCTTGCGGGGCGTCCGCGTTCGCTTGGACTTGGGCTTGGCGCCCGGCTGGGGCAGGCGGAAGATCGCCCGGACCAGCGGGGGCGCGGCGATGAACAGCACGATGAGCGACTGCACCACGAGGACGATGTCGATCGGCACGCCCTCGGCGGCCTGCATCGAGAAGCCACCGGCCTTGAACGCGCCGAACAGCAGGCCGGCGGCGAGGATGCCGAACGGCGTCGATCGGCCGAGCAGCGCCACGGTGATCGCGTCGAAGCCGATGCCCGCGTCGATGCCCGAGGAGAAGCCGGTGGTGACGGTGCCGAGCACCTGGTGGACGCCGGCGAGGCCGACGAGCGCACCCGAGATCAGCATCGCGTAGACGTACATCGACTTGACGTTGATGCCGGCGACGCGCGCCGCGTTCGGATTGAGGCCCACCGCGCGGAACTTGAACCCGAGGCTCGACCGGTCGAGGATCCACCACACGAGGAAGACGGCGCCGATCGAGAGCAGGAAGCCGAAGTGGAGGTTCAGCTGGGGCCCCGGGAGCAGGTCGGGGAAGATCGCCGTGTCCTTCATCGGCGGCGTCTTGGGGTTGTTCGACCCGGGTGCCTGCAGGAGCCCGGGCGTGCGCAGCATCCACGACACGAGGTAGAGGGCGACGTAGTTCAGCATGATGGTCACGATGACCTCGTGCGCGCCCGTGCGCGCCTTCAGCAGTCCCGCGATCCCGGCCCACAGCGCTCCGGCCAGGAGGCCGACGATGACCGCGACGATCATGTGGAGGCCCCACGGGAGGTCGAACGAGAACGCGACCCAACCGGCGCCGGCGGCGGCGAGGAGCATCTGCCCGCGTCCGCCGATGTTGAACATGCCGACGCGGAACGCGAGGCCCACGCCGAGTCCGGCCGCGATGAGGGGCGCCGAGAACTTGAGCGTCTCGGTGAGCGGTCGGATGCCCGAGATGAAGTCGTCCCGACGGAAGTTGTAGATCGAGCCCTGGAAGAAGGCCGCGTACGCGCCGCCGACCGCATCCCAGATCGCGACGAACGTATCGCCGGGTCGGGCGAAGAAGTAGGCGGATGCCGCTTGGACGCGCTCGTCGGTGAACGCGATCATGATCGCGCCGACGATGAGGGCGAGGAGCACGGCGAGCACCGAGATGATCGCGTTGCCGGTCGTCACGCGACGGAAGGCCTCGTGCCAGCGCGACGGCGGCTCGACCTCGGGCTCGCGCTCGCGGACCGGCTCGTCCGGCGGCACCGCCGTGCCCGTCTGCAGTGCCACGTCGGGGTCGTTGGCGTTGCTCATGCGACGGCTCCTTCGGGGGTGGGGGCGGACGCGGAGGGGGGTGCCTCGCCGGCCATCATGAGGCCGAGTACGTCGCGGGGGGTGTCGCCGGGGACGATGCCGACGACGCGACCGCGGTACATGACCATGATCCGGTCGGCGAGGGCGGTGACCTCGTCGAGCTCGGTCGAGACGACGACCACCGGCACGCCCTCGTCGCGCGTCTCGATGATGCGCTTGTGGATGAACTCGATCGACCCGACGTCGACGCCGCGGGTCGGCTGCGCGGCGACCAGCAGGCGCAGGTCGCGGCTCAGCTCGCGGGCGAGGACGACCTTCTGCTGGTTGCCGCCGGACAGGCGGCCCGCCAAGGTGTCGATCCCGGGCGTGCGGATGTCGAACTCCCGGACCTTGTCCCTCGCGAACTCGGCCAGGAGCCCGCGCTGCACGTTGAAGGCCTTGACGAAGGGCGCGCCCTCGGCCCGGTCGAGTATGAGGTTCTCGGCGACGGAGAACTCGCCCACGAGGCCGTCCTCCTTGCGGTCCTCGGGGACGAAGCCGACGCCGGCGTCGAGGATGCGGCGCACCGAGTTCTTCGTGATGTCCTCGCCGTCGAGCCGGACGGTGCCCTGCACGCGGGGCTGCAGTCCGACGAGCGCCTCGGTGAGCTCGGTCTGGCCGTTGCCTTGGACGCCCGCGACCGCGAGCACCTCGCCGCGACGCACGCTGAAGCTCACGTCGTTGACGACGAGCTGGCCGATCGGGTCGACGACGCTCAGGTGCTCGACCGTGAGCGCCTCGTCGCCGAGCTTCGGTTCCTCCTTGTGGACGGTGAGCTCGACCGCGCGCCCGACCATGAGGGAGGCGAGCTCGGCGTTGGAGGCGGTCGGGGCCGCCTCGCCGACGACCTTGCCGAGTCGGATGACCGTGATGCGGTCGGCGACCTCGCGGACCTCGCGGAGCTTGTGCGTGATGAAGACGATGGACGCGCCGGACTCCTTGAGCTGGCGCATGATGCCCATGAGCTCGTCGGTCTCCTGCGGGGTGAGCACGGCGGTGGGCTCGTCGAAGACCAGCACGCGCGCGTCGCGGGATAGCGCCTTGATGATCTCGACGCGCTGCTGGACGCCGACGGGGAGGTCGTCGACCAGCGCGTCCGGGTCGACGTCGAAGCCGAATCGCTCGCTGATCTCGCGCACCTTCGCGCGAGCCGCAGGCAGGTCGAGGCGGCCGAGTCCCTTCGTCTGCTCGTGCCCGAGCATGACGTTCTCGGCGACCGTGAACACCGGGATCAGCATGAAGTGCTGGTGCACCATGCCGATGCCGGCCCGCATCGCATCACCGGGCCCATCGAAGTGCTGCACTCGGCCGTCGAGCGCGATCTCGCCCTCATCGGCCTGGTAGAGGCCGTACAGGACGTTCATCAGCGTCGACTTACCTGCGCCGTTCTCTCCGAGGAGGCAGTGGATCTCCCCCGCCTCGACGGTGAGGTCGATGTGGTCGTTCGCCACCAGGGAACCGAACTTCTTCGTGATTCCTCGGAGTTCGAGTTTCATGCCACCGATCCTAAGTTCTCCGACCGCCGATCGCCGCGGTCGTGCGCCGAAGTGCGCCGATGCGCGGCCGGGGCCGCTCAGATGTTGCGGATGTCGCGCACCCGCTGGAAACGACGGAGGGAGGCCGGCTGCGCCGACCCCCCTCCGTGCGTGTGCCTACTCCTGCGAAGCGAGGTAGGACTCGACGACGATGTCGCCGTCGATGATCTGCTGCTGCAGGTCCTCGATCTCCGTCTTCAGCTCGTCGGAGACGGCGTCCTCGAAGTCGTGGAACGGCGCGAGGCCGACGCCCTCGTTCTCGAGCGTGCCGATGAACGGCTCAGCCGAGAACTCGCCGTTACCGGCGGCGACGAGCGCCTCGTAGGTGCCCACGTCGATGCCCTTGCGGATCGAGGTGAGGAGGAGGTCGCCGACCGACGGGTCGGTCTCGAACACGTCCGCGTCGACGCCGATCAGGGCGATGTCACGGCCGGCGTCGCGGATCGCGGCCGCGGCGCTCTGGTAGATCGGGCCGCCGACGGGAAGGAGCACGTCGACGTTCTGGTCGATGAGGCCCTGCGCGACCTGGCGAGCGGTGTCGTTCGCCTCGAAGCCGCCGGTGAAGGAGCCGTCCTGGGCGGCGCGGTCCCAGCCGATGACCTGGACGTCGGTGCCCTTCTGCTCGTTGTGGTACTCGACGCCCTGGGCGAAGCCGTCCATGAAGATCGAGACGGTCGGGATGTTGATGCCGCCGAAGGTGCCGACGGCGCCGGTCTCGGACATGCCCGCCGAGAGGTACCCGGCGAGGAACGCCGCCTGGGCGGTGTCGAAGATGATCGGCTTGATGTTCTCGGCGTCGGTGGTGCCGTCGAAGTCCTGGTCGACGGTGTCGTCGATCGAGACGTACTCGACGTCGGGGTTCGCGGTCGCCGACTCGAGGGCGGCCGGCGCGAGCAGGAAGCCGACGGTGACGATGGTGTTGCAGCCCTGGTCGACGAGGTTCTGGAGGTTCGACGGGTAGTCGGTCTCCGCGGCCGACTCGACCTCGATGTACTCCGTGCCGAGCTCGTCGGCCGCACGCTGCATGCCCTCGAGACCGAGCTGGTTGAACGACTTGTCGTCGAATCCGCCCGCGTCGGAGACCATGCAGGGCAGGTAGTCGAGCGCCTCGCCGCCGCCGGCCTCGTCCGACTCCTCGGGCGCCGAAGCGCAGCCGGCGAGCAGCGCGACCGCACCGAGCGTCGCCAGACCGCCGAACGCGGCCTTCTTGAACGTGAACGTCACTGTGTCCTCCAAAAGACGCACCCCGAACGGGTCTCGGGGACCGTGAGGTCACGTTACCCAAAGTTGCGCCGCACGGAACCGGTCCCGCTCGGCCATCGGGCAATGGTTATGAAGCCGCGACATTCTGCTCATATGAGCAGGTGGAACTCACCCCCGAGCGGGGGGCGCGCCATCCGTTCAGGGGGTGGAGGGCGACTCGATGACGAGCTCCCCGGCGATGATCGCCTGGCGGATGCCCTCGAGCTCGCCCTGCAGCTCGGGCGGGACGAGCGGCTCGAGGTCGTGGTACGGCGCGAGGTCGACCCCGCCGTTCTCGAGCGTGCCGACGTAGGGCTCGTTGTCGAAGGTCTCCGCTCGCACTTCGCCGACGATCTCGACCATCGCCTGCTGGGTGTTCTTCAGCACGCTCGTGAGCAGCACGGGCCGGAACTCGGCCGGGAGGGTCTCGTACCCGTCGCTGTCGACCCAGATGATCGAGACGCCGTCTCGCTCGACCGCCGCCGCCGCGGCGCCCTCGCCGACCTGCCCGGCCACGGGCAGGATCACGTCCGCTCCCTGGTCGATGAAGCCCTCGGTGAGCACCTTGCCCTTGTTGATGTCCTCGAAGTCGCCGGTGAACGAACCCTCCTGGCTGTCCTTGTTCCAGCCGAGCGCCCGCACGTCGGTGCCGTGCACCTCGTTGTACCGCGCCACCCCGTCGACGAAGCCGTCCATGAACAGGGTCACGGGCGGCTGGTTGCCGCCGCCGAACGTGGCCACCACACCGGTCTTCGTCACGCCGGCCGCGAGGTACCCGGCGAGGAAGGACGCCTGCGCGGTGTCGAAGACGACGGGCTTGACGTTGTCGGCCTCGACCGACTCGTCGACGATCGCGAAGGCGAGGTCGGGGTTGCGACCCGCCTGGTCGAGCGTCGCGTCGGCGAGCTCGTACCCCACGGTGACGATGAGCCCGCAGCCCGAGTCGACGGCCTGCTGCACGTTCGGGGCGAGGTCCGTCTCGCTCGTGGACACGAGCGCCTCGGCCTCGACGCCGTACTCCGACTCGGCCTGCTGCAGGCCCTCCCAGCTCGACTGGTTGAACGACCGGTCCTCGAGCCCGCCCGAGTTGGTCACCATCCGCACGCAGCCGTCGGCGGCCGTGCCGTCGTCGCCGGCTTCCGGCGCGGGCGCGCAGCCCGCGAGGGCGACGGATGCCGCCACCAGGGCGACTCCGA
This sequence comes from Agromyces sp. NDB4Y10, assembly GCF_001620055.1. Classification (GTDB taxonomy): domain Bacteria; phylum Actinomycetota; class Actinomycetes; order Actinomycetales; family Microbacteriaceae; genus Agromyces; species Agromyces indicus. The sequence goes on along the minus strand of NZ_LQGY01000032.1, from coordinate 55,392 downwards.
ACCGGACTGACCTGCGCATCCGCATCCGCCGACCGCCTTCCCGCGCCTAGAGCACGTCGTTCGAGCCGCCGAGCCGGAGGGCGTCGACGACCGCCTTCACCCGCTGCGCGTGCTCGCTCGTGGTGACGAGGAGTGCGTCGGGCGTGTCTACGACGACGATATCGCGCACGCCGATGAGGCTGATCACGCGGTCGGCGCGGCTCACGACGATGCCGCTCGACGCGTCGGCGAGGACCCGCGCGTTCTCTCCGAGGATGGCGAGCTCCCCCGAGCGCCCGGCGGTGTTGAGCTTGGCGAGCGAGGCGAAGTCGCCCACGTCGTCCCACTGGAAGTGACCGCGGATGACCGCCATGCGGCCGGCCGCCGCCGCCGGCTCGGCCACCGAGTAGTCGATCGCGATCTTCTCCAGCGTCGGCCAGATGCGGTCGACCGCCGGGCCGCGCGTCGCCGGATCGTCCCACGCGGCGGCGAGTTCGACGAGGCCGGCGTGGAGCTCGGGCTTGGTGCGCGCGATCTCGGCGAGGAGCAGGTCGGCGCGCGCGATGAACATGCCGGCGTTCCAGAGGTGCCGACCGCCGTCGAGGTAGCGCTTCGCGGTCTCGAGGTCGGGCTTCTCGACGAAGCTCGACACCGCCGAGACGTGCTCGTGCTCGCCCAGCTCGAGCGGATCGCCGCACTCGATGTAGCCGAAGCCCACGGCGGGCTCGGTCGGCGTGATGCCGATCGTCGCGATGTAACCGGCGTCGGCGACGGCGACGGCCGCGGTCACCGCCTCGCGGAAGAGCGTCGAACCCGAGATCACGTGGTCGGCGGCGAAGGAGCCGATGATGACGCCCGGTTCGCGGCGTTCGAGGATGGCGGCCGCCAGGCCGATCGCGGCGGTCGAGTCGCGCGGCTCGCTCTCGAGCACGATGTTCTCGTCGGCGAGCTCCGGCAGCTGCGCCTCCACGGCCGCGCGGTGGGCGCGCCCGGTGACGACCATGATGCGCTGCTCGCCCGAGATCGGGGCCAGCCGCTCCCACGTGTCGCGCAGCAGGGTCTGGCCGGATCCGGTCAGGTCGTGCAGGAACTTGGGGGCGTCGGCGCGCGAGAGCGGCCAGAGCCGTGAGCCGACCCCGCCCGCGGGGATGACGCTGTAGAAGCGGTCGAGGGGTGCCTGTCGCATCCGCTCAGGATAGCGGCGGGCCGACGGGTGGACACGGCGGCGACCGGAGCACGCCCGAGTCGGGATTAGACTCGAACCCGGGCCATCGGTCCCGTCGCGCCCACAGTCGGGCGACGCACACCGCCAGGAGGGTTGTCCATGTCAACAACGACGACACGGACCCCGACCGCACCCGAGAAGCCGGCGACCGAGAAGCCGGGCGGCACGCTCTACCGCGGCCGCGAGGGTATGTGGTCGTGGGTGCTGCACCGGATCACGGGAGTCGCGATCTTCTTCTTCCTCCTCGTGCACATCCTCGACACCTCGCTGGTCCGCGTGAGCCCCGAGGCGTACAACGCGGTGATCGCCGCCTACCAGACGCCCATCATGGGCCTCGGCGAGGTCGCGCTCGTGGGAGCCATCGTCTTCCACGCGTACAACGGCATCCGCGTCATCCTCGTCGACTTCTGGTCGTGGGCCACGCGCAACCAGAAGGTCCTCTTCTACGTCGTCATCGGCCTGTGGGTGCTGACCATGCTCGCGTTCACCCCGCGCCACCTCATCAACGTCTTCAGCCACTAGGAGCGCCGAGATGACCGTCATCGAATCCCCGCGCACCCCCGCACGGCCGGCGCCTCGCCGCGGCGTCAACGTCGAGAAGTGGGGCTGGATCTACATGCGCGCCTCCGGCGTGATCCTCCTCGTGCTCATCTTCGGCCACCTCTTCGCCAACCTCATGGTCGGCGAGGGCGTGAAGGCGATCGACTTCGGCTTCGTCGCCGGCAAGTGGGCCTCGCCGTTCTGGCAGTGGTGGGACGTCCTCATGCTGTGGCTGGCCCTGATCCACGGCGCCAACGGCATGCGCACGCTGATCAACGACTACACGAACCCGGGCACCGTGCAGAAGGTGCTGAAGCTCGCGCTCGTGGCATCCGTCGCCGTGCTGCTCGTGCTCGGCACGCTGGTCGTGTTCACCTTCGACCCGTGCCCCGCCGGATCGCCCGCCGACCTGCTCCCCTCGTTCTGCCCCGCCGCATAGGAGTCACGTGAACCCCCAGAACGCCAGCGCCGAGTCGACGATCGTCGACGGCGTGCACCACCACCAGTTCGACATCGTCATCGTGGGCGCCGGCGGCGCCGGCATGCGCGCCGCGATCGAGGCCGGCCCCGGCGCGCGCACCGCCGTCATCTCGAAGCTCTACCCGACCCGCTCGCACACGGGCGCGGCGCAGGGCGGCATGGCGGCCGCCCTCGCGAACGTCGAGGAGGACAGCTGGGAGTGGCACACGTTCGACACCGTCAAGGGCGGTGACTACCTCGTCGACCAGGATGCGGCCGAGATCCTCGCGCGCGAGGCGATCGACGCGGTCATCGACCTCGAGAACATGGGCCTGCCGTTCAACCGCACGCCCGACGGCAAGATCGACCAGCGGCGGTTCGGCGGCCACACGCGCGACCACGGCAAGGCGCCGGTCCGCCGCGCGTGCTACGCGGCCGACCGCACGGGCCACATGATCCTGCAGACGCTGTTCCAGAACTGCGTCAAGCTCGGCATCGAGTTCTACAACGAGTTCTACGCGCTCGACCTGGTCATGACCGAGGTCGACGGCGTCCCCCAGCCGTCGGGCGTCGTCGCCTACGAGCTGGCGACCGGCGAGCTGCACGTCTTCCAGGCCAAGGCCGTGATCTTCGCGACCGGCGGCTTCGGCAAGATCTACAAGACGACGTCGAACGCCCACACGCTCACGGGCGACGGCGTCGGCATCATCTGGCGCAAGGGCCTGCCGCTGGAGGACATGGAGTTCTTCCAGTTCCACCCGACCGGGCTCGCCGGACTCGGCATCCTCCTCACCGAGGGCGCGCGCGGCGAGGGCGCGATCCTCCGCAACGCGTCCGGCGAGCGGTTCATGGAGCGCTACGCCCCGACCATCAAGGACCTCGCGCCGCGCGACATCGTCGCCCGATGCATGGTGCAGGAGGTCGCGGAGGGCCGCGGCGCCGGTCCGAACAAGGACTACGTGCTGCTCGACTGCACGCACCTCGGCGCCGAGGTCCTCGAGACCAAGCTGCCCGACATCACCGAGTTCGCCCGCACCTACCTCGGCGTCGATCCGGTCTACGAGCCCGTGCCCGTGATGCCGACCGCGCACTACGCCATGGGCGGCATCCCGACCAACGTCAACGCCGAGGTGCTCCGCGACAACACCACCGTCGTGCCGGGCCTCTACGCGGCCGGCGAGTGCGCCTGCGTCTCCGTGCACGGTTCCAACCGCCTCGGCACGAACTCGCTGCTCGACATCAACGTCTTCGGCAAGCGCGCCGGTCGCAACGCGGTCGAGTACGTCAACTCCGGCGTCGACTTCACGCCGCTCCCGCCCGACCCGGCCGGCGACGTGCGCCGCATGCTCGAGATGCTCCGCGACTCGAACGGCACCGAGCGCATCGCCGCCATCCGCAAGGAGCTCCAGGACGAGATGGACAAGGGCGCGCAGGTGTTCCGCACCGCGGAGTCCCTCGCGCACGTGGCATCCGTCATCGCCGGCCTGCGCGAGCGCTACCGCAACATCGCCGTGCAAGACAAGGGGAAGCGGTTCAACACCGACCTGCTCGAGGCCGTCGAGCTCGGCTTCCTGCTCGACCTCGCCGAGGTCGTCGTCGAGTCCGCCGCGAACCGCGAGGAGAGCCGCGGCGGCCACATGCGCGACGACTTCCCCGACCGCGACGACGAGCGGTTCATGCAGCACACGATGGCCTACCTGTCGGGCGACCCCCACTCGTCGATCGCCTCCGACCACATCCGGCTCGACTGGAAGCCGGTGACGATCACCCGATACCAGCCCATGGAGAGGAAGTACTGACGTGACGACCGCCACGCTCGAGAACACGTCGGCCGGGTCGGCGGATGCCGCGATCCAGTCCTTCACCGTCACGTTCCTGATCCGCCGCTACGACCCCGAGGTCGACTCGGAGCCGCGCTGGCAGGACTTCGACGTCGAGATGTACGCGACCGACCGGGTGCTCGACGCGCTCCACAAGATCAAGTGGGAGCAGGATGGCTCGCTCACCTTCCGCCGGTCGTGCGCGCACGGCATCTGCGGCTCGGACGCCATGCGCATCAACGGCCGCAACCGCCTCGCCTGCAAGACGCTGATCAAGGACCTCGACATCTCGAAGCCGATCTACGTCGAGGCGATCAAGGGCCTGCCGCTCGAGAAGGACCTCGTCGTCGACATGGAGCCGTTCTTCGCGAGCTACCGCGAGGTGCAGCCGTTCCTGCAGGCGCGCACCACCCCGGAGCCGGGCAAGGAGCGCATCCAGGACGTCGCCTCGCGCGCGCGGTTCGACGACACCACCAAGTGCATCCTCTGCGCCGCCTGCACCTCGTCGTGCCCGGTGTTCTGGACCGACGGGCAGTACTTCGGCCCCGCGGCGATCGTGAACGCGCACCGCTTCATCTTCGACTCGCGCGACGACGAGGCGAAGGTTCGCCTCGACATCCTGAACGACAAGGAGGGCGTGTGGCGCTGCCGCACGACCTTCAACTGCACCGACGCGTGCCCCCGCGGCATCGAGGTCACCAAGGCCATCGCCGAGGTCAAGCAGGCGATCATGCGCGGCAAGCCCTAGCGGGCAGCACCGACGGCACGGGCCCGGCGTCAGCGGACGCCGGGCCCGTCGTCGTGTCCGGGGCCGCGCACTGGCTAGGGTGATCGCGTGGGACGACGCGGAGCGGGGCGACCCGACGGCGACGCGAGCGGCGCCGCGGTGGCGCCCCGCGCGGAGCCGGTGAACGGGCGCGAGCTCAGGCTGCGCCTCGACGAGCCGATCGCGCGCGTGACGGAGCTCACCCGGCGCACGATGCAGATCTTCCCCGTGCGCGTCTGGCGGCACTTCCTGCAGCGCAACGGGTTCCTGCTGTCGGCGGGCATGAGCTACCAGGCGCTGTTCGCGACGTTCGCCGCGATCTACGTGGCGTTCGCGATCGCCGGGCTCTGGCTCGTGTCGAGCCCGGGCACGCTGGACGCCCTCATCACGCTGATCAACACCTACGCGCCCGGACTCATCGGCCCGAAGGGCCTCATCACGACGGACGACCTCGTCGACGTGACCGAGGCGAGCACGAGCCTCTTCGGCCTGACGGGCGCCGTGGCCCTCGCGGGCCTGATCTGGACGGCGATCAGCTGGATCACCTATACGAGGCTCGCGGTGCGGAGCACCTTCGGCCTGCCGCGCGACGACCGACCGTACGTCCTGCTCAAGGCGCGCGACTTCCTCGCAGCGCTCGGCTTCGGCATCGCCCTCGTCGTGGCTGCCCTGCTCTCGATCGTCGCCACGACCCTCCTCGACGCGTTCCTCGACCTTCTGGGCCTCTCGGCCGAAGCGGCCTCGCCGGTGATGTCGGGCGGCCTGCGGTTCGGGTCGCTCGTCGTGGTGTTCGTCATCGACACCGTGGCCCTCGCCGTCCTGTTCCGGTTCCTCTCGGGAGCGGCCGTGCCGTGGCGGCGCATGTGGATCGGCTCGCTCCTCGGCTCGGCGGCGCTCAGCGTCCTCCACGTGCTGGGCGGCTTCCTCGTGACGGCGACGACGAACAACCCACTGCTGGCGACGTTCACGGTGTTCATCGGCCTGCTGCTGTGGTTCCGCATCGCGAGCATCGTGATCCTCGTCGCCGCCGCCTGGATCGCGATCGAGACGGCCGACGCGAACGACACGCTGCGTCCGGTGACGCCGGACCAGCGGGCGGCCGAGGCGCTGCTCGCGGAGCGCCGGGCCGACGCGGCCGAGCGTCGACGCGAGGTCCGCACGATCCGCGACGCCATGGAGGAGGCCGGATGGTTCGGGTGGCTGCGCGGCCGACGGCGGCTGACGCGCGCGGAGGCCGACCTGGCCGACGCGGAGCTCGCGGTCGCCGACGCGGAACGGGCACTCGATCAGGCAGCGGCCGAGGCGGCGGCCGCGCGGCGGCGGCGCGGGCGACGCCGGAACCGGGACGTCGGGGGGCTCGCCTAGGATCGAAGGCATGCCCCCCGCCTCGATGCTCCGTGTCGCCACCGCCAACGTGAACGGGGTCCGCGCGGCGTTCCGCCGCGGCATGGGCGACTGGCTGGCCACGCGCGATGTTGACCTCCTCGCCCTGCAGGAGGTCCGCGCGTCGACCGACGACCTCGCCGCCCTGCTCGGCGACGAGTGGAGCATCCTGCACGATCCGGCCACCGCGAAGGGCCGCGCGGGCGTGGCGATCGCGAGTCGCGCCGACGCGCACATCCACCGGGTGGAGCTCGGCGAGACCGACCACGACACCGCCGGCCGCTGGCTCGAGGCCGACTACGAGGTCGGCGGGCGCATCGTCACGGTCGTGAGCTGCTACGTCCCCTCGGGTGAGGCCGACTCGCCCAAGCAGGTCGACAAGTACCGCTTCCTCGATGCGATGAGCGAGCGGATGACGCAGCTCGCCGAGCACGAGCTCGCGGTCGTCGTGGGCGACCTCAACGTCGGTCACCGCACGCTCGACATCAAGAACTGGAAGGGCAACGTGAAGCGGGCCGGCTTCCTGCCCGAGGAGCGCGCGTACTTCGACCGGTTCATGGGCTCGGAGGACGACGAGCGCTACAACGCCGGCGCGGGCCTCGGCTGGGTCGACGTGGGCCGGCGGGTCGCCGGCGAGGTGCCCGGCCCGTACACGTGGTGGTCGTGGCGCGGCAAGGCGTTCGACAACGACAGCGGCTGGCGGATCGACTACCAGCTCGCGACGCCCGCGCTGGCCGACCTGGTGCAGGCGTACTCGGTCGACCGCGCCGACGCCTACGACCAGCGATGGTCCGACCACGCCCCCGTCGTCGTCGACTACGCCATTCCGACCCCTGAGGACTCCTGAATCCATGAACTCCGCACGTCCCGTCGTCTTCTCCGGCATGCAGCCGTCCGGCGACTCGCTCCACCTCGGCAACTACCTCGGCGCGCTCGTGAACTGGGTCGCCCTGCAGGACGACCACGACCCGATCTACTGCGTGGTCGACCTGCACGCGATCACGGTGCCGCAGGAGCCCGACGCGCTGCGCGAGGCGACCCGCCGCACGGCCGCGCAGTACCTCGCGGCCGGCGTCGACCTCGAGCGCTCCACGCTCTTCGTGCAGTCGCACGTGCCGGCGCACACCGAACTCGCGTGGGTGCTGGGCACCCTCACGGGCTTCGGCGAGGCGAGCCGCATGACCCAGTTCAAGGACAAGTCGACGCGGTACGGCGCCGAGGCGACGACCGTCGGCCTGTTCACCTATCCGGTGCTCATGGCCGCCGACATCCTGCTGTACGGCACGCACCTGGTGCCCGTCGGCGACGACCAGCGTCAGCACCTCGAGCTCACGCGCGACCTCGCGGGCCGCTTCAACTCGCGGTTCGGCGACACGTTCGTCGTCCCCGAGGCGATGATCCCGAAGGAGTCGGCTCGCATCTACGACCTCCAGGAGCCCACGGCCAAGATGTCCAAGTCGGCGTCGAGCCCGAACGGGCTGATCAACCTGATGGACGACCCGAAGGTCATCGCCAAGCGCATCAGGAGCGCGGTCACCGACACCGAGCGCGAGATCCGCTACGACCCGAAGGCGAAGCCCGGCATCGCGAACCTGCTCGACATCTACGCGACGGTCACCGGGCGCACGATCCCCGAGCTGGAGGCGGAGTACGACGGTCGCGGCTACGGCGACCTCAAGAAGGACCTCGCCGAGGTCGTCGTCGAGCGCGTCGCGCCGATCCGGGAGCGCACGCTCGATCTGATGCAGGACCCGGCCGAGCTCGACCGGCTGCTCGCGATCGGGGCCGACAAGGCGTCCGAGCGGGCCGAGCAGACGCTCGCCCGGGTGTACGACCGCGTGGGCTTCCTCCGCCGGCGGTGAGCAACGCCGACTCCGCGTCGAGTGCGGTCGGAACAGCCGGGGGCGGGCCGGTCGTCCTGTTCGACCTCGACGACACGCTCATGGCGCATCGCGAGGCGGTCGCCGCCGGCATCGCGCTGCACATGCGGGAGCGGGCCTACGCTGGCGACCTCGCGGCGGCGCAGGCGCTGTGGCACGAGCTCGAGGAGCGGCACTACCATGCGTACCTCGCCGGAGACCTGACGTTCGAGCAGCAGCGTCGGGCGCGGGCCACCGACTTCGCGCTGGCCCACGGCGAGCAGATCGACGATGAGGCGGCGGGCGCCTGGTTCGGCTCGTACTTCGAGCGGTACCGCGAGGCATGGGCCCTCCACGACGACGTGCACCCCGCGCTCGACGTGCTCGAGGCGGTGCTGCCCGGCGTGCGGTTCGGCATCATCACGAACGGCGAGTTCGAGTTCCAGCTCGCCAAGCTCGTGCGGCTCGGACTCGAGGTGGGTCACCCGGGGCGCATCGCCCACCTCGTGGCATCCGGTGCCGAGGGCGTCGCGAAGCCCGACCGACGCATCTTCGCAGCGGCGGTCGCGCGGTTCGCGGCCGACGGGCCCGTGTCTCGCGCCGCCTACGTGGGCGACCGGCTGCGCACCGATGCGATCGGCGCGGCGGAGGCCGGGCTGGTCGGCGTCTGGCTCAACCGGCCCGGCCTGCGCCCCGCCGGCGACGAGGCCGCGGATGCCGCTGCGGCGGGCGTGCACGAGATCCGCACGCTCGCCGAGCTGCCCGCGCTCCTCGCCGCGCGGCTCGGCGCCGACTAGCGGACGTCGTCGTCGACCCAGTCGAGGGTCTTCGTGACGGCCTTCTTCCAGTTGCGGACCAGGCGGCCCTGCTCGTCGGCGTCCATCGACGGCGTCCAGCGGCGGTCCTCCTGCCAGTTCTTGGCGAGGTCGTCGAGGTCCGACCAGAACCCGACCGCGAGCCCGGCGGCGTACGCGGCACCGAGCGCCGTGGTCTCCGCGACGACCGGTCGCACGACCGGCACGCCCAGGATGTCGGCCTGGAACTGGAGCAGCGTGTCGTTCGCCGTCGCGCCGCCGTCGACGCGGAGTTCGGTGAGGTCGATGCCGGCGTCGGCGTTCACGGCCTCCACCACGTCGCGCGTCTGGAAGGCGATGGCCTCGAGCGCGGCGCGGGCGATGTGGCCCTTGTTCACGTAGCGCGTGAGGCCCACGAGGGCACCGCGCGCGTCCGGACGCCAGTACGGCGCGAACAGGCCCGAGAAGGCGGGCACGAAGTACGCCCCGCCGTTGTCCTCCACGGACTTGGCGAGCTCCTCGACCTCGGCGGCCGACGAGATGAGACCGAGGTTGTCGCGCAGCCACTGCACGAGCGATCCGGTGACGGCGATCGACCCCTCGAGTGCGTAGTGCACGGGCTGGTCGCCGAGCTTGTATCCGACCGTCGTCAGCAGCCCGTTCTTCGAGTGGACGATCTCCTCGCCCGTGTTGAAGATGAGGAAGTTGCCGGTGCCGTAGGTGTTCTTGGCCTCGCCCGCGGCGAACGCGGCCTGGCCGAACGTCGCGGCCTGCTGGTCGCCGAGGATGCCGGCGATGGGCGTCTCGCGCAGCAGGCTCGACTCCTCGACCGTGCCGTACACCTCGGAGGAGGAGCGGATCTCCGGCATCATCGAGCGCGGCACGCCGAAGATGCCGAGGATCTCGTCGTCCCACTGCAGGGTCTCGAGGTCCATGAACATCGTGCGGCTCGCGTTGGTGACATCCGTCGCGTGCACGCCGCCGTCGACCCCGCCGGTGAGGTTCCACAGCACCCACGTGTCGGTCGTGCCGAACAGCAGGTCGCCGGCCTCGGCCTTCTCGCGCGCGCCCTCGACGTTCTCGAGGATCCACACGATCTTCGTGCCCGAGAAGTACGTCGCGAGCGGCAGGCCGACCTTGGCCTTGAAGCGCTCGACGCCGCCGTCCGCCGCGAGGCGGTCGACGATGGGCTGGGTGCGCGTGTCCTGCCAGACGATCGCGTTGTAGACGGGCTCGCCGGTGGTGCGATCCCAGACGACGGCGGTCTCGCGCTGGTTGGTGATGCCCACCGCGGCGATGTCGTGGCGGGTCAGGTCGGCCTTGCCGAGCGCCTGCCCGATGACCTCGCGGGTGTTCCGCCAGATCTCCATCGGGTCGTGCTCGACCCAGCCGGCCTTGGGGAAGATCTGCTCGTGCTCGAGCTGGCCGGTCGAGACGATCGAACCGGACTTGTCGAAGATGATCGCGCGCGACGAGGTCGTGCCCTGGTCGATCGCGAGGATGTGGTCAGCCATCTGAGGACTCCATCGTGTTCAGGGGGGTTGGGTGAGGGGGTGAGCGGATGCCGCGGGGTCAGCCGAGCAGCGGGAGCAGCGGGATCGCGGCGAGACCGGCGAGGACGCCGCCGATGATGGGGCCCACGACGGGCACCCACGAGTAGGCCCAGTCCGAGCCGCCCTTGCCCTTGATGGGCAGCACCGCGTGGGCGATGCGCGGGCCGAGGTCGCGAGCCGGGTTGATCGCGTACCCGGTCGGGCCACCGAGCGAGGCGCCGATGCCGACGACGAGCAGCGCGACGGGCAGGGCGCCGAGGGCCGCGAGGCCCGAGGCGTCGCCGTTGCGGCCGAAGCCGATCACGACGAACACGAGGACGAACGTGCCGATGATCTCGGTCACGAGGTTCCAGCCGTACGAGCGGATCGCCGGACCGGTCGAGAACACGCCGAGCTTGGTGGCGGGCTCCGGCTCGTCGTCGAAGTGCTGCTTGTAGGCCAGCCAGGCGCCGGTCGCGCCGAGGAAGGCGCCGATGAGCTGCGCGCCGATGTAGGTGACGACCGAGAGCACGTCCACGGGGACGCCCTGTCCGAACTCGCTGGCACCGTTCGCGACGAGGCCGAGCGTCACCGCCGGGTTGAGGTGCGCACCCGAGGCGTAGGCGACGACGACACCCGCGAAGACCGCGAGTCCCCAGCCGAAGTTGACCATGAGGAAGCCGCCGGCGAAGCCCTTCGTCTTCGCCAGGGCGACGTTGGCGACCACGCCGCAGCCGAGGAGCAGCAGCATGGCCGTGCCGATGAGTTCCGAGAGGAACACGACACCGAGATTGTCCACGTTGACCTTCTTTCGTTCATCCGGACCACCGCCGTCGGTGGCCGGTTCCGGGGGCGGGGCCGCTCGGCCCCGATGAAACGTACCCGCCGGAGCCGCCCGGAACGGGCGGTCCGACGTGCACGTCTGTGCAAGTTCGAGACCTGCGCCTCCGGCGCGCTACTCGACCAGCGACGGCTCGGCGAGGTGCACGCCGTGCCGTTCGGCGAGCACGCGCCGCGTGGCCTCGACCTCGGCCCGGTGCGTCCCCTCGTCCCAGCCGAGCTCCCGGCCGACGACGTCGGCCAGTTCGTCGAGGAGCGCCGGCGTCAGGGCGCCGGTGAAGGCGAGGCTCGTCCGGCGGAACACCACGTCGGCCAGGTGCACGACGCGCTCATGGCGCGTGATCCAGGCGATCTCCTCGCGGCTGTACCCGTCGTGTCCGACGAGCGGCGTCTCGGGACCGTCCTCGACCGCGGCGATGAGCGCGGCGGCGCGCGTGCCGTAGCGCTCGAGCAGCTGCTCGGCGCGCTCCCGTCCGACGCCGTCGCCGTGCCCGGCGATCCAGACCAGCCGCGCGTCATCCGTCGTGGGGTACCCGGCACCGCCGCCGATCGGGAGGCCCCGGGTGGACCGCACCCGGGTGCGGCCGATGAGCCCGAGCACCTCGTCCGCGAGGTGCTCGGCGAGCGCGCGGAAGGTGGTCCACTTGCCGCCGACGAGGCTCAGCAGGGTCGTGCCCGGTCGCTCCGCGACATCCGCTCGCTCGATGCGGTAGTCGCGGCTGACGAAGCCGGGGTTCGTGTCGTCGTGGCGCGGCAACGGACGGACGCCCGAGAAGCGGTAGACGATCTGCGACCGGTCGACGCGGATGCCTGGGAAAACGTGCGCGACGAGGTCGAAGAAGTAGTCGACCTCCTCCTCGGTGCAGACCGCGGGTTCGCGCATGTCGTGCTCGAGGTCGGTCGTGCCGACCATGACGCGGCCCTTCAGCGGGTAGATCAGGACGATGCGGCCGTCCTCGTGCTCGAAGAAGATCTCGCGACCGCCCGTGGCCTCGAGCAGCTCGGGGTGGTCGAGCACGATGTGCGACCCCTTGGTGCCGCCCATGAAGCGGGTCTCGCGGCCGAGCTGCGCGTTCGTGAGGTCGGTCCAGGGACCGGACGTGTTGACCACCACGTCGGCGGCGAGGTCGAACTCGTCGCCCGTGACGCCGTCGCGCACGCGCACTCCGGCCGGGCCGAAGCCGACGGCCTCGAGGTGATTCGCCGCACGTGCGTGCGGACCGGCGGCGAGGCCGTCGTGCAGCACGTCGAGGGCAAGCCGCTCCGGGTCGTGCATGCTGGCGTCGTAATAGGTCGCGGTGTACTTCAACGCGGGGTTCAGGGCGGGCAGCTCCGCGAGCGACCGCTTCCGGCCGAGGAACCGGTGACGCGGCACGCTGCCGCCGTCGCGCGAGAACGCGTCGTAGATCGTGAGGCCGGCCTTGATGAGGGCCGCCCCGCGCTCGGTGGGCGCGCCCTGCCGGTGGGTGAGGAACCGCAGGGGCGCCGAGAGGATGCCGGAGAAGGTCGAGAAGATCGGCACGGTCGTGCGAAGCGGCTTCACGTAGTGCGGGGCGATCCGGAGCAGGCCGTTGCGCTCCTGCACCGACTCCTGCACGAGCCGGAACTCGCCGTTCTCGAGGTAGCGGATGCCGCCGTGGATCATGTGGCTCGAGGCGGCCGATGCGCCCGAGACGAAGTCGTCGCGCTCGACGAGCACGACGTCGACGCCCTGCAGTGCGAGGTCGCGGAACGTGGCGATGCCGTTGATGCCGCCGCCGATGATGACGACCTCGGCGGTCGGTCGGGCGCGGAGCTCGGCGATCTCGGCGCGCGGGCGGCGGGCGGGCGTGGAGCGGGGCGTCGTCGGCGACGTGGTGGGCGACATCGCTGTCCTTTCGAGCTGGTCACGCCGGGTTGCGGTGGGTGCCCGGCTGTGGATGAATACATCGTGTGCACACGCGCACATGCTTGCAACCGGAATGAACAAACGTGCAAGGGAGTCCGGGATGACGGTGACGGATGCCACGGGGCCCGCGCTCGACGGCGCGCTGCCCGACGGCAAGACCCGCGACGCGCTGCGCGCCGCCCACCTCTACTACTTGCAGGACCTCACGATGGACGCCATCGCGAAGGAGCTGCACACCTCGAGATCCTCGGTGTCGCGCCTGCTCAGCCACGCCCGCGCGACGGGACTCGTCGAGATCTCCATCCACTCGCCCCTCGACCTGCCGAGCCGGCTGGAGCAGGAGATCCTCGAGCGCCATGAGGTGTCCGCGCACGTCGTGCCCGTGCCCGACCATGCGAGCGACGTCGACCGCCTCGAGCGCGTGGCCCTCACTGCTGCACGGATTCTCAACCGGTTCATCGACTCGAACCAGACCATCGGCATCGCCTGGGGCTCGACGATGAGCGCCATGAGCCGGCACCTCGCGCCGAAGGCGACCCACAACTCGGAGGTCGTCCAGCTCAACGGCGCGGGCAACCTCCGCACCACCGGCATCCTCTACGCCTCCGAACTGCTGCGCCGGTTCGGCGACGCGTTCGGCGCGCGGGTCCAGCAGTTCCCGGTGCCGGCGTTCTTCGACGACCCGGCGACCAAGGAGGCGTTCTGGCGAGAGCGCAGCACCCGGCGCCTGCTCGACCTGCAGGCCGCGATGGACGTCGCGATCTTCGGCGTCGGCTCCCCCTTCGCCGAGGTGCCGAGCCACGTCTACCAGGGCGGCTACCTCGAGCGCACCGACTACGAGGCGCTCAGCCGCGACGGCGTGGTCGGCGATGTCGCCACCGTCTTCTACCGGGCCGACGGCTCGACCGACGGCATCGCGCTCAACGCGCGCGCGACCGGGCCCGACTTCGCGGTGCTGCGCCGAGCGCCGCGCCGCATCTGCGTGGTGGCGGGTGCCGCCAAGCTGCCGAGCCTGAGGGGCGCGTTGGCCGCCGGACTGGTGACCGACCTCATCGTCGACGAGGGCACCGCGCGCGGGCTCATCGAGACCCCACCGACGACATCCGGCGACGCGACGCAATCGTGATCCACGAGCGGGATTCCGACCGGTAGCGTGAGGCTCGCGGCCCCGGACGGCCGCACACGAGAGGACCCCATGCACCCGTCCGACGCCACCCCCGCCCGAGGGCGTCGCTCCGCCGGCATCCGAGCCGCCGCGGCCGTCGCCGCGGTCATCGCGGTCGCCCTCGCCGGGCACCAGGTGGGCTCGTCCCTCGCCCACGCCCAGGTCTGGCCGCAGTGGTCGGCCGCCGACGGGCGGTACGACGAGGCCACCGTCGACCACGGCGCCGCCGTCGACCACGGCGAGGCCGTGCTGGCCCGCGCGGAGCGCCTCCTCGAGGTGGCGGCCGGCGACCTCGTGAGCGAGGAGCACCGGACGGCGCTCCAGACCGCGGTCGCCGAGGCGGCCGAGGTCGTCGCCGACCGTCCGGCGGGGGCGGCCACGATCGCCTCGCTCACGGCGCCGTCCGAACTCGCGCCCGCGTGGGACCGGTACGGCGACCTGTGGGAACTCGTCGAGCTCATCCCCGAGCGCGTCGCGGCGTCCGAGCGCATCGAGGCATCGACCGAGCGCGTCGCGGGCGCCGTCCGAACGGTGTCGGATGCCGCGGACGCGTTGATGACGGGCGCCGAGGAGGCGGCGGCGTCCGTCCTCGCCGCGAGCCCCTCGGCCACCTACCGCACGCGCGCCGCCCTGCAGGCCGCCCTCGACGACGCGTCGGGCGGCTCGGGCACGACCGTGCGGCTCACCGACCTCGCCACGAGCGTCGCCGCCGTCCGCTCCTCGCACCAGGCCGAGGAGGAGCGGCGCCGGTCGTTCCCGGTGCGCGCCGAGATCGAGGCCTTCGCGCGGTCGATCTCGTTCGGGGTCGAGATCGACTTCGCCTGGGACTACGTCGTCGGCGGCTACTCGAGCGACGGCTGGTACTCGGGCACCGCCGAGTTCTTCGACGACGGCGACGGCTGGGGCCTCGTCTCGCTCAGCGAGAGCATCGAGGACGCCTGGTCGTGGGACGAGAACGCCAAGGCGGTGGTCGTGCACGAGGTCGGCCACACACAGGTGCTGCGCGAGGCCTGCCATGCGATCTTCGCGGGGCCCGAGTTCTCCGGCGACCACGAGGCGTGGGCCACGGCCTGGGCGATCGGCATGGGCTACGACGTGCCCGGATCGGGCATCGAGGCGTACGGACGGCCGAGCGACGCGCAGATCGCCGCGGCGGCGGCCTGCCGCTGACCGTCGCGTGCGGGGCGTGCGAGCCCGGGAATACCGGGCGCCCTCCGGCGTTGACCTAGAATCGAATCGAAACGTGCTCCGGGGTCGGTGCAAGTCCGAACCGGCGGTGATAGTCCGCGAGCCGGGAGCGCGTGGCCGTCCGGCCGCGCGCGAACGGTTGAACCGGTGGAACTCCGGTACCGACGGTGAAAGTCCGGATGGGAGGCGGCACGGGTCGGCGACGCAGCGCGTCGCCGGCGTTTCCCGCGTCGTCGGGACCCCCGGAGCCTGGAAGGCAGGCACCCGATGTCCACGGCCACGCGAGCGGCGACGGATGCCGCGGCGATGCGCCGGGCGCTCGAACTCGCCGAGCGCGGCCCGGCCCGAGGGGTGAACCCCCGCGTCGGCTGCGTCATCCTCTCCCCCGACGGCCGTCCCCTCGCCGAGGGGTGGCACCGCGGCGCCGGAACCCCGCACGCGGAGGTCGACGCGCTCGAACGGCTCGGCCCGGACGGCGCCCGCGGGACGACCGCGGTCGTGACGCTCGAACCCTGCAACCACACCGGCCGCACCGGCCCGTGCGCCCAGGCGCTCATCGCGGCGGGCGTCGCGCGCGTCGTCTACGCCGTCGACGACCCCGGCGACCACTCGGCGGGCGGCGCCCGCACGCTCCGCGACGCGGGCATCGAGACCGAGGCCGGCCTGCTCGCCGACGAGGTCGAGGCGTTCCTCGACGACTGGCTCTTCGCCGCCCGGCACCGCCGACCGCGCATCACCGTGAAGTGGGCGTCGAGCCTCGACGGCCGCGTGGCCGCGCCCGACGGATCGAGCCGCTGGATCACCGGTCCGGAGGCCCGGGCCGACGTCCACCGGCGCCGCACCGCCGCCGACGCCATCGCGGTCGGCACGGGCACCGTCCTCGCCGACGACCCGTCGCTCACCGCCCGCGACGCCGACGGCTCGCTGCTCGACGCCCAGCCCGTCCCGGTCGTCTTCGGTCGACGCGAGATCCCCGCCGGGGCGGCCCTCGAGCGGCATCCGCACGACCTGCTGCGGTTCACGGGCGACGACCTCGTCGCCGACCTCGCGGAGCTCCAGCGGCGCGGCATCCGTTCGCTCTTCATCGAGGGCGGACCCACGCTCGCGAGCGCGTTCCTCGCGGCCGGACTCGCCGACGAACTGCTCGTGTACCTCGCCCCCGCGGTGATCGGCGGCCCCAGGACCGCCGTCGCCGACGTCGGCGTGACCACCATCGCCGACACCCTCCGCTACGACTTCGCCGACCTCGTGCGCCTGGGCGACGACCTGCTCGTCGTCGCCCGGCCGCGCACGGCGGCGCACCCCGACCCATCCACCCGAGAGAAGGCCTGAGCATGTTCACCGGAATCATCGAGGAGCTCGGCAGCGTCGCGCGCGTCGAACCGCACGCCGACGTCGTGCGACTCACGGTCCGCGGCCCCAAGGTCGTCGAGGGCGTCCGCCACGGCGACTCCATCGCGGTGTCGGGCGTGTGCCTCACCGTGGTCGACGCCGACGCGGAGTCGTTCACCGCCGACGTCATGGCCCAGACGCTCCGCATGTCGACGCTCGACGACGTCGCCGAGGGGCGACCGGTGAACCTCGAGCGGGCCGCGCTCGTCGGCGACCGGCTCGGCGGCCACATCGTGCAGGGGCACGTCGACGGCACCGCCGAGGTGCTCGAGGTGCGCCCGGGCGACGAGTGGCGCGTCATCCGCTTCTCGCTGCCCGCCGCGCTCGCCGCACTCGTCGTCGACAAGGGATCCATCGCGGTCGACGGCGTCTCGCTGACCGTCAGCGCGCTCGGCGACGAGCCCGACGGCTCCTGGTTCGAGGTGTCCCTCATCCCCGAGACGCTCGCGGCGACCACGCTCGGCCGACTCGAGGCGGGCGACCGGGTGAACCTCGAGACCGACGTGCTCGCACGCCACGTGCAGCGGATGCTGCGGCTCGATGCGCACCGGGCGTTGCCGTCCTCGCTCGCCGAGCCGTCGATCGGAGGCGTCCGATGAGCCTCGCGACGATGCCCGAGGTCCTCGAGGCCCTGCGCGCCGGCAAGCCCGTGATCGTGGCCGACGACGAGGGCCGCGAGAACGAGGGCGACGCGATCATGGCCGCGGAGTTCGCGACGCAGGAGTGGATCGCCTGGATGGTGCGCCACACGAGCGGCTACCTGTGCGCGCCCATGCCGAACGCGTTCGCCGACCGCCTCGGCCTGCCGCTGATGGTCGAGCGCAACGAGGACGTGCGCGGCACCGCCTACACGGTCTCCGTCGACGCGGCCGACCGCATCTCCACGGGCATCTCGGCGTCCGACCGGGCGCACACGCTGCGGATCCTCGCCGACCCGGACGCCACGCCCGAACGGCTCATCCGTCCGGGGCACATCCTGCCGCTCCGCGCGGTCGACGGCGGGGTCCGCGAGCGCGCGGGCCACACCGAGGCCGCCGTGGACCTCATGCGCCTCGCCGGCCTGTCCCCCGTGGGCGTGATCGGCGAGCTCGTCGACGACGACGGCGAGATGATGCGCCTGCCGCGGCTGATCGCGTTCGCCGAGCAGGAGGGTCTGCCCGTCACGACGGTGGAGGCGCTCATCGCCTGGCTCCGCGAGCACCACGAGGGGCAGGACCTCGCCGCCGGCGAGGCGCCCGAGCCGATCGCGGAGTCGCCGCGCGTGCAGTTCGAGGTCGAGACGAACCTGCCGACCGTGCACGGCACCTTCCGGGTCCGCGCCTACCGCGACCGCAGCACGGGAGCGGACCACCTGGCGATCATCGCGGGCGATCCCACCGCCGACCCTGCGGGCGCCATCGCCCGCGTGCACTCGGAGTGCCTGACGGGCGAGGCGATCGGCTCGCTCAAGTGCGAGTGCGGCCCGCAGCTGGACACGGCCCTCGCCACGATCGCCGAGCACGGCGGCGTCGTCGTCTACCTGCGCGGTCACGAGGGCCGCGGCATCGGGCTCATCAACAAGCTCCGCGCCTACCGGCTGCAGGAGGGCGGACTCGACACCCTGGACGCCAACCTCGCCCTCGGGCTCCCGATCGACGCGCGCGACTTCAGCGCCGCGAGCGCGATCCTCGACGACCTCGGGGTCGAGCAGGTGCGCCTGCTCACGAACAACCCGGAGAAGGTCCGCCAGCTCGAGGCCCACGGCATCCGCGTCGCCGACCGTCTGCCGCTCGTCGTGGGCGTCGGAGCGGTCAACGCGGGCTACCTCGAGACCAAGCGCACCCGCATGGGACACTCGATCGACGACGGCCAGCTCACCGAGGCGGCCGCGGACGCACTGCTGAGAGGACACGCATCATGAGCGGAGCCGGATCCCCCGAACTCGACGTCGACGGCCGCGGCCTGAGGGTCGTCGTCGTGGCGGGCAGCTGGCACGACGAGATCACCGACGGGCTCATCGCGGGCGCGACGGGCACCCTCGAGCGCGCCGGCGCCGAGTTCGAGCTCGTCCGGGTCCCCGGCAGCTTCGAGCTGCCCGTCGTGTCGAAGGCGGCCCTCGAGGCGGGCGCCGACGCGGTCGTGGCGCTCGGCGTGATCATCCGGGGCGGCACGCCGCACTTCGAGTACGTGTCGTCGGCCGCGACCGACGGGCTCACGCGCGTCGCCCTCGACACGGGCAAGCCCGTCGGCTTCGGCGTGCTGACGCTCGACGACGAGCAGCAGGGCCTCGACCGCGCCGGCCTGCCCGGGTCCAAGGAGGACAAGGGCCGCGAGGCCGCGGAGGCCGCGATCGTGACCGCGAAGGCGCTGCAGGCGCTGCGCGCCTGATCAGCCGGCGGCGACGAGCGGCGCCGGCCGGTCAGGTCGTCACGCGAGCAGCTTCGCCTTCGCCGCCGCGAACTCGGCGTCGTCCAGGATCCCCTGCTGCTTCAGCGCGGCGAGCTTCTGCAGCTCGGCCACCACGTCGACGCCGCCCTGCGCCGGCGCCGCCGCCGCGGGCGCAGCCGCCGGCGGAGGCGGTGGCGCGTACTGCGGCGCGGCCGCCGCCTGCTGGGCCTGGTACTGCTCGGCCTCCCACTGCTGCTGCGCCGCCGCCTGCTGCTCGGCCTGCTGGTTCGCGTAGCGCTGCTGCTGCCGACGGGCGACGTTGCCGCTCACCGCGGTCGCGGTGCCTGCGACCACGGCCGTCCGCGCGGCCATGCCGATCAGTCCTGGTCGGCCTCCCCTGCCGAGTGGCATGACGGTCCTCCCCTATTCCACGTTCGCCGCTGCGGCGAACACCTCGTTGACGACGGTCGCGGGGATGCGCTCCACCTGGAGCACCTCGCCGCCGGATGCGGCGAAGGCGGACGCGAGCCGCTTCGCCCACAGCAGTTCGATCGCCATGACGGCACCCGCCGTGCCGGGCGGGATCGCCTCGGCGAGTTCGTCGATGTCCTCGTCGCCGATCACGCCGGAGGCCTCGAGCTCGACGATCGTGAACCCGAAGTCGTCGCGGAACTCCTCGTACTCGCGGACGGTGACCGTGCCGTCGTCGCCGCGCGCGACGATGAGCAGGTCGAGCAACCGGATCTCGTCGCCCAGCATCAGCTCGCCGAGCGCCGACAGCGTCGCGTCGTCCGGCCGATCCCCCTCGAAGCTCACGACGTAGATGTCGACCGGCCCGTAGTCCAATTCGGCCATGGTTCCCCCTGCCCCCGGATGTCGCGCGTGCGCGCGATCACGATTCAATCCCGGGTGGAGCGCTGCCGATGTGCCGAAGGTCCCACCCGAACCGAGGCGAGCCATCCGCTCGCCCGGTTCCAGGCCCACCAGGCGGCGATGCCCACGGCGAACGACGCGACGATCGCGAGCGGCGGCGACACCTCCTCGATCGGCGGGTACACCTGCCAGTGGGTCAGGTAGACGAACATCGAGGCGGATGCCGCGGTGCCGAGGCCCGCGGCGAGGCGGACCGGGACCGGCAGGCTCGTGACCCAGACGAGCAGGCCGAGACCCACGAGCACGACGGCCTCCCGGATCGGATCCCCGAAGAAGCCGGGCACGGTCACGAGCGCGATGACGCTCGCGGCCACCCGGCGTCGCGTGGTCGTCGCTCGCGCGATGAACCAGCCGAGCGCGATGAGCCAGGCGACCCCGGGCAGCGCGTAGTGCACCGGCGACGGCGTGGTGAGACCGCCGGATGCCGCGTACCGGAGCGCGAGCGCGGCCGTGAGGACGACCGCGGCGAAGGCGACCGGGCGCCGGCGCTCGAGCGCGTCCAGCCGCGGCACGGCCATGATCGCCGCGACGGCGAGGATGGCCCAGACGAGCGCCTCGAGGAACCAGAGGTGCCACTGGTCGCTCCACCCGCCGTCGGCTCCGGCGAGCCAGTTCGACAGGAGCACCGTCGCCGGGTCGTACGTGCCGGCGATGAGCGCGACCCCGCCGAGCCAGAGCACGGCGGGCACGGCGATCGATCGGGCGCTCCGGAGGAGGCCGCCGACGCGCCGCATCCGGGCCGCCCGGGTGCCGGCCGCGCCCGCTTCGCCGCCGAGCCGCCCGGGCGTGAGCCGGAAGCGGGCGAGGTTGAAGCCGGCGACGGCGAGCAGCAGGTGGGCGCCGCCCTGGAGCTGGATGACGTCGGCGTGCGTCGCGACGATGAGCACGATCGCGACGGCGCGCAGGACCACGGAGGTCTCGACGTGGGCGATGCGGCGGCGTGCCGGCCCCGGACGGTCGACGCGGCCTGGACTCCGTCGTGCCGGTCGCGTCGCCGCGCGCCCCGCAGCGGTCGGCGCCCCGGCGTCGACCGCCGAGGCGGACGGCGAGGGGGTGCTTGCGGCGTCGGCCCCGATGCCGGCGGGCGCCGGGGCGCCGGCGAGTTCGGCGATGCTCCGACTCGGCCAGTCCGTCGGCAGCGCCCCGAGGCGCGACTCGAGTCGCAGGGCGAGCTCGACGTAGTTGAGCGAGTCGCCGTCGAGGCTGGTGAAGCTGTCGTCCGGCGTGGCGTCGGGCCGGCCGAGCAGCTCGGCGTAGAGGTCGCGCAGCTCCTCGGCGGTGGTCGCGCCGGCGGGCACGGCGGCGGCATCCGCGGCATCCGTCGCTCGCAGCAGGCTTGCATGCGCCCGGAGCGCGGCGTGGTCCGGCTTGCCGTTCGGCGTGCGCGGGAATTCGGCGATGGCGTGCACGTCGAAGCCGTGCGCGGGCAGGCCGGTGATCCGCGCGGCCGCGTCGCGGGCCCGCGCCACCGATCGCTCCTCGCGGACGAACACGGCGAGGTGCTCGTCGACGCCCACCACGCGCGCCTCGACGCCGGCCTCGGCGAGGCGTCGCTCGATGAGGTCGAGGTCCAGCCGCAGTCCGAACGCCTTCACGAACCTGCTGAGGCGGCCGGTGATCTCGTAGAGCCCGTCGTCGCGGCGGCGCGCGAGGTCGCCCGTCCGCAGCTCGTCGACCTCGGCTCCGCGCCCGAGGTCGGCGGCCGTCTCGGCGTAGCCCATCATCACGTTCGGCCCGGTGTAGACGAGTTCGCCCTCGCCGGGTGCGCCGCCGACGCGCTCGTCGATGCGGAACGAGCCGCCCGGGACGGGCACGCCGATCGCGCCGGCCGCGGTCTCGGCCAGCTCGGCCGGCAGGTACGCCATGCGCGCCGTCGCCTCGGTCTGGCCGTACATCACGACGAGCTCGAACCCGCGCTCCCGCCCGAGCCGCGCGAGCCCGCGCACGCGCTCGGGGTCCATGCGCCCGCCGGCCTGGGTGACGTACCGGAGCGACGGGTGCGGTCGCTGCGCGAAGTCGGTCGCCTCGAGCAGTTCGTAGGTGTACGGCACCCCTGCGATCGAGGTGGCCTCGTGCGCGTCGAACTCGGCCCAGAACGTCGGTTCGACGACCGAGCGGTCGGTGAGCAGCAGGCTTCCGCCGGCGACGAGGTGGCTGTTCACGACCGAGAGTCCGTAGCAGTAGTGCAGCGGCAGGGTCGTCGCCGCACGGTCCTCCGGCGTCAGCTGCAGGTAGTCGGCGATCGCGCGGGCGTTGGCGAGCACGTTGCCCTGCGAGAGGCGCACGAGCTTCGGCGAGCCGGTCGATCCCGACGTGCTCGCGAGCAGCGCGAGGTCGCGGTGGAACACGTGCCGGCTCTCGTCGCGGAGCCGGTCGAGCTCGACCTCGTCGTCCGCGCCGACCCGCACGACGACATCGGGTGCGTACCGCGCGACGAGGTCCTCGAGCGCCGATCCGCCCGCGGCGTCCGGTTGCGTGAAGAGCAGCGGGTGTCCGCCCGCGAGCGCGGCGAGGTACGTCACGACGGTCTCGACGGTGTTCGAGCCGGAGAGGAAGACGAGGCGTCGGCCGGTGCCGAGTTCCGCCCGGCGGGCGGCGACGCGATCGGCGAGCTCGGCGTAGTCGACGGATGCCGCGGGCGTGACGAGTGCGGGTGCGCCGGGGTCGCCGCCGAGCAGGTCGAGCGCGTGGGGCTCGGTCCGGGTCAGGGTCGTGCGCACGTGTGGCCGTTCGTGGGAGGGGTGCCGGGACTGCTCCGGCGAGATCAGGTAAGGCTTACCTTACGTGACATCCGTCGTGCGTCGAAATCGCCGACGTCGCCGTTCGTCGCACGCCACGATCCGCTCGTCGCGCCCGGCTCGCCGACGCCGCGGCCCCCGCGTAGGGTGAGCAGGTTGCCACAAGCAGCGGTTCCACCCCACCCGGCGGGTCGCGCCCCATCCCGGCGCCCCGCCCCGGCCCACGTACGCACCGGAGTCCCGCCCTGCCATGACCGCAACCTCCTCGACCGACCCGAACCCGACCGCCCCGGCCACGCCCGTCGCGCCCGCGAACTCGCGCGGCCGCGTCATCCTCGCGAGCCTCGTCGGCACCACCATCGAGTTCTACGACTTCTACGCGTACGCCACCGCGGCCGTGCTCGTGTTCCCGATCCTGTTCTTCCCGACCGGCGACGACACCACGGCGCTGCTGGCGTCGTTCGCCGTCTTCGGCGCCGCGATGGTCGCCCGACCGGTCGGCGCCATCGTCTTCGGCCACTTCGGCGACAAGCACGGGCGCAAGGCCACGCTCGTGGCGTCCCTGCTCACCATGGGCATCGCGACGTTCCTCATCGGCCTGCTGCCGACCTACGACCAGATCGGCTGGTGGGCGGCCCTGCTGCTGCTCATCATGCGCCTGGCGCAGGGCTTCGCGCTCGGCGGCGAGTGGTCGGGCGCGGCCCTCGTCGCGACCGAGAACGCCCCGAAGGGCAAGCGCGCCTGGTACGGCACCTTCCCGCAGCTCGGGGCGCCGCTCGGCTTCATCATCGCCAACGGGGTGTTCCTCGCCATCAACCTCCTCGCGCCCTCGCGCGAGTGGTTCTTCGAGTGGGGATGGCGCGTGCCGTTCCTCTTCTCGGCCGTCATGGTCGTCGTCGGCCTCTGGGTCCGCCTGAAGCTCGTCGAGTCCAGCGCGTTCACGAAGGCCGCCCAGAAGGGCACGATCCGCAAGCTCCCGCTCGGCGCCGCGTTCCGCCACAACTGGCGCGAGCTCATCCTCGGCACGTTCATCATGCTGGCCACCTACGTGCTCTTCTACCTGATGACGAACTTCACGCTCTCGTACGGCACGAAGGCGGCCGACCTCGAGACCGCGTCGGCCGCCGCCGAAGCCGCGGCCGCGGCATCCGGCGCCGAATTCGACGCGAACGCGTTCGCCGCGCAGTTCTACCCCGGCCTCGGGTTCGCGTATGCGGACTTCGTGACCATGCAGATCATCGGCGTCGTGTTCTTCGGCATCTTCACGCTCCTCTCGGGCCCGATCGCGGACGCGATCGGCCGCCGCCGCCTGCTCATCTGGGTCACCGTGGCGATCATCGTGTTCGGGCTCACGTTCAACCTGTTCCTCATGCCGCAGCTCGACCCGAAGTTCACGGGCGCGCTCGCGCAGGCGTTCCTCGTCTTCGGCTTCGTCCTGATGGGGGCGACGTTCGGCCCGATGGGCGCCCTGCTGCCCGAGCTGTTCCCGACCAACGTGCGCTACACGGGTTCGGCGGTCGCGTACAACGTGTCGTCGATCCTCGGCGCCGCGGTCGCGCCGCTCATCGCCGTGGCGCTCTGGGCGGCGGCCGACGGCCAGCCGTGGCCGGTCGGGATCTACCTGTCGACGATGGGCGTGCTCACCCTCGTCGCCCTGCTGCTCTCGAAGGAGACCAAGGACGTCGACTACGACGACGCGGGCATCGGCGCCGACCGGGCCACCGGCCGCATCGCCGAGGGCGAGACCGAGGTCGCGTCGCTGTAGCAACCCCTTCAGGCGGTTCCGGACCCGGCGTACCATGTCGCGCGACAGGGGTCGCCGGGTCCGCAGCCGGCGATGTCGACGCCCGGCCCCCGGAACGGCGAGGTGCGCGGATGAACATGACGATGGACATGATGAAGGGCGCCATGTCGGGATCCGACATGCCCATGAAGGACATGGACATGTCGATGATGCAGGAGGCCATGGAGGCGCTCTCCGCGTGCATGCAGGCGTGCGTCATGTGCGCCGACGCGGACGCGGGCGAGGGCATGGGCCGGTGCGCCGCCATGTGCTCCAACTGCGCCGACGTGTGCGACACCATGATGCGGATGATGCTCCGCACGACCGGCTACGACATGCAGGTCATGATGTCGATGATGGAGACCTGCGTCATGATGTGCCGTGCCTGCTCGGAGGAGTGCGCGAGGCACGCCGAGATGAGCGAGCACTGCCGCATGTGCGCGATGGCCTGCGACCAGGCGGTGTCGGCCATGGAGAAGATGATGGGCTCGATGCGGGAGATGATGCCCGCGAGCTGATCATTCGGTGCGCCGGGTCGGCCCGTGGCCGCCAGTGCTCAGATCGCGGCGACGCTGAACCGGTCCTCGCCGCGCGCGAGCACGTCGTAGACCTCGTGGAAGGCGACCGGGTCGCCCGGCGCGAGCTGTCGGTGGAGCCCGTCGTGGTGCCAGACGCGACGGGCCCCGCCGTCGAGGTCCACGAGTTCGACCACGCCGTCGGCGTGCACGGCGGTGACGACCGCGTCGAGCCACCGGCTCGCGGCGATGCGCGAGAGCCGCTCCTGCATGGGGTGCAGTTCGTGACCGGGTCGGAGGCTCGAGCAGGCCTCGCCGTCGACGCAGCCGCGCATGCCCATTGCGAGGCCCGGCTGGGACTCGGCGGCGGCG
Organism: Agromyces sp. NDB4Y10; assembly: GCF_001620055.1. GTDB lineage: Bacteria > Actinomycetota > Actinomycetes > Actinomycetales > Microbacteriaceae > Agromyces > Agromyces indicus. The sequence goes on along the minus strand of NZ_LQGY01000032.1, from coordinate 29,854 downwards.
TGCGGCTTCGGGGTCGACATGGCGTGCTCCTCGCGGATCGGTGACGTGCAGGCGACGATACGCGCGGCCCGAGCGGATGTCGCGGTGAGCCGTCACACGCGGAAACACACGCCGACCGGCGGTTCGGTCAGTCGAGGAACAGCGCCCGCAGGCGCTTCGTGGTGAAGACCAGCCCGACGGCGATCATCGCCGCGTAGTAGGCCACGTGCACCAGCAGTTCGGGCCCCACGACGCCGGTGGTGAGCCCGCGCACCAGTTCGACCCCGTGCCAGAGCGGAAGCGCCTGGATCAGCCACTGGACCGGTTCGGGGTACACGGTGAGCGGGTAGAACGTCGCCGAGAACAGGAACATCGGCAGCATGACGAAGTTGATCCAGTCCATCTGCTGGAACGTCGTCAGGTAGCTCGTGATCGCCATGCCGATGCTGGCGAAGCCGAACGCGATGAGCAGCACGGCCGGGATCGCGAGCACGGCCCACCACGACAGGTTGAGTCCGAGCACCTGCATGACCAGCATGAAGCCGCCCGCGTAGAGCGCTCCCCGCAGGAGCGCGAGCGCGATCTCGCCCAGCGCCACGTCGAGCGGACCCAGGGAGGTCGCGAGCATGCCCTCGTACAGCTTGGCGAAGCGGATCTTGAAGAAGACGTTCCACGTGGAGTCGTAGATCGCGCCGTTCATCGCCGCGACCGCGAGCAGCGCGGGAGCGATGAAGGCCGCGTAGGGCACCTCGCGGCCGTCGACGGCCACGGTGCCCACGAGGGCGCCGAGGCCGATGCCGAGCGAGAGCAGGTAGAAGATCGGCTCGAACAGCCCGCTCAGCATGACCAGCCAGTTGGTCGATCGCGTCGCGCGCCAGCCGCGGTACATCACGGCGCGCGAGTTGCCGGCGTAGAGCGCGCCGACGCCGCGGCGACCGGTCCCGCGGTGCTCGAGCGCGTGGTCGACGAGGGTCATGCGGCCAGCCTCCGTACGGCGATGCGGCGCGCCCAGGCCCAGCCGACGACCGTCATGGCGATCAGGACCACCACGTGGAGCACGGTGAGCCACACCGGCTCGGCGTACCCGAAGGTGACGACCCGAGTGAGCTCGGTGCCGTGCCAGAGCGGCGAGATCCAGCCGATCCACTGCAGGAACCACGGCAGCTGCGACAAGGGGAAGAACGTGCCCGAGAAGAGGGTGAGGGGCAGGACGACCAGGCGCTGCACCATCGCGAGCTGGCCGGAGTCCTCGCGGATGGTCGACGCGTATGCCATCAGGAGCGTGCCGAAGGCCATGCCCGTGAGGGTCGCGATCGGCACCGCGAGCCAGCCGGCCGCCGACGGCACCGCGCCGAACAGGAGCATGAAGCCGAAGTAGATCGCGACCGTCGCGGCGAGGCGCACGACGACCGAGATGACGAGGCCGTCGACGATCTGCCCCGGACTGATCGGCCCGGAGTGCATGCCGGTGAAGGTCGGGTTCCACTTGTAACCGAGCAGCACCGGATACGAGAACTCGATCACCGCCGTGGTGAGGGCCGCGCTGCACAGCAGCGCCGGCGCGACGAAGACGAGGTAGCCGACCCCGCCGGCCTCGAGCGAGAGGTTGCGGTCGACGAGCGTCGCGAGTCCGACGCCCATCGCGTACAGGTAGATGAACGGCTCGCCGAAGCCGGTCACGAGGATGGTCTGCGCGTACGACCACATCACCCGGAACCGGTGCTCGGCGACGTACCACGCACCGAAGCGGCGCGGGCGGATGCCGCCCTCGAAGGCCCGACGTGCGTCATCCGTCGTCGCGTCATCGGTCGCCGACCGGTCGCGGTACGGCGCTTCGCTCTCACTCCCGCTCATTCGATGAGGCTCCGCCCGGTGAGGCGCAGGAAGACGTCCTCGAGGCTCGAGCGCCGCACCAGGCTCGTGATCGGGTGCAGTCCCGCGGCGGAGATCCGCTCGAGTTCGGCCTCGCCGTCGGCCGTGTAGACGAGGATGCGGTCGGGCAGCACCTCGATGCGGTCGCCGGACCCCTCGAGGGCGCGCGCGACCTCCTCGTTGCGGTCGGACCCGAACCGCAGCTCGAGCACCTCGCGCGACGAGTACTCGCGGATGAGCTGGGCGGGCGAGCCCTCGGCCATGATGCGGCCGTGGTCGACCACGACGAGGCGGTCGCAGAGCTGCTCCGCCTCGTCCATGTAGTGGGTGGTGAGCACGAGCGTCTTGCCCTGCTCCTTCAGCCGGAACAGTCGGTCCCACAGGATGTGCCGGGCCTGCGGGTCGAGCCCGGTGGTCGGCTCGTCGAGCAGGATGATGCGCGGGTCGTTGATGAGCCCGCGCGCGATGGTGAGCCGGCGCTTCATGCCGCCGGAGAGCGCGTCGACCTTCGCCTGCCCGCGGTCGGACAGCTGGGCGAACTCGAGCAGCTCGTCGGCGCGCTCGGCGACCACGCGACGCGGCAGGCCGAAGTAGCGGCCGTACACGAGCAGGTTCTCGCGCACCCGCAGCTCGGTGTCGAGGTTGTCGGCCTGCGGCACGACCCCGAGCTGCGAGCGGATGTCGGGACCGTGCCGGTCGGGATCGAGCCCGAGGATCGACAGGCCGCCCGCGGTCCGCGTGGACACCGCGCCGATCATGCGCATGGTCGTCGACTTGCCGGCGCCGTTCGGGCCGAGCAGCCCGAACGACTCGCCGGGCGCCACCTCGAAGGAGAGCCCGTCGACGGCGGCGAACTCCCCGTACTTCTTGACGAGGTCCCTGGCGACGATCACGGGCTGCGGCACGGTTCACCACCCTAGACCCGGCGGCCGACATAGCATGAGGCGCATGCAGACCGCCCCCTCCGCCGGCATCCGCATCGCCGATCGGGTGCGCGCCGCCGTCGCCGCCGGACGCCCCGTGCTCGCCCTCGAGTCGACGATCCTCACGCACGGCCTCCCCCGCCCCCGGAACCTCGAGGTCGGACTGGAGACCGAGGCGCTCGTCCGCGAGGCGGGCGTCGAGCCCGCCACCATCGGCGTGGTCGACGGCGTGCCGACGGTCGGGCTCGAGACCTCGGAGATCGAGCTGCTGTGCGCGTCGGAGTCCGTCGTGAAGGCGAGCACCCGCGACCTGCCCGTCGCCCGCGCGCGCCGGCTCGACGCGGGGACCACCGTCGCGGCCACGGCCTGGCTCGCGCACCGCGCCGGCATCCGCGTGTTCTCGACCGGAGGCCTCGGCGGCGTGCACCGCGGCGCGAACACGACCTTCGACGAATCGGCCGACCTGCCCGCGCTGTCCGCGACGCCCATCACGGTCGTGAGCGCGGGCGTCAAGTCCATCCTCGACATCCCGGCGACGCTCGAGCGGCTCGAGACCCTCGGCATCACCGTCGTCGGCTACCGCACCGACCGGTACCCGGGGTTCTACGTCGCCGACTCCGGCTTCCCGGTGCCGGCGCGGGTCGAATCGGCGACGGATGCCGCGGACGTCGCCCGGGCGCGCGACGAGCTCGGGCTCGACGCGGCCGTCCTGGTCGCCAATCCGATCGCCGAGTCGGACCAGCTCGATCCGGCGGAGCACGAGCGCGTCCTCGCCGAGGCGCTGTCGGCAGCGGATGCCGCGGGCGTCACCGGCCACGACACGACCCCGTTCCTGCTCGACTTAGTGCAGCGCGCGACCGGCGGACGGAGCCTCGAGGTGAACCTCGCCGTCTACCGCGGCAACGCCCGGCTCGGCGCGGAGATCGCGCGTGACCTCGCCGGCTGAGTCTGCGGCGCCGGGCGTCCTCGTGGTCGTCGGCGACCTGCTCGAGGACATCGTCGTGTGGGCGACGGAGCCGATCCGCGCCGCGACCGATTCGGCGGCGCAGGTGTTCCGTGCTCGCGGCGGGAGCGCGGCGAACGTCGCCTCGCACGCGGCGTCCCGCACGCCGACGCGATTCATCGGCCGGGTCGGCGACGACGCCGCGGGACGCACGCTCGAGACCGCCCTCGCCGCGTCGGGCGCCGAGGTGCGGGTCCAGCGCGACGGGCGCACCGGCGCGGTCGTGCTCGTCGTCGCCCCCGACGGCGAGCGCACGATGTTCCCGGATCGCGCGGCGGCGGCCGAGCTGCACGGGGTCGACACCGGCTGGCTCGACGGGGCGGCGTGGCTGCACGCGCCGAGCTACGGCCTCGAGCACGAACCCATGCGGTCCGAGGTGCGCCGGCTCATCGGCCTGGCCCGCGGTCGCGGCGCCCGGGTCTCGCTCGACGCGTCGTCGACCGGCCTGCTCGACGGGCTCGGCGTGGAACGGGTGCTGGGCTGGTACGCCGAGCTGCGACCCGACGTGCTGCTCGCGAACGAGACCGAGGCCGAGCTGCTCGGCGTCGCGGGCGGCGGCCCGGTGGCGGCATCCGTCGCCCGTCGGCTCGTCGTGAAGCACGGACCCCGCCCGACCGAGGTGTTCGACGACGGCGTGCTCGTCGCGCGCGTGCCCGTGGCGCCCGTCGACGGGGTCCGCGACCTGACCGGGGCGGGCGACGCGTTCGCGGCGGGGTACCTCGCGGCCGCGATCGGCGGGGCGGATGCGACGGCGGCCTGCCTCGCGGGGCATGCCGCCGCGGCATCCGTCATCACGTCGCCCGGCGCGGGCTCGCCCGCCTGACGCCGACGTCCCTCAGCGACGCTCGACGACGAGGTTGAGCACTTCGCCGGGGTGCAGCGTGCTCACGCCGCCCGGCGGACTGCGGTCGGGGTTGAGGTAGAGGAGGTCGCCGGCCGTGATCCCGAACCTCGCCGCGACCTCGTCGATGAGGTCGTCACGAGCGACCGTGTAGGCGACCGGTGCGCCGTCCTCGACCGTCGCGTCACCCCGGGCACCGCCCGTGGCACCGGCGTCGGATGCGACGAGTCCGGTCCGCAGCGGCGCGAACGACCACTCGATCGGCCCGCGCGCGACGATGTCGGCGAAGCACTCGGTCTCCGCCGTCGCCTCCGCGGGACCGCGGACCAGGACCGCCTCGTCGAGGAAGGACGGATCGCCCTCGCCGAGGTCGGCGACACCCCATCGCGCCGGTTCGCCCTCGACCGGGGTCCCGAGTCCGTACCGCAGGCCCTCGTCGAAGCACGTCGCGTCGTCGGCGAGGGGGCGGGGCGCGAGCATGAGCTCGGTCCTCGCGAGATCGAGTCCCGGGGCGGGCAGGGAACGGATCTCGAGGAGGTCGTCGCCGGATCGCGACACCTCGACCGACACGGCGACCGAGCCGTCGGCGCCGACCAGCGTCGCCCGGCCGATGACGCCGTTCGGGAGCTCCGCGGGCTCGACGACCGACGCCGACGCGGTCGCCCCGGCCCGCTCGGGAGACGCGGGCGCGGGCGCGGCCGTCGCCCCGGGCTCCACGGCGGCGCACCCGCCGAGGGTCAGGGCGAGCGCCGCGGCGGCGACGACGGGCAACGGGAATCGGGTCACGACAAGGCCCCTTCGGTCGGTGCGACCGCGGCGACGTCGCCCGGGCGGTCTGCGCCGAGCGTATCGCCGAGCGCCCCGGCGATGGCGCAGCCGTCCACAGGCTGACGGGATCCGCGTCCGGTTCCCAGCCGCCCGACGTATGCTGCAAGGCGGCCCGCGGCCGGGTGGACGGATGCCCCGGTCGTGCGCCAGGCGACAGGAAGACGAGATGAGCGAGATCGAGATGCGCCCCGGCACCCGAGCCGAGGCACGCGCCGCCGAACGGGCCACCGCACGCTCGGCGCGAACCGGCGGGATCCCCCTCCCCGTCCGGCGCACCGCCGAGTCGACGACCGACGACGAGTCGGGGTCGACGTCGGCGACATCGAAGCCGTCCGGCGGTCGAGCCGGCGCAGGTGCCCGGCGCAGCCTGTTCGCCCGCCGCGGCGAGACCCCGCCCGGGCCGCGTGCCACCTTCCGGCAGCTGCTGCCGTTCATCTTCGAGCACCGGCCGGTGCTGATCGTCGTCGCGGTGCTGTCGATCGTCGGCGCGGTCGCGAGCCTCGCCCAGCCGCTGCTCGTCGGCCGGGTCATCACCATCGTCGAGGCCGGCGACGCGCTCGACGGGCTCGTGTGGGCGCTCATCGGCCTCGTCGTCCTGAGCGCGGTCATCACGGGGTACCAGCACTACCTGCTGCAGCGCACCGGCGAGGGCGTCGTGCTGTCGAGCCGGAAGCGGCTCATCGCCAAGATCCTCCACCTGCCCATCGCCGAGTTCGACACGCGCCGCACCGGCGACCTGGTCTCCCGCGTCGGCAGCGACACGACGATGCTCCGGGCCGTGCTCACGCAGGGACTCGTCGAGGCCGTCGGCGGCGCCGTCACGTTCGTCGGCGCGATCATCGCCATGCTCATCATCGACCCCGTGCTGCTCGGGCTCACCGTGCTCGTCATCGCGGTCGCGGTCACCACAGTCACCCTGCTCTCGGCACGCGTCCGCGAAGCCTCTCGCGCCGCACAGGAGAAGGTCGGCGACGTGGCGGCGTCGGTCGAACGCGCGATCACGTCGGTGCGCACCATCCGCGCTGCCGGGGCCACCGAGCGCGAGGTCGCCGACGTCGGCGTCCAGGCCGAGGGTGCGTGGCGCATGGGCGTCCAGGTCGCCCGCATCTCAGCCCTCATCGTGCCGATCGCCGGCATCGCCATGCAGGTGTCGTTCCTCGTCGTGCTCGGCGTCGGCGGGTTCCGCGTGGCCTCCGGCGCGATCACGATCGCCGACCTCGTCGCGTTCATCCTGTTCCTGTTCATGATGATCCTCCCGCTCGGCCAGGCCTTCGGGGCGATCACCTCGGTGAACCAGGCGCTCGGCGCGCTCGGTCGGATTCAGGAGATCCTCGACCTGCCCGACGAGGACGCGCACGACCGCCGCATCGCCCCGCGCGCCGTCATGGTCGGGCCCGCGAACGAGGGCCTGCAGCCGGATGCCGCGGCGATCGAGTTCGACGACGTGCACTTCGCCTATGCCGTCACCACCCCGAACGACCCCGCCGACCCGGCGAACGAGTCGCCCGACGAGCACCTGCCGGAGCCCGACGTGACCGACCGGCAGCCGGTGCTGCGCGGCGTGTCCTTCCGGGTGCCGCGCGGGCAGCGCATCGCCCTCGTCGGCCCGTCCGGCGCCGGGAAGTCGACCATCCTCGCGCTCATCGAGCGGTTCTACGACCCGAGCGTCGGCACCGTCCGCATGGGCGGGCTCGACCTGAAGTCGATCGAGCGACCCGAGCTGCGCGCCCAGATCGGCTACGTGGAGCAGGACGCGCCGGTGCTCGCCGGCACCATCCGCGACAACCTCCTGCTCGGGAGCCCCGATGCGACCGACGAGGAGTGCGTGCACGTGCTCCGGGCGGTCAACCTGGGCGGCGTGCTCGAGCGCGACCCCGCCGGGCTCGACGCCGAGGTCGGCGAGAACGGGATCATGCTCTCCGGCGGCGAGCGCCAGCGGCTCGCGATCGCGCGGGCCCTGCTCGCGGCACCGCCGATCCTGCTGCTCGACGAGTCGACCTCGTCGCTCGACGGGGTCAACGAGCGCATGATGCGCGAGGCGATCGACGCCGTGTCGGCCGGCCGCACGCTCATCGTGATCGCGCACCGGCTGTCGACGGTCGTGGACTCCGACCGCATCATCGTGCTCGACGAGGGTCGCGTCATCGGCGAGGGCACCCACGACGAGCTCGTCCGGGCGGTACCGCTGTACCGCGAGCTGGCCGAGCACCAGCTGCTCGTGTGACCGTCGGCCGCGGCGCACCCCCAGGCGCGGCTCAGGGCTGGCCCCCACCCGGTTCCGGGGCGTACGCGGATGCCGCGGGCGACCGCGGTTCGTAGCGTGTCCTCCATTCGAGTCACCCGGCGCGCCCGCGCCGCATCGACGGAGGACCACCATGACCATGCTCGACGCCCCCCGCAGCGCGGACCGCGCGCTGCCCGCACGCGACCTCGCCGCCGTGCTCACCGCACCGCCCACCGACGCCGTACCCGAGACCGGCCCGGACTTCGACGCGCTCCGCGCCCGCCTGCAGGCGTGGCTGCGCGAGTGGGACACCCAGCGCCTGCCCGCCTTCGAGCAGGCGCGCACCGTGACGCCCGCCGGTGAACGCCACAGCTCGCTGCGGTCCGCGCCGACCCGCACGGACGGCGCGGTGCGCATCACCGCGAGCCTCTACGACGCGCCCAACCGGCAGGGCGAACCGCTCGCGTGGTCCCGCAACTGGGCGAGCGCCGTGGTGCTGCCGACCGCGCCGGCGGACGGTCGCGTCTTCTACCGCTTCCGCGTCGGCAGCCGCCTCGTGCTCGACGGTCGGGCCGAGACGGCGCTGGCCTCGACGAGCGTGCACGTCGGGGTGGTGCCGGATGCGGCATCCGCGAGCCCGTTCGACGCGCCCGGCTTCGCCACGCCCGTGGTCCGCCCGCTCGTCGGCGTCGAGGCGCGCGAGGACGTCGACGCCCGTGCCGAGCACGACGTCGAGGGGTCGATCGCGGTGCGCGCCGGCCAGTCGCCCGTGCTCGGCATCGTGTTCGGCGCCGACGTCGTGTTCCGCGACGGCTGGATGCGCGTGCACGAGGGTTCGGGCCTGTGGGTCGGCACCGCGGGCGGCGGCCCGACCGGGTCGGTCGAGATCCGGTTCGCGCCGGACGCGCTCCTCGACCTGTTCGGCGAAGCCGGCATCTGACCGGACTGCAGCGGCCCGTGCCCCGCCTACGCTGGGGACATGGGCCGCTTCGCCGTCGTCCTGCCGCTCGAGCCGCTCGCCGCCGGCGACGCGTTCCCGGTGTCGGCGTGGCCGCTGCACGTCACCGTCGTCGAGCCGTTCGAGACGCACCGCGACGCCGGCTGGGTGGTCGCGCTGCTCGGTCCCGTGCTGCACGGCCGACGCGAGATCGAGGCGGCCGCGGTCGATCGGGCGATGTTCGGCACGCGGCGGACCGTCCCCGTGACCCTGCTCCGCGACGACGGGCCGCTCGGGGCGATGCGCGTCCGGCTGCTGGCCGCCCTGCGCGAGGCCGACGTGGATGTCGCGCGGGCGCGCGCGGACTACCGGCCGCATGTCACCGACACCTCGCACGGTTCCGTTCCACCGGGAAGCTCGGTGCCGCTGCGCCAGGCGGCGCTCGTCGACCTGCGGCCGCCCGAGGGCCGCGCGATGCGCACGGTGGTCGCGGTGTGGCCGCTCGACTCGGGCGCTCGACCTCGCGCCTAGACCCGGCTCGCGGTCGCCGTCGCCGGCGGCGGCCCGGCTCGGTCCTCGCCGTCGTCCGCCTCGACGGCGCCGGCGCGCGCCTTCTGCCACGGCCAGCGGCCCGAGATCTCGACCTCGAGCGACCAGCTGAGGAAGGTCCTGATCACGACGATGAGGGCGAGCACGCTCACCGACTCGATGGTCGGCGTCACCGCGACCGTGCGGATGATGTCGGCGGCGACGAGGAGCTCCAGGCCGACCAGGATGCCGCGCCCGAGCACGCGACGGAACCTCGCGTAGACGGGGCCCATCCGCCGGACGCGGCGGATCGCGGCATCCGCCAGCGCGTAGAGGACGCCGACCACGATCGCGGCGACGCCGAGCACGTCGATGACCTCGCCGACCGTGGTGATGACCGTGCCGAACTCCATGCGCCCCTCCGCGGCTCACGGTAGCGCCGGGGCATGACGAGACGACGGATGCCGCGGGCGTGGCGCGCCTTCCCGTGCACGCCGCGCCCGCGGCATCCGTCGCCGTCGGCCGTCAGGCCGAGGTGGTCTGCTGCTGCAGGTGGTACCGCAGGCTCGACAGCTCGGCGCGGAGCGCCGCCGGCACGCGGTCGCCGAACTGCTCGAAGTACTCCTCGGTCAGGTCGCACTCGGCGAGCCAGGTCGTGGGGTCGACCTCGAAGAGCTCGTCGAGGGTCTCCTGGGGCAGGTCGAGGCCGTCGAGGTCGAGCGACCCGTCGGCCGGCAGGAGGCCGATCGGCGTCTCACGCGCCTCGGCCGTGCCCTCGATGCGACCGACGATCCACTCGAGCACCCGCGAGTTCTCGCCGAACCCGGGCCAGAGGAACTTGCCGTCATGGCCCTTGCGGAACCAGTTGACCTGGAAGATCTTCGGCGCGTTCGCGTCGAGGATGCGGCCCATCTTGACCCAGTGGCCCCAGTAGTCGGCCATGTTGTAGCCGCAGAACGGGAGCATCGCGAACGGGTCGCGGCGGAGCTCGCCGACCGTGCCCTCGGCCGCGGCCGTCTGCTCGGACGAGATGGTCGCGCCCATGAAGACGCCGTGCTTCCAGCTGCGCGCCTCGGCGACGAGCGGTACATTGGTCGCCCGGCGGCCGCCGAAGAGGATCGCGTCGACCGGCACGCCGTCGTGGGCGTCCCAGTCGTCGGAGATCTGCGGGCACTGCGCGGCGGCGACCGTGAAGCGCGAGTTCGGGTGCGCGGCGGGACGGCCGGACGCGGGCGTCCAGGGCTTGCCCTCCCAGTCGATGAGCTCGGCCGGCGCCTCGTCGGTGAGCCCCTCCCACCAGACGTCGCCGTCGGGCCGGAGCGCGACGTTCGTGAAGATCGTGTTGCCCCAGAGCGTCTGCACGGCCGTCGGGTTGGTCGACTCGCCCGTCCCGGGCGCGACGCCGAAGAAGCCGGCCTCGGGGTTGATCGCGTAGAGGCGGCCGTCCTCGCCGGGCCGCATCCAGGCGATGTCATCGCCGATGGTCTCGACCTTCCAGCCGGGGATCGTGGGCTGCAGCATCGCCAGGTTGGTCTTGCCGCAGGCCGACGGGAACGCGGCCGCCACGTGGTACGCCTTGCCCTCGGGCGAGGTGATCTTGATGAGCAGCATGTGCTCGGCGAGCCATCCCTCGTCGCGCGCCATGACGCTCGCGATGCGCAGCGCGAAGGCCTTCTTGGCGAGCAGCGCGTTGCCGCCGTAGCCCGAGCCGTACGACCAGATCTCACGCGAGTCGGGGAACTGGACGATGTACTTCGTCTCGTTGCAGGGCCACTCGACGTCCTCGCGGCGGTGACCGACGCCGTCGACGAGCGGGTAGCCGACCGAGTGGATGGTGCGCACCCACGGCTCGCCCGCCTCGATGAGGCGGTACACCTGCTCGCCCATGCGCGTCATGATGCCCATCGACAGCACGACGTACGGCGAGTCGGTGATCTCCACGCCGAGCTGGCTGATGTCGCCGCCGAGCGGGCCCATCGAGAACGGGACGACGTACATCGTGCGGCCCTTCATCGAGCCGTCGAAGACCTCGGTGAGCTCCTCGCGCATCGCGTGCGGATCGCGCCAGTTGTTGGTCGGGCCCGCGTCCTCCTCGTAGGTGGAGCAGATGAACGTGCGGTCCTCCACGCGCGCGACATCCGACGGGTCGGTGCGGGCCAGGTAGCTGTTGGGCCGCCACTCGGGGTTGAGCTTGATGAGCTTGCCCTCCGCGACGAGCTGCCGGGTGAGCTCGTCGGCCTCGCGCTTGGATCCGTCGCACCAGACGATCTCGTCGGGCTTGGTCAGGGCGGCGATCTCGGCGACCCAGGCCTTGAGTGCCGGGTCCGTCGTGCCCCGCTGGTGCGCGTGCTCGCCGGCGGCGGTGCCGGGGCCGTTGACGGTGAAGTCGGAGATGGTCATCGTCGTCCCTTCGTGGAGGATCGGGAAGCACCGGGATCGGTGATGTGCTTCAAGTCTGCGAGCAGAAGCGGCATCCGTTCGACGAAATCGGATGTTAAGAATCGCGGATCTTTCGATATTCTCAAGGCATGAAGCTCGGCAGCCCGGACCTGGCCACGCTCGGCCACCGCATCCGCCACTACCGCGGTGAACGCGGCCTCACCCTCGACCAGCTCGGCGCCGCGGTGGGGCTGGCGGGCAGCCAGCTCTCGCTCATCGAGAACGGCAAGCGCGAACCGAAGCTCTCCACGCTCGACGCGCTCGCGTCGACGCTCGGCGTCGACCTGGCCGACCTGCTCTCGCGCGAGGCGCCGAGCCGCCGGGCGGCGCTCGAACTCGAACTCGCGCGCGTCCAGGCCAGCCCGCTGTACGCGGCGCTCGGGCTTCCGCACGTGAAGCCGACGCGCGGCATGACCGACGAGTCCCTCGAGGCCATCGTCGGGCTGCACCACGAGCTCGAGCGCCGCGCGACCGAGGCGATCGCGACGCCGGAGGAGGCGCGTCGCGCCAACACCGACCTGCGCGAGCGCATGCGCGAACGCGCGAACTACCTGCCCCAGATCGAGGACCTCGCCGAGGAACGGGTGCGCGCGTCCGGGCACCGGTCGGGCGCCCTCACCCACCGCGAGGTGAGCGTCATGGCCGAGCAACTCGGATTCCAGCTCATCTACGTCAACGACCTGCCGGACTCGACGCGCTCGATCACCGACCTGGAGAACGGCCGCATCTACCTGCCGCCGGCCTCCATCCCGGGTGGGCACGGCCTGCGGTCGATGGCGCTGCAGGCGATGGCGCACCGGCTGCTCGGCCACACGCCCCCGGCGAGCTACGACGAGTTCCTGTGGCAGCGGCTCGAGATCAACTACTTCGCGGCGGCGTGCCTCATGCCGCAGGAGGCCTCGGTCGCGTTCCTGCAGCAGGCGAAGAAGGAGAAGCGACTCGCGATCGAGGACTTCCGCGACGCGTTCGGCGTCACGCACGAGGCCGCGGCCCTGCGCTTCACGAACCTCGCGACCAGTCACCTCGACATGACGGTCCACTTCCTCAGGGTCGCAGGCGACGGCGCCCTCCTCAAGGGGTACGAGAACGACGGCCTGCCGCTGCCGACGGATGTCACCGGTTCGATCGAGGGCCAGTGGGTGTGCAAGCACTGGAGCGCGCGGCGCGCGTTCGAGCACACCAACCGGACGACGGAGAATTACCAGTACACCGACACGCCCGCCGGCACCTTCTGGGACGCGACGCAGACGGGGCACACGGATGCCACGGAGTTCTCCATCACGGTGGGCGTGCCGTTCAACCAGGCGAAGTGGTTCCGCGGCCGCGAGACCACGGTGCGCGCGACGTCGACGTGCCCCGACGAGTCGTGCTGCCGGCGCGCGCCCGACGGCCTGGCGGAGCGGTGGGCGGGCCGGGCGTGGCCGAGTGCGCGACTGCACGCGCACGTCCTCTCCCCGCTCCCGTCGGGCACGTTCCCCGGCGTGGACGACGCCGAGGTCTACGCCTTCCTCGAGGCGCACGCCACCGAGTAGCTGCGCTTCTCAGGAGTCCCCGCGGCGCGTCGCTGCACGGGACGGCGTGTCCTCCTGAGAAGCGGCCCGCTTCGGCGAGCACTCCTGAAAACGGGAGCGGGGCGGGGGTGGAGAGGGTGACATCCGTTGATGGGTGTCTTGCGATAGTGTGCGTCGCACAGTACAGTGCATGGCATGAGTACGGATGACACGACAGCCGGGCACCTGCAGGAGCTGCGCCGCGGCACGGTCGTGCTCGGCTGCCTCGTGCGGCTGCGCGAGCCCGACTACGGATACGCCCTGCTCGAGTCGCTCAACGAGCTCGGCATCACGGTCGACGCCAACACGCTCTACCCGCTGCTGCGACGACTCGAGAAGCAGGGCCTCCTCACGAGCGAGTGGAACACCGACGAGGCCCGACCTCGCAAGTTCTACCGCACGAGCCCCGCGGGCGAGCAGCTCGCGGGCGTCCTCACCGCCGACTGGAAGAACATCGACCGGGCCCTGACCCGGCTGACCTCGGGAGACGACCGATGACCACCCCGACCGCCACGCTCACCGACCGCTACGTCGCGGCGGCCGCGCGTCACCTGCCGGAGACCCAGCGCGACGAGTTCGCCCGCGAGCTGCGCGAGCGCATCGCCGACGAGATCGACGCGAGGCTCGCGGCCTCCGCGGACGGTGCCCCGACGACCGCCGCCGACGCCGAGGACGCCGTGCTGCGGGAGCTCGGCGACCCGGCCGCCCTCGCGGCGGCCTACATCGACCGGCCGCTGCAGCTCATCGGTCCGCGCTACTTCCTCGCGTGGAAGCGGCTGCTGACCCTGCTATACGCGATCGTCGTGCCGATCACGGCCGCGGCGGTGCTGCTCGCGCAACTGCTCTCCGGCGCCGGACCGGGCGAGGTCGCCGCCGAGGTCGTGGGCGTCGTGCTCGCGCTCGTCGTGCACCTCGCGTTCTGGGTCACCCTCGTGTTCGCGATCCTCGAGCGCACCCCCGGCACGAAGGCGGTCGAGCGGTGGACCCCCGACCAGCTGCCCGAGATCCGCGACGAGGGTCGCGCGGGGCGCCTCGGCGACCTCATCGCGTCGCTCGTGTTCCTCGGCCTGTTCGCCGTGGTGATCGTCTGGCAGCAGGTCCGGCCGCCGTCCTTCGGGGGCCCCGGCCAGGAGATCCCGGTGCTCGACCCCGAGCTGTGGTCGCTCTGGCTGCCGTACTTCCTGGTGCTCATCGTCCTCGAGATGCTATTCGCCGTGGCGATCTACCTCTGGGGCTGGAACTGGCCGCTCGCGATCGCGAACCTCGTCCTGAACGTCGCGTTCACGGTGCCCGCGCTCTGGCTGCTCGCCACGGAGCAGCTGTTCAATCCGGCGTTCCTCGACGTGATCGGCTGGCCGTGGGACGGGGCCGGCGCCGTCACCACGACCGTTCTGGTCGTCGTGTTCGTGGGCATCGCCGTGTGGGACGTCATCGACGGGGTCGTCAAGACGGTGCGCGGGCGCGGCGGTTCGGCGCTCACCCTCGGCCGCATCTGATCGGGCGTCGAACGAGCGGATGCCGCGGGGCGCTCCCCCGCGGCATCCGCTCGTGTCGTCTCGGGCCGGGCCTACTTCGGCTGCATGCGGATCGCGCCGTCGAGTCGGATCACCTCGCCGTTCAGCATCGGGTTCGCCACGATCGATCGCACCAGGGCCGCGTACTCGGCGGGGTGGCCCAGGCGCGACGGGTGCGGCACCTGCTGCTCGAGCGAGGTGCGCACGTCGTCGGGCATGCCGGCCATCATGGGCGTCTCGAAGATTCCGGGGGCGATCGTGACGACGCGGATCAGCAGCTTCGACAGGTCGCGGGCGACGGGCAGCGTCATGCCGGCCACGCCGGCCTTCGACGCCGAGTAGGCGGCCTGGCCGATCTGGCCGTCGAAGGCGGCGACCGAGGCGGTGTTGACGATCACGCCGCGCTCAGCGGTCTGCGGACCGCCCGGAACGCCGGCCGTCACGGGCTCGGTCTCGGCCATCGCGGCCGCCGCGAGCCGCAGCACGTTGAAGGTGCCGATGAGGTTCACGCGGATCGTGCGCTCGAACGCGTCGAGCGGCGCCGGCCCGTCGCGGCCGACCGTGCGGTTCGCGGTGACGATCCCCGCGCAGTTCACGGCGACGCGCAGGGGCGCGAGGGCGGATGCCGCGGCGACCGCCTCGGCGACCTGCGCCTCGTCGGCCACGTCGGCGGCTACGAACCGCGCCCGCTCGCCGAGCGCCGCGGCGGCCTCGTCGCCGCGCGGGCCGGGCAGGTCGACGATCACGACGTGCGCGCCGCCGTCGATGAGGGCCTCGGCCGTCGCGCGGCCGAGGCCGGACGCGCCGCCGGTGACGATCGCGGATGCTCCGCTGAGTTCCATGTCTCTCCTTCTGTGGGTGTCGTCCGGTGTTCCCCGAGGGGACGCGGCACGCCGCGAGCCGAATCGGCCGGGCGGCGCGTCGCGACCCTTCGGGAGGGGTTGCGGGTCAGACGCGTTCGATGACGGTGGCGTTCGCCATGCCGCCGCCCTCGCACATGGTCTGCAGTCCGTACCGCCCGCCGGTCGCCTCGAGCTGGTTCACGAGCGTCGTCAGCAGGCGCGTGCCGCTCGATCCGAGCGCGTGGCCCAGCGCGATGGCGCCGCCGCGCGGGTTGAGCTTCGCGGCATCCGCCCCCGTGTCGGCGAGCCACGCGAGCGGCACCGACGCGAACGCCTCGTTGACCTCGTACGCGTCGATGTCGTCGTGGGTGAGGCCGGCGCGGTCGAGCACCTTCGCCGTCGCCGGGATGACGCCGGTGAGCATGTACAGCGGGTCGCTGCCGACCACCGAGAACGCGCGGAACCGGGCGCGCGGCGCGAGCCCGAGCCGTTCGGCGGCCTCGGCGCTCATGATGAGCGCGGCCGACGCGCCGTCGGTGAGCGGTGACGAGTTGCCGGGCGTGATGCGCCAGTCGAGCTCGGGGAAGCGCTCGGCGAGCCGATCGGTGCGGAACGCCGGATTGAGGCCGGCGAGCGAGTCGACCGTGGTCGCGGGGCGGACCGTCTCGTCGACGAGCGCGTCGACGCCCGGCACGGGCACGACCTCGGTCGCGAACGCGCCGGACTCCCCCGCCGCCGCGGCGAGCGCGTGCGAACGCGCCGCGAATTCGTCGAGCTGCTCGCGCGAGAACCCCCACTTCTCGGCGATGAGCTCGGCGGACACGCCCTGGTTGACGAGTCCCTCGGGATACCGCTCCCGCACCCGCGAGCCGTACGGGTCGGCGCCCGCCGCGCTCGAGCCGAGCGGGACCCGGCTCATCGACTCGACGCCGCATGCGACGACGATGTCGGCCTGCCCGGCCATGATCGCCTGCGCCGCGAAGGTCGCGGCCTGCTGGCTCGACCCGCACTGCCGGTCGATCGTCGTGCCGGGCACGGTCTCGGGGAAGCCGGCGGCGAGCACCGCGTTGCGGACGATGTTGTACGACTGCTCGCCCACCTGGCTGACGCACCCGCCGATGACGTCGTCGACGAGCCCCGGATCGAGGTCGTTGCGGTCGACGAGCGCGTTCAGCACGCCCGCGAGCAGGTCGACGGGGTGGAGTCCGCTGAGCTGCCCTCCGGGCTTGCCGCGCCCGACCGGGGTTCGGATGACGTCGACGATGACGGCTTCTCGGGTCATGCCATCAGCCTAGGCGCGTGCGCCGGGCCGCGGCATCCGCTCAGCCGACCTCGGCGACCTCGGGCACGGATGCCGCGACGACCTGCTCGACGCGCACCGGCTGGCGCTCGGGCAGGACCATCGGGTGGGTGCCCGCCATGGCCTCGATGACGCGCACCACCTGGCAGGAGTAGCCGTACTCGTTGTCGTACCAGACGTAGAGCACGACGTCGGTGCCGTCGGCGATCGTCGCGAGTCCGTCGACGATGCCGGCGCGGTGGCTGCCAACGAAGTCGGTCGAGACGACCTCGGCCGACTCGATGTAGTCGACCTGCTGGCGCAGCGGCGACGTGAGCGAGACCTGCCGGAGGTAGGCGTTCAGCGCCGCCTTGTCGGTGGGGCGCTCGAGCTGGAGGTTCAGGATCGCGAGCGACACGTCGGGCGTGGGCACGCGGATCGCGGACCCGGTGAGCTTGCCCTCGAGGGCGGGCAGCGCCTTCGAGACCGCCTTCGCCGCGCCGGTCTCGGTGATGACCATGTTGAGCACCGCCGAGCGCCCGCGGCGGTCGCCCTTGTGGAAGTTGTCGATCAGGTTCTGGTCGTTCGTGAACGAGTGCACCGTCTCGACGTGACCGCGGACGATGCCGTACGCGTCGTCGATGGCGGCGAGCACGGGCGTGATGGCGTTCGTCGTGCACGACGCGGCCGAGAGGATGCGGTCGTCGTCGGCGATGGCGTCGTGGTTGATGCCGTGCACGATGTTCTTGATCGCGCCCTTGCCCGGCGCGGTGAGGAGCACCCGGGCGACGCCCTTCGACTCCAGGTGGCGGCTGAGGCCGGCCTCGTCGCGCCAGCGGCCGGTGTTGTCGACGACGATCGCGTCCGAGATGCCGTAGGCGGTGTAGTCGATGGTGCCCGGGTCGTCGGAGTAGATCACCTGGATGAGCGTGCCGTTCGCGAGGATCGTGTTCGCCTCCTCGTCGACGGTGATGGTGCCCTGGAAGGGACCGTGCACCGAGTCGCGGCGCAGCAGGCTCGCGCGCTTCTGCAGGTCGTTCTCGGCGCCCTTGCGCACGACGATCGCGCGCAGGCGCAGGTTCTGGCCGCCGCCGGCGTGGGCGATGAGGATGCGGGCGAGGAGCCGCCCGATGCGGCCGAAGCCGTACAGCACGACGTCGGTGCCGGATGCCGCGGGCTCGCCGGCGTCGACGAGCACCGGGGCGAGCTCGCCGCGGAGGAAGTCGATCAGGTCGGTGCCGGGCTCGGCGGCGTGGAAGCGCGACACGAGGCGCGCGACGTCGATGGAGGCGGGACCGGGGGCGATCTCGGTGAGCGCCTCGAGCACGCGGGTGGTGTCGTCGAGGTCGAGCTCGACGTCGCCGGCCTGGCGCGCGAAGCGGTGCGCCTTGAGCAGCTCGACCGCGGAGCGGTTGATGAGGCGGCGGCCGTGGATCGAGGTCACGACGCCGTGGCGACGGTAGAGGCTGCCGATCAGCGGGATCATCCGCTCGGCCTGCTCCTCTCGGGAGATCCATTCCTCACGGCGGGCGTCGAACTCGTGGCTCACGGCGTGTCCTCTCGGCCGCGAGCGTGGGCGTCGTCGGCCATCGTGCGGCCGAGCGCGGTGGTGGCAGCGTCGACCACGGGGTTTCCGAAGGGGATGCCTCGATGATAGCGGCGGCGCGCATTCCGCCCGGTGTACATGGCGGCGGGTGCGGGGGCGAGCGGATGCCGCCGCGGCGACGTCAGGCCACGAGGTCGTCGACGAGCGCGATGTCGTAGACGGCTACGCGCTGCGGCACCCCGTCGAAGGCCGCGGCGCGCGCGTCGGACGACAGGTACTCCTGCTCGCGGGCGACGAACGCCTCGGCGTCGCCCGGGGCGCTCACGGCCCACACGAACTGGTTCGCCTCGCGGATGCCGTAGGCGAACTCGATCGTGAACCCCGCCTCGGACCGCACGCGCGGCATCCATTCCGTCCACCACGCCACGAAGGCGTCGTACTCCCCATCGACGAGCGTGTACCTGCGCAGCTGAACCGTCTTCACCCGGCCAGTCTGCCGTGATCGACTCTCGCGGCAGAACGTATACGATTTCAGATACCTCATGTAGCATCACGGTGACGCCCGACGACGAAGTGGAGCCCCATGCTGGACCCATCCCGCATCGCCGAGATCGCCGACGAACTGGCCGCCGCCGACCGCGACCGCACGATCGTCCCGCTGCTCACCGCCCGGAACCCAGACATGACGGTCGAGGACGCGTACGTCGTCCAGCGCCTCTGGGCCGACCGGCAGATCGAGGGCGGCCGGCGCCTGGTCGGTCGCAAGATCGGCCTCACCTCGAAGGTGATGCAGGTCGCGACGGGCATCACCGAGCCCGACTACGGCGTGATCCTCGACGACATGGTCCACGAGTCGGGCGCCGTGATCGAACACGCGCGCTTCTCCAACGTGCGCATCGAGGTCGAGCTCGCCTTCGTGCTGTCCAAGCCGCTGCGCGGACCGGGCACCACGATCTTCGACGTGCTCGACGCGACCGCCTACGTCGTGCCGGCGCTCGAGATCCTCAACTCCCACATCGAGCTGCAGGGCCGCACCATCGTGGACACGATCTCCGACAACGCGGCGATGGGCGCCATGGTCGTCGGCGGCACGCCCGTGAAGGTCGACGCGGTCGACCTTCGCTGGGTGCCGGCGCTGCTGTACCGCAACGAGACCATCGAGGAGTCCGGCGTCGCGGGTGCGGTGCTCGGCCACCCCGCCATGGGCGTGGCCTGGCTCGCGAACAAGCTCGCGCAGCACGGGCAGTCGCTCGAGGCCGGCGAGATCATCCTCGCGGGCTCGTTCACGCGGCCCATGTGGGTCGAGCGCGGCGACACGGTCCACGCCGAGTACGGACCCCTGGGGGCGATCACGTGCCGATTCGAATGAACCTCCCCGACACCTTCGCGGCCCGTCTCGCCGCCGCCGACCGCCCGCTCATCGGCCTGTGGGCCTGCTCGGGCAGCCCGGTCATGGCCGAGATCGTCGCCGGCAGCGGCGTCGACTGGGTGCTGATCGACGGGGAACACTCCCCCAACGGCCTGGAGTCGATCCTCGCTCAGCTCTACGCGGTCTCCGCGTACCCGGTCGCCCCGGTGGTGCGCGTACCGATCGGCGACACCGTGATCATCAAGCAGGTGCTCGACCTCGGCGCGCAGAACCTCCTGGTGCCGATGGTGGACTCGGCGGACCAGGCGGCGGAGCTCGTGCGCGCCATCCGCTACCCGGCCGAGGGCGTGCGCGGCGTCGGTGCGTCGCTCGCGCGCTCGTCGCGGTGGAATCGAGTGCCGGCGTACCTGCGGGACGCCTCGGCGACGATCAGCCTCACGGTGCAGGTCGAGTCGGCGGCGGCCGTCGCCGCGGTCGACGACATCGTGGCCGTCGACGGCGTCGATGCGATCTTCGTCGGGCCCGCCGACCTCGCCGCGTCCATGGGGCGCCTCGGCGAGCCGTCGCACCCGGAGGTCGTCGAGGCCGTGCTCGCGTCGCTGCGCGCGGCACGGCGTGCGGGCAAGCCCGCGGGGGTCAACGCGTTCGTGCCCGAGGAGGCCGAGCGCTACCTCGAGGCCGGCGCGGCGTTCGTCGCCGTCGGCGCGGACGTCTCGATCGTCGCGCGCGCCTCGGAAGCGCTGGCCGACCGATTCTCGGGCGGATCGGCAGGCGAGACGGGCAGCGCCGGTTCGGCGGCGGGTGGCGCCCCGCGCGCCTCCTACTGACCCGCGTTGCCCCGCCCGACTGGATCGTATACGATTTCAGATACGAAAGAGACGAGGATGTCCATGACGACCGATGCCATTCCCACGCCGGGCAAGATCATCGCCGTGCACCTCAACTACCCCTCCCGCGCCGCGCAGCGCGGTCGCACACCGGCGATGCCGAGCTACTTCCTGAAGCCGTCGAGTTCGCTCGCCGCGACCGGCGACACGCTCGAGCGGCCCGCGGGCACCGAGCTCCTCGCGTTCGAGGGCGAGATCGCGCTCGTCATCGGCGTGCCCGCGCGACGCGTCTCCCCCGCCGACGGCTGGCGGCACGTGGCATCCGTCACGGCCGCGAACGACTTCGGCGTCTACGACCTGCGGGCCGCCGACAAGGGCTCGAACGTCCGTTCCAAGGGCGGCGACGGCTTCACGCCGATCGGTCCCGCGCTGATCCCGGCCGCCGACGTGGCGCCCGACGCGCTCCGCGTCCGCACGTGGGTGAACGGCGAGCTCGTCCAGGAGGACACGAGCGACACGCTCCTCTTCCCCTTCGGTCAGCTCGTGGCCGACCTGTCCCAGCTCATGACGCTCGAGACCGGCGACGTGATCCTCACCGGCACGCCCGCGGGGTCGTCGGTCGTCGTGCCGGGCGACGTCGTCGAGGTCGAGGTCGATGCACCGGATGCCGCGGGCGCCCCGAGCACGGGCCGACTCGTCACGCGCATCACCGAGGGCAGCCAGCCGTTCGGCGACTTCGGCACGAAGCCGGCGGTCGACGACCTGCAGCGCATCGAGGCGTGGGGCTCCGAGGCCGAGCACGCCGCCGCGGTCGCCGCCGGACGGGCGACGCCGCTCGACGCCTCGGGCCAGCAAGCCGCGAATGCGGGTGCCCCGGCCTTCGAGCTCACCGACGAGCTCCGCGCCCAGCTGTCCTCCGCGGCGGTCGCGACCCTCTCGGTCGCGCTCCGCAAGCGCGGCTACCACGACGTGTTCATCGAGGGCGTCTTCGCGAACCACCCCGGCGACCGCATCGTGGGCCGAGCCCGCACGCTCCGCTTCATCCCCGCCCGCCCCGACCTGTTCGCCGAGCACGGCGGCGGCTACAACGCCCAGAAGCGCGCGTTCGACACGGTCGGCGCCGGCGAGGTGCTCGTGGTCGACGCCCGCGGCGAGCGCGGCACCGGCACGGTCGGCGACGTGCTCGCCCTGCGTGCCAAGGTGCGCGGCGCCGCCGGCATCGTGACCGACGGCGGGGTCCGCGACTTCGATGCGGTCGCCGAGATCGGCATCCCCGTCTTCTCGCAGGGCCCGCACCCGAGCGTGCTGGGCCGCCGCCACGTGCCGTGGGAGACCGACGTGACCATCGCGTGCGGCGGCGCCGCGGTGCAGCCGGGCGACGTGATCGTCGGCGACGGCGACGGCGTCATCGTGATCCCGCCGCACCTCGCCGCCGAGGTCGCGGCCGAGGCCGCCGAGCAGGATGCCGCGGACGCCTGGGTCGCGGAGCGCGTCGCCGAGGGCGAGCCCGTCGACGGGCTGTTCCCGATGAATGCCGAGTGGCGTGCGCGCTACGAGGCCGCCCGTCGCGGGCCGCAGGGCACAACGGAGGAACGATGAGCGCCGAGAGCAAGTCGCAGCAGGCGTACCGGTTCGTGCGCGAGCGCATCGACGACGGGCGCTACGTCCCCGGCTATCGCCTGGTGCTCGGGCAGATCGCGCGCGAGCTCGACGTCTCGGTGGTGCCCGTGCGCGAGGCGATCCGACTGCTCGAGGCCGAGGGGCTCGTCACGTACGAGCGCAACGTCGGCGCCCAGGTGGCGCTCGTGAAGGAGACCGAGTACCTGCACACCATGCAGACCCTCGCGCTCGTCGAGGGGTACGCGACCGCGCTCGCGTCGGGTTCGATCACTCCCGACCAGCTGCGGCGAGCGCGTGAGGTCAACGAGCGGATGCGGCGCACGCTCGACGACTTCGACCCGCACCGCTTCACCGAGCTCAACCTCGAGTTCCACTCGATCCTGTTCGAGAGCTGCCCGAACCCGCACGTGCTCGACCTCGTGCGTCGCGGCTGGAACCGCATGAAGGTGCTGCGCGACTCGTCGTTCAGCTTCGTGCCCGGCCGCGCCCGCGAGTCGGTCGCCGAGCACGCTCGCATCATCGAGCTCATCGAGCAGGGCGCCGACGAACTCGAGATCGAGCTCGCCGCCCGCCGTCATCGCACGGCGACGCTCGACGCGGTGCTCGCGTACCAGTCCGAGCACAAGACCCCGGCGACGGATGCCGCATCCGCGCCGACCACGACCGAACCCGCTCCCGAGCCCGGCGATGCCGCCGCGGCATCCGCTTCGAACCTGGAGGCAACCGCATGACCCAGCACATCCCCGAGGGGCTGCCCGACCGCATCCGCCACTACATCGACGGGGAGTTCGTCGACTCGATCGGCGGCGAGACGTTCGACGTGCTCGATCCGGTGTCGAACCGGACCTACGTGCAGGCCGCGGCCGGCCAGCAGGCCGACATCGACCGCGCCGTCGAGGCGGCGTCCCGCGCGTTCCGCGAGGGCCCGTGGCCGCGCATGCTGCCCCGCGAGCGCTCGCGCGTGCTGCACCGCATCGCCGACCTCGTGGAGTCGCGCGACGCCCGGCTCGCCGAACTCGAGACGTTCGACACCGGCCTGCCCATCACGCAGGCGCTCGGCCAGGCGCGTCGCGCGGCCGAGAACTTCCGGTTCTTCGCCGACCTGATCGTCGCGCAGGCCGACGACACCTACAAGGTGCCCGGCCGCCAGGTCAACTACGTCAACCGCAAGCCGATCGGCGTCGCCGGCCTCATCACGCCGTGGAACACGCCCTTCATGCTCGAGTCGTGGAAGCTGGCTCCGGCCATCGCGACCGGCAACACGGTCGTGCTGAAGCCGGCCGAGTTCACGCCGCTGTCGGCGAGCCTGTGGGCCGAGATCTTCGAGGAGGCGGGACTGCCGAAGGGCGTGTTCAACCTCGTCAACGGGCTCGGCGAGGAGGCGGGCGACGCGCTCGTGAAGCACCCCGCCGTGCCGCTCATCTCGTTCACGGGCGAGAGCCGCACCGGGCAGATCATCTTCGGCAACGCCGCGCCGTACCTCAAGGGCCTGTCGATGGAGCTCGGCGGCAAGAGCCCGGCGGTCGTCTTCGCCGACGCCGACCTCGATGCGGCGGTCGATGCGACGATCTTCGGCGTGTTCTCGCTGAACGGCGAGCGCTGCACGGCCGGCAGTCGGATCCTCGTCGAGCGGGCGATCTACGACGAGTTCGTCGAGAAGTACGCGGCGCAGGCGAAGCGCGTCGTCGTGGGCGACCCGCACGACCCGAAGACCGAGGTCGGCGCGCTCGTCCACCCCGAGCACTACGACAAGGTCATGAGCTACGTCGAGATCGGCAAGTCGGAGGGCCGGCTCGTCGCCGGCGGCGGCCGCCCCGAGGGACTCGAGGAGGGCAACTACGTCGCCCCGACCGTCTTCGCCGACGTCCCGAAGGACGCGCGCATCTTCCAGGAGGAGATCTTCGGACCGGTCGTGGCGATCACGCCCTTCGACTCCGCGGAGGAGGCGCTCGAGCTCGCCAACGGGGTCAAGTACGGCCTCGCCGCCTACATCTGGACCAACGACCTCAAGCGAGCGCACAACTTCGCCCAGGCCGTCGAGGCGGGCATGGTGTGGCTGAACTCGAACAACGTGCGCGACCTGCGCACCCCGTTCGGCGGCGTGAAGGCCTCGGGCCTCGGCCACGAGGGCGGGTACCGCTCGATCGACTTCTACACCGACCAGCAGGCCGTGCACATCACCCTCGGGGCCGTGCACAACCCGACGTTCGGCAAGCAGGAGCACCACGACGAGACCGACCTCGACGACCCGGACCCGCGCTGACGCGGCATCCGTCCACCACCGTTGATTCGCAAGCAAGGACGCTGACATGACCAACCGCGACGACAAGACGCTGACCTCCTCGGGCTTCTACGTGAGCCAGGAGGCCCCGATCCACACCGACGACCCGATTCCGACCCCGTCGGCGCCGGCGCCGGACATCCTGCGCTGCGCGTACATGGAGCTCGTGGTCACCGACCTCGAGGCCAGCCGCCGGTTCTACGTCGACGTGCTCGACCTCGTCGTCACCGAGGAGACCGAGGACACGGTCTACCTCCGCTCGCTCGAGGAGTTCATCCACCACAACCTGGTGCTCCGCAAGGGACCGGTCGCCGCGGTCGCCGCGTTCTCGTACCGCGTGCGCACGCCAGAGGACCTCGACCGGGCCGTCGCGTTCTACACGGAACTCGGCTGCCGGGTGGAGCGCCGGCCGGAGGGGTTCACCAAGGGGATCGGCGACTCCGTGCGCGTCGAGGACCCGCTCGGGTTCCCGTACGAGTTCTTCCACGACGTCGAGCACGTCGAGCGCCTCGCCTGGCGCTACGACCTCTACACCCCGGGTGCGCTCGTGCGCCTGGACCACTTCAACCAGGTCACGCCCGACGTGCCCCGCGCCGTGGCGTTCATGCAGGACCTCGGCTTCCGCGTGACCGAGGACATCCAGGACGAGGAGGGCACGGTGTATGCGGCGTGGATGCGGCGCAAGCCGACCGTGCACGACACCGCCATGACCGGTGGCGACGGCCCGCGCATGCACCACGTCGCGTTCTCCACGCACGAGAAGCACAACATCCTCGCGATCTGCGACAAGCTCGGCGCCCTGCGGATGTCGGACCGGATCGAGCGCGGTCCCGGACGCCACGGCGTCTCGAACGCGTTCTACCTCTACCTCCGCGACCCCGACGGCCACCGCGTGGAGATCTACACGCAGGACTACTACACGGGCGACCCCGACAACCCCGTCGTCACGTGGGACGTGCACGACAACCAGCGGCGCGACTGGTGGGGCAACCCGGTCGTGCCGAGCTGGTACACCGAGGCCTCGCTCGTGCTCGACCTCGACGGCAACCCGAAGGAGGTCGTCGCGCGGACCGATGCCAGCGAGATGGCGGTGACGATCGGCGCCGACGGCTTCTCGTACACGCGCCAGGACGACGCGTCGATGCCCGAGTGGAAGCAGGGCGAGTACAAGCTCGGCAACCAGCTGTGACGCCCGGAAGGGCGCAGGCACGCTGATTTCCGAAGCGTACCGTATTCCGACGCACCCCGAAATGGCTAGACGATCTAACTACATGTGTGGTCTCGTTGTTCTGTGATCGCGGACAAGGGAACGACCGCACTGCGGGCGATCACGCATGGGGGGATGACCCCGGGGGGCCGCGGCCCCCCGGGTCTCCACAGCGCCGTCGGCTACAGTGAGCAGCAATGGACAGCACGGACGGCGTGATCGGCATCGCCGGAGGCCGCGAACTCATCGACTTCGAGCAGTTGCTCGAGCGCATGGTCGCCCGCTTCCCGCTCCTGTCGCGAGCCGAGATCCACGCGGCGGCGATCATCGAGCACGATGCGATCACGGGCGGCGCCCTCTACGCCGTCCCCGCCGAACTCGAAGAGGGACTCATCGAGGCCCTCGAGTCGAGTTCCGGTGCCGCCGAGGAACCCACGACTGCAGCCTGAGGTCCGGCTCTCCGCCGACCTGCCGACGCGACCGGGCGCGACGCGATCACCTCGCGACCGCCCGCTCCCCCCAGAGCGCCGCGACCACGCGGCGTCATCGCCGACAGAAAGGCTCGACCATGAACATCCTGCTCATCATCATCGCGATCATCGCGGTCATCCTGCTGTTCACCGGCGGATTCGTGCAGTCCCTGAACTTCCTGCTCTGGGTCGGCATCGTGCTGCTCGTGCTGGCGGTCATCGTCTGGCTCGTGCGGATGCTCACCGGGAACCGGAGCGTCTGAGCGCTCCATCAGTCATGCCTGCGGGCCGTCGCGATGTCGCGGCGGCCCGCACGCCTGTCTAGGCGACCGGTTGCTCGTGCGCGTCGACATCCGCCAGTTCGACGGCCTCGATCATGCCGGAGAGGAACCGGGCGACGGCGACCAGTTCCTGCGGCTCGAGCGCATCGGCGACGTCGATCATGGCCCGGTGCATGCGCCCCAGGGTCTTGCGCACCTCGGCGTCGCTGTCGGTCGTGCTGACGACGACGAGCGAGCGGCGGTCGGTCGGATGCGGCCGCCGCGCGAGGTGGCCGCTGCGCTCGAGCCGATCGATGAGGACGGTGGTCGAGGCGGTGGAGATCCCGAGCTGCTTGGCGAGCATGCCCGGGGTGAGCACGCTGCCCTCGCGCTCGGCGCGGAACACGTAGCGTAACGCGAGCAGGTCGGTCTCACCCATGCCCATCGAATCGCGCGTGCGTCGCCGCATCTCCTGGTCGGCTGCCCGATAGCGCCGCAGCAGGTTGAGCACGTCGACGCTGCCGATGCGCGTGGCGTCGGGTTCGTACCAGTAGCCGCTCGAATCGAAGCCGGTGGAAGAACTGGACACCCTGACACCATAGTTCGATAGGGCGTCAGGAGAGGAACGCAACGGCCGCGTCCTTGAACGCGCGAGCCGTGAGCGTCGACACGTGATCGCGTCCGGGGACGGTCACGAGGTCGCTCCCCCAGTCGAGCGCGAGCTGCTGCACGCCCACCGGCACCGGGTCGTTCTCGCCCGCCACGAACAGCACCGGGATACCGCCGGGGATGGCGAGCGGCGCACCGGCCACGCCCTCGGTGCACGCGAGCAGCGCCTCCCGGTCGGCGCCCGCCCGGAGCGCGGGGCCGAGTACCTGCGCGATGACGGGATTGCGCGGCGGCACGCCGTCGAGCACGTAGGCGCGCACCTCGTCGAGGTCCCATGTCGCGAACAGCTCGGACGGTCCCGCGCCGCCGACGACGACCCTCCGCACCCGGTCCGGCGCGAGTTCGCACAGCGCCGACACCACGCGATTGCCCATCGAGTACGCCACGACGTCGACGAGGCCGACCCCGGCGGAGTCGAGCACCGCGACGAGGTCGGCACCCAGCCGGTCGGGTGCGTACGAGTCCGCGTCGGCCGGCTTGTCGCTCTCGCCGTGACCTCGCAGGTCGGTCGTGATCACGGCGCGGCCGGCATCGCGGAGCGCGGCCACCCAGCCGGTGCCCTCCCACGTGACGACGGAATCGGAGGCAAACCCGTGCACGAGCAGCACCGGCGGCGGCGCGGCATCCGCTCGCACGTCGCCGTGCACGCGGTAGGCGACGAGCACCCCATCGGGTGCCTCGGCGTGCAGCACGGGCATCGACCCGCTCGTGCGGTCCAGGTTCACGCGCCCGCCGCCTCGTGGGTTCCGGATGCCGCGGCCGAGTCGACGATCGCCGCACCGGCGTGGCCGAGCTCGGCGAGCGCCGCATCCGACGTCTCGGCCGCGACGCCCGCGACGAGGTCGCGGATCACGCGGACGTGCTGGCCGTGCTCGAGCGCGTCGAGGGCCGACGCGCGCACGCAGTAGTCGGTCGCGATGCCCACGACGTCGACGTCGGTGACGCCGTGGCGGGTGAGCACCTCGGTGATCGACGCGCCCGCGTCATCCGTGCCCTCGAAGATCGAGTACGCGGGCACGCCCTGGCCCTTGCGGATGTGCACGTCGACCTGCGACGCGTCGAGGGCCGGGTGGTACTCGGCCCCGGGGGTGCCCGCCATGCAGTGCTGCGGCCACGTCGTGACGAAGTCGGGTGCGGCATCCGTGGCGAAGTGCCCGCCGTTGTCGTTGTCGGGGTCGTGCCAGTCGCGCGACGCCACGACCACGGCGTAGTCGTCGCGATGCTCGGCGAGGTACTCGGTGATGCCCGCGGCCACCGCGGCACCCCCCTCGACGCCGAGCGCGCCGCCCTCGGTGAAGTCGTTCTGCACGTCGATGATGAACAGGGCCCGACTCATGACCGGCTCCTTCGCTCCTCGGGTCTCGCGACGATTCGCCGCTGGTTCCATTCTGTCGGTTCGGCGGATGCCGCGCCCGGGCCGTCCGTCACACGGATGCCGCGCCCGGCGGGCGTTCGTCCCGCCGGTGGTGCGTCCGGTCGGTCAGTCGTCCGCGAGCTCGTCGCCGCAGCGGTAGAAGCCGGTCGCCAGGGTGTCGATGGCCTGCTTCGCCGCGGCGGTCACGTCGCCGAGCGCGTAGACGGCGAAGGTGAGGGTCGTGCCGTCCTGCGCCCGGATGATGCCCGACAGCGTGTACCCGGTGGTGATCCAGCCCGTCTTGGCCAGCACGGCACCGTGCGCGACCGCGTTGTCGCCCGCGAACCGGTCGGCGTACGACAGCGATCCCTTCTGGCCGGCGACGGGCAGGCCGTCGAGGATGACGCCGAGGTTCCCCTCGCGTGCGTCGACCTTCGTGAAGAGCCGCGTGAGGTAGGCGGGCGGCACGGCGTTGTCGGGCGAGAGCCCCGACCCGTCGATGACGCGGATGCCGCCGCGCGCGATGCCGTACCCGGTGAGCGCCTGACGGACCGCGGGGTCGATCGCGGCGAAGTCCGTGCCCGTGCCGAGCTCGATCGCGACGAGGCGCGCGAGCATCTCGGCGACCGTGTTGTCGGAGACGACGAGGGACTTGTCGATGAGCTGCGCGACCGTCGGCGACCAGACGCGGCCGAGCTCGGCCGCCCCGGCCGGCGCGGTGCCCCGCTCGATCGCGCCCACGCCGCCCAGCGCGGCGGCGAACGCCTCGCCGGCTCGCGCCACGGGGTCGGTGCCGCGCGAGGAGATGTTCGCGTAGGGATCGGCGCGGTCGCCGTCCACCATCAGTGCGGTGATATGCGGCATGAACCCGAGTTCGCGCTCGGCGGGATCCCAGCTCGCGTGCCACGTCTCGCCGCTGAACAGCGAGCTGTCGAGCACGAGCTTCGTGAGGGGCGGATTCGACGGATCGGCCTCCCACGCGGCTCGGACCTGCCGGGCGAGGTCGTCGAGGTGCGCGGCACCCGGGTAGACGGTCTCGTTGCCGCTGGGCGTCCGCGAGAGCGTGACATCGCCGCCGCCGACGAGGACCACCGATCCGGGCTCCGCCCCGCGGACCACGCGCGTCGCGAACCGGTCGTCGGGCGAGAATACTGCGAGCGCGGCGGCGGCCGTGACGACCTTCATGACGCTCGCCGTCCGCGACGCGGTGAGGCCGCCGCGGTCGTAGAGCACCTCGCCGGTGGCGGCGTTCATGACCTGCGCCTGCAGGTTCGCGAGCCTGGGGTCGGCGGCGAGGCCGGCCACGGAACAGGTCCGCACCCGTTCCGGCGGCGCACTGGTCGGGGGTGCGGCCACGGGCGTCGGGGTCGGCGTGGGCGTCGGGCGCTCGGTCGGGGTGGGCGACGGCACCGCGGCGCTGGGCTCGCCGTCGAGCGCGGCACCGAGCGCGACCGCGCCCCCGCCCGCGAGCACCGCGGCGACGATCGCGGCG
>NZ_LQGY01000031.1 GCF_001620055.1 Agromyces sp. NDB4Y10 | reverse complement strand
CGCGAGGGCGATGGCGACGAGGTCGGCGGCGGACGCGACGAGACCGGAGGCGAGGGCGAGCCACGCGGCGAGCGCCGCGAAGCGCCCGGCGGCGGGGTCGCCGCGGAGGTTGGCGCGCGCGAAGCCGAGCACGAGCGCGGTGACCGCCAGCACGAACACGACGAGCACGGCGCCGACGCGGTCGCCGTCGCGCAGTGTCGCGTCGAGGAGCGCGGCGAGGGCGACGAGCGCGGCGGTGATGCCGCCGCGCAGCGCGATGCGGACCGCGGTCGCCGGGCGGCGGATGGCGGCGCTCGTCGCGATCGCGGTGGCCGCCTGGACGGCGAGTGCGGCGATGAGGAGGAGCGACATGCGAAGCAGATTACCGGCGTTGTTCTTCGCATGTCAAACCATTCCGGTCTTTTGTTTCTGGTTATGACGAGCGGGGTAGCATGGGCGCATGAGCGGATGGACGTTCCTCACCAACCACGCCCACGTGCTCATCTGCCTCGCCCGCGACCCCGAGATCCGCGTCCGCGACATCGCCGACGCCGTCGGCATCACCGAGCGCACGGCGCAGGGCATCATCACCGACCTCGTCGACGCGGGCTACGTGCACCGAGAGAAGGACGGGCGGCGCAACCGCTACGAGACGGTCGACGAGCTGCCCCTCCGGCACCCCATCGAGTCCGACCACCGCATCGGCGAGCTCCTCGAGGTGCTCGCCGCCACGCGGACCGACTCGAGCGCCGACACCGGGCCGCGGGCCGGCTGACCACCCGCCCCGTCCCCCGCGGCGCACCGGCCCTCAGGAAGGCGTGACCGGGACCTCGGGCCGCTCGGCCTGCTGGCGATACAGCGACGCGTACACGCCGCCCGCGTCGATGAGCTCCGCATGCGTGCCGCGCTCCGCGATGCGCCCCGCGACGATCACGAAGATCACGTCGGCCCCCACCACGGTCGACAGCCGGTGCGCGATCGCGATCGTCGTGCGCCCGCGCGACGCATCGTCGAGCGCCTGCTGCACCACCCGCTCGCTGATCGTGTCGAGCGCGCTCGTGGCCTCGTCGAGCACGAGCACGGCCGGATCCTTCAGCAGCACGCGCGCGATCGCGATGCGCTGCTTCTCGCCACCCGAGAGCCGGTAACCGCGCTCCCCCACCACGGTGTCGTACCCCTCGGGGAACGACGCGATCGTCTCGTGGATGTTCGCCGCGCGGGCCGCCGCCTCGAGCTCGGCGTCCGTGGCATCCGGCTTGGCGTACCGCAGGTTCTCGGCGATCGACGCGTGGAACAGGTACGTCTCCTGGCTGACGATCCCGATGTGCGACATGAGCGAGACCTGCGACAGGTCGCGCACGTCGACCCCGGCGAAGCGCACCGCGCCGCTCGACGCCTCGTACAGCCGCGGCACCAGGTACGACACCGTCGTCTTGCCCGCCCCGCTGGGCCCCACGAACGCGGCGAACTGGCCGGGCTCGATCTCGAACGACACGTCGTCGAGCGTGGGCCGCTGGTCGTCGTCCGCGTCGGGGTACCGGAACGAGACGTGGTCGAACTCGATGCGGCCGAGCAGCGGCCGGCCCGCGGCATCCGTGCCCGTCGGCACCTCGCGCGCGTCGGGCCGGTCGGTGATCGCCGGCTTCAGGTCGAGGTACTCGAAGATGCGCGCGAACAGCGCGCTCGAGGTCTGCAGGTCGAGCGCGACGCGCATGAGGCCCATGAGCGGGAAGAGCAGGCGCGCCTGCACCGTGGTGAACGCGACGATCGTGCCCGCCGTGATGTCGGCGCCGCCCGTGATGAGCCAGCCGGCGACGAGGTACACGATCGCCGGGATCG
Organism: Agromyces sp. NDB4Y10; assembly: GCF_001620055.1. Classification (GTDB taxonomy): domain Bacteria; phylum Actinomycetota; class Actinomycetes; order Actinomycetales; family Microbacteriaceae; genus Agromyces; species Agromyces indicus. The sequence continues at coordinate 23,391 of NZ_LQGY01000031.1, read as the reverse complement.
ACGACATGAAGATCGACACCATCGCGAAGAACCACTGGCCCGACATCTGCTGGCGGACCTGCAGCGAGATCTGGTTGCGGTTCTCGTCGGCGTACCGGTCGATCTCGCTCGCCTGCCGGGTGAAGCTCTTCGAGAGCAGGATGCCGCTGACCGACAGCGTCTCCTGCGTGATCGCGGTCATCTCCGACAGCGACTCCTGCGTCTTCGCCGCGATGCGCGCCCGCACCTGGCCGACCCGCCGCTGCGCGATGACCATGAACGGCATGAGCACGAGCGCGATGAGCGTGAGCTGCCAGTTGAGCAGCAGCATCGCCACGAACGCCGAGATCACCGTGACCGTGTTGCCGAGCACGCTCGACACCGTGTTGGTGAGCACGGATGCCACGCCGCCGACGTCGTTCTGCAGGCGCGACTGGATGACGCCCGTCTTCGTGCGCGTGAAGAAGCTGAGCTCCATCGACTGGAGGTGGCTGAACAGGCGCACGCGCAACGCGCCCATGACCTTGTTGCCGATGGTCGCGGTCAGGTACGTCTGCCACACCCCGAGGAGCGCCGACACCAGGAAGACGGCGATCATCGCGCCGACGATCCACGCGAGGGCCTCGAGGTTCGGCGGGGCGATCCCGCCCGCGCCGTCCGTCGGGAACAGCGCCTCGTCGAACGCGCGCTGGGTCAGCAGCGGCGGGATGACGCTGAGCGCCGCGCCGACCAGCACGAGCACGACCGTGACCGTGAGGGCCGCCTTGTGCGGGGCGAAGAGCTCGACGATGCGACGGAACAGGTGGGGGATCTTCGGCGCCGCCGCGTTCTCGGCGCGCTGGGCCTCCTCGTCGGCGCTGGAGATGCGCCCCCGCGGGCCGGGACCGCGACCCGGCCGCCCGCCCGAGCCCCCCGCTCCCCCGCCGTGCATGCTCATGGATTCACCCTAAGCGGCGCCTCCGGCACGCCGGCCGGGACGGGCCGCCCCGAAGCGGGGTGTTCGCCGAGGGCGTGCGCGCCGCTCAGCTCGCGGTGATCGCCTTGTCGCGCGCGGCCGGGACGAGGATCGAGGCGACCTCCTCGAGGCGCGGGTCTCGCTCGCGCCCGTCCTCGACCACGCCGCGGTGCCACGTCATCGCGAGGCCGTCGGGCTCGTCGCGCAGGAGCGCCAGGTTGTTGTCGAACCAGGGCCCCTCGACGGTCCGCCAGCGGAACGGCGGATCCGGAACCTTCGCCGACCGCGCGACGAGCGCGCCGACCGGGGTCGCCACCCCGTAGGAGGTGACCACCGTGAACCAGCGCAGCACGCGCGGCAGCGGATTGCGCACGGGCGAGCACACCGCCTGCACGATGCGGCTGCCGCCGTCGCGCTCGACCTCCGCGAGGTAGGAGTAGTGCACGTCGCCGGACAGGAAGGTGACGCTCTCGGGGGCCGGGCCGCGTTCGCCGTCGGCCAACTCGGTGATCATGCGCGCGACCGCCTGGAAGCTGTTCTGCCACGCCGCCCAGTGCTCCAGGTCGACCGCCTGGCGCAGCCGCTCGCCGATCCACGCCGCCGGGCGGCCCCACGCGCCCTGCGAGATCGCCTCGTCCCAGGCCTCCACGTGGTGCAGACCCATCGGCAGCAGGTACGGCAGCGAGGTGGCTACGAGCACGTGACGGATGCCGCCCCGCATCCGCTCGTCGAACCACTCCAGCTCCGGCGGGTCGACCAGTCCGCGCGCATCCGGTCGCAGGTCGCGGGCCGCGCGCGAGTCGACCACGACGAGGCGGATGTCGTCGAAGTCGCGGCTGTAGCTGAACCGGTACGTCGTCGGGTCGGCGTCGACGCGCTCGGCGAACTCGTCGACCGCCTGCGTGAGATCGAGCTCGGCATCGCCGTCGTGCGACGCCACGCGCTGCCACAGCGGGTCGGCCGCGCGCTCCTCGGGCGACAGGTTGCCGAGGTGCTGGTAGACCCAGTACGACCCGAGCCCCGCGACGATGCGCCCGTGCCACCACGACGTGGCCTCCATCTTGCGCTTCCAGTCGAGCGACGCGTTCCAGTCGTCGCGCACGTCGTGGTCGTCGAAGATCATCGCGCTCGGCACCGTCGACAACAGCCACCGATTCGCGTCATCCGACCAGGCCAGCCGGTAGAGGTGGGCGTACTCCTCGTAGTCCTTGAGCTCCTTGCCGGGCGGCTCGCGGAGGCTGCGACGCGCACGGATGAACTCCTGCATCTCCTTCGACGTCGAGTCGGCGTACACCTGGTCGCCGAGGAAGAGCACGAGGTCCGGCCGCGGCTGCTCGTCGGCGGCGAGCGAGAGGGCGAAGGCGCGCAGCGCATCGACGCCCCCGAACGGTCGTGGGGCACGCTCGTGCGGCACGAGCCGAACGCCATCCGCAGGGGCCGACCGGGCTCGCGCGTCGCGATCACCGGCGGCGGCCGATCCGACCCGTGCTCGGGCCACACCGTCGCCCCGTCGAACCGGACCTCGTACGCCAGCTCGGAGCCGGCCTCGAGGCCGTCGACCTCGATGAGCGCGTAGTGGTGGCCGTGCACCGCGAACGTGCGCGCCGACCACGACCGGCCCCCCGCGTGCACCGCGACCACGCCGCCCGCGCGCGTCTCGACCCAGATGCTCGCGGATCGCTCGTCGACGTACCGGAGCATCGGTCCCAGCAGGAGCGGGGAGCTCGCCATGGTCCTGTTCTACCCTGCGCGATCCGTCATGACCATGGGTTGCGCCGGCTCGATCGACGCCGAAGGGGCGGGTGCCGAAGCACCCGCCCCTTCGAGGCGTCCGAGCGGATGCCGCGGCATCCGCTCGCCCGTCAGCCCTTCGTCGAGCCCGCCAGCAGGCCGCGCACGAAGTAGCGCTGCAGGCTGAAGAACACGATGAGTGGAACGACCAGCGAGACGAATGCCGCCGCCGTGAGGCGTTGCCACTCCTGACCGCGACTGCCGACGAGCTCCGCCAATCGCTGCGTCAGCGGTGCGGTGTCCGCCGTGCCGTCGGTGAAGACCAGCGCGACGAGCAGGTCGTTCCACACCCACAGGAACTGGAAGATCGCGAACGACGCGATCGCCGGCAGCGCCAGCGGGAGCACGACGCGGAAGAAGATCTGGGAGTGGCTCGCGCCGTCGACGCGCGCCGCCTCGATGACCTCTCCCGGGATCTCCGAGATGAAGTTGTGCAGCAGGAAGATCGCCAGCGGCAGCGCGAACACGGTGTGCGCGATCCACACCGGGAGGAAGCTGTCGTCGGGCAGGATCGGGATGAGCTCGTTGACCTGTCGCTGCCACGGCAGGATCGTCGCCGAGAAGATCTGCAGCAGCGGGATCAGCGCCATCTGCAGCGGCACGATCTGCAATGCGAACACCAGGACGAACAGCGCCGCCGAGCCCTTGAACTTGATCCAGGCGAACGCGTACGCGGCCATCGAGGCGAGCACGAGCGGGAAGATCGTGGCCGGGATGGCGATGACGAGCGAGTTCACGAAGTAGGACCCGAGCTGCGGCGCCGAACCCGACGCGGAGAACAGCACCTCCTGGTAGTTCTCGAGCGTGAAGCCCGGGTTCTCGAAGATCGTCCACCAGCCGGTGGTCTTGATCAGCGGCTCGGGCCGGAACGACGAGATGAACAGGCCGAACGTCGGGATCGTCCAGAGGACGGCGATGACCAGCGCGACGACCGTCGCGGTGCGCGAGGTGAGCCGACGCTTGACGCGCGCCGCCTTCGGCTCGCGCATGACGTCGAGCTCGAGTTCCCCCTTGCCGCCGGCGACGGGGAGGTCGGCGGGTGCGACGCTGCTCATCGGATCTCCCTCTGCTTCCTCAGGATGTTGACGTTGTAGATGACGATCGGGAGGACCATCAGGAAGAGGATGACGGCGAGCGCCGCGCCGCGCCCGGCCTCGTTGGCCCGGAACGCCTGCGTGTACATCTCGTTCGCGACGACCGAGGTCTCGAAGTTGCCCGCCGTCATGGTGCGGACGATGTCGAAGACCTTCAGCGTCGCGATCGAGATCGTCGTCACGACGACCACGAGCGAACCGCGGATCGACGGGATCGTGACGTTGGTGAATCGCTGCCACGCGTTGGTGCCGTCGAGTTCGGCCGCCTCGATCTGCTCGGTCGGCACGCCCTTGATCGCAGCCGACAGGACGACCATCGCGAACCCGGTCTGCACCCAGATCATCACGACGATCAGGAAGAACGTGTTCATCGGCGCTTCCTGCAGCCAACGTACGGGCTCGCCGCCGAGCCCGGTGACGACGGCGTTCAGCAGGCCGATCTGATCCTGGTTCGGTCCGCGGTACTCGTACACGAACCGCCAGATGACGCCGGCGCCGACGAAGGAGATCGCCATCGGCATGAACACGAGCGACTTGTACACGCGCTCGCCGCGCGCCTTGTCGATGAAGACCGCGTAGGCCAGGCCGATCGCCGTCGACAGCAGCGGCACGAGGATCACCCAGATGACCGAGTTGCGGATCGAGATGAGGCCCGCGGGTTGGGTGAAGGCCCAGACGAAGTTGTCGAGGCCGATGAACTCGCCCGCGCGATTCGCGAACGCGAGGGTGGTCGTCCGGATGGCGGGGTAGATCAGGCCGAAGCCCAGCAGCAACGCAGTCGGGAGCAGGAACCCGGCCAATTGCCAGTAGTCGCGTCCGCGCTTGGGCGCGCGGTCGACGAAGAAGAGGATCAGCCCGATGATCGCGGCGAAGACGGCGACACCAAGGATCACCACGAAGATCTTGCCGATGAGGTCGGCGGTCGTCATTGCACTCCCTCCTCGTTGAGGAAAAGGGGGCCGCGCGATGGTCGCGCGACCCCCCGTTGGTTGATGGTAGGACCCGAATGGGCTCGATGGCTACTGCGGCCAGCTCGCTTCGATCTGGTCCACGACCGTCTGGGTGTCGGTACCGCTGATCCAGTCGACGATGCCGGCCCAGAACGACGCCGATCCGACCGCGCCCGGCATGATGTCGGAGCCGTCGAAGCGGAACGTGGTGTTCTCGTCCTGCAGGATCGCGTAGGCCTCGCGCAGCAGGTCGCTCGAGAGGTTCTCGGGGTCGACGCCGCTGTTGGCGCTGATGACGCCGCCCTCGGAGACGCGGTTGTTGGCCCACAGCGGGGTCGACAGGTACGTCTGGAAGGCCGCGACCGCCTCGGACTCGGTGAAGGCGCCGACGATCTCGCCGCCACCGGTCACGTCGGCCGCGCCGGCCTCCTGGCCGGGGGTGATGAAGGCCCAGATGTCGCCGTCCTCGGCCACGGTCGTGCCCTCGGGCCAGAGGCCCTCGTAGAACGACGCCTGGTGGTGCAGCGCGCACTGCCCGTCGAGGATGGTCCAGCCGCCCTCGTTGAACGTGATGTCGTTGATCGAGCGGACGTCACCGTAGCCGCCGTTCACGTAGTCCTCGTTCTTGAGGATGTCGCCGGCTGCGTCGAACGCCTCGACGATCTGCGGGTCGTTGAACGGGATCTCGTGCGAGGTCCACTGGTCGTAGACCTCGGGGCCGTGCAGGCGGAGGACCATGTCCTCGACCCAGTCGGTACCGGGCCAGCCGGTCGCCTCGCCGGAGCTGAAGCCGGCGCACCAGGGCTTGTCGACCGCACCCGACGACGCGATCTCGTCGGTCAGCGCCATCAGGTCGTCGAGCGTCTCGGGCTGCTCCCAGCCGTTCTCCTCGAACATCGCCGGCGAGTACCAGATGAAGCCCTTGACGCTGGCCATGAGCGGCGCACCGAGGAAGGTGCCGTCGACCGTGCCGAAGCCCTTCCAGTCCTCCGACCAGTACTCGTCGACGTTCGCCTCGACCTCGGCGGGAGGAGCGACGAGGTCGTCGGCGAAGGTGGCGAACAGGCCGGGCTGCGGGAAGATGCCGAGGTCGGGGGCGTTGTCGCCGTCGACGAGCACGCGGACCTGCGTCTCGAACTCCTGCGTGCCCTGGTAGGTCACGTCGATGCCGGTGCAGGTCTCGAAGTCGGCCCACGAGGCCTCGAGGCGCTCCGCCTCGACCTCGACGATCGTGCCGTAGACGCTCACCTCTTCGCCGTCGAACGTGCCGTACTCCTCGTAGTCGGAGCAGTCGGTGTCTGCCGCGTCCTCTGCCGCGATGTCGCCCGTACAGGCCGTCAGGGTCAGCCCGAGGGTCGCCGCCGCTGCGATCGGAACGATCCAGCGACGATGCCGAATGGAACTCATCTCTCATCTCCTCGTCGAGTGGTGCGAGTCGGTGCAGGGCGGAACCGGGAACCGGTTCCAGCGACAACGCTAGGCGAGGATGGGGAAGGCGGCAAGAGCCGCGCCGGTCACGATCCGGTGACGGGTCCGCCTGATGGGAACGGTTCCACATTGCGTTGATTTCGGCGTACACTCCGTTTCGCAGGCCCGATGGAGGGAGGCGAGGATGGCCGCGATCACCGACGTGGCCCGTCTCGCCGGGGTCTCGAAGTCCACGGCGTCGCGAGCGCTCTCCGGCCACGGGTACGTCTCCGAGGCCACCCGCCGCCGGGTGACGGCCGCCGCTGCCGAGATCGGCTACATCGCCTCCCCCAACGCGGCGAGCCTCGTGACCGGCCGGACGAAGAACGTCGGCATCGTCATCCCGTTCGTGAACCGGTGGTTCTTCGGCGAGGTGCTCGAGGGGGCGGAGCGGGCGCTGCTGGCCGCGGGCTACGACCTCACGCTCTACAACCTCGCGCTCGAGGGACCCGAGCGCGACCGCGTGTTCGACTTCTTCCTCGCGCGCAAGCGCGTCGACGCGGTCATCGCGGTCGGCGTCGACCTCGACCAGCGCGAGGTCGACGTGATCGGGCTGCGCGGCAAGCCCATCGTGGTGCTCGGCGGCGACGCGCCGGGAGCACCGCGCCTCGCGGTCGACGATCGCGCGGCCGGACGCCTCGCGACCGAACACCTCATCCAGCTCGGCCACACCCGCATCGCCCATCTTGCCGGCGCGGCCCCGGGCTCCGCCGCGCGCAGCGTGCAGCGCCTGCGCAGCGAGGGCTTCCTCGACGCGATGCGCGCCGCCGGGCTCGAGCCCGCGGGCGTCGACGGCGGCGTCCTCGAGGCCGAGATGACCCTGCCGGGCGGCTACTCGGCGGGACTGCAGCTGCTCGGTCATCCCGCGGCGCGCCCCACGGCCGTGTTCGCGGCATCCGACGAGATCGCGTTCGGCGTGATGCGCGCGGCCGAGCGCCTCGGCATCGCGGTGCCGTCGGCGCTGTCGGTCATCGGCTTCGACGGCCACGAGTACGCCGAGCTGTTCGGCCTGACGACGGTCGAGCAGTACCCCGAGGACCAGGGACGCATCGCCGTCGAGGAGGTCATGCGGGCGCTCGGTGAGAGCCCCTCCGGCGACGAGCGCGGCTGGGCCGATCGCCCGCTCGCGACCCGGCTCGTGGTGCGCAGCAGCACCACGGCTCCCCCGCGGTGACGGATGCCGCGGCATCCGCTGCCGCAGACGACGAATGCCCCGTGGTCCCATGGACCACGGGGCATCCGTTCGTTTCAGGTGACGCAGGTCACCTCAAGCTGCGAACCCGCTGACGCGGGCGCGGATTACTTGAGGGTGACGGTCGCGCCGGCCTCCTCGAGCGAGGCCTTCGCCTTGTCGGCGGTCTCCTTGTTCGCGCCCTCGAGCACGGCCTTCGGAGCACCGTCGACGACGGCCTTCGCCTCGCCGAGGCCGAGCGAGGTGAGCTCGCGGACGACCTTGATGACCTGGATCTTCTTGTCGCCGGCAGCCTCGAGGATGACGTCGAACGAGTCCTTCTCCTCGACCTCCTCGGCAGCGGCGCCGCCGCCAGCGGCAGCGGGGCCGGCAACGGCGACGGGGGCGGCCGCGGTGACCTCGAAGGTCTCCTCGAACGCCTTGACGAACTCCGAGAGCTCGATGAGGGTCAGGCCCTTGAACTGCTCGAGCAGCTCCTCAGTGGACAGCTTCGCCATGATTTCTTCTCCTTGGATTCTCTGGTTACTCACCGCTTGAGAGGCTCGCGCCTACGCAGCGGACTCCTGCTTCTCACGCAGCGCGTCGACCGTGCGAACGGCCTTCGAGAGCGGTGCGTTGAACAGATATGCGGCTCCGAACAGCGAGGCCTTGAAGGCGCCGGCGAGCTTCGCCAGGAGCACTTCGCGGGACTCGAGGTCGGCGAGCTTGCCTACCTCTTCGGCGGTCAGGGGCTTGCCATCGAAGTAGCCGCCCTTGACCACGAGGAGAGGGTTCGCCTTGGCGAAGTCGCGCAGCGCCTTCGCGACGGCGACCGGGTCGCCGTGCACGAACGCGATCGCGGACGGACCGGCGAGCTCGTCGTCGAACGACGAGATGCCGGCGTTGTTCGCCGCGATCTTGGTCAGCGTGTTCTTCACCACGGCGTAGCTCGCGTCCCCACTGATGGACTTGCGCAGCGTCTTGAGCTGGGCAACAGTGAGGCCGCGGTATTCGGTCAGCAGAACGGCGGTCGAGCTCTCGAACAGGTTCGTGAGTTCGGCAACCGCGGCTTCCTTGTTCGCCATGGCCACTCCTTGTGTCTTCAACGTGCATCGCGGTGGCGGTGCACGGCCTCGGAGCGCTGGCCGGTTCTCACGAACACGGGCCGGAAATGGAAAGAGCTCCGGCGCAGACGCGCGGAGCTCGATTCGGGAAACCCGAAAAGTCTTCGTCACACCTGCGCGGGCCCCTGCATTCGCAGAGCTTCGGTCGGCCCGTCTTGCGACGCGCACGACGACCAGCGGTCTTCGGCTTCGACAAGGGTAACGGATGCCGCGGGCGCCGCCAAATCGGCGCAACCGGGCGCCGTGGGAATAGTTGACCGAGGTCCACCGGTTCTTTATAGTTGACCTTTGTCAATCAGATCAGGAGCCCCATGACCGACGCCGCCCGCACCGCCCCGCCAGGCACCGACTCCGGCATGACCCACCGCGAGGTGCTCACCGCCCTCTCCGGGCTGCTCCTCGGCATGTTCGTGTCGATGCTCGCGTCGACGGTGGTCGGCAGCTCGCTGCCGGTCATCATCAGCGACCTCGAGGGCGACCAGTCGGCGTTCACGTGGGTCGTCACCGCGACGCTCCTCGCGACGACCGTGTCGACGCCCGTCTGGGGCAAGCTCGCCGACCTGTTCGACCGCAAGCTGCTGCTGCAGCTCGCGCTCGTGATCTTCGTGGTCGCGTCGGCGGTGGCCGGCTTCTCGCAGGACACCGGCACCCTCATCACCATGCGCGTCCTCCAGGGGCTCGGCGCCGGCGGCCTCGCCGCCCTCAGCCAGATCGTGATGGCCGACATCATCAGCCCGCGCGAGCGCGGACGGTACGCGGGCCTCTTCGGCGCCGTCATGGCCGTCGCGACCGTGGGCGGCCCGCTGCTCGGCGGCGTCATCACCGACGGCATCGGCTGGCGCTGGAACTTCTTCGTCGGCCTGCCCATCGCCGTCGTCGCGCTCGTGCTCCTGCAGCGCACGCTCCACCTGCCGAAGCGCCCCAGGACGAAGGTGTCGATCGACTACGCCGGCATCGTCCTGATCTCCTCCGGCGTCTCGCTCCTGCTGCTCTGGGTCACCTTCGCCGGGAACGACTTCGAGTGGATCTCGTGGGCGACGCTCGCGATGGTCGGCGGCGCCGTCGTCCTTTTGGCGATCGCCGTGGTCGTCGAGCTGCGCGCGGCCGAGCCGCTCATCCCGCTCGGCCTCTTCCGCAACCGCACGTTCACGCTCTCGGTCGTCGCGTCGGTGTCGGTCGGCGTCGCGATGTTCGGCACCGCGGTCTTCCTCAGCCAGTACATGCAGCTCGCCCGGGGCGCGACGCCCACCGAGTCGGGCCTGCTCACCATCCCGATGATGGCGGGCGTGCTCATCGCCTCCACCGTGATCGGCGCGCTCGTGAGTCGCCGCGGCAAGTGGAAGGCGTTCATGGTGACCGGCGGCGTGCTCCTCATCACCGGCAGCGTCGGCCTCTCGCAGCTGCACTACGACACGCCCTTCTGGTACGTCGGCATCTCGATGTTCGTGCTCGGCGCGGGCGTCGGCATGCTCATGCAGAACCTCGTGCTCGTCGTGCAGAACACGGCCGAGGTGCGCCACCTCGGCGTCGCGACGAGCGCCGTCACGTTCTTCCGCAGCCTCGGCGGGACGGTCGGTGTCGCGGTCATGGGCTCGATCCTCGGCACGGTGGTCGCCGACCGCATCCGCGAGGGCGTCGGCGCGCTCGAGCCCGAGCAGCAGCTCGAGGCCGCACGCACCCTCGGCGAGGGCACCATCCCGCAGATCGCCGCCCTGCCCGACTTCCTCCGCATCGTGGTCGAGTCGGCCTACGGCACGGGCGTCGGCACCGTCTTCCTCGCCGCCGTGCCGCTCGCGATCGTGACGCTCATCGCCGTGGCGTTCCTGCCGAACGTCGACCTCGGCACGCAGAACGCCATCCAGCGCGCGAAGGCCGAGCAGGGGCCGGATGCCGCGGCCGGGCGCGAGCGGGAGCTCGAGGATGCGGAGGATGCCGCGATCGACACCGCCACGGCATCCGTCGCCCTCACGCCCGTCGGCCTCGCGCACGACCCCGCGGTCGACGCCGGCGCCGGCCGTCCCGCCGAGCGGACCGGGCAATAGGATCGGCCGCATGACCGCCACCCCCGCGGCCGACCCCCGCCCGGCCACCGACGAGGAGATCGCGTCGGTCGAGGAGCAGCTGCGCCTGCTCTTCGTCCGCGTGCGCGCCGTGTGGAAGGAGGCCGCGGCCGCCGTCCACCCCGACCTGCAGCCCGTCGGGTACAAGATCCTCTCCGCGGTGGTGCGGCGCGGCGCGATGAACGCCGGCGCCGTCGCCGAGGCGCTCGAGATCGACAAGAGCGTCGTGAGCCGTCAGGTCAAGCAGCTCGAGGCGCTGGGTCTCGCGACGAGCGTCCCCGACCCGAAGGACGGCCGGGCACGCATCATCCAGCCCACGCCCGTCGCCATCGAGCGCGTCGGGCAGCGCAGCTCGCGCATGCAGCAGGAGCTGTACGCCAAGCTGCGGACCTGGTCCGCCGACGACGTCGAGCAACTCGCTCGCCTGCTCGCCCGCCTCGGCGGCGACGCGCTCGGCGAGCGCGAAGCTCAGGACCCCGCCGCATCCTGAGTCCCGCGTCCAGCGACCCCTGAGGCGGCGCCGCGCCGTCGGCGAGTCGGTGTCGAATGCACCGCTCGGTCGCCTGAGCGGTGCAGTTCGCATCAACTGGCGCTCCAGGGAGCGGGGGTGCGGGCGCGGGCGCGGGCGCGGGCGCGGGTCAGTCGACGGGGAGCTCGACGGCGAACTCGGTGCGGCCGGGCCCGCTGTCGACCGCGACCGTGCCGCGGTGGGCCTCGACGACCGCGCGCACGATGGCGAGGCCGAGCCCCGTGCTGCCCGCGCGACGGGAGCGCGACGCGTCCCCGCGGGCGAAGCGCTCGAACAGGGTCGCCCGCACGTCCGGGCCGATGCCCGGACCGTCGTCGCTCACGGTGATGCGGACCCGGTCGCCCGCGGCATCCGTCGACGGCACCGGCTGCAGGCGCACGACGACCTTCGTGCCCTCGGGCGTGTGCACGCGGGCGTTCGCGAGCAGGTTCGCGAGCACCTGGTGCAGTCGCGACGCGTCGCCCGCGACGGTCACGGGCTCGGCGGGGACGGCCACGCGCCAGTCGTGGTCGGGTCCGGCGACCTGCGCGTCACCCACTGCGTCGACCACGAGCTGTCGCAGGTCGACGGGATCGCGGCGCAGCTCGCGGCCCTCGTCGAGGCGCGCGAGCAGGAGGAGGTCCTCGACGAGCTCGGTCATCCGCAGCGACTCGGACTCGATGCGCCCGATCGCGTGCACGACGTCGGGCGGCAGCTCCCCGCCGTGCATGCGGGTGAGCTCGGCGTAGCCGCGGATCGAGGCGAGCGGCGTGCGCAACTCGTGGCTCGCGTCGGCGACGAAGCGTCGCACCTTCCGCTCCGACTGCTCCCGGGCCGACAGGGCGGATGCCACGTGGCCGAGCATCCGGTTGAAGGAGGTCGCGAGGCGGCCGACCTCGGTCCGCTCGTCGTCGACGGGCACCTGCTCCGGCAGTTCGACGTCACCGCGCGCCAGCGGCAGGTCGGACACGGCCGTCGCGGTCTCGGTGACGCGGTCGAGGGGCTGCAGCGCGCGGCGCACCGTGACCGCGCCGAGCGCGAGCGCGCCCGCCAGCCCGGCGAGCGCGACGATCACGATCGTGATGCCGAGCTGCGCCGTGGTCGCGTTGACCTCGTCGAGCGGCAGCGCCACCACGAAGGAGTACCCGCCGTTGGTGGGCGCGGCGATCGCGCGATAGTCGCCGAGGCCCGCAAGTTCGACCGTGCGCGGTTCGCGGTCGACGGGCACGGCGGCGAGGGTGCGCAGCGCGTCCGGCGACGGCTGGACGAGCTCGCCCTCCTCGTCGATCGTGCTGGACGCGAAGATCGTCCGGTCGACGACGAGGGCGGCGACGGTGCCCACGGGCTGGCCGGGGATACGCAGCAGCACCTCGGCGCCCTCGGGCGGGATCGGCAGCGGTCCGCCCGGGTCGTCGAGCGCGCGTCCGGCGCGGTCGGTGGCCTGCTCGAGTGCGGCGTCGAGGCGGGCGACGAGCTGGTTGTGCAGCACCGCGACGCTGACGAGGCCCACGATGGCGCTGACGAGCACGACGAGCGCCGCGACCACGATGAGCAGCCGGCGGCGCAGGGTCTTCGGCGCGGGACGCGCGGCCGCGGCATCCGTCACCCCGGCCGCCTCGGCCCGCTCGGCCGCGGCGCGCCTGGCCGCGGCCGCGTGGCCGGGGTCGCCGGGATTCGTCACGTCGTGGCCTTGAGCATGTAACCGGCGCCGCGCACGGTGTGGATCATCGGCTCGCGGCCCGCGTCGATCTTCTTGCGGAGGTAGGAGATGTAGAGCTCCACCACGGTCTCGCGGCCGCCGAAGTCGTAGCTCCAGACGCGGTCGAGGATCTGCGCCTTCGACAGCACGCGCCGCGGATTGCGCATGAGGAAGCGCAGCAGCTCGAACTCGGTCGCGGTGAGCTCGATGGGCGTGCCGCCGCGCTCGACCTCGTACGAGTCCTCGTCGAGGGTGAGGTCGCCGACGCGCAGCACCGGATCCTTCGACTGGGCGAGCGTCAGCGTCGAGCGGCGGATCAGCCCGCGCAGGCGCGCCACGACCTCCTCGAGGCTGAAGGGCTTGGTGACGTAGTCGTCGCCGCCCGCCGTGAGGCCGGCGATGCGGTCGTCGAGGGAGTCCTTCGCCGTGAGGAACAGGACGGGCGTCTCGGTGCCGTCGGCGCGAACCCGCTGCAGCACCTCGAGGCCGTCGATGTCGGGCAGCATGATGTCGAGCACGATCGCGTCGGGACGGAACTCGCGCGCCACGCGCACGGCGCCGAAGCCGTCGGACGCGGTGCGCACCTCCCAGCCCTCGTAGCGGAGGGCCATCTTCAGCAGGTCGGTGAGCGAGTGCTCGTCGTCGACGACCAGCACGCGCACGGGGCTGCCGTCGGCCTTGGCGATCTGCGGTCGCTGGCCCGCGCCGGGGGCGGTGGTCGACTGGCTCATGGTTCCGAGTATGCGCGCGTTCCTGTGCGCTTCCTATGACGCGAGCGGATGCCGCCTGTGATCCCGCCATGTGACCAAGGTCGGGTGCCGCCCGGGCGCGACGGGCGTACGGTTCCGGTGAGGGCGGTGACGCGATGGGCATGCTCGGGCGGACGACCACCGCCGCGGCGACGGCGGCAGTGGTGCTGCTGCTCGCGGGTTGCGGGACCGACGGCGGCCCCGCCCCGACGACGACGTCGGCGCCGCCCACCGGCTCGCCGCCGGCCACCTCGACCACCGAGCCCGCGCCGACGCCGCCGGGACCCGACGCGACCCCTGCTCCGCTCACCCTGTACCTCGTCCGCGTCGGCGACGACGGGGCGTCGGGCGAGCCGATCGGCTGCGGCGACAGCCTGGTGGCCGTGCCGACCGAGCCCATCACGACCGACGACCCGCTGCGTGCGAGCATCACCAGGCTGCTGCAGACGCCCGAGGGCGAGACCGTCGACACGGGCCTGTACACGGCCGTGCCCGGCGGCTCGCTCGACTACGTCGACGGCCGCCTCGAGGCCGACGGCACCGTGACGGTCGAGCTCACGGGTCGGCCCCTGCTGCGGGGCATGTGCGACGACCCGCGACTCGAAGCACAGCTCGAGCGCACCGCGATGACGGCCACCGGGGCGTCCGAGGCGCGCATCCTCATCGACGGCGTGCCCCTCGAGGAGTACCTGCGACTCGACTGAGGTCGGCATAGCCGACGCAGGGGCGACGCATCGCCGGACCACAGCGGGCGTGCCTAGCGTCCGGAGCGAGCCCGCCGACCGGTGGGTGCACGCCGACCCTCGAGGACCCCACCATGTTCTTCACCTACCTCCGGCGCGAGCTGGCCGGCCGCCGCAGGCAGACCGCGATCGTCGCGGCCGGCATGGCGCTCGCGATCGCCCTGGTCATGATCGTCAACGCCGTCTCGACGGGCGTGCGCGAGGCGCAGGCCGCCGCGCTCGAGTCCGTCTACGGCGTCGGAACCGACCTCACCGTGTCGCAGGCGCCGACGGCGCCCGGCGACGGCGAGGGCCCGCCCGGGGTCCGCTTCGAGTTCGGGCAGGAGGATGGCGCGACGGCCGAGGACGGCAGCACCACGGAGCTCAGCAACTCCATCCTCACGCCCGGCCCGGGCTCGTCGACGTTCGACGCCTCGACGCTCGAGACCGCCCGGTCGGTCGACGGCGTGGCCGCGGCATCCGCGACGCTCAGCCTCACGAACGTGGCCTTCGACGGCGAGCTGCCCGCACCCCCCGGCGGTGCCGACGGCGACGTGGCGCTGCCCGCACCCGGGGACGGCGGCGGCTTCGCCGGCGGCGCCTTCGACGTGTCGAGCACGACCGTGACCGGCGTCGACCCGGCCGCCGATGCCGTCGGCCCGCTCAGCGCGGTGGAGGTCGTCGACGGACGCGGCCTCGACGCCGACGATACCGGGCAGGCGGTCGCCGTGCTCGACGCCGACCACGCCACGAGCGAGGGGCTCGCCGTGGGCGACACGATCGACCTCGGCGGCACCGAATTCGAGGTGGTCGGCACGGTCGCGTCGACCTCGGCCGATGCCACGACCGCATCGAACGCCTACATCCCCCTCGACGTCGCGCAGGAGGTGTCCGGCCTCGAGGGCCAGGTCTCCGACATCGCGGTGCAGGCGGAGTCGGCGTCGATGATCGGCTCGGTGAAGGCCGACCTCGAGGCGGCCCTGCCCTACCAGGAGGTGAGCACGCAGGAGGACCTCGCGGCGACGGTGTCGGGCTCGCTCGGCACCGCGTCGCAGCTCGTCTCGAGCCTCGGCCTGTGGCTCTCGGTCGCGGTGCTCGCGGCGGCGTTCCTCATCGCGATCCTCTTCACGATCCAGGGCGTCACCCGGCGCACGCGCGAGTTCGGCACGCTCAAGGCGATCGGCTGGTCGAACCGCCGCATCACCGGCCAGGTCGCGGGCGAATCGCTCGTGCAGGGCCTCCTGGGCGGCGCGGCCGGCCTCGTGCTCGGCTTCATCGGCATCGCCGTCGTCAATGCGATCGCGCCGACGCTCGCCACCACGTCGGCACCCGACGCCTCCGCCGACGGACCCGCCGGCTTCGGCGGCGGCAACCCGTTCGACGCGATGCAGGCGTCGACCGAGGTGGTGCTCACCGCACCCGTGACCGCCACCGTCGTCGCCCTCGCCGTCGGCCTGGCCGTACTCGGCGGCCTCCTCGCCGGAGCGATCGGCGGATGGCGCGCGAGCCTGCTCCGCCCGGCCGAGGCGCTCCGCAGCGTCGCCTGAACGGATACCGCCGGCATCCGCTCGACCACCCAGCACCGCACCACGGAAGGACCCCCCATGTACACCCTCGAGAACGTCTCCAAGACCTACCGGCAGAAGGAGCGCACGGTCGCCGCGCTGACGGACGTGAACCTGACGATCCCGCGCGGGCAGCTCGTCGCCGTCCAGGGCCCGACGGGCGGCGGCAAGTCGACGCTGCTGCAGTTGCTCGGCGCGCTCGACCGGCCGACATCGGGACGCGTCGCGCTCGGCGAGTCCGACCTGTCGGCCCTGCCCGATGCGAGGCTCGGCGACGTGCGGGCGAGGGAGATCGGCTTCGTGTTCCAGGGCTTCAACCTGATCCCCACGCTCACCGCGCTCGAGAACGTCGAGACGGCGCTCGACCCGCTCGGCGTCCCGGCCGAGGAGCGCCGCCGCCGCGCGACCGCCGCGCTCGAGTCGGTCGGGCTCGGCGACCGGGCGCATCACGTGCCCGGCGAACTGTCGGGCGGCCAGCAGCAGCGCGTCGCGATCGCTCGCGCGCTCGTGAAGGAGCCCGAGGTGCTGCTCGCCGACGAGCCGACGGGCAACCTCGACGAGCAGACCCGCGACGAGATCATGGACCTGCTCGAGGGCCTCTGGCGCGACCGCGGCCTCACGCTCGTGATCGTCACCCACGACTCTGCCGTGGCCCGGCGCGCCGAGCGGCGCCTGCACCTGAAGCAGGGCACCGTCACCGAGCGCCGGTAGCCGTCGACGAGCGGTCGTAGACTCGGGCCACGGAACCGGCGGCACGGGCGGGAGGCGCATGGACGCGACGACGACGAGGCCCGACGCGCCGGTGGACGAGGTCGCGGCGGGC
Organism: Agromyces sp. NDB4Y10; assembly: GCF_001620055.1. Classification (GTDB taxonomy): domain Bacteria; phylum Actinomycetota; class Actinomycetes; order Actinomycetales; family Microbacteriaceae; genus Agromyces; species Agromyces indicus. The sequence goes on along the minus strand of NZ_LQGY01000031.1, from coordinate 6,734 downwards.
GAGCGGTACCTGCTCATCGCCGACATCTCCGGCTTCACCGGGTTCATGGCGAGCGTCGAGGAGGCGCATGGCGTCGACTTCAGCGGCGGGATCCCGACGGCGTACTCGCTGCTGGGGGCCCTGCTCGACAGCGTCGCGACCGGCGTCGAGCCCGACTTCCAGCTCGTGAAGCTCGAGGGCGACGCGGTGTTCGCGTGCGCGCCGGCTGCCGCCCTCGACGGCAGGGGCGATGCCGTCGTCGAGCGGCTGCAGCAGATGTACGAGCGCTTCCGCACGGCGCGGACGAACGCGACACCGGGACCGGAGCACGACTGCACGGCCTGTCCCAACGTCGCGTACCTCGACCTCAAGGTGATCCTGCACCGCGGGATGTGCGTCCGGCAGTCCGTCGGCACCGGGAGCGACCTGCTCGGACCGGCGGTCACGGTCGCGCATCGCCTGCTCAAGAACGCCATCCGCGAGCGCGTCGGATCCCAGCCCTACCTCTTCGTGACCGATGCGGCGGCGAGCGGCCTCGGCCTCACGCCGGGCGGGCTCCCCCACCGCGAGCGGTACCCGGACGCGGGCGAGGTGAGCGGGACCGTCCTCGACCTGCGGGCGGCCGGCGCCGAGACGTAGCGCCGAGCCGCCCCGCAGGTCGCGGCATCCGCTCGCCTACTGGTTCGAGAACGCGGCGTCGAACGACGCGGTCGGGCGCGGCCAGATGAGGGAGCGCACGAACTCGAGCGCCTGCGGCCCACCGTGGAGGCGGTCCATGCCGGCGTCCTCCCACTCGACCGAGATCGGGCCGGTGTAGCCGATCGCGTCGAGCGCACGGAACGCGTCCTCCCACGGCACGTCGCCGTGACCGGTCGACACGAAGTCCCAACCGCGGCGCGGGTCGCCCCACGGCAGGTGCGAACCGAGGATGCCGCTGCGGCTGTTGGCCGTGCGGATGCGCGTGTCCTTGCAGTCGACGTGGTAGATCCGGTCCTGGAAGTCCCAGATGAAGCCGACCGGGTCGACGCCCTGCCACATCATGTGGCTCGGGTCCCAGTTGAAGCCGAACGCCGGACGGCGGTCGATGGCCTCGAGGGTGCGCACGCTGGTCCAGTGGTCGTACGCGATCTCCGACGGGTGCACCTCGTGCGCGAACCGGACGCCCTCGTCGTCGAACACGTCGAGGATCGGGTTCCACCGGTTCGCGAAGTCCTCGTAGCCGGCGTCGATGACCGACGCGGGCACGGGCGGGAACATGGCGACGTACTGCCAGATCTTCGAGCCGGTGAAGCCGACGACCGTGTCGACGCCGAGCTTCCGCGCCACGCGCGCCGTGCGCTTCAGGTCCTCGGCGGCCCGCTGCCGCACGCCCTCGGCGTCGCCGTCGCCCCAGGTGTAGGGGCGCACGATCGCCTGGTGGCGGAAGTCGATCGGGTCGTCGCACACCGCCTGACCCGTGAGGTGGTTCGAGATCGCGTAGACCTCCAGGTCGTAGCGCTTCAGGAGCTCGAGCTTCTCCTTCAGGTAGCCGGGCTCCTCGTCGGCGAGCTTCGTGTCGAGGTGGTCGCCGCCGATGCCGATCTCGAGGCCGTCGTAGCCCCACTCGGATGCCAGGCGCGCGACCTCCTCGAACGGCAGGTCGGCCCACTGGCCGGTGAACAGCGTGACGGGGTGCGTGGAGGCGGGCGAGTCGGTCATGCTCGGATCCTTTCGTGGGGGTCGGACGTGGCGGACGCTCCGAGGCCCTGCCAGTGCAGGACCAGGTCGCGGACGTCGGTGGCGTGGACGCGGTCGCCCGCGCCGTCGAGGAAGCGGGGGTCGGACGCGAGCAGCAGCGGGGTGTCGGCCGCCGAGTCGGGCAGTCGCCCGTGCGTGCCGCGCACGCACGACGGGTCGAGGGGCACGGTGCTCATCGCGTAGCGGAGGCCGAGCGCCTTGCGGGCGAGGTTGCCGGCCGCCTTGGCCTTCGCGAGCCGGTCGGCGGGGTCGAAGAACAGCTCGGCCGGGTCGTAGCCGGGCTTGCGGTGGATGTCGACGCCCCGCGCGTACTCGGGCGCGCGGTCGTCGTCGAGCCAGAAGTAGTACGTGAACCAGGCCCCCGGCTCGGCGACCGCGACGAGCTCGCCCGACCGGGCGTGGTCGAGCCCGTACCGGGCCTGCGCCTCGCGGTCGAGGACCTCGTCGACGCCCGGGAGGTCGCGGAGGATCGCCGCGACGCGCGCCTCGTCGGCCGGGTCCGCCACGTACACGTGCGCGACCTGGTGGTCGGCGACGGCGAACGCGCGCGAGGTCCACGGGTCGAGCTGCTCGCGGCCGTCCTGCACGTACACCTCGAGCAGGCCCTCGCGTCGCAGTGCCCGGTTGACGTCGACCGGCCGGTCCGCCCGCGCGATGCCGTACTCGGCGAGCGCGACGACCGTGACGTCCTGCGCCTCGGCCTGGTCGAGCAGCGGCGCCATGGCGGCATCGAGCTCGACGGCGGCGCGACGCCCCTCGGGCGAGTCGGGACCGAAGCGCTGGTGGTCGTAGTCGAGGTGCGGCAGGTACGCCATCGTCAGGTCGGGCGCGCCCGGGCGATCGAGCACCCGACGGGTGGCGTCGACGATCCACTGCGTGGAGCGGATCGACGCGGTCGGCCCCCAGTACTGGAACAGGGGGAACTCGCCGAGCTCGTGACGCAACTCGTCGTGCAGGGCGGGCGGCCGCGCGTAGAAGTCGGGCGACTTGCGCCCGTCGGCGTGGTAGATCGGGCGGGGCGTCACGGTGAGGTCGGTCGTCGCGCCCATGGCGTACCACCAGCCGAGGTTCGCGCTCGTGTAGTCGCCCCCGCGGCGCCGGCGGGCGGTCTCCCAGAGCTTCTCGCCCTCGACCAGGCGGTTGTGCTGGCGCCACAGCAGCACGTCGCCGAGCTCGCGGAAGTACCATCCGTTGCCCACGATGCCGTGGCTCGAGGGCATGCGGCCGGTGAGCACCGACGACTGCACCGAGCAGGTGACGGCCGGGAGCACCGTGCCGAGCTCGGCGCGCGCCCCCGCGCGGGCCAGGTGGCTGAGTCGCGGCATGTGCCGCAGGGCGTCGGCGGTGAGGCCGACCACGTCGAGCAGGAGGACCTTCGAGCTCATGCCGGCTGCTCCGCTCCCTCGAGGAGCTCGGCGTGCGCCCACCGGAGCTCGGCCGCGATGCCGTCGACGAGGTCGACCGGCGCCCCCGGGAGCACCGACCACGTGTACGTCTCGACGTCGAGGTGCACCTGGTCGACGTCCTGCACGGCGCGCACGGCGGCGAGCGCCGTGCGGAGCACGTCGGTCGTCGACGCGAGCGGCGGCTCGGGCACGAGGTGCAGCGGCACGTGGAAGTGCACGCGCCACGGCGCCGTCGCGGGCAGCTCCGCGAGCGCCTCGGGCAGGTCGTCGACCCGGATGACGCCGCCCGGGGCGTCCTCGCGCACCTGGTGCAGGTAGCGGTCCTCCGCGTAGGCGCCGACGGCCCGGCGCGCGTCGGCGTCGGCCGGGCGCTCGACGTGCAGCGCGGCGGACGCCTGCACCTTCACGACGCGGAGGCCGGCGGCGGCGATCCGCTCGACGGCCTCGGCGGGGTCGGCGAACGACACCGCGAGGTGGCACGTGTCGAGGCACACGCCGATGAGGTCGAGGTCGAGCCGGTCGCGCCGCGCCGCCAGCCACGCCACGACGTCGTCGACGTCGTCGAGGGTGCAGCCCGGCTCGGGCTCGACGGCGAGGCGGATGGTCCGGCCGGTCTCGGCGCGGATGGCGCGCAGCTCCGCCCCGAGCGCCGCGAGCGCGTCGGTCGCCGCGCGGTCGGCGGCGGAGTCCCACCCGTCGCGCCAGCCGAGCGGCAGCGTGGAGATCGAGCCGTCGGCGCCGTCGGGCAGCAGCGCGGCGAGGACGCGGGCGGCGTCGACGGTGTACTCCAGCCGCGCGGGGTCGGTCCAGTCGGGGCGGTAGACGTCGAGCTTCACGACCTCGGCGTGGAACGCCTCGTACGGGAACGCGTTGAGGGTGCGGACCTCGAGCCCCTCGTCGTCGAGCGTGCCGCGGAGTCGCGCGAGCGCCTCCGGCTCGGACGCGAGCCGTGCCGCGAGCGGCGCGGGCAGCCAGAGTCCGACGCCGAGCACGGCGAGGCCCGCCGCGCGGCGCACCGGTCCGGCGGCCTCGCGCAGTTGGCGGATGACGCCGTCGAGGTCCTCGGCCGGGTGCACGTTCGTGCAGTACGACAGGTGCATCAGCGCGCCGCCTCGGGCACGGCCGGCACCGTGGCATCCGCCCCGCCCCGTCGCACCGAGTTGCCGGAGAACGTCTCGGGCGCGTTGGCGAGGGCGAACCCGGGCAGCGGCGTGAGGTCGAGCCGGCCGCTCTGCGCGAAGAACTCGACCGGGTTCTGCCAGAGCACGCGGTCGACGTCGGCCGCGTCGAAGCCGGCGTCGAGCATGGCCGCGCCGGTCTTCGCCGTGAGGAGCGGGTCGGAGCGACCCCAGTCGGCCGCCGAGTTCACGAGCACGCGCTCGGTGCCGTACCGCTGCAGGAGCGCCACCATGCGGTGGGGGTCCATCTTCGTGTCGGGGTAGATCGAGAAGCCCATCCAGGCGCCCGACTCCTTCACCATCTCGATCGTCACCTCGTTGAGGTGGTCGAGGACGACCAGGCCCGGCTCGATGCCCGATTCCGCGATCACCTCGAGGGTGCGGCGGGTGCCGTACTTCTTGTCGCGGTGCGGGGTGTGGACGATGACCGGCAGGCGGTGCTCGACGCCGAGCGCGAGGTGCGCCTCGAGCACCTCGTCCTCCTCGGCGGTCATCGAGTCGTAGCCCGTCTCGCCGATCGCGACGACCGACTCCCGCCGGAGGAACCGCGGCAGTTCCGCGAGCACCTCGCGGCAGCGCGCGTCGTTCGCCTCCTTCGGGTTCAGCGCGACGGCGCAGTGGTGGCGGATGCCGAACTGCGAGGCCCGGAACCGCTCCCAGCCCGTGAGCGCGTCGAAGTAGTCCACGAACGAGCCGACGCTCGTGCGCGGCTGGCCCAGCCAGAACGACGGCTCGACGAGCGCGCGCACGCCGGCGGCGTACATGGCCTCGTAGTCGTCGGTCGTGCGCGAGGACATGTGGATGTGCGGGTCGAAGATGCGCATCTCAGCGGCCTTCCTCTCGTGCGGCGCCGACCGGCGGCAGCAGCGACCGCAGGTCGTCGGGGACGGGGCGACCGGCCGCCTCGCGCTCCTCGGCGAGGTCGGCGGCCATGCGCGACAGCTCGGCGTCGCGCCGGTCGACCAGGCGGTCGACCGTGGTCAGCGGCACCTCCATGAACACGAGTTTCATGACGCCGTGCCGCCAGTCGTGGTCGCCGAGGTGGCGCCCGGCGAAGGCGCCCATCGCCGCCGACACGAGGCGCGGGTCGTTGGCGCGCAGGGCGTCGCGGACGAGCCCGAGGCCCGCCTCGCGCTCGTCGTCGGCGAGGGCGCCGTCGTACGCGTGCCGGTTCAGGTCCTCGAGCACCGCGATGCGCTGCTCGGTGTCGCCGTCGCGGTAGCGCGCTTCCATGCCGTCGGTGGCGGTCATCGTCCGATCCTCTCCATGACGTCGGTCAGCCGCGCCATGCTCTCCTCGGCGCAGCGGGGTGCCGCGTGCGAGTGCCGCGGCAGTTCGACCGCGGCCACGCCCGCGTAGCCGAGGTCGGCGAGCGTGCGGAAGGCGAGGTCGAGGTCGAGGCTTCCGGCGCCGAGCTCGAGGTGCTCGTGCGCGTGCGGGAGCATGTCGTCGACCTGCACGTTCACGAGCAGGTCGCCCGCGGCGCGGAGCGCCCCCGCGACCCCGTCCGGCTCGACGACCTCGCAGTGGCCGAGGTCGACCGTCAGGCCGAACTCCGGCGGGTCGCCGAGTGCGGCCCGGAGGCGCAGGGCGTCGGCCACGGTCTCGACGAGCATCCCGGGCTCCGGCTCGAACCCGAGGCGCACGCCGTGCTCGCGGGCGGCTTCGACCACGGGTCGCAGTCGTCGCACGAGGCGGTCCCACGCGGCATCCGTCGCCAGCCCCTCGGGACGCACCCCGGCCCACAGCGACACGCACTCGGCGTCGAGCACGGCGGCGACCTCGACGGCGCGGACGAGGAAGGCCACGCGCACCGCGGCGTCGGCGTCGTCATCGAGCAGGTTCGGCCGGTGCTTGCGGAACGGGTCGAGCACGTAGCGCCCGCCGGTCTCGACGACCACGCGCAGGCCCCGGCGACGAAGGTCGTCGCGCAGCGCGATCGCCCGATCGAGCCATCCGTCGGCGACGACGTCGAAGTGGGGGTGGCCGAGCGTGAGCGCCACCGCACGGTAGCCGTGCGCCTGCATGACGTCGAGCGCGGCGTCGAGCGGATGGTCGGCGAAGCCGTTCGTGCCGTACCCGAGCACGGGGCGGGCCGGTGCCGCGGTCGCGTTCATGTGATCTCGCGCCCCTTCGCACGGCGGCCGAGCACGACCCCGAGCGCGTCGATGCCGAGCAGCACGAGGGCGTCGACTGGACGGCCGGCCCGCGCGGTGAGCGCCGCCTGCAGGGGCACCATGGCGAGGATGCCGCGGCGCGTGGCCGAGCGGACGACGGGTGCCGACGGGTCGGCGACCGCGCCCGCCTGGGCCCGGAGGGTCGGCACCGCGTACCGCAGCGCCGCGACGATCGAGACGACCCCCGCCGCGGTCGGCTCGGGCCGCACCGCGGCGACCCCGGCAGCGAGGGTCGTGGCGGCCGCGACGGCGGCGGT